>SCVB01000106.1 GCA_004296955.1 Brevundimonas sp.
CCCGAATCGCATCCTCGTCGCTGTTGAATGTCAGCGCACCGAGATGCCCCGGCTTTGCTTTGTCAGGGAAAGACCAAACCACACGATATTTCGGCACACCCGTCTCCCAGCGCGTCGATATATCAACCCGTCTTGAGGCCAGCGACAAGGCGATGCTGACTCCGCTTCCGACCCAAAGCGGACATTTGGCTACGGTGTGCGTCCCATGTCGGCTCGTCGCTCGAAATACCAATCCAGCGCAATGATCATCGCAAGGCACCCTATTGTGACGAGCGTTCGTTCTCGTGCCAGCCACGGACCAACAAGTGGAAGTCCGTCGATCAAACCCAAGTAACCCGCTGCCAACAACACGAGGATCAGAAGGTAAAGGGCCGACTTGGTGTTGCGCGCCCATGGCGGAGGGCGAGTTGCTAGGTGCCTTGCGAGATCATCGCCAGTTAACGGTGCTCCGAACAGCCAGTCCAAGAAGGCGTTGCGTTTGGCAGGGGCTTCCATGAACTAGCTTCCCTTGCTCTTCTGAGGTGGTCAATGGCGCGCAATGTCCGCTCCCCCCCCCAAAGCGGACACCCCGGGAGTGCTGGACCCCTGTTACAATCGCTTCTTCATGAAGAACCTTGCGCTTCCTGCCGGGTGATCGTCCAGGGCCCCGAACACGCTGTAGCCAAGGCGCTCATAGAAGCCGCGCGACTGGAATTCGTAAGTGTCGAGCCAAACCCCAAGACAGCCTTCGCGCCGCGCAATTTCCTCCGCTTCGGTCACCAGGGCAGCGCCGTGATTCTTCCCGCGCAGGCTTTCCGGCACCGCGAGTAATTCGATGAACAGCCAGTCGTAGGCGATCCTGCCCCAAAGCCCGCCAACGGACGTCCCCGTTTCATCCTTGAGAAGGATGCCGACAGGTTTTGCGGTGAGTGGCGGACCGTGTCGCCGGTTGTACTCCCTCAGGGGGTGAGCGATCGCCTCCCTGTGCTCACTGGTCGGTTCGGCGACGACTTCGATCTGTGCGCTCATGCCTCTGATCATAAGACCGCTTCTGTCCGCCATCTACCCTCCGGCGACAGTCCGGTCCCGACCCATAGCGGACGCTCAGGCCGTCCGCTTGGCGGGGGTGAATTTGCACGGCGGTGGGACGCGGCGCGCGTGCATGTTCCGGAGGGCGTCTGGATTTGGTCAGTCCGGGAGATCCTTGCCCGTTCCATCGTTGTTCAACCCGGTCGCGCGCCTTGACAGACAGAGGTTCGGCGCGGGTTACTCGACCTGGTCATGCGCCAGAGAGGTCAATGAAAAACGTGATCGCGGCGGTCGCCGCAATGCTCGCCGCTGCCGTTCCTGCAGAGCAGGCTCATGCGTCGAGTAGCGATGCCGGCAAAGGCGTAGTCGTCGCCGCCCCTGTTGACCCGCTGTCGTCAGAGCGTTCCACCCGGGCCGAAGCCCAACCGGCATCAACGGAGGAAGACGGCAGGTCAGGGCGCTGGGTCGTGACTGGCCCGGACGAAATCGTCGCCTGGCTGCTGTTTGATCCGGCGTCAGTAGACGACCGGCTTCCGGCTGATCTGCGTTTCGTGAATGTCGCCGAGTTGGCAACCGGAAATGTTCATTGGGCGCGAGCCTGGCTCGAAGACCATCCCGGGCATGGCGGGTGGGGCATTTCCTTCCTGGAGATCGTTCGCGCCGACAGGTTCGAAATCGATGGACAGGCGCCGCACTGGCCTGCCGATGGCGCCTACGCCCTGTGGGCGGCGCGCGTCGTTCCGTTGCAGGCGCGGTCAGAGGAGCCGGAGGGGCTTCCTCTGTTGATCCTGGACGCCTGGCTGCCCGACGAGGCCTATGTCGCCCGGATGCGCGCCCTGGGGCACTACGCCACGTTCGGGGACGTCGCCCTGGATCAGACCGACGACGGGCGCTGGCGGGGGGCCATCACGGTTCCTGACCTCACGGTGGTCGCCGAGTGCCTCCCGACGGGTCCGGTGACGGGCGGTCCGGAGTCTGCAGGACAGCAGGTCCTCTTTCCTCCCCGCTCCGCCGGAGTCGATGCCGTCGTGCAGGTCGTCTTCGCAGGCCATCGCGTCCAAAACTGCGCTGATCCAGCCGTCGTGAGTATTCGAGGAGGTCATCCCTTGAGTCTCGGCATCGTCCTCGAACCCGCCAGCTTCCAGACCGGCTACACCCTGGACGGGATGGTCCTTCCCCGTTAGCGGGGGAGCTCCGTCGGATCGGGACGCTGCAACGCCGAACGATTTACTGGATGCGCCGATGGCGAGCCCGTCGGTCGGTCGCCTGCGACCGAACTCCACCCAATGAACGAGGGTCCGCTACTGAGCCTTCGCCCCGTACCGCATCCGGCTCAGCACATCCGCAGCCTTCTTCAGCGGGGCGTCGAAATCCTTGCCGGCCTTCCATTTCTCGAAGGCCATGACGTTCTCGATCCGGGCGGCCACGAAGGCCTCCGCCGCCTCGCGCCCGTCGAACCAGCGCATGGTCAGGGCGGGGATCAGGATGCCCGACAGGATCGCCCGCTTGGAATAGTGGTTCCAGTCCGTGGCCGTGTCGCCGGCCCAGTTCCACAGCTGGTCGGCGCTCTCCCAGGCCAGCTTCAGCCCCAGATCGGCGTTGGTCGGCAGGGCCAGGAAGGCCGCGCAGCGGCGCGTGGCTTCCAGATCGGCGGCCCCCGCCTCCATCCGCGCCGAGACCGCCGCCGCGATTCGCTCGCGCATCTTCAGCGATTTCGCCTCGACCTTCGCCAGTTCGGCCAGCGCCCGGTCGTCGTGCCGCCGCGACAGCAGGGCCGCCAGATCGCGCGCGCCGTTGGGCAGCAGCAGCTCCTCGTCGCCCAGGGACAGGCCGCAGGCCTCGCAGGCCGCCCGCACCATCCGGCTGTTCCAGCCCGTCCGGGGCGCGAGGCCCAGGGCGGCGTCCAGCACGGTCTGCTCCATGCGGTCGGCCCAGTCGCCCTCGGGCGCGTCGTTCGACAGGTGTGGCGCTTCGGTCATGGCGGCAGCATATCCCCGTCGGGCGGGCGTTTCGAGGCTTCAGATTGAGGCGCGACGATCTGGACAGGGCGGGGCCGAACGTGTATCAGCCCGCCTTCATCCGCGGACCCTGTCTGTCGGACCGAGATTTTATTTGTCTGCCCGTCTCCCTTTCGAGGTGCGCGGCGGGCGGCCAAAGGAGAGTTCAACCTGGTACAGATTTTCGTTCGCGATAATAACGTCGATCAAGCGCTCAAGGCCCTCAAGAAGAAAATGCAGCGCGAAGGCAGCTTCCGCGAGATGAAGCGCCATGTGCACTACGAGAAGCCCTCGGAGAAGCGCGCCCGCCAGAAGGCCGAGGCCGTGCGCCGCGCCCGCAAACTGGCCCGCAAGCGCATGCAGCGCGAAGGCCTGCTGCCGCCGCCGAAGCCCCGGGTTCCGGGCGTTGGCGGTCCGAGCCGCGGCTAAACCCCGCTCGACAGCCGAACGAAACGATCAAGGGCCGCCCCGGGAAACCGGAGCGGCCCTTTTCCTTGTCTCCTCCCCACAACCTGGGGAGGGGGACCGCGCGAAGCGTGGTGGAGGGGGGCCGCGCCGCGACCGTTGCTCACGACCCCTCCGTCACGGCGCGAAGATGCGCCGCGCCACCTCCCCATCGCTGCGCGACAGGGAGGAGACGCAAGGCCTTACTTCCCCCCGCCCCGCGCGGCGTTGACGAAGCTCTTCCAGTTCAGTTTCACGTCCGACAGCGCCCCGGCCCGGAAGGCGCGGCCCGCGACCCAGACCATGAACAGGGCGAAGGCCGCCATGCCGGCGATCGCGCCGACCAGCTCGATCATCGGCGGATCTGACGGCAGGCGCGCCATCATCACGAACGGCGTAAAGAACGGCACCATGGACAGGATGCGGATGATCGGCGCGTCCGGCGTGCCGATGGCCATCTGCATGGTGAACATCGGGATGACCAGCACCATCATGATCGGCCCCATCAGCGTCTGGGCGTCGCGCGGCGTCTCGCAGAACGAGCCGATGGCGGCGAACAGCACCGCGTACATCAGATAGCCGCCGACCATGAAGGCCGCGAAATAGCCCAGCAGGCCGTCGTGCAGCAGGACGTCTCCGATCATGGCCGCCGTGTCCGGGAAGGCGGTCAGCAGACCCGCCGCGCCGATCCCGCCCCAGGCGACGAGCACCGTCAGCGTCAGCATGGCCACGCCCAGCACCTTGCCGGCGAGGATCTCCGTCGCCGAGGCCGAGGACAGCAGCACCTCGAGGATCTTGTTCGACTTCTCCTCCATCACGCTGTTGAGCAGGATGGAGGCCCCGGTCAGGACCAGCGACCACAGCAGGAAGCCGCCCGCCAGGCCGATGATCTGGGGCAGCTTGTCGCGGAACGACACCTCCCCCGCCCCCGCCGACTTGGGCGAGAAGGCCTTCACCTCGGGGCGAAACCGCTCTGTGGAGTCGACGACGGCGGGATCGATCCCGGCCGTCTCCAGCACAGCCTTGCGGTTGGCCGCCTTGAGGGCGCCGCGGACGAAGTCCTGCACCGTGTCGTCGGTGGCGCGGGCGCTCCACACCCGGGCGGCCGGCACGCCGTTGACCCGGGTCAGGAAGACCACGGCGTCGAGCCGGTCGGCCTTGGCGACCTCGTCGCCCAGGTAGTGCCGGACGACCTCGTCCTGCGCCTCGCCGGGGGCCGCGGCGGTGATGGCCGCCGGCGGCGCGACGATGCGCATCTTCGGTTTGGTCAGCGCCGCAAGCGCGTTGCCGGCGGCCCCGCCCCCCGCCGCGCCCGCCGTCTCCTGCGCCTTTTCGGCGGCCTCGCGCGCCGTGGCGGCGCGGCGGTCGGCGTCGTCCTTCAGGGCGTCCCGGACCGCCGCGGCCAGTCCCTGGGCCTCGACGCCCTCCTCGATCAGGACGACCTCGCGGACCGGTTCGTTCGACCGCATCAGGATCGGAATGAAGCCGCCCAGCACGGCGAACAGCGGAAAGGCCAGCAGCGACAGCCAGAAGCCGACGGTGCGGGCGTAGGCGCCGTACTCACGGCGCGCGATCAGGAGAATGCGGCTCATCGGGCGGCTCCTGCGGCGGTCGGCTTCACCGACTGGTCGATGTCGGGATTGTCCCCGGTCAGGCCGATGAAGGCGTCGTGCAGGGTCGGTTCGCGCAGTTCGAAGCGGCGCACGTCCAGCCCCCCGAGGAAGGCCGCCTTGAGCGCCTCCTGCCCGCGGCCGCCGGCCGCAAGCGCCGCCTTCAGCACCCGGACCCCGTCATGGTCCGAGACGGTCTCGACGCCGCTCACCCCCGGCAAGGCCGCGGCCGCGGCGGGGTCGATCGCGCCTTCCAGCTCGAGGAACCGTTTCGAGGTCGCCCGGGCCTCGGCCACCGTGCCCTCGAACGCCTTCTGGCCGCGCGCCAGCAGCACCACCTTGTCGCACAGCCGTTCGGCGTGCTGCATCACATGGGTCGAGAACAGCACCGTGGCCCCGTCCGCGGCCAGCTGGCGAATCACCGCCTCCAGCCCCTGCTGGTTGACCGGATCGAGGCCCGAGAACGGCTCGTCGAGGATCACGAACTCCGGCCGGTGCACCACCGAGGCGATCAGCTGGACCTTCTGCGCCATCCCCTTGGACAGCTCCTTCATCTTCTTCCGCTTCGAGGCGCCCAGCCCCTGGGCGTCCAGCATCTCGCGCGCCCGCCGGCGTCCTTCGCCGGTCGGCAGCCCCTTGAGGGCGCCGAAGAAGGCGATGGCGTCGACCGGGGTCATCTTCTTGTAGAGGCCGCGCTCCTCCGGCAGGAAGCCGATCCGGTCGCGGACCTTGCGGCCGTCGTCGGCCCCGAGAATCTCGATCCGGCCGGCGCTGGCGGCCTGCAGGCCGAGGATCATGCGCAGGGTCGAGGTCTTGCCGGCCCCGTTCGGGCCGAGGAAGCCGCAGATCGTCCCCTTCTCCACCTGGAAGCTCAGGTCTCGCACGGCCTGGAAGTCGCCGTAGCGTTTGCTCACCCCTTCGAGCGTCAGCGCCGCCATGATGTCTCCCCCTGCCGTATCCGTTCCACTCAGGATTACGGGTGTAAAGGACGTTTGACAAGCCGATCCGGCGAGGTCGACGCCCCGCTGTCATGAATTCCATGTCATGTTCGGCGATACGAGTCGCGCGGCCGATGAAAGCGTGAATGCCCTACGAAGTCTCCCCCTCGCCTGTGGCCCCCCGGACCGGTTCGCGCCTGTGGACCGTCGGGGCCGGCGCCGGCGTCTCCGTCGCCGCCCTGCTCGCCGCAGCCGCCCTGCAGCCGGAGAACGCCGTCTGGCTGCTGCCGACGGCGGCCCTGGTGGGCTTCACGACCTGGGCGCTGAACCGCACGCCCTCGACGGCCGCCGGGCCGGAGCCGGCGCGTGAGACGCCCGACCACGACCAGGACGCCGGCCTTCTGGAGAATGTCTTCGAGGCCCTGGCCGAACCCGTCTTCGTGGTCTCGGGCGGCGAGGCCGACGACATCGCCGGCCGCCGCATCATCCTTGCCAACGGTCCCGCGCGGGACCTGTTGCGCATCCAGCGCGGGGGCGCGCTGCTGGTGCCCGTGCTACGCGACCCGGCCGTGCTCGAGGCGGTGGACGAGGCGCTGTTCGGCGGCCTGTCCCGCACCACCGATTACGCCGGCGTCGGCGCCCAGACGCGGCACTGGCGGGCCTGCACCTGCCCCCTGCCCCCGGGGCCCGCCGGTCCCCTGGCCCTCGTGGTCCTGCGCGACGAGACCGAGGTCCGCCGCATGGAGCTGATGCGCGTCGACTTCCTGGCCAACGCCAGCCACGAACTGAAGACGCCCCTGGCCTCCCTGTCCGGCTTTATCGAGACGCTGAAGGGCCATGCCCGCGACGACGCCAAGGCGCGCGACAAATTCCTCGACATCATGGCGACCCAGGCCGACCGGATGAGCCGGCTGGTCTCCGACCTGCTGTCGCTCAGCCGGATCGAGCTGAACGAGCATATTCCGCCCGCGGGCCGGGTCGACCTGGCCCGCGCCACCGCCGACGTCGTTGACGCCGTCAGCGTCCTGTCGGCCGACCGCGCGGTGGCCGTCCGGTTCGAGGACCGCGAACTCAGCGCCCCGGTGCACGGCGACCGGGACGAGATCCTGCAGGTGGTCCAGAATCTGGTCGACAACGCCATCAAATATTCCCCGACGGGCGGGACGGTCGAGATCGTCATCCGGCCCGACATCGCCCTCGACGAGGCCGCCGCGCCCTGGTCCGGCGGCAATCGCGGCGACGGCGCCACCCGGCTGCCGCTGGTCACGCCCGACCGCGAGCAGGGCCAGCGCTACGCCGCCGTCACCGTTCGCGACCATGGTCCGGGCCTGGCGCGCGAACACCTGCCGCGCCTGACAGAACGCTTCTATCGCGTCGAGGGCCAGAAGAGCGGCGAGCGCCAGGGCACGGGCCTGGGCCTCGCCATCGTCAAACACATCGTCAACCGCCACCGGGGCGGACTGACCGTCGAGAGCGCGCCCGGACACGGCGCGGCCTTCACCGCCTACTTCCCGCTCGCCCCTCGCCGTGACGCCGTGACGGCTTTGTGACGCCCGGCCGGCCCGCGGACGGGCGGCGTAACAGAACTGTCATGCGTCCGTCGTAATCCGCTGACCATTCCGGGGCAGTTATCGGCCAAGAGCGGACCCGGGCGACCGGGCCGTTTCGTTTGACCTCCCGGACGTCCATGACCTGGCTATTCCTGCCGATCCTGATCGCCGCAGCCGTCGCCGCCTATGTCGGCGGCCGGACGCTGGCGAGTCGGCGCGGCCGGACCCTGCCTCCCGGCCAGCGCCCCCACTCCCGCCCCGGCCAGCACGGCGCCTACGCCCTGATCTGGACCCTCGTGCCGGCCCTGGCCGTGCTGATGGCGGCCTCGACCTTCGCTCCCGGGGTGGAACAACAGCTGACCGCCTCCGGCGCGCCCGAGGTGGTGCAGCAGCTTGAACCCTTCCGCCGCGAGGCCTTCTTCGCGGACGCCCGCGCCGTCGGCGCCGGCCGGCCCGCGGTCCAGATCTGGACCGCCCCCTACGCAGAACTGCTGCCCGCCGAAGGCCGCCGCGCCGCCCGCATCGGCCAGATGCTCGACCTCGGCGGCATCGCCGGCGCGGCCCTGGCGGCCCTGCTCGGCGCCCTGTTCGTCTTCGGCCAGATTCGCCCCGGCATGCGCGCCCGCAACCGCGTCGAGGGCTGGATTGTCGGCGTCCTGTTCGCCTGTTCCGTCGTCGCCATCCTGACCACCGTCGGCATCATCGCCTCCCTGGTCTATGATTCGGTCCGCTTCTTCGCCTCGGTCCCGATCGCCGAGTTCCTGTTCGGAACTCAGTGGAGCCCCCAGACCGCCATCCGCGCCGACCAGGTCGGCTCGACCGGCGCCTTCGGGGCCCTGCCGCTGTTCGCCGGCACCTTCCTGATCATGGCCATCGCCATGGCCGTGGCGGCCCCCGTCGGCCTGTTCTCGGCCATCTATCTGTCGGAGTACGCAGGACCGGTGTTCCGCGCGACGGTCAAGCCGGTGCTCGAGATCCTCGCCGGGGTGCCGACCGTGGTCTACGGCTTCTTCGCCGCCCTGACCGTCGGTCCCGCCTTCCGCGAGTTCTTCAACGGCCTCGGCGCCCTGATGGCCGGCGGGCCGCTGGACAGCCTCGGCCAGTATCTGATGCTGGTCCAGAACCAGATGGCGCTCGTCGCCGGGGCGGTCATGGGCATCATGCTGATCCCCTTCGTCAGCTCCCTCTCGGACGACATCATCAACGCCGTGCCGCAGAGCCTGCGCGACGGCTCCTACGCCATGGGCGCGACCAAGTCCGAGACGGTGAAGCGGGTCCTGCTGCCCGCCGCCCTGCCCGGCGTGGCCGGGGCCATGCTGCTGGCCATGTCGCGGGCCATCGGCGAGACCATGATCGTGACCATGGCCGCCGGCCTCGCCGCCCGCCTGACCCTGAACCCGCTGGACACCGTCACCACGGTCACGGTCCAGATCGTCACCCTGCTGACCGGCGACCAGGAGTTCAACAGTCCCAAGACCCTGTCCGCCTTCGGCCTCGGCCTGACCCTGTTCCTCGTCACCCTGGTGCTGAACATCATCGCCCAGCGCATCGTCCAGACCTACCGGCAGCAGTATGACTGAGACGCCCGTCACCTCCGAAATGCGCGCCAGCCGGCTGCGCGCGGGGCTCAAGCGGCGCTACGCCCGCGAAGGCCGGTTCCGGCTGTACGGCCTGCTGGCCATCGGCGTAGCGGTCGGCTTCCTGCTGCTGCTGCTCGGCCGGATCATCGAGCAGGGCCACACGGCCTTCTACACCCACACCATCACCGTGCCGGTCTACATGGACCCGGCCCGTGTCGACCGCGCCTATCCGCAGGGCACGAATTTCGAACTGCTGGTCGCCGAGCAGCAGCTGGCGCGCATGGGCGTCGCCGACGACGCCCAGGGCTCGAAGGCCGCCGCCATGCGCGGGCTGTTCTCATCCGAGCTCAAGTTCGCCGCCGCCGCCCGCATCCAGGGCAATCCGAACCTGATCGGCCAGACCGTGCCGATCGCCGCCCCGGTGTCCGACGACGCCGACCTGTTCTTCAAGGACGAGATTTCGCGCGACACGCCCGCCGACCAGCGTCGCCTCAGCGACGAACAGATCGGCTGGCTCGACCGGATGAAGGCCTCGGGCCAGGTCGCCGCCCACTTCAACACCGGCCTGTTCACCAAGGGCGACTCGACCGAGCCCGAGCTGGCCGGGGTTCTGGGCGCCGTCGTCGGTTCGGCCCTGATGCTGCTGGTCACGGCCTTCATCGCCATTCCGCTGGGCGTCGGCGCGGCCCTGTATCTGGAAGAGTTCGCGCCCCGCGGCCGGATCACCGACCTGATCGAGGTGAACATCAACAACCTCGCCGCCGTGCCCTCGATCATCTACGGCCTGCTCGGCCTGGCCCTGTTCATCAACTGGATGCACCTGCCGCGCGCCAGCCCGCTGGTCGGCGGCCTGGTGCTGGCCCTGATGGCGCTGCCGACCATCATCATCGCCACCCGCTCCTCGCTGAAGGCGGTGCCGCCCTCGATCCGCGAGGCGGCCCTGGCCATGGGCGCGTCGAAGACCCAGACGGTGTTCCAGCACACCCTTCCCCTGGCCATGCCCGGCGTGATGACCGGCGCCATCATCTCCATGGCCCACGCCCTCGGCGAGACGGCCCCCCTGCTGCTGATCGGCATGGTCAGCTTCATCCCGGGCGTCCCGGCCTCGTTCGGCGAGCCGACCGGCGCCCTGCCCTCGCTGGTCTACATCTGGGAAAACGCTTCCGAGCGCGCCTTCCACGAACGGACGGCCGCGGCCATCCTCGTCCTCCTCGCCTTCATGATCGTCATGAACGCCGCCGCGATCTTCCTGCGCCGGCGCTTTGAACGCCGGTGGTAGCTGAATGAAATTCAACCTCTTTCGCGCACCGGACGGAACGCAGGGCGGCGGTTCCGGCTCCGATTCGGATACGCCTGTGATGGCCGCTCCGCCGGTCGTGCACGGCTCGGCCCCCATGGGACCGATCAAGATCGCCGCGCGCGACGTCTCGGTCTTCTACGGCGACAAACAGGCGCTCTTCGACGTCTCGCTGGACATCCCGGACAAGACCGTCACCGCCCTGATCGGCCCCTCGGGCTGCGGCAAGTCGACCTTCCTGCGGACCATGAACCGCATGAACGACACCATCCCCGGCGCCCGCGTCGTCGGCCGCATCGAGATGGACGGCGAGGACATCAATGCGAAATCCGTCGATCCCGTGCTGCTGCGCGCCCGGGTCGGCATGGTGTTCCAGAAGCCGAACCCCTTCCCCAAGACCATCTATGAGAACGTCGCCTACGGCCCGCGCATCCACGGCCTGGCGGCCTCCAAGGGCGAGCTGGACAGCGTCGTCGAGGCCTCGCTGAGGCGCGCCGGCCTGTGGGAAGAGGTCGCCGACCGCCTGCACTCGCCCGGCACCGGCCTGTCCGGCGGCCAGCAGCAGCGGCTGGTCATCGCCCGCGCCATCGCCGTCGAGCCCGAGGTCATCCTGATGGACGAGCCCTGCTCGGCCCTGGACCCGATCGCCACGGCCAAGATCGAGGAGCTGATCGACGAGCTGCGCGAACGCTATTGCATCGTCATCGTCACCCACTCCATGGCCCAGGCCGCGCGGGTCAGCCAGCGCACCGCCTTCTTCCACATGGGCCGGCTGGTCGAGACCGGCGACACCGAAGAGATCTTCACCAACCCGCGCGAGCGTCGCACGCTCGACTATATCACCGGCCGTTTCGGCTAGGACCGCCCGCATGCCCCAGCACACCGTCAAGGCCTATGGCGACGAGCTCAACCAGCTCACGGCCGAGGTCGCCCGCATGGGCGGCCTCGCCGAGGCCCAGGTCGCCGACGCCGTCGATTCCGTGGCCCGCCGCGACGTCGCCCTGGCCCGCGCCGTGGTCGAACGCGACGCCCGGCTCGACGCCATGCAGCGCGACATCGAGCGCAAGGCCATCCGCCTGATCGCCCTGCGCCAGCCGGTCGCCTCGGACCTGCGCCGCGCCCTGTCGTCGATGAAGCTGGCCATGGACCTGGAACGCACCGGCGATCTGGCCAAGAACATCGCCAAGCGCGGCCTCATCCTCGCCGAGGGCGAGCCGCTGCAGCCGCTGACGCGGTCGATCGAGCGGATGGGCAAGCTGGTGTCCATGCGCCTGCGCGACGTGCTCGACGCCTACGCCGCCAGCGAGATCGACCGGGCCGTGGCCGTGTGGAACACCGATGACGAGGTCGACGAGCACTACAACAGCCTGTTCCGCGAGCTGCTGACCTACATGATGGGCGACCCGCGCACGATCGGCGCCTGCACCCACCTGCTGTTCATGGCCAAGAACCTCGAACGCATCGGCGACCACGCCACCAACATCGCCGAGACCATCTACTACGAGATCACCGGCCAGGAGTTCACGGGCGAACGTCCGCGCTGGAACCCCGACACCGCCGAAGCCCCCGCCGAACCGCTGTCGCCCGCCTGAATCCGGAGGATACCCCCGTGCAGCCCTATGTTCTGGTCATGGAAGACGAGGACGCCCTGGCGACCCTCCTGTCCTACAACCTCGAGAAGGAAGGCTATCGCGTCGTGGTCGCCTCGGACGGCGAGGAGGGCATGCTGCAGATCGAGGAACGCCTCCCCGATCTGGTGCTGCTGGACTGGATGCTGCCCAAGCTGTCGGGGATCGAGGTCTGCCGTCGCATCCGCGGCAAGGCCGAGACCCGCAACATGCCGATCATCATGCTGACCGCCCGGGGCGAGGAAAGCGATCGCATCCGCGGCCTCGACACCGGCGCCGACGACTATCTGACCAAGCCCTTCTCGATGAGCGAGCTGATCGCCCGCATTCGCGCCGTCCTGCGCCGCATCCGTCCGGGCCTGGCCGACGACCGGCTCAACCACGGCGACATCGTCATCGACCGCGTCGCCCACCGCGTGCGGCGCTCGGGCCAGGAGATCCACCTCGGCCCCACCGAATTCCGCCTGCTCGACCACCTGATGCAGCACCCCGGCCGCGTCTTCAGCCGCGAACAGCTGCTCGACGCCGTCTGGGGCTCGGACGTCTATGTCGAGGCCCGCACCGTCGACGTCCACGTCGGCCGCCTGCGCAAGGCCCTGAACGTCGAGGGCACGGTCAACCCGATCCGGACGGTAAGGTCGGCGGGGTATTCGCTCGATCTGGGGGGCTGACGGCTTCACAGGGACGCCGAACGGGCTAGGGTCCCCTCCCCAGTTCGAGGAGCCGTCCCATGCGCCGCCGCACCTTCCTCTCGACCCTGCCCGCCGGAGCCCTGCTCGCGGGCGCGACGGCCGCGAACGCCGGCGCGCCTCCCGCTGCCGCCGCCCCGCCCCGCCAGTCCGCGCCCGCCGACCCCTACGCCGGGGTCGGTCCGGGCGACCGCAACAGCGGGGTGCAGTTCGTCGGCCGCTCCACAGTCTGGGGCGCGCACGGCGCCGCCGCCACGGCCCATCCGCGCGCCACCCTGATCGGCATCGACACCCTGAGGCGCGGCGGCTCGGCCATCGACGCGGCCATCGCCATCAACGCCGCCCTCGGCTTCCTCGAGCCCACCGCCAACGGCATCGGCGGCGACGCCTTCTGCATGCTGTGGGACCCGGCCCAGCGGAAGGTCGTCGGCTTCAACGGCTCGGGGAACAGCCCGCGCGGCCTGTCGCTGGAGACCGCCCGTTCGAAGAAGGGCCCCGACGGCTATCTGCCCAAATACGGCGCCGTCACGGTCAATGTCCCCGGCACGGTCGACGCCTGGTGGAGCGCCCACCAGCGCTACGGCAAACTGCCGTGGGCCGAGGTCCTGCTGCCCGTCGCCGAGCTGTGCGAGGAGGGCGTGCCCATGCCCCAGCTGATCGCCTGGTATCTGCAGCGCAACATGGCCGGTTTCGACGCCTCCGCCGGCATCATCGAGGAGAACGACAACCGCAAGGCCGTCTACGCCCCCGGCGGCCGCACCCCGGCGGTCGGCGAGGTCTTCGCCAATCCGCACCTCGGCCGCACCCTGCGCCTGATCGCCGAGGGCGGGCGCGACGCCTTCTACGACGGCGTCATCGCCGACCATATCGAACGCTATTTCCGTCGTATCGGCGGCTGGATGACCCGCGCCGACATGGCCGCCCACCGCACCGAATGGGTCGAGCCGATCCGCACCGGTTATCGCGGCGTCGACGTCTATGGCCTCGGCCCCAACACCCAGGGCCTTTCGACCAATCAGATCCTCAACATCTGCGAACAGTTCGACCTCAAGGGCATGGGCTTCCAGTCGGCCGCCTCGATCCACCACCAGGCCGAGGCCAAGCGGCTGGCCTTCGAGGACCGGGCGAAATGGTTCGCCGACCCGCGCTTCAGCCGCACGCCCGTCGAATATCTGAACTCAAAGGCCTACGCCGCCGAACGCGCCGCCCTGATCCGCCCCGACCGGGTCATGGACCGCGTCTTCCCCGGCGACGCGCCGACGCAGGGCGACACGACCTATTTCAGCGTCGCCGACAAGGACGGGATGATGGTCAGCTGGATCCAGTCCAACTACCGCGGCATGGGTTCAGGTCTGGTCGCCGACGACGGCGAGGGCCATCCGCTGGGCTTCATGTTCCAGGACCGGGGCGAGCTGTTCAACCTCACGGACGGCCACCCCAACGTCTACGCCCCGGGCAAGCGGCCCTTCCACACCATCATTCCCGGCTTCGCCTGCAAGGGCGGCGAGCCGTGGATGGCCTATGGCGTGATGGGCGGCGGCATGCAGCCGCAAGGCCAGGCCCAGATCATCATCAACATGGTCGACTACGGCCTTGATCCGCAGGAGGCCGGCGACGCCCCGCGCTGGCAGCACGAAGGCTCGTCCGAACCCACCGGCCAGCCGTCCGAGGGCGTCGGCACCCTGTTCCTCGAGACCGGCGTGCCGGCGGCGTCGAAGGCGCAGCTTGCGGCCATGGGCTGGGTCCTCGGCGGCCCCAACGGCGGCTTCGGCGGCTATCAGAACGTGGTGCGTCAGGTGAACGAACGCGGGCCGTGGACCTACGGAGCCGCGTCCGAAATGCGCAAGGACGGGTTGGCCCTGGCCTACTGAGCCAGCGCCCGCTCGATCAGCCGGTCCGCCGTGGCGCCCCGCGGAGCGAACGCCAGCGCCGGCCAGTCCGGCGTCAGGCGGTCGACGGCCAGCATGATCCCCAGCCCCTCGTCCTGACTCCAGCGGTTGCCGCCGCCCCTGACGAAGGTGGTGGCGTCGGCCGGGCTCAGACGGCCGCCGCGCGGATCGGTCAGCCACATCCACGCCGCCCAGTTTCCGGTGCCCTCCAGCGTCAGGAACACGTCGTCCGCCTCGGCGTAGAGCGCGTCCTCGCCGCGGAACCACCGGGCCCGGCGGGCCGCCATCGCCTGCGCGGCCGAAGCCAGGCCGGCGCGCGCGGACGCGGCGTCGGTCGCCGCGGCGGCCCGGTAGAACAGGTCCCGTTCGGCCTCATAGGCGGCCGGATAATCCGGGCGGGCGCCGAACCGGTCCTGGATGACGTCGTCATCGCTGTCCTCGGGCAGGCCCCGCGCCAGCAGGTCGTCGATCCGCACGCCCAGGCTCGCGGCCTGCTGGGTGTGGGCGAACTCGTGCATGAAGACCACCATCGACAGCCGGCGCCAGTCGCGCGGTTCGTCGGGGTCCGCCCGCCAGACCGCGGGCAGGGCCATGATGAAGAACATCCGCCCGTCCGACATCGGCGAGGCGAAGGCCAGCTTCCGGGCGGGGACCGTACCTCCGTCGGGCAGGCCGACCTGTCCCGAATGCGCGGAGCCTGCGACACGATAGCGTCGCGCGCCGACCCGGAAATCGCCGCGGGCGTCCGGCGTCAGCGTCCAGGCGCAGGTCTGGTCGAACAGGGTGATCACCGGAATCACCGGCTCGGCGATCCGCAGCCGCTCATGATCGAGCCGGTCCCAGGACGCGAGGGCGTCGCGGCTCCAGGCGCGCGGCTCGCCCGCGAAGCGACACGCGGGCGGCGCCGGCGCGGCGGCGGTCAGAAGAAGGGAAACGGCGAGAGCGCTGATCATAAATCGCCAATGACCGACCTCTCGCGGAAGTTCAAATGAACTCGCGGTCACGCTTCGGCGGATCAGTCCGGGGCGATCTCGTCCGGCGCCAGCTCATAGATCGTCGCGCAATATTCGCAGGTCACCCGGATCTTGCCGTCGGCCTCGATCATCTCAGCCCGCTCGGTCGAGTCGAACGAGGTCAGAACGCTGGCGATACGCTCGCGCGAACAGCGGCATTGCGCCACCAGGGCCCGCGCGTCCTCCAGCCGCACCCCGTCCTCATGGAACAGGCGGAACAGCAGGGTCTCGGGCGTGACGGTCGGGTCCAGCAGTTCGTCGTCGGCCAGGGTCTGGAACAGGGCCCGCGACCGGTCCCAGGCCTCCTCGGTCGAGCCGCGCGCCTCGTCGCCGGCGATCAGCTGGATCAGCGCCCCGCCCGCGCGCCAGGTCGCGCCGGTCTCTGTGACCACCGACCCGACCGCCAGCCGCACCCGGGTCGGGATCTGTTCGGACTGCTGGAAATAGTGCTCCGCCGCCAGCGACAGGCTCTCGCCCTCGATCGGGGTGATGCCCTGGGTGCGTTCGAAGTCCGGCCCGCGGTCCAGGGTCATGACGAACACCCCCTGCCCCAGCAGCGAGCGCGCGCCCGGACGGGCGAAGCCCTGGGACGCGGCGGCGACCTCGTCCTCGTCGAAGCGGCAGTAGCCGCGCATGTGGCCGTCGGTGTCATAGTCGGCGACGACATAGCGCACCGGCCCGTCGCCCTGGGCCTGGACGATCAGCCGGCCCTCGAACTTCAGGCTGGAGCCCACCAGGGCGGCCAGCGCGCAGGCCTCGCCCAGCAGGGCCGCGACCGGCTCGGGATAGGCGTGGGCCGAGAGGATGGCGTCGATGGTCTCGCCCAGACGCACGATCCGGCCGCGCACGGGCCAGCCCTCGATCTGGAAGGCGGCGGCGAGGTCGTCGGCGGGCGCGGCGGCGGCAGGGTCGTGCGCGTGATCGGTCACGGGCGGTCCTCGAGAAAACGGCGATGGTTCGGAAGCGCCGTCAGATAGGCGTCCGTATCGCGAATGGTAAGGCCTGCGTGCTACAGCAGGAACCGGCGGGGTCGCGGCCCCGTTCCAGCAGCCCGATCCGAACACACCGACCCGGCGGTTTCATGACCAAAGCGACGCTCAAGCCCCTGAACGAACAGGCCATCGTCATTACCGGAGCCACCTCCGGCATCGGTCTGGCGACAGCGCGTCGGGCGGCGCGGGCCGGGGCCTGCGTCTTCCTGATCGCGCGCGGCGAAAACGACCTCAGGACCCTGACCGAAGAGCTGCAGGCGACCGGCGCGCGGGCGGCCTGGGCCGTCGCCGACGTCGCCGACCACGCGGCCCTGGCCGAGGCCGCCGGGAAATGCGTGCGCCTGTTCGGCGGCTTCGACACCTGGGTCAACAACGCCGGCGTCTCCATCTACGGCGCCATCAGCGCCACCAACCTGGACGACCAGCGCCGGCTGTTCGAGACCAACTACTGGGGCGTGGTCAACGGATCGCTGGTCGCCGCCGCCCATCTGCGCGAGCGTGAGGGCGGCGGGGCCATCATCAACGTCGGTTCGATCCTGTCGGACGCGCCCATGCCGATCCAGGGCGTCTATTCGGCCTCCAAACACGCCGTGAAGGGCTTCACCAACGCCCTGCGCATGGAACTGATGCGCGAGGACGCCCCCATCACCGTCAGCCTGGTCAAGCCGGCGGCCGTCGACACACCCTACAACAAGCACGCCCGCAACCTGACCGGCTATGCGACCCAGAACCCCCAGCCGGTCTATGCGACCCATGTGGTGGCCGACACCATCCTGTACTGCGCCAGCCATCCGATCCGCGAAATCACCGTCGGCGGCGGCGGGCGGCTGATCGCCAGCTTCTATTCCGTCCTGCCCGGCCTGGCGGAACCACTCTTCGCCCGGTTCGCTCCTTCCCTGATGCGGGACAGGGGTTCCGCCTATGAGCCGTACGAAGACGGGCTGTACGACCCGAGCGACGACGGCCTCGACGAAGAGGTTCACTATCCGATGGTCCGCCAGTTCTCCGCCCTCGCCGAAGTCCGCAAACATCCCGGCATCGCCAGCGGCGCTCTCGCCGTGCTCGCCGGAATCGGCATCGCCGCCCTGCTGCTGAACCAGCGCAGCGGCCCGACCCGGTACGAGCGTCTGCGCGGCCGCATCGACCCGCGCGGCTGGATCGACACGGGGGCCCTGCGCGACCGCTTCGGCGACCTGACCGAAACCGTCCGTCACAGCCTGTCCGAAGCCGGCGAACGCGCCGCCGATCTGGGCGAGGACGCCCGCCATCGTGGCGAACGCTTTGTCCACGGCGCGCGACATTCCTCGCGCAAGGCGCTGAAGAAGCACGGCAAGACGGCGCGGCGCTACGCCCATGACGCCGGCGACTACGCCCGCGAACACGCGAAGGAAGGCGGCGCCCTGCTGGCCGTCGCGACCATCGCCGCGGCGATCGGCGCCGCCGCTCTCGACGTGCGCCGTCCCGACAGCCGGATCCGCAGCCTCGGCAAATTCTGAGGCTCGCGTCCGATCTGGATGTAGCCGCCCGCCAATGTGATCGCCGGTCGCCCCCAAGGGGCGGCCGGCGATTTCAGTTCGGCGACCTTCGAGAACGACGACGGGGCATTGCTGCAACTGCGAAGGTGAGCCAAGCTCACGGCATGGCCCACCCGACCACCTACATCTTCGACTTCGATTCCACGCTCGTGCGCATCGAGACGCTTGAGGCCCTGGCCGAGATCGCTCTCGCCGGCGCACCCGACGCCGCCGCGATCCGCGCAGAGGTCGCCGCCCTGACCGATCAGGCCATGGCGGGCGACCTGCCCTTCGGCGAGGCCCTGCGGCGCCGTCTGGCCCTGCTGCCGCTGACCCGCGCCCATGTCGCCGAACTGGCCGCCAGAATCCTCGACGAGGGCACGCCGTCGGTGCGCCGCAACCTGCGATTCTTCCGCGAGAACGCGGACCGGATCGTCATCCTGTCAGGCGGCTTCCGCGAGATCGTCGCCCCCCTCGCCGCCCATCTGCACATTCCGCCCGGCCGGGTCCTGTGCAACGACCTGACCTATGACGCGGACGGCCGCGTCACCGGCGTGGAAGCCGCCAATCCCTTGTCCGAGGCCGGGGGCAAGCCCGCCGTCATCAAGGCGCTCGGCCTCTCCGGCCCCGTGGTCATGATCGGCGATGGCTGGACCGACGCCGAGGTCAAACTGGCCGGCGTCGCGGACCGGTTCCACGCCTTCACCGAGATCGTGCGCCGCGATCCGGTCGTCGCCGCCGCCGACGCCGAGGCGCCGTCGATGGACGAGTTCCTGCATGCCGAGGGTCTCGCCGGCCGCTGGTCCTACCCCCGCGGCCGCATCCGCATCCTGCTGCTCGAGAACATCCACCCCGCCGCCGTCGAGCGGCTGGAGGAGGCCGGCTATACGGTCGAGTCGCTCAAGGGCGCGCTGGACGAGGACGCCCTGATCGAGGCCCTCCGGGGGGTGCACGTCCTCGGCGTCCGCTCCAAGACCCAGGTCAGCGCCCGCGTGCTCGACGCCGCCGACCGCCTGATGGCGGTCGCCGCCTTCTGCATCGGCGTCAACCAGATCGACCTCGACGCGGCCGCGGCCCGCGGTGTGGCCGTGTTCAACGCCCCCTATTCCAACACCCGCTCGGTGGTCGAACTGGCCGTCGGCCTGACCATCGCCCTGCTGCGCGACGTGACCGACAAGTCCGCCGCCATGCACCGGGGCGTCTGGAACAAGTCCGCGACCGGATCGCGCGAGCTGCGCGGCAAGACCCTGGGCATCGTCGGCTACGGCGCCATCGGCTCCCAGCTGTCGGTGCTGGCCGAGGGCCTGGGCATGCGGGTCGTGTTCCACGACCTGACCGAACGGCTGGCCCTGGGCAACGCCCGCCGCATGGCCTCGCTCGACGCCCTGCTGGCCGAGAGCGACGTGGTCAGCCTGCATGTCGATGGACGGATGGACAATACGGCCCTGATCGACGCCGCCCGGCTGTCGCGGATGAAGCCGGGGGCCCTGCTGCTCAACCTGTCGCGCGGCCATGTCCTCGACGTCGGGGCCCTGGCCCAGGCGATCGGTTCGGGCCGGATCGGCGGCGCCGCGGTGGACGTCTTCCCCGAGGAGCCGGCCACCAACGCCGACCCCTTCGACAGTCCGCTGCGCGGCCTGCCCAACGTCATCCTGACCCCCCATATCGGCGGCTCGACCGAGGAGGCCCAGGAGGCCATCGGCGTCTTCGCGGCCGAGCGGTTGCTGGCCTATCTGAACCGGGGCGACACCACCTTCTGCGTCAACCTGCCCAATGTGCAGTTGGCCGAGGTCGACGGCGCGCACCGCATCCTGCACATCCACCGCAACCAGCCGGGCGTGCTCGCCGAGCTGAACCGCGCCCTCGCCGCCGCCGGCCTGAACATTCTCGGCCAGCATCTGAAGACCGACGAGCGCACCGGCTATGTGATCACCGACGTCGACCGCGACTATGACCCGGAAGCCCTCCGTGCGCTGAAGGGTGTGGCCGGAACGCTGCGGTTCCGCATGTTGCACTAGGAAGCTTCCCCGGCGGCATCTTGCGCGCGCGCGAAACCCGCGCACAGTGTCCCGCAACGGTCGCATGATGACGGCCGAGGGAGGATCATCGATGTCTCGTTTCCTGCGCAGTGCGGCGCTCGCCGCCCTGACCGTTGCCGCCGCCGGCGCGTTCGCAACCGCCGCCAGCGCCCAGAGCTACAACCGCCTGGTCGTGTTCGGCGACAGTCTGAGCGACAACGGCAACCTGTACGCCGTGTCCGGCCAGCCGACCTCGCCGCCGTATTTCAACGGCCGCTTCTCCAACGGCCCGGTCTTCACCGAACTGCTCGGCTTCAACGCCGGCCGCTATACGGCGGGCGCGCCCGTGACCGGCAGCGTCAACTACGCCTTCGGCGGCGCCCGGACCGACAGCTCCCTCAACCCTCCCGGCATGCGCAACCAGCTGCTGGCCTATACCGGCGCCGGCGGCACCTTCGGCGCCAATGACCTGGTCAGCATCCTGGGCGGCGCCAACAACATCTTCCAGGCCGTCCCCGCCGCGGCCGGCTCGGCCAATCCGACCGGCGCCATCCAGCCGGTGGCCCTCGCCGCCGCCGCCGACATCAACTTCATCGTCAACAGCGTGGCCGGCGCCGGCGCGGGAACCATCCTGGTCAGCAACCTGCCCAACCTCGCCCTGACGCCCCAGTTCAACCAGGGTGCCTTCGCCGCCGCCGCCCCGCTGGCCGACTACGCCGGGACCCAGTTCAACGGCGCCCTGCTGGCCGGACTGATGACCACGGCCGCCGCCCGGCCGGGCTCCAACATCATCCTGATGGATCTCTACAAGATCGGTCCGGCGCTGGTCGCCAACGCCGGCGCCTTCGGCCTGACCAACGTCCGGGACACCTGCTTCAACGGCGTCACGGTCTGCGCCACCCCCGACACCTATCTGTACTGGGACAGCGTGCACCCGACCGCGGCCGGCCACCGCCTGCTCGCGGCCCTCGCCGACGACTACCTCTACTACGGCGACATCGGCGCCCAATCGACGGTCCAGGCTGAAACCGGCTTCCGCCAGCGCGAGGATCTGCTCGATCTCGCCAGCGAAGGCCTGTCCGGCCGGGCCGACTGGCAGGCCGGCACCCACCTGACCTTCGGCGCCATCGCCGACAGCGTCGAAACCGACGCCCGCGGCACGGTCGCCGCCGCCGAGTCCACCGGCTGGGGCGGGCGGCTCGGTCTCGACCACGTCATGTCGTCCGGCGCCCGCTTCGGCTTCGCCGGGACCTTCCGGACCGCCGAGGTCGACGCCGGGGCCATGGCATTCGACGTCGAGACCTACGCCTTCGACGTCTACGGCGGCTGGCGCTCGGGCGGCAGCTTCGTCAACGCCACGGTCGGCGGCTCCATCGACCACTATGACGACATCACCCGCGTCACCTCCCTGGCCCCGATCATCCACACCGGCGAGACGGACGGCGGCAGCGTCGGCGCCCGCCTGCAGGGCGGCGTCTGGTTCGACATGGGCGGGATCGGCCTGTCGCCCCGCGTGGCGGTCAACTACGTCTCGACCGAGGTCAACGGCTACGTCGAACAGGGCCCGGCGGCCCAGTACGCCTACCAGGACCGCACCGTCCAGGCCGCCAGCGGGGAAATCTCCCTGCGGGCCGAGGGCGGCGGCGAGCAGCTGAGCTTCTTCGTCGAGGGCGGCTATCGCGACACCTTCTCCGACAGCAGCGACGCCGTTCGCACTGGCATCACCGCCAACCCCGCGCAGATCCTGGCGCGCGATATCGAGGATCCGTTCGGCGGCTCCCTGATCGCCTCGGCCGGCGTCGACGCCGACCTGGGTCCGGTGAAGATGACGATCGGCTATCGCGGCCGCTTCGGCGACGCCGCCGACAGCCATGTCGGCGCCATCACCTTCAGGCTGCCCCTGCAGTAGGCTCCGCCTTCCGCCGGAAATCGGGCGCGCGGCCTTCGGGTCGCGCGCCCTTTTTGTTCCGGCCTGCGACGTCCTGCCGCCCCGCACCGCCGCAAAGTCGCCCCACGGACTCTTAGAAGGACCCGCTCCGGTCGCTGGCCGCAGTGTGTCGCTCGTTGCGGCCGCCGGCGCCCCCTCCCGCTCGTAGAGCCGAAGACGGAGCCGACGCCGCCATGCGACGCCTGTTGCCGACCGCCCGGTCGTTCCTCATCCACTCAGGCCAGGCCGCCGCCCTGGCCGCGGTCGCCGTGCTGGCCATGGCCGCCGCGCCCCTGTCCATGCCGGATCCCGACCTGCCCGCCGCCGCCTTCGCCGTTCCCGAAGCGCCGCCGATGACCGCTGTGGCGGAGCCGGCCGGACCGGTGACCCGCCTGATCGCCTTCGATACGCCCGTGCGCGGCTACGCGGTCAACTCGCCGTTCGGCCTTCGCCGCCTGCCCGGCCAGGCCGCCCGCAACCACGAGGGCGTCGACATCGCTGCCCCGCAGGGCACGGGCGTCTTCGTCGCCGCCGAAGGCAAGGTCCTGCGCACCGGCTATGATCCGGCCGGATACGGTCGCTTCGTCGAGATCCGCCACCCCAACGGCATGAGCACCCTGTACGGGCATCTCAGCCGTCTGGACGTGGCCACGGGCGACGCCGTCGAGGCCGGCGCCCGCATCGGGCTGGTCGGCTCGACCGGCCGATCGACCGGGCCCCACCTCCATTTCGAGGTCCGCCGCGGCGAGCGTCAGGTCAATCCGGTCAAGGTCGTGGGCCGCGCCTTCGAGGTCGTCGTCGCGGACACGGCGGCCTGATCCACAGCTTGGCCATTGCCCACGGTTTCTTCACCCCTTCGGTCCATATTGACGGTTCGAGGGGAGAGCCTTGGACCATATCCTGTACTCCATCACGGCTGAGCATGACGCCCGCTGGCTCCTGGCCGCCGGGCTGATCTGCGTCCTCGGGATGGCGACGTCCCTCCATCTGCTCGCCGCCGCGCGGTTGCAGACCGGGCCGCGACGCAGGAACGCCATCGTGCTGGCGGCCCTGATCGGCGGCCTCGCCGTCTTCACCACCCATTTCGTGGCCCTGCACGGCTACCAGCCGGGCCAGGAGATCCGTTACGCCGTCTGGCCGACCGTCGGATCCTTCGCCATAGCCCTCGCCAGCTTCGGCCTGGCCGCCGGCGCCGTCATGGCGCGACCCACACGGCTGTTTCGCCTCCTGGCGTCGCTGATCTCGCTGACCGGCGTGGCGGCGATGCATTTCCTCGGCATCTCCGGCCTGCGCCTGGCCGGCGACATCGGCTGGCACCCGGCCGCGGCGGTCCTGGCCGTCGGCGGCGGCCTGGTGGTGGCGCTGATCAGCGGCGGGGTCCTCTACGGACCCGGCCTGGCCCGACGGCTGGCGACGGCCCTCGGCGGCACCCTGGCCGTGGGCGTTCTGCATTTCACCGCGATGAGCGCCATGGTGATCGCGCCCCACCCCCGGATCGAGACGGGGCTGACGGTCTCCGGCGGCGTCATGACCGGGGTGATCGTGGCCATGGTCCTCGCCATCGCCGGCGTCGCCGCCGCCATCGCCTGGATGAGCTGGGCCTCCCAGGCGGGCGCCCTGAAGCGGTTCCGCGAGGCCCTCGACGCCATGCCCGACGGCATGGCCTTCTATGACGCCGAAGACCGGCTGGTGTTGTGGAACCACCGCTACGCCGAGGTGAACCCGGAACTGTCCTCGACCCTGAAGGCGGGCATGACCTTCCGCGAGATCATCCAGATCGGTCTTGAGGAGGATCTCTACGCCGACGCCCGCGGCCGGCAGGCGGAATGGGTGCAGGAACGGCTCGACTCCCGCCGCGCCCTGACCACGACCATGGAGCAGCGGATCGCCGGCGACCGCTGGCTGCGGGTCTCGGACCGCCGCACCGCGGCCGGCGGCATCGTCACGGTCTGCACCGACATCACCGACCTGAAGAACGACGCCCGCGCCCTCGCCGAGGCGCGCGACGCAGCCCAGGCCGCCAACAGCGCCAAGAGCCAGTTCCTCGCCAATATGAGCCACGAGATCCGCACGCCCCTGAACGGCGTGATCGGCGTGGCCCAGGCGCTGGCGCGGACGCCCCTCACCCTCCAGCAGGAAGAGATGCTGGAGCTGATCCGCTCCTCGGGACACACGCTGCAGGTCCTGCTCGGCGACATCCTCGACCTCGCCCGCGTCGAGTCCGGCCGCCTGGAGCTGGCCAGCGAGGTCCTCCATCTGGGTCGCGCCGTCCGCGAGGCGGCCCAGCTCTACGAGACCTCCGCCAACGAAAAGGGCCTGCAGTTCTTCGTCGAGATCGCGCCCGAAGCGGACGGCTGGATCGTCGGCGACGTGGTCCGCATCAAGCAGATCCTGACCAATCTGGTGTCCAACGCCGTCAAATTCACCGGCACGGGCTTCGTCAGCCTGACCGCCGGGCCCGGCCCGGACCGCGACGGCGCCCCCACACTGCGCTTCTCGATCGAGGACACCGGAATCGGCTTCGATTGCGAGACCCGCGAACGCCTGTTCAGCCGCTTCGAACAGGCCGACGGCGCGATCACCCGCCGCTTCGGCGGCTCAGGTCTCGGCCTGGCCATTTCCCGCCAGCTGGCGGAGATGATGGGCGGCGATCTCGACTGCGAAAGCGAACCCGGCGGCGGCTCGGCCTTCATCCTGACCATTCCGTTCCGGCCTGCCGAAGCGCCTGCGGCCATGACCGACATCACGGCGGATCGCGGGAATGACGAGGACGCTGTGGTCCGCGTGCTGCTGGCGGACGACCATCCGGTGAACCGCAAGGTGGTCGAGATGATTCTGGCCCAGGCCAACATCGACCTGACCTCGGTCGAGAACGGGGCCGAGGCGCTCCAGGCCTGCCGCGACGGCGATTTCGACATCGTGCTGATGGACATGCAGATGCCGGTCATGGACGGCCTCACCGCGACCCGGGAAATCCGGCTGCACGAGGCGGCCATGGGGCTGACGCGGACGCCGATCGTGATGCTCACCGCCAACGCCCTGGCCGAGCACATCGCCGCCGCCGAGGCGGCCGGCGCCGACCGCCACCTGGCCAAGCCCTTCGACGCCGGCGAACTGCTCCGGCTGGTCGCAACCCTGCCCCGGGCGGCGGCGGCGTCCCTGGCCGCCTGACCCCCTCTATTCGTAGCCGTGCGCGGCTTCGTTGATCACCTGCGACGGCATCGACGAGAAGTCGACGCTGACCGGCTGGGCCGCCTTGGCGCGGAAGGTCTTGATGACGTGCTCGAGGCGGCGACGCACCTCCCGCTCCGCCTCGGTCTGGGTGTCGAGGTTCAGCGGGGCCAGGCAGAAGTCGATGATGGCCGTGGGATTGTTCAGGGGTTGCATGAGCTCTCTCCTTACTCGGCCGCCACGAACTGGGCGGTCTCGGTGGAATCCTTCAGGGCGGTGGTCGACGACTGGCCGTTCGAGATGACGGTGGCGACCTGGTCGAAATAGCCGGTGCCGACCTCGCGCTGGTGCCGCGTGGCGGTATAGCCGGCGGCCTCATTGGCGAACTCGCGCTGCTGCAGCTCGGAATAGGCCGCCATGCCGCGGTCGCGGTAGCCGTCGGCCAGTTCGAACATCGAGTTGTTCAGGGCGTGGAAGCCGGCCAGGGTCACGAACTGGAATTTGTAGCCCATCGCCCCCAGCTCGCGCTGGAATTTGGCAATGGTGGCGTCGTCCAGCTTGGCCTTCCAGTTGAACGAGGGCGAGCAGTTGTAGGCCAGCAGCTTGCCGGGATGCTCCTTGTGAACGGCCTCGGCGAAGCGACGGGCGTCGTCCAGGTCGGGGTGCGAGGTCTCCCACCACAGGACGTCGGCGTATTTCGCATAGGACAGGCCCCGGGCGATGCAGTGGTCCAGTCCGGTGCCCGCCTTCAGGCGGAAGAAGCCCTCGGGCGTGCGGTTCTCGCGGTCGATGAACGGCCGGTCGCGCTCGTCGACGTCCGAGGTGATCAGCTGGGCGCTCTCGGCGTCGGTGCGGGCCACGATCAGCGTCGGGGCGCCCATGACGTCGGCGGCGAGGCGCGCGGCGATCAGGTTGCGCTCATGCGCCTGGGTCGGGATCAGAACCTTGCCGCCGAGGTGGCCGCATTTCTTCTCCGAAGCCAGCTGGTCCTCGAAATGGACGCCCGCGGCGCCGGCCTCGATGAAGGCCTTCATGATCTCGAAGCTGTTCAGCGGGCCGCCGAAGCCGGCCTCGGCATCGGCGACGATCGGCGCGAACCAGTCGCGTTTGGCCCCGCCCTCGGCGTGCTCGATCTGGTCGGCGCGCTGCAGGGTGCGGTTGATGCGGCGGCAAAGCTCGGGCGCGGCGTTCGCCGGATACAGCGACTGGTCCGGATACATGGCGCCGGCGGTGTTGGCGTCGGCGGCGACCTGCCAGCCCGACAGATAGATGGCCTTCAGTCCGGCGCGGACCATCTGCATGGCCTGGTTGCCGGTGACGGCGCCCAGGGCGTTGATGAAGGGCTCCTCGTGCAGCAGTTCCCACAGACGGTTGGCGCCGCGCTCCGCCAGGGTGTGGGTGATCGGCACCGAGCCGCGCAGGCGGCGAACGTCCTCCGGCGTATAGGGCCGCTCGATGCCGTCGAAGCGGCCGACGGGCGACGGAACGAGGTGGGCGAAGCTGGTCATGTCGGTCTCGGCTCGATAGGGCGGCCATCGCCGCGGGTCTCGACAAGCAGAACACGCGACAGTCATGAATGACACAGACAAGGCGGCGCCTTTCGCGTCATTCAGTCATGATGTGACATGGATTATTAAGTCATATTGTGACTAACGTCAGAACATGGACGTCGCCGCCGACCGCAAACTCTTCCTGGGAGGCCGCCTCAAGCGGCTGCGCCGCGACCTCGCCCTGACCCAGACGGCCATGGCCGCGGATCTCGGCGTCTCGCCCTCCTATCTCAATCACATCGAGCGCAACCAGCGCCCCGTCTCGGCCCAGTTGCTGCTGCGGCTGGCCGACACCTATGACGTCGATCTGCGCACCCTGGGCCAGTCCGCCGGCCCGGCCTCCGAGGCCGAGCTGGCCGAGGCCTTCGCCGATCCGGTCTTCCAGGGCCTGGCCGTGCCGCGCCACGAGATCGTCCAGCTGGCCGAGGACCAGCCCGCCGCCGCCGACGCCCTGCTGCGTCTGTACCGCGCCTTCGCCGACCGCCGCGCCCGGGACGGCGCCGAGGCTGGCGGCGGCGACGACAGCCCCGCCGAATGGGTCCGCGAATACGTCCAGTCGCGCCGCAACCATTTCCCCGAACTCGACGCCCTCGGCGAGACCCTGGCCGAGGCCCTCGCCGCCGACGCCCCCGGCGAACCGTTCGAGACCCGGGTCCGCGCCCGCCTGCAGACCCGCCACGGCCTCAGCGTCCGCACCCTGCCCGCCGAGGTCATGGTCGAATGGACCCGCCGCTACGACCCGCACCGCAAGAGATTGCTGCTGTCCGAGACCCTCGGCCCCGCCTCGCGCGCCTTCGCCGTCGCCTTCCAGCTGGCCCTGTCCGAGCATGACGCCGAGCTGACCGCCATGGCCGAGGCCGCCGCCGCGCCGGACGAGCCCACCCGCCGCCTGCTCAAGGTCTCCCTGACCAACACCCTCGCCGCCGCCATCCTGATGCCCTACGGCCCCTTCCAGCGCACGGCGGAGGAGACCGGCTACGACCTCGGCCGGCTGCAGGCGCGGTTCGGGGTCAGCTACGAACAGGCCGCCCACCGCCTGACCACCCTGTCGCGGCCGACGGCGCGCGGCGTACCCTTCTTCCTCATGCGGGTCGACCAGGCCGGCAATATCTCAAAACGGTTCGCCTCGGGCGCCTTCCCCTTCTCGCGCTTCGGCGGCGCCTGCCCGCGCTGGCGGCTGCACTCCGCCTTCCGCACGCCCGGTCGCGTCGTCACCCAGATCATCGAGACCCCCGACGGCGGCCGCTGGTTCACCCTCGCCCGCACCGTCGACCGCCAGGGCCACGACGCCTTCACCGAGGGCCAGGACCTCGCCATCGGCCTGGGCTGCGAACTGAAACACGCCCACCGCCTGACCTACGCCCGGGGCCTCGACCTGACCGCCCCCGAGGTCACCCCCATCGGCCCCGCCTGCCGCCTCTGCCACCGCCATCCCTGCGCCGAACGCGCCGCGCCGCCGATCGATCGCCCGCTGGTGGTCGACGACTGGGCCAAGTCGGTGAGTCCGTATCCGTTCGCGGGCGACCAGGACCAGACGGCCCGGTCCGCGCGGATTGACACGGCGCGCAATCCCGGCTGATCTCGCGGCATGGTGGTGGCGATGATCCTGGCCCTGGCGCTCGTGAGCGGACAGGATGCGGCCCCGCCGCCGTCGAACACCCTGTCCGACATCGTGGTCCAGCCTCTGACGAACGACCCGATCGGGCGCTATGTCGGCGGGGTCACGGTCCCCGGCGAACATGGCCGGTTTGCGGGCCAGGTCGCCCGCTGGGATCACCGGCTCTGCGTCAGCGTCGTCGGCGGCGCGCCTGAGGTGAACGCTTATCTGACGGAGCAAATCGCGGCCAATTTCCGCTCGCTCGACATCGCCCATGCCCCGGCCGACTGCTCCCCCACGGTCGCGGTGGTGATCTCGACCGAGGCCGACGCCTTCGCGCAAAGATTCGCCACCCTCAACCGAAACCACATGTTCAGCACGCGGGGCGAGGCGGTCGCCCGGTTCGTCGGCCCGTCCCGGCCCGTCCGGTGGCAACACCTGACGCGGACCGACCAGAGGCCCCTGCCCCAGTCGCGCCTGAGGGTCGCCACCACCCGGGCCATCCAGCAGGCCATCATCGTCGTCGACGCCGAACGGGCCTCGGCGGCGCCGCTGGATTCCCTGGCAGCCTATCTGGCCTTCGTCGCCCTCGTCGATCTTCCCGCACAGCCCGGCACAGGCGGACAACGGACCATCCTGTCGCTGTTCGACGATCCGGTCGCCGACCAGCCGCGGGCCATGACGCGCTGGGACAGGGCCTTCGTCCGGGCCCTCTACAGGGTCACCCCCGACATGATGTTCGGCCTGCAGCAGGCCGAAATCGAAACCTGGATGAGGCTCAACCTCGCGGGGTCGGCCCCCTAGCCGCGCGGCGCATCCGGCGCAGCGACCAGCACCACCCGCCCGTCCTCGCGCCGCGCCGCCACGCCCGACCGCTCCAGCAATCCGGCGACCAACTCCGCCGCCTGCGGCGAGCCCTCGTCCAGCAGCGTCTCCATGTCCCGGCGCAGCGACGGGTCGCCCGAGACGGCGTCCAGCGCGTCCAGCCATTCCTTCCGCGTCAACACCCCGTCCACGCGGCTGGCGTCGATCAGGGGCCTGAGGAAGTCGAACCAGTCGCCGCCGGTCGCCCGCCGCTGGACGCCCTCCGCCGCCATCGCGAACACAGCCCCGCAGGCGTACAGGGCCCGGTGCTCCCCGCGTCCGGCCGCCTCGACCACCGGCTGGTCGGCCAGGGCGATGCAGTCGTCGACCTCCTTCTGCAGCTCCGCCAGCGCGTCATAACCGGGGTCGATCGCCTTCAGCCCGCGGATGGCCATCAGATCGGCCCCGCCCTCGGTGATCCAGCCGTCGCGGGCCCGCTCGTAGCGCACCACCTGGCCCAGCCAGAAATGCGCGCTCTCATGGCCGATGAACCAGCGGGAGGAATTGAGCACCGGCGCGGTCGGCTCCAGCACGCCCTCGCCCTCGAACCGCATGACGATCAGGCCCGGCATGACGCTGCCGCCCATGGAGGTCATGCCCGAGGTGGGGCCGGCCCAGCTGATCATGACGGTCGGCCGGTCGCTCTGGCCCGGCCCCAGCCGGGCGGCGTAGAGATCGGCCACGCGCGGCGCGAAATCCTGGATGCCGCCGCTGATCCAGGCCGGCAGCGCCGGGTCGGTCACCGTGACCAGTCGCGGGCTCTCGACCATGTCGGCCCGGCCGAACAGCACATAGGTGTCCGCCTCGACCGCCGAGGCCTCCGCCACCCGTTCGCCCCGGAACAGCACCGGCCCGGCCCGGTCACGCCAGGTCACGCTCGCCGCCCCGCCCTGCAGCGGATAGCCGTTGAGATCCTGCGGGGCCGCCGCCGCCTCCGCGACCGAGGACAGGGGAAAGACGTCGAACTGGCCGCTGGGCAGGACCACCGAGCCGTCGGTGAAGGCCAGCACGCCATAGTCGGCCTCGAGGTTCTCCGACTTCGGCGTGAAGGCGATGCGGATCCGGCGCGGCACCGCACCGCCGTCGGCGGCGCGCAGGATGTCGTAGTTCCCGGCCCGCTCCAGCAGCACGCCCGGGGTCTCGACCCGCCACTGCTCCGGCCGCCACGGCCGGCGCGACTCCTGGATCAGGGCCGAGCGGAAGAAGGCCCAGACCGGCGCATCGCGGTCGAGCGCATAGTCCGCCGTCCAGGCGTCGCCGTCGCGGGTGACGGTCACCGCGGGCTGCGACGGCGCGGCCGCGGCGCCCTCCGCCGCCTGCCGCGCCGAGACCGCCGGCGCGGCCGCTGAAACCGCCAGAGCGGCGATCGCCGCGATGAATGCCGGACGCATGAGTCCCTCCCCGTCTGAAGCCTTGGCGTAGCGCGGGTCGACGGCGGTCGTCAGCTTAAGCTTTGGTCAGGCTTGGGTCCGATCGAGGGCGCGGACCACGCTTCGCCGCCAGGCCAATGAATTGAGGGTCAGTCCTCCTCCGGATGAAATCACCTCTACCTGTAGTTGGTAGATTGGAGGCTGCACATCTGATAGTATTATTGTATGGATCCCCGCCCCGTAACAATCCATCTGGATGCCGAGATCCGGGCGCGCGCAGATGCCGAAGCCACCGCCCTCAATCTGACCGTCGAGGCCTATCTGGTCGGGATCATCAACACGGCCCTGTCCCCGACCGGGGTCGCCGAAGAGGCGTCGCCGTTCGAAACTTCCGATGTCAGGACCGAGGCGGCGCGGCGGTATCAGCACGAACAAGCCCGGATCGCGCTTGCCGAATACGACCGCACAGGCGTTTCGATTCCGCTTGAGGACGCGTTGCGGACATTCGACGACGCATTGGAAGCGGGGCTGGCCCGAAAGCGGTGACCTACCGGGTTACGCTCACGGCCAAGGCCGGGCGGGACCTGGTGCGGCTTGCCGACTTCCTGGCTGGACACAATGAGAACGCCGCCCGACGCGCCGGCGCTACGATCAAGACCGCGCTTCGGTCGCTGGCTCGCATGCCCACCAGAGCGCGCCGCATATCTGACGATCTGCACGAGTTCGACCTTCGGTTCGGCAAGAGCGGATACGTCGTTCAGTTTCGCGTGGTCCAACACGACGTCGTCATCGCCCGCATCTTCCATATGCGCGAGGATCGAACCAGCCCGGACGACTGATCAGGTCGACCGCTCCAGAGCGCCGGCGGCGGCCTTCAACGCCTCCCGCATCATGGCCTTCAGCCGCTCCGGGGCGACGATCTCGACCTGGTCGCCCCAGCTGAACAGGTGCCAGGCCAGTTCGCGCATGCCGCTGGCCCGGAACCGCACCTCGACGCCGCCGTCGGCCTGGTCCTCGACCGACTGGGTCGGGTGCCAGCGCCAGGCCCGGGCCTCGGCCGCTCCTTCCGGCGTGACGCGCAGCACCACGGCCTCGATCTCGTCCTGATAGATGCCGAACGACTGGCTGGCGAAGGCCTGCAGGTCGAAGTCGGCCGGCGGGGCGGCGACGCCGTCCTCGGCCCGTACGGCGCTCATCCGGTCGAGGCGGAAGGTCTGGATCCGGCCGCTCTCGCGGTCGGCGGCGACCAGATAGTTGGCGCGGCCGAACATCACCCCGCACGGCGCGACGGACCGGCGGCGCGCCTCGGCGCCCGGCCGGCTGTAGATGAAGCCCAGCGGCTGGCCGGCCAGGATCGCCTGCCGGATCTCGGCCAGCACGGCCTCGTCGGCCGACGGGCGCGGCCCGGCCTGGACCGCGATGGTCTCGGCCCGCACCAGCGCCTCCAGATCGGGGGCCAGACGATTCAGGGTGGTCGAGCGCATGGCCGACTTGAGCTTGCGCTCCAGCCCCTCCAGCGCCGCCGCCCGCCCCGGCTCCCCCGCCGCCTTCAGACCCTGCGCCGCCTTGCTGAGCTCGACCAGTTCCTCGGTCGTCGGGGCCTGTTCAAAGGCCGACAGGCCGCCGCGGATGCGCCAGCGCTTGTTCGGCGGGTCCGAGACCTCCTCGACGGCCGGATACAGGGCGATCACCGCGTCGCGCATCCGCTCGGCGGTGCGCCGCCCGACCCCGGCCTCGCGCGCCATGTCGTCGAGCGTCAGCCCCTCGGCGCTGGCCGCCATCCGCCGCGCCAGTTCGATCACCACGGCCGCCTTGTCGTGTCTCATGCCGCGACGATCGCATACGTCCGATTTTGACGCAACGCTGCTTCATGGTGGATTTCAACAGAGCCCCTCTTGCCGGAGACACCCCATGGCCCGCCGCTTCGCCCCCCACGCTTCCGTCGCCGCCAGCCGCTATCTGATCGTGCCCTGCGAGGCCGAGGGTTGCGGCGATCTGGCCGTCATCTGGGACCGTCTGGAGGAACAGGTGATCGACGTCATCGACGCCCGCCTGTCCGCCCGCTACGCCGACGAGGACGCCCTGTGGGACGAGGCCCGCCCGGCCTTCGACCCCGCTGAAGACTTCCGCATGGCGGCCTAGGTTTCGGGATACCGCTGGCGCATCTCGACCAGCGACGCCGCCGCCAGTTCGCGCAGGACGTCCAGGTCGATCTGGTCCAGCCGGTTGACGTACAGGCACGCTACACTGGTCTTCACCTTGCCCAGCCGCGCGACGAAGGATTCCCATCCGCTGAACCCCGGCAGGATGTAGATGACCGTCTGCGCCTTGCGCGGCGAGAAGCCGAGCCGGGGCGCATCGCCCTCGTGCCCGCTGGCGTAGCGGTAGTGGTACCGCCCGAAGCCGATGATCGACGGCCCCCACATGGTCGGCGGCTCGCCGCTGATCTCCTGGAACAGGGCGCACAGGGTCTCCGCGTCGGCGCGGCGCTGCGGGTTCTCGACCGCGGCGATGAAGTCCGCAACAGAGACTTCGGTGGGTTTGGTCTTGGCTTCGTACGCCATGGCATCCTCCCTTTGTGGCTCAAGTCCCGTCCGGAAAGCCGTGCAGTACCAGCGCCCCGCCGGTGTATCGCGGATCGTCGGTCACCTCACGCAGGGCGAAAGCCGGGTCCGGAAACGCGGCCATCGCCGCATCGTCGCCGAACTCCGCCTCGGCGAGGAACAGGCCGGCCAGCGCCCCCTCGAACCGGTCGACCGACAGGGTGGCGCCGGCGGCGGCGTAGTAGTGGCGCGTCTTGCGCATCAGGCGGCCCGGCAGGCCCTCGAACAGGGCGTACTCCGCCCCGGTCAGGTAGATCGTCGTGATCAGCCGCCTGTCGGGCGCCAGATCGGCCTTCTTCGACAGCCGCAGGATCGGCTCACCGCCCCCGACCGGCGTCGCCCTGCGCAGGCGCAGTCGCGAACCGTCGACATAGAGGTCCTCGATGTCCTCGGCCCGCAGCACCGGCAGGTCCGGCAAGGCCGCGCACAGCCAGCGCCGCTCGCGCTCCACGGCGGCGTATTTCTCGGGCTTGAGGAAGCCGAGGGCGGCGGGGTCGGCGGTCATGCATTCCATCCCTCGGGCGTCCAGCCCTCCGGAGCCAGTTCGAAACCCGCGAACTCGAACCCGGGCGCGACCGTGCATCCGACCAGGGTCCAGTCGCCCAGACTCTCCGCCGCCTGCCACGCCCCGGCGGGAACGACGCCCTGCGGCCGCTCCCCCGCCGCCAGATCGGGCCCCAGCGTCACCACGCCCCGCCCCTCGATGCTGAGGGCCAACGGCGCGCCGGCGTGGAAATGCCAGACCTCCACCGCGTCCACGCGATGCCAGTGCGAAGCTCCCCGGCCGCCAGGAGGAAATAGATGGCCGTCGAGGCTGCCCGGCCGTCCACCAGTCGCGCATCCCGGAAGGTCTCGCGATAATGGCCGCCTTCGGGATGGGGCGTCAGCTCCAGCAGTCGGATCATTTCAGCGGCGGTCGTCGGCATGTCAGAATTTTCGTCCGCGCGGCTCGGCCACGACCTGATGTTGGTCCTGCCAGACGATCAGGCCCGGATCGCGGGTGGTCAACACCTCGACATGGATGCCGCAGTCCTCGAGCGCGAGCTTCAGCCGGTGCATGCGGCTGATGTGCTCGGTCGCAACCGGCTTGAACCATGACAGACCCGGCTGGCCGAAGCCCTTGTGTCCCCCGGTCGAAAAGGCCTTTGGGATGTCGAGGTTGGCGTTGAACCACGCGCTCAGGCTTCGCGCCTCGACGATGGCCCAGCCCGGTGCGTATTCGCTCTCGACCGCTTCATCGATGGCTTTGAACAGGCCCAGGCGACTGCGCTGACGACCGATCGTCTGGAAACAGACGAAGCGGACGTAGGTCTTGTCGGGAAGAGCCATCGCCGGATCAGTCCTCAGACCTCACGACATACTCGTCAGGTCTCAGTTCGGATTGATCGACTACAAGAAGCGCAGAAACCCTCTCCAGGGGCACTCCCAAGCGGTTGGCAAGCCGAGCAGGGCAACCGCTGTCGAAGGCCGCACGACCATCACTGCGGCGCTGTGGCGCCCGAACCGCGCCCGCTTCTCCGGCGGCGGCAAAGACACGCTCAACAACGAGGAATCGCGCCTCCTGTCCGCGATCTCCCCAGCCTCCGCCGCGATCCCAAATTTCGAACCGCCTACCGTCGCCGAAGTCCAACGTAAGGCCGCCTCTCGGCTTTCGCGTCCAGCTACGTCGCTCCCGCACGTTGAGACATGAACTCTCGGTGCGACGGATGTCCGTGAACTTCCGGGTTTCCAGCGGCTGGCCAAACCCAGCATCCCGGTAAACAAGCTGGTCCGAATAGAGCGCGACGCCGCTGTTCGCATCCCACACCACTCCCGCTGTGAATGCGAACACTCCAAGGGCGACCAGCCCAACCCCGATCCGGACAGAGTTTTTCAATCGGAACGGCAACCCACCTGCCACTCCTCCCAACAGCAGCGGGGTGAAAATCAGCAGCAAGCCAACAATTGACATCTCCGGCCACCAAGCAAGCGGCTCGGACGGAAGCCCGTGTCGGAAGGGCGAGATGAGGCGATCTCCGCCGAGCAGGAGCGCGGCTGTGAATCCAATCCACCCGAATACGAGGATCGCCGCCGGCCAGTTGAACGGCTTGGGCCCGAGGCAGCGGGTCACAGCGCCTTCACGATCCCCTCGACCATCTTCTTGGCGTCGGCGAACAGCATCATCGTGTTGTCGCGGAAGAACAGCTCGTTTTCGACGCCCGCATACCCCGCCGCCATCCCCCGCTTGATGAACAGCACCGTCCCCGCCTTCTCCACGTCCAGCACCGGCATGCCGTAGATCGGGCTCTGCGGGTCGGTCTTGGCGGCCGGGTTGGTGACGTCGTTGGCGCCGATGACGAAGGCCACGTCGCAGGAGCTGAACTCGCTGTTGATGTCCTCCAGCTCGAACACCTCGTCATATGGCACATTGGCTTCGGCCAGCAGGACGTTCATGTGTCCGGGCATGCGGCCGGCGACGGGGTGGATGGCGTATTTCACCTCGACCCCCTCGGCCTTCAGCTTGTCGGCCATCTCGCGAAGGGCGTGCTGGGCCTGGGCGACGGCCATGCCGTAGCCGGGGACGATGATGACCTTGGAGGCGTTCTTCATGATGAAGGCGGCGTCGTCGGCGCTGCCCTGTTTGACCGGCCGCGTCTCGACCCGGGCCTCGCCCCCGGCCGCGTCCGCGCCGCCGAATCCGCCGAGGATCACCGAGATGAAGCTGCGGTTCATGCCCTTGCACATGATGTAGCTCAGGATCGCGCCCGAGCTGCCGACCAGGGCGCCGGTGATGATCAGGGCGATGTTCTCGAGGGTGAAGCCCAGGGCCGCCGCGGCCCAGCCGGAGTAGGAGTTGAGCATCGACACCACCACCGGCATGTCGGCCCCGCCGATGGGGATGATCAGGGTGGCGCCGAGGATCAGGGCGATCAGGAAGACGCCCCAGAAGGCCCAGACCGCCGTCCCGCCCGAGCCGATCATGACGCCGATCAGCAGCACCAGCCCCAGGGCCAGGGCGACGTTGATCAGGTGCCGCGCCGGCAGGATGATCGGCGCCCCGCTCATGTTTCCGTTCAGCTTGGCGAAGGCGATGACCGAGCCGGTGAAGGTCACCGCGCCGATGGCGACCCCGAGGCTCAGCTCGATGATCGACAGGGTCTTGATCCCGCCGTCCGCCGTGGCGATGCCGAAGCTCTCGGGCGCATAGACGGCGCCGATGGCCACCAGACAGGCCGCCATGCCGACCAGCGAGTGGAAGGCCGCGACCAGCTGGGGCATCTGGGTCATCTGCACCCGGCCCGCGATCAGGGCCCCGGCCCCGCCGCCGACCACCACCCCGCCCGCGATCAGGGCGAGGGTCAGGGTGTCCAGCGTCCCTGTCGACCACAGGGTCGCCAGGGTCACGCCGACCGCCAGGGCCATGCCGATCATGCCGAAGGTATTGCCCTGCCGGCTCGTCTCCGGGCTCGACAGCCCGCGCAGGCTGAGGATGAAGAGGACGCCGGAGACCAGATAGGCCAGGGCCGCGAAGGATGCGTTCATGCGGTCAGTCTTCCCTCAATCGGATCGGCCGGGCGGCGGGCAGGCCGTCCGCGCCAGTCGCCACAGGGCGGCGGCGATGAACAGCGGCCCGACGAAGATCATGGCCCAGTCCCAGACGCTCATCACCCGGGTCTGGACGACGATCCGCAACAGGACCGAGGCGAACAGCAGCACCACGCCGCAGTCGAGGAAGCGAAGCTTGCGGATGGCGTCCTTCTCGCGAAGCCAGCTCCACAGCCACAGCCCCGCCCCGAGCCCCGTGGCGACCCAGGACGCGCCGACCGCGAGCTGGAGAACGTCGAAGGTCACGCCCTGGTCGCCTCCGCCGCCTTCGGCTTTTCCTTCTTGCGGTACATGGCCAGCATGCGCCGGGTGACCATGAAGCCGCCGAAGATGTTGACGCTGGCCAGGGTCACGGCCGCGACGCCGGCGCCCTTGGCGATCCAGCCGTTCGGCCCCGCGTCGCCACTGAAGGCCGCCGCCGCGATCAGCCCGCCGACCACGATCACCGAGGAGATGGCGTTGGTCACCGCCATCAGCGGCGTGTGCAGGGCGGGTGTGACGGACCAGACGACGTAATAGCCGACGAAGATCGCCAGCACGAAGATGGCCAGACGGAAGATGGTGGGATCGACGTGTTCCATCAGTTGGTCCTCTCAAGTCTTGCGAGGCGCCGGTCCAAGGAAACGACGAGCAGGAAACTCGCTCCGAATCCCACCGCAAGGAACGTCGCCAAAAGCGAACCCGCCATGCTGGACAGGATCGCTTGGCCGATGTGCACGCTCGCCTCGCCACTAATGCTGATGGTCCGAGCCACGCCAACAATGAGAGACAACGGACCTCCTACGAGGAGCAACCAACCAACCACGGTCAAGAGGGTTCTCAGGATCACCCCCGCACCCCTTCATGCACCACGACCCCGCCGTGGGTCACCGCCGAGGCCTTGAGGATCTCGTCCTCCATATCCAGCGCCAGCGCCCCGTCCTTGATCATCAGCCCGACGAAGGCGACCAGGTTCTTGGCGTATAGCGCCGACGCATCCGCCGCGATCCGGCCTGGCAGGTTGGTATGGCCGACGATCTGGACGCCGTTGGCGGTGGTCACCACCTCGCCGGCCTTCGCCCCCTCGACGTTTCCGCCTGCCTCGACCGCCAGGTCGATCAGCACCGAGCCCGGCTTCATCGTCGCCACCTGGGCCGCGCTGACCAGCACCGGCGCGGCGCGGCCGGGGATCAGGGCGGTGGTGATGACGATGTCCTGTTTCTTGATGTGCTCGCCGGTCAGTTCGGCCTGCTTGGCCTGATACTCCGGGCTCATCGGCTTGGCGTAGCCGCCGGCCGTCTGGGCGTTTTTGAACTCCTCGTCCTCGACGGCGAGGAATTTGGCCCCCAGCGATTCGACCTGCTCCTTGGTCGCCGGCCGCACGTCGGTGGCCGTGACCACCGCCCCCAGCCGCCGCGCCGTGGCGATGGCCTGCAGCCCCGCCACGCCCACGCCCATGACGAAGACCTTGGCCGGCGCCACCGTGCCCGCCGCCGTCATCATCATCGGGAAGCCCTTGCCATAGGCCCAGGCCGCCTCGATCACGGCGCGATAGCCGGCCAGGTTCGCCTGCGACGACAGGGCGTCCATCACCTGCGCCCGCGAAATCCGCGGCACGAACTCCATGGCGAAGGCCGTGGCGTTGGCGCCGGCAAGGGCGGTCACCGTCTCCTTGTCGCGATACGCATCCAGCAGGGCCACGACGACGGCGCCCGGCTTCAGGGCGCTGGTCTCCTGCGCCGTCGGCCCGCGCACCTTCAGCACGATGTCGGCCCCCGACAGCACCGCCTTGGTGTCCCTGGCCACGGTCGCGCCCGCGGCGACATAGTCATCGTCGGGGATGGAGGAGCCGGCCCCGGTCCCCGCCTCGACGGTCACCGTCGCGCCCATGGCGAGGAATTTCTTCACCGTTTCCGGAGTGACGGCGCAGCGCGTCTCGCCGTCTCGGCGTTCGCGGGTCACGGCGATGGCGACAGCCAAGCGAATCCCTCCGTCTCATATCGAAGGAGCGACGTTAGGCTCAAGCAGGAGGGTGCGTCAAAGCGGCCTGTTCAGGGGGCCGCGGTCAGGCAGCGCGCCGCCGCGCGGCGCGCGCCAGGATCAGTGCTTCTTGCCGGACTTCAGGAAGAAGACGCCGGCGACCAGCAGCACGAAGGCCGGAATCGCGGCGCCGAAGAAGCTGCCGCCGGGCTGGAACCACAGGGTCAGGAACAGCAGCAGGACCGCGAGGCTCAGCGAGCCCCATTTGGTCAGGCCCATGAACGCCGTGAACGTCTGGTTCTGTTCGCTGATCTCCTGCGAACCGCGGACATAGTCGTCGGAAGCGTGGTGCGGGTCGGCCATGATCGGGTCCGGGAATCTGGAACGGCGGGTGGCGTCCTTATAGCGAGCCCAGCGGCCTGCTCAAGACGCCCCCGCCGATTCCTCCCGGTCCAGCGCGGCCAGGACGTCGCGGGTGAAGGCGATGGGGTCGAACCGCTTGCCGGTCGGGTCCTCGCCGCGACGCACGATGACGATGTTCCGGCTCGGCACGATGATCACATACTGGCCGCGATTGCCGTTGGCCGAGATCGTATCGGCCGGCACGCCCTCCGACCGGTTCATCAGCCAGAAGGTGGCGCCATAGCCCTGGGCGCCCTCCGGCTGGGGCCCCGACGGCGCCGAGACATGTTCGCGCCAGCCCTCGGGCAGGATGCGCTCGCCGTCGACCACCCCGTCGTGCAGATACAGCTGGCCGAACCGGGCCAGGTCGCGGGCCGTGGTCCACACCTGGCTGGACAGCATGTAGTTGCCGCGCCAGTCGGTCTCCGCCCAGGTGTCGTACATGCCCAGTCGCCGGAACAGCTCGGCGGGCGGATGCTGCGCGAAGGTGGGCGCGATCGACAGCACCGCCAGCAGGATGTCGTTGTTGGCGTAGCGGTAGCGCGTTCCCGGCGGCGCGATCAGCGGCCAGGCCGTGACCTGTTCATCGATCCCCACCCCGCCGAAATACAGGGCGTCGGTGCGGTTGCCGGCCGTATCGCTGGTCAGGCCCGAGCCCATCCGCATCAGTTGGTCCAGCGTGATGGCCGCACGCGGGTCGCCGGGCCGGCCCCAGTCGGCGATGGCGGCCGGCGCGTTCACATCGACCTCGCCGCGCTGCACGGCTGCGCCGATCACCGTGCCGGCCAGGGACTTGGCCACCGACCAGGTCCGTTGCGGCGTGTCGACGCCGAAGCCCTCGGCGTATTCCTCGGCGACGATCCGGTCATTCTGCAACACCAGCACGGCGGTGGTGTTGATCCCCTCGCCGTAGCGGTCGCCCTCGAAGGCCTGTTCGACGGCTTCGTTGAGCAGGGCGGCGTCGCCGTCCGGCTCGGCTGTGGCGAAGGGCTCGTTCACCCGCACGCCCGGCAGGAAGATCTCCGGGCTCACGCCCGTCCAGCCGACCGGCTGGATGGCGCACCCCCGGCCCGGCGAGAACACCGCCACGCGCGGCGGCAGGGCCTCGTCCCAGGGCACGGAGACCTGGCGCTCGCCGATCTCAACGGGCATCCCGCGGACCAGGGCGTCGATCTCGGGATAGACGCCGACCAGTTCGTTGGCCTCGACGCTCTCGAGCGTCCGCGTCCCGCCCGCCGCCTGGGCGGTCTTCAGGGCGCTGCAGACGGTCAGGGCCTTGTAGCCGGCCGCCATGGCGCGAACGGCGGGCGACGGCTCGGGCGTGGGCGTCTGGGCCTGGACGGCCAGGGGGAGGGCGGCGAGGGCCGCCGCAAGGATCAGGGAGCGCATGGCGGGACGCTCGCCCGTCCACACCGGCCCGTCAACGCCGGTCGTCAGACCAGCGCCTCGAACCGGTCGATCAGCCCTTCCAGCCGCTTGGTCCCGATGGTCCAGAACGCCGGATCGCGCGGGTTCAGGCCGAACGGGGCCAGGGCCTCGACATAGCCCTTCGACCCGCCGCCCGCGAGCAACTCGCGATACAGCGGTGTGAACCCCTCGGGATCCTTCGCCCGCGTCTCCATCAGGGCCGCCACCAGCAGGTCGCCGAAGGCGTAGGCGTAGACGTAGAAGGGCGAGTGGACGAAATGGCTGACATAGCTCCACCAGTGCTCATAGCCGGGGTTGAGCGTGATCGCGGGGCCCAGCGAGGCCCCCATCTCCTCCATCCAGATCTCGCCGATCCGCTCGACCGGCAGTTCGCCCGCCGTCCGTTCGTCGTGGAACCGCGTCTCGAAGCGGTGGAAGGCGATCTGGCGCACGACCGTGTTCAGCCCGTCCTCGATCCGCCCGGCCAGCAGGCCGCGCTGCTCGGCCTTCGGCGCCGTCTTCAGCAGTCGGTCGAAGGTCAGGCCCTCGGCGAAGATCGAGGCCGTCTCGGCCAGGGTCAGGGGCGTATCGGCCAGCAGACTCCCCTGCCCCGCCGCCAGGGTCTGGTGCACGCCGTGGCCCAGTTCATGCGCCAGGGTCAGGACGTCGCGCCGCTCGCCCATCCAGTTCAGGAAGACATAGGGATGGCGGTCCGAGGTCACGGGGTGGGCGTAGGCCCCCGACTGCTTGCCCGGCCGGGCCTTGCCGTCGATCCACGGCTTGTCGAAGAAGCCGCCGGCCCGGTCGGCGAACTCGGGCCCCAGGTCGGCGAAGCTCTCCAGCACCAGCTGCTTGCCCGCGGCCCAGTCATAACCGCGCGGCGCCGTCGTCTCGATGGGGGCGTTGCGGTCCCACTGCTCCAGCTTCGCCTTGCCCATGGCCCGGGCCTTGAGGGCGTAATAGCGGTGCGACAGCCGCGGATAGGCGGCGGCCACGGCCTCGGCCATGGCGTCGACCGAGTCGCCATCGACCTCATTTGACAGGTGACGGCTGTCGGCGGGGCGTTTGAAGCCGCGCCATTTGTCCTCGAGAGCCTTGTCGGCGGCGACGGTGTTCAGGACCAGCGCCATGGTCCGGGTCTGCGCCGCCAGCGCCTCGTTCAGCCCCTCGGCCGCCGACTTGCGCCGCGGCGCCTTGGGGTCGGACAGCCGGTTCAGCGCCTCGGCCAGGGTCAGTTCGTCCTTGCCGGACCTGACCTTCATGGCTGCCAGGGTCTCGTCGAACAGACGCGGCCACTGGGCGCTGATCGGCCCCCGCTCGGCCAGGAAGGTCTCCAGTTCGTTGGACAGTTCGTGCGGCTTCATCGCCCGCACCCGCCGCAGCCAAGGCCGCCAGCGCGCCGCGGCCGGCCAGGCCGCCAGCGCCGCCTCGATCTCGGCTTCCTCCAGCTGGTTGACCTCCAGCGTCACCCAGACGGTGGGCGTGGCGATCGCGGCCAGCTTCTCGCGCACCGTCGCCTCGAACCCCTGGGCGCCCGCGTCGTTGCGGTTGGTCGAGGCCGCCAGGAAGGCATAGGCGCCCAGGGCGCCCAGCCCGTCCGAGGCCTGTTCGTACAGGCTCACCGCCCGGTCCAGCCGCTCGCCCAGCAGCGCCGGCTCGGCCCGCGCCGCGACCAGCCGGCCCTGCAGGGCGCCGAGGTCGTCGACCAGACCGCGGGTGCGGGCGAGGTCGGCCTCGATGCGGGCGTCCTCGCGCGAGGCGTAGAGGTCGGTCAGGTCCCACAACGGGGCGTCGAGCGGATCGGTCGGAGTCTTGAAGGGTGCGTTCATGCCCTCCGTTGTGGGGATGCGGACGGCCCGACGCAACGTCCGAAAGCCGCCAGACCGACGATCCGGGGCGCGGCAATGTCGCCGTCATGACCTTCCGCATCACCGCCCTCCCCCTCGCCCCGTTCGAGCCGCTCCTGGCCCTCGACGACGCCGCCCTGCTGGCCCTCGGCGCGCGCCGCATGATCGCCGAGGCGCCCCACAGTTCGCCCTGCCGCGTCAGCCTCGCCGACGCCGAACCGGGCGAGGCCCTGATCCTGCTCAACCATCGTCACCTCGACGACCCGTCCAGCCCCTACCGCTCCGAAGGTCCGATCTTCGTCCGCGAGGCCGCCGCCGAGGCCCTTCCCGCGCCCGGCGAGGTCCCCGACATGATCGGCCGCCGCCTGCTCTCGGTGCGGGCCTATGACGCCGACGGGATGATGACCGACGCCGATGTGGTCGAGGGCCGCGACCTGGCGGGCCGGCTGGAGCAATGGTTCGCCGACGACGCGGTCGTCCGCATCCACCTGCATACGGCGCGGCGCGGCTGTTACCTGGCCGCCGCGGCGCGGGCCTAGCCTTCGAAAGCGGCGATCAGGATCTTGAGATCCGGCTCGTCGACGCGGCGGACGGCCTCCTCCCGGCTGACCCAGGCCCGCTCGCGCTCGGCCTGTTCGCGCCAGGTCTCATGCTCGATCCGGACCTCCAGGGCGTGGAGCGCGACCACGCACCAGCGCGGCGCGCGGCGCTTCAGCACCTTCAGATAGCGGAAGGCCCCCACCGGGGTTTCGCCGATCACGCCTTCGATCCCCGCCTCCTCCAGCGCCTCCTGGGCGGCGGATTCCGCATCCGTCCGGCCCGCCATCCGCCCGCCCTTGGGCGTGACCCAGCGCCGCGTCTCGCGCGAAGTGACGAGCAGGATCTCGATCCCCTCCGGTCCCCGCCGCCATGGCAGGGCCGCGACCTGACGCCGCTCGGCCGGCTGGGCGGGGTTCGACGGGACTGTCATCGGTCGGGCGGAGATCCGGAGCCACGGGCGCCGCAGGCCGGCGCATGTCAAACCGTCCGTTGCCTGACGATTCCATGCAATAGAATTCAGCGCCGTACCCGTTCAGGCTAGAGGCCGAATTTGGAGGCCGCCTCTTCGCCGGCCTCGCATTCGAAGCGGACGCAGAATTTCTCGCCCAGCTGGGTGAAGACCTCGGTCAGATGCGGCGTCATCACCGTCTCCAGCCGGACGCCGAATTCGAAATTCTTCTCGGTGATCGATCGCCCCAGCGGCGTGTCGTAAAAGGCGATCATCGCCTCGAGCTCCTCTTCGCTGAACAGCTCGGCGACATCGTCGGTCAGGTCGGCGAAGGTCGCCTGCATGGCCTGTTCGAAGGCCACGGACATGTTCCGGGTCAGCCAGTCGCGCTGGTCGTCCGGCATCTCCGACTTGGCGAAGGCCTCGTCGAAATAGGCGTTGATCGACTTCTCCAGGGTCTCGCCCTGGGTCACCTCGAGATACTGCTCCGCCAGGGCCAGCCGGCGGGCGTCTCCCGCCGCGTCCTGCGCCGCAGCCGGCGCGGCGAGGCCAAGCCAGACGGCGGCCAGCAACAGAATGACGATACGCATCACGCCCCCAAGCGAAAGATCACCCCGAACCTTCGGTTGCCGACACGCCGGATACAAGCGTCAGTGCGACACAGGCGGCCGGAAAATGACCGGGTCAGAAAAAAAGGGCGGCGACCCTGCGGTCGCCGCCCTCTTCATTCAGTCTGTCAGGCCGATCAGGCGTTCAGCGACGCCGGGTCGATCTTGAAGCCCGGTCCCATGGTCGAGGACAGGGTGATGCGCTTGACGTAGGTGCCCTTGGCGCCGGCCGGACGGGCCTTCTGCAGGGCGTCCACATAGGCCTTCACGTTGGCTTCGAGGGCTTCCTGGGTGAAGGAGGCCTTGCCGATGCCGCCGTGCGCGATGCCGGCCTTCTCGACGCGGAACTCGACCGCGCCGCCCTTGGCGTCCTTGACGGCCTG
>SCVB01000016.1 GCA_004296955.1 Brevundimonas sp.
ATCCGCGAAGGCGGCCGCACCGTCGGCGCCGGCGTGGTGTCGAAGATCACCGAGTAATCGGCGACCTCAAGTCAGCGTAACAGAGCCCCCGCCAGCGCAAGCCGGCGGGGGTTTTGCTATGCGCCGTCCTTCCCCCGTGAAGGGGGAAGGAACCAGTCTTCACTGCTCGCCTGACAGGCGATGAGGATGACGCTCGCGGAAGGATGGGCTAGCGTCGCCTCGAAGTTGTGTCGGGGGATGCAGGCGTGGCGTTTGGGGGCGGGCGGTCGGAGACGCGCGGGCTGGAGTTCGGACCGGCCCCGGACGGGTTCGACATGGAGCTGTTCGACATCGGCGCGCGCGATCCGGCGGCGCTGAGCGAGCGCGGCTGCTGCTTCTGGCTGTCGGACACGCGGCTGGACGCGACCCGGCCCGAGCGGGTCTTCACCAGCCGTCTGGTGCAGCAAGTGACCGGCAGCGACGGCCTGCAGCCCGCAGCCAGTTTCGAAGCGGCCTTCAACCCCTCCCATGAGCGGCTGGTCATCCATGGCGTCCGGGTCTGGCGCGACGGGACGGTGCGCGAGGCGGCCCGGCCGGAGGCGTTCGAACTGTTCCGGCGCGAGCTCAATCTCGAGCGAGCCGTCTATGACGGGCGGCTGACGGCGCACATGATCGTGCCCGACGTGCGGGTCGGCGACGTGGTCGACACCGCCTTCTCGATCATCGGCGCCAATCCGGTGCTCAAGGACTCGCTGAGCATCTCGCCCCGGCTGCAGTGGAGCTCGCCGGTGATCGAGACGCGGGTCGAGATCCGCATTCCGGAGGCCCGGGCGGTGACCCTGCGGCCGTTCGGGCGGCTGCCCAGGGTCGAGGATGTGACCTCAGTGGGGGTGAGGACGCTGCGCTGGGTCGCCCGCGACGCTTCGCCGTGGCGACATGAGGCCGATGCGCCGCCCTGGCACGTCGGCTTCGCCTCGGTGCATGTCGCGGACACGATCGGCTGGGACGCGGTCGCCGGCCTGTTCAGCGGCTTCTACGATCCGCCGGACCGCCTGCCGGAAACGCTGGAGGCGGCGACCGCCGGGATCATGGCGGCGGAGCCGACGCCGGCGGGCCGGGCCGCGGCGGGCCTTCGGTTCGTGCAGAGGGCGCTGCGCTACCATTCGGTCGGGGTCGGCGACGGCGGCTTCCGGCCCCGGCCGGTCGAGACCATCTGGGAGACCCGCTACGGCGATTGCAAGGACGCCTCGCGCCTGCTGGTCGCGGTGCTGCGCCGGATGGGCGTCGATGCGGTTCCCGCCCTGGTCAATACGAGGATCGGACCGGACCTCGATCAGGAGCCGCCCAACGCGACGGCCTTCGACCACTGCATCGTCCGCGTGACCGTCGACGGCGAGCCGTGGTGGCTGGATCCGACCCTGTCGAGCCAGGGCGGGGACCTGGCGCACCTGACGCAGCCGCGTCATGGCTGGGCCCTGCCGCTGGTCGCCGGGGCGACCCTGGAGCGGATGCGGGAGCCGGAGATTCCGACCGTCTGCGCCACGCGCGAGACCTGGACCTTCGACAAGCTGGCCGCCATGCCGGCACGACTGGAGATGCGCACCGTCTATCGCGACTGGCGCGCCGACGACATGCGCCGCTGGCTGGCCAATGACGGGCGCCGGAACGTCAGCCGGCGATTTCGGGAATCGCTGGAGGCCGAATACGGCCAGGTGGTCGAGGCGGCGCCGCTGGAGGTGATCGACGGGACGGCCGACAACCGGTTGGAGGTGGTCGAACTGTATGACGTCGACCGACCATTCCAGCCCATGGACGGGGAGCGGATGCGGTTCGTCTCACGCGACGATGTGGTCGGGCCCAATCTGCGCGACATCGAGACGGCCCGGCGGACCGAACCCATTGACGTGGGCGCGCCGCGGCGGGTGGTGACTGAACGGATCTTCAACCTGCCGGCGGCGGTCGCCATCCAGCCCTGGAAGGTCGATCGGACGGGACCGGCGACCGTGGTACGCAGCTCGCTGGAATGGCGCACGCCGCGCCAGGCCGCGCATGTCCTGGACCTCACGGTGACGCAGCGGATCGTGCCCGCCGTGCAGGCGCTGGATCATTTCGCGGCGGTCAGGGCGGCGCGCGACTTCAACGGCGTCAGCTTCGGCGTGGCGGTGCGCAAGGGACGGATCGTCGGCCTCGACGACGGGGCGGGCGGCAAGGGCGGATGGGTCGGCTGGGCGGTCGTGGCGGTGATCGCGGCCCTGCTGATCGCCGGACGGGTGATGCAGCTCGGTTAACGCCACGCCCGTTTGGGGCATCCGCTTGCATGCAACCGGAAACGGGCCCCTACGTTCGTCTCACGGACGTTAGGGATTCAGTAACCATGCGGCGCGCGCTTCGGATCGGCCTGTTCATCGGCACTTTCATCGGCATGTCCGCCTGCGCGGCCCTGCCGGCCGACGACGGCGCGCGCGGGCCCTATGGCGCGGTCGAGGTCGGCCGCACCCGCTAGGCGCAAAGGAAACCATGGCGGCGAGGGCGAAATCCGCCTATCATCCCGCCTGCGGACGCCGACTGTCGCGCCGCGCCGGTCCCGCCCCCCCTAGATGTTAGCCTTCGCCATCGTCGTCGTTCTGCTCCTGGTGGTGCTCAACGGCCTGTTCGCCATGACCGAGCTGGCGGTCGTATCCTCGCGAAAATCCAAGCTGCACAGCCGCGCCGAACGGGGCGACAAGGGCGCGCGCGCCGCGCTGCGACTGGCCGAGGACCCGACGCATTTCCTGTCGGCGGTCCAGGTCGGCATCACCCTGATCGGCATCGCGGCCGGCGCCTACGGCCAGGCGTCGATCGCGGGCGAACTGAACCGGATCCTGTTCGAGGCCTTCCCGGTGCTCGGCCACTGGGCGCAGGTCATCTCGACCACCCTCGTCATCATCTTCATCACCTATGTGTCGGTGATCGTCGGCGAACTGGTGCCCAAGCGGCTGGCGCTGATCTTCCCCGAACCGATCGCCTCCAAGATGGCGGCCCCGATCTCGACGGTGGCGATCGTGCTGAAGCCGTTCGTGGTCATCCTGACGGCCTCGACCTCGGCCATCCTCAAGATCATGGGGGTCAAGGACCGCGACGGTTCGGACGTGACCCAGGAAGAGGTCGAGACGATGATCGCCGAGGGCACGGCCTCCGGCCTGATCGAGCCCGAAGAGCAGACCATGATCGAGGAGATCCTGCGTCTGGGCGACCGGCCGATCCGCGTGGCCATGACGCCGCGCCACGAGGTGTTCTGGATCGCCCTGGACGACACCGAGGAGACGCTGCGCAAGGAGATCCGCACCTGTCCCTATTCGCGCATCGTGGTGGCGCGCGAGAACGACGTCGATAATCCGCTGGGGGTCGTCCACAAGAAGGACCTGCTGGACAGCCTGCTGGACAATGGCGAGTTCAATGTCGAGCGCCACGTGCAGACGCCGGCCTTCATCCCGCAGTCGACCTCGGTGCTGAAGGCGCTGGAGATCATGAAGGCCTCGCGGGTCCACATGGCCTTCCTGGTCGACGAATTCGGCGCCTTCGAGGGCGTGGTGACGGCGACCGACCTGCTGGAGATGATCGCCGGCGATTTCGACGAGGGCCACGACGACGCCGAGGTCAATGTCCGCCAGCGCGAGGACGGCAGCTGGCTGGTCGACGGCCAGACCGACATCGACGAACTGGCCGACATCCTGGGCGAGGATTTCGGCGAGGCCGACGGTTTCCACACCATCGCCGGCCTGGTGCTGCACCAGCTGTCGCGGGTGCCGCATGAGGGCGAAATCCTGCAACTGGGCCGGTTCGAGGTCGAGATCATCGACATGGACGACCGCCGCATCGACAAGCTGTTGTTCAAACAGGTGGTCAAGGCCGAGGACGAGGCCCGGGCCGTGGCCGAACAGTACGACGGTTAGGGCCGGCCCCTCCGCCGCGCTTCGCGCGGTCCCCCTTCCGAGAAACGAAGTTCGGGGGAGGATACGCTTGAAAACCCCGGCGCGGTCGGGCATACGCCGCGGTCTGGCGAAGCCGAGCGCGCCTGGGGGGAGACCCTCCGGCGCGTTATAGTTTTGTCCGGAACCTAGGAGTGTAGCTCAGCTGGTAGAGCATCGGTCTCCAAAACCGAGGGTCGTGGGTTCGAGTCCCTCCACTCCTGCCACTTTTCACTGACGGCGCGGATCCCCATCTGCACCGTCAGGACGTTGAAACGAGACCAGAAGACCATGGCCAAGGCCAAGAGCCCCTCGGGGCGCCGCACCCAGCCCGTCCAGCCGGCCATCGCCGGGAACGCCGTGGCGGCCGAGGCGAACGCGCCGAAGAAGCCGCGCACCTCGATTCCCCAGTTCGCCAGCCAGGTCCGCGCCGAGGGGCGCAAGATCGTCTGGCCGAGCCGCAAGGAAACCTGGATCACCTCGGTGATGGTGCTGATCATGGTGGTGATCGCCGCGGTCTTCTTCTTCGTGGTCGACGCCGGTCTGTCTGTGGCCTCGCGCTACATCCTCGCGATCGGCCAGTAGGAAATATCCCCCAATGACCGACGCCGCCCCCAAGCCCGCCGCCAATCCCCGCCACAAGTGGTACATCGTCCACGCCTATTCGAATTTCGAGAAGAAGGTCGCCCAGCACCTGACGGACCAGGCGCGCCAGCAGGGCCTCGAGGACTGTTTCTCTGAAATCCTGGTGCCGACCGAGGACGTGGTCGAGATCCGCCGCGGCCGGAAGGTGAATTCCGAGCGCAAATTCTTCCCCGGCTATGTGCTGGTGAAGATGGAGATGACCGACGACGCCTATCACCTGGTCAAGAACACGCCGAAGGTCACCGGCTTCCTCGGCGCCGCGGGCGGCACCAAGCCGCTGCCGGTCTCGGAGCGCGAGGTCCAGAACATCATCGGCCAGGTGGAGGAGGGCGTCGAACGTCCGAAGCCCACCATCCGCTTCGACATCGGCGAGACCGTCAAGGTCATCGACGGACCCTTCGCCAGCTTCGAGGGCCAGGTCGAGAGCGTCGACGAGGACAACGCCCGCCTGCGCGTGGCCGTGTCCATCTTCGGCCGCCCGACCCCGGTGGATCTGGAATACAATCAGGTCGAGAAGAACGCGGGCTGACCCCAGGCCGGTTATGATGTTTCGCAGCGGCGGCCCTCGGGCCGCCGTTTGCTTTTCCGGCCCTTATCCGCTACACGCGCGCCTCGCTCTAAAGGGCGGTGCGGGTTCGCCCGCATAAATCCGTGGGAGGCAGCCATGCCACGACCACGGCTCACCGGTCCCGATTGAGTTCGGGGCCACAGTCAGGAGAGACCAATGGCCAAGAAGATTCTGGGCTATATCAAGCTGCAGGTGCCGGCCGGCAACGCCACGCCGTCCCCCCCGATCGGGCCCGCCCTCGGTCAGCGCGGCGTCAACATCATGGGCTTCGTCAAGGAGTTCAACGCCCGCACCGAGAAGGAAGTCAAAGGCACGCCCCTGCCGACCGTGATCACGGTCTACCAGGACAAGAGCTTCACCTTCGTCACCAAGACCCCGCCGGCGACCCACTACATCAAACAGGCCGCAGGCATCACCTCGGGCTCGAAGATGACGGGCCGCGAAGTGGCCGGCAAGATCAAGCGCAGCCAGCTGCGTGAGATCGCCGAGAAGAAGATGAAGGATCTGAACGCGAACGACCTGGACGCCGCGACCAAGATCATCGAAGGCTCGGCTCGCGCCATGGGCCTCAACGTCGTGGAGGGCTAAGCACATGGCCAAGCAAACCAAGCGC
>SCVB01000107.1 GCA_004296955.1 Brevundimonas sp.
GTGCAGATAGACCGCGATGAAGAACATCGAGGCCCCGTTGGCGTGGGTGTAGCGGATCAGGTCGCCGCCGTTGACGTCGCGCATGATGCGTTCGACCGAGGCGAAGGCCAGTTCGGTGTTCGGCACATAGTGCATGGCCAGGATCACGCCGGTGGCGATCTGGATCACCAGGCAGAGGGCCAGGATGCCGCCGAAGGTCCACCAGTAATTGAGGTTCCTCGGGGTCGGCAGCGACATGTAGTCAGCGCCGAAGCGGACGATCGGCAGACGGGTGTCGAGCCATTTCTCGATGCCGGTCTTCGGGACGTAGGTGGATTCGTGTGCGCTCATCGGTCTCGCCCTCAGCCGATCTTGATGCGGGTGTCGGAAAGGAACTCATACTCCGGCACGACGAGGTTCAGGGGCGCGGGGCCCTTACGGATGCGGCCCGAGGCGTCGTAGTGCGAGCCGTGGCAGGGGCAGAACCAGCCGCCGAAATCGCCCGTGCCGAAGGTCGGGATACAGCCCAGGTGGGTGCAGTTGCCCAGGACGACCAGATAAGGCTCGTGACCGGGCTTGGTGCGCTCCGCGTCCGTCTGGGGCTCCTTCAGGTCGCGCGCATTGTTGTCGGCGATGACCCGCTGCAGCTCGGCCGGAGTGCGATAGCGCACGAACACCGGCTTGCCCTGCCATTTGATCACGACCTGCTGGCCCTCCTGGACCTTGGTCATGTCGAATTCGATCGACGCCAGCGCCAGGGTGTCGGCGGCCGGGTTCATCGAATTGATCAACGGCCAGGCCATCATGGCCCCGGCCCCCACGGCGGCCGCGCCGGCCGCGATGTGGATGAAGTCCCGACGGGTGGCGTCGCCGCCCTCACCGTTCTCAGTCACGACCGATTCGGCCACGTCTTACTCCTCGTACGCCGCAGGCCGGGGCCGTCGGGACCCGGTCGATTGCGGCATGGATGCTTTAGCGCCTTCCCGCAAATCCCGCCCGGCCCAGCTTTGCGGCCCATCGCCGCAATTCGCGCTGCTGTTGAGAAACAGTCGCGATCAGAGCCGCGACAAGCCTCCGGGCCGCGCGTATGAGGGCCTTAGAATGCGTCTCGCCCTTTTTCAACCGGCCATTCCCCAGAACGTCGGCGCCTGCATCCGATTGAGCGCCTGTTTCGGGGTGGAACTGCACATTATCGAGCCGACCGGCTTCCGTTTCGACGACCGGGCGATGAAGCGCGCCGCACTGGACTACGGCCCGCTGGGCCATATGACGCGGCACGCCGACTGGGCCGCCTTCCAGCGCGACCGCGGACCGGGACGCCTCGTGCTGTTCACGACGAAGGGCGCGACGGCCCTCAACGAATTCATCTTCCGGCCCGACGATGTCCTGCTGTTCGGCAGCGAACCCTCCGGCGCGCCGGACTTCGTGCACGACGCCGCGGACGCCCGCGTGGTGATTCCCATCCGCCCCGAGGCCCGCTCCCTCAATCTGTCGGTCAGCGCCGGCATCGCCCTGTGGGAAGGGTTGCGCCAGACCGCGGCGGCCTGACCGGCCCGCTCACCGCAGGCGGGCGATCTCCGCATCGATCTGTTCGGGCGCGATCTCGCCGACATGGGCCCGGACCAGTCGGCCGTCGCGGCCGAGGAACAGGGTGACGGGCAGCCCCGCCGTGCCGTAGTGGCGCGGCACGGCCATGGCCCGGTCCAGCAGCACATTGTCGATCTCCAGTCCGGCCTCCGCCAGCCAGCCGGCGACCTGCGCCTGCCCCTCGCCCTGGTTGACGAACAGGAAGCGGACATCCGGCCGGGCGTCCTGGGCCCGCGCCAGCGCCGGCATCTCGCGCCGGCAGGGCGGACACCAGCTGGCCCACAGATTGATGACCGTCGGCCGCCCGTCGACCGCGGCCAGGTTCACCGCCCCGCCGTCCACGGCGGCCAGGACCATCGCCGGGGCCGGCGTCGGCGCCGTCCCCGACGTCAGCCGCGCCGTCGCGGTCCAGGCCACCGCGCAGGCGAGCACCGGCGCCGCCGCCCACAGCATCAGCCGCCGCTCGCGCAGCATGAAGACCGCGGCGACGACGACCGGCGGCAGCGCCCAGGCCCAGATGAACCCGCCCTGCCACACCGCCAGCGCCCTCAGCGGGTCGTCGGCGAAATAGCTCCAGTGCACGACCACATGGGCCAGGCGGGCCGCGGCCAGCCCGCCCAGCGCCGCCGCCGTGCTCCAGGCGTTGAAGCGCGGGCTGACCCGGCTGGCCAGCAGCCCCGACCCCAGCAGGAAGACGGCCATGCCGACGATGATGGCGAATCGTTCGCCGGACAGGACCAGCGGCCCCAGCTCGATTGCGTTCATCCGGCCGGCCGGTCCGGCTTCGTCGCCACAAGATCGATCAGGGCGGAGGGGCCGACATGGCCCGCCCCCTCCTCGATCTCCGCGTCATAGCTGACCAGCGACACCGCCTCCATGTCGGCGAAGGCGTCGCGCAGCAGGGCCTCGGTATAGAGGTTCTCGACCTGCGACGGTCCGCCCGTGCCATAGGCCAGCTGTTCGGGCCGGTAGCCCTCCAGCAGCAGCAGGCCGCCCGGCTTGAGCGCCTGCTTCATCCGTTCGAACAGCCGGTCGCGCATGTCGGGCGGGGCGAACTGGATGAAGACGCCGACCACCAGGTCGAACGCCTCCACCGGCCAGTCCCACGTCTCCAGATCGGCCAGCCGGGCGTCGACCTCGACCCCGTGCCGGGCCGCCAGGGCCCGGGCCTTGGCCACAGCCCGGGGGGAGATGTCGGTGCTGGTCACCTTCAGCCCCTGGCGGGCGAGCCAGACGCCGTTGCGCCCCTCCCCGTCCGCCACCGCCAGCGCCGTCATGCCCGGCCGCAGCCGGTCCGCCTGACGCGCCAGGAAGGCGTTCGGCTGCTCGCCGAACAGATAGGACTCCCCGCCGTAGCGGCCGTCCCAGAATGCGCGGGCCTCGTCGGGGGTCATGGTCGTCCTTTCAGGTCTGCTCATCGCCAGGCCGCCTTCAGCGCGACGAACACCCCGCGGCCGGCGCCGGGCAGGCGCTCGCCGAGGGCGACGTCGGACTCCGCGACCCGGTTCCGTCCCGCCAGATGGGGACGATAGTCGCGGTCGAACAGGTTCTCCACGCCGGCCTCCAGCTGCAGGCCCGGCCGCAGCCGCCACTCGCCCCGCAGATTGACCACGGCGTAGCCCTCGCTCGGCGTCTCGTCATTGCCGGCCGAGACATGGGTCTGGCGCAACGCGCCCGCCGCCTCGACCCCGACCGACCAGTCGGTCTCGTCCCAGGTCGCGGCCAGCCGCAGGCCCGGCGGGGCGATCCGGTAAAGGTCGTCGCTCACATCCCGCCGCTCGCCGCGCACCAGGCTGGCCGCGCCGTCGAGGCGAAGGCGGTCGGTCAGCTGCACGCCGAAATCCATGTCGAAGCCGTACAGCTCGGCGTCGACATTGGCGAAGCGCAGCGGCGTGGGATCGCCGCTCATCGCCGCGACCATCTCCACCCGCGTGTCGGCCACGCCCGGGGTGGCGTCGAAGGGCACGCCCTGGATGTAGTCGTCGACGCGCCGGTAATAGACCGTCGGCCGCGCCCAGACCGGCCCCCGGCTCCAGTCGAAGCCGCCCTCGAGAATCCACGCCGTCTCGGGGCGCAGGCTCCGGTCCCCGACATAGATGTTGCCGTCGGCCAGGCCGCCGCTCGCCTCGGTCGGCATCCACGAGAAGCGCTCGACCGCATTCGGCGCCCGCGTCTTGCGCGCCAGGGTCAGGCGCGGGGTCAGGTCGCCGAGGTCGCGCCAGAAGCGGGCGGCCAAGTCGACGGTCCCGCCGCTCCAGTCGCGGTCGCCGGCGTTGAAGGCGGCCGCCAGCAGGGTCGGTCCGGCGGGTACGGCGGATCCCGTCCAGGCTTCACCGGCCGAGGCCCGGTGGGCGTCCGCTCTCACGCCCAGCTCGGCCTCCACGCCCCCGACGGGGCCGCGCCACTCCAGGTGGCCGCCGACGCGGGACACCTCGATCCCCGGCAGGGAGCCGACCACGAAATTAGGGTTGTCCGGGTGGGTGATGACCACCGACTTGTCGGCCTGTTCAAAGTCCGCGCCGACGCTCAGGCTGCGTGTGGGCGAGCCGAAGACCAGCCGCGCCTCCCCGACCACCGTCTCGGCGTCGGCCAGCGACAGCCGGCGCATCGAGGCCATGGCCGGCGCCGGGCGCAGGCTGAAATTGTCCATCCCGTGCTCGACCCGGGTATGGCCCAGCGAGGCCTCCAGCCGCAGCGTCGACTCCGCCGGGCTGGCGAAATGCAGCCGCGAGAAGTCGGTGTCGAAATACAGGATGTCGAGGGCGAACGGCGGCGTCCCGGTCGGGCCGGTTTCCTGAACCCGCAGGTCCAGCCCCAGCTCGCCCGCGCCGGAGCGCCAACCGGCCGAAAGCCCATATGTGTCGCGGCGGAAGCCGCTGTCGCGCACCACCCCGCCGGGGAAGCGCAGGTCGCCGCCGGTCTCCCAGGCGCCCAGCAGATTGATCCGGAAGCGGTCGCTGGCCATCCCGGCCACGCCGCCGACGCTGCGGCCGTCGTCGACCGAGCGATAGCCGGCGGACAGGTCCCAGGCGGGGGCGAAGGCTGATGTATCGCCGAAGCCGACCTCCTTCAGCCGCGCGTTCACCCCGCCGGCCAGGGCCGGGCCGTTGCGCACCGGGCTGATCCCGCGGTCGACCTCGACGCTGGCGACCAGCGGCATCGGGGCATAGTGCAGCGGCGGGTCCATGGCGTTGGGGCCGCCGCTGTGGAAGCGCTGGCCGTTGACGCGGGTCAGCACCCGCTCGCCGAACAGGCCGCGGTACTGGACCTGGCCGGACAGGCCGCCGTTGTCGATCAGGGCCGCGCCGGGCAGGCGGGCGACGAGGCCGGCGCTGTCGGGCGCCGCCGCGGCCAGGCCCTCGGGCCGGACCGTGTCGATGGCGGTGTCCGGACGCACGCCGGTGACGATGATCTCGTCGAGCAGGGCGGCGTCCTGGGCATGGACGGGGGCGGCGGCCAGCAGGGGCGCGCCGAGCAGCAGGGCGCAGGCCCCGGGGGTCATTTTCATGGTCTTGAACTCGATCTGAAGGTCGCCGGTCGGGCGACAGGAAGGGACCGCGCGACCGTCAACGACGGGGCGGGCCGGCAGGAACTGGCTTCAGATCGACAGGGGCGGCGCGCGCGCCGGCGGAGGCGGGCCTTCGGAACGGCCGGCCGCGGGCGGCTCGGGGCGGACGGAGAGGGTCTCGCGCACGACGGCGAGGACGACGGGCCGGGGCAGCGGCGGCGGATCGGCCGGCCCCGCGACCGGCCCCGCGGCGGCGAAGACGCAGACCGGCGCCGGGGCGTCGTGGCCGTCGTCGCCGTCGTCGCCGTCGGGCGCGTGGTCGGCGTCGGCCGGCGCGGCGGGCCCGCAGATGACCAGCTGGAGACCGTTGTCGCCGGCCTCCGGCATATAGCCGGCCGGGATCAGGGCGCGCAGGGTGAAGGCGAACAGCAGCGCCAGCAGCGCCGCTGCGAATCCTCCTGTCTGGCGTCCCCCGAAATACATGCCTCGCCATCGCCGCCCGGCTACGGCGGCGCAACGCGGCAGGACGTCGCGCAGGGCGGCCGGATGCCCCTATTCGGGCGCGCCGTCCGCCGGCAGCGCCGCCAGGCTGGGCCGTTCGCCCCGCTTGCCCGCCGCCACGGCCTCGACCGCGCGCATGACCCGCAGCACATTTTCGCCGGCCAGTTTGCGGATGTCCGCCTCGGTCCAGCCGTTCGCCATCAGGGCGGCCAGCAGGCGCGGATAGGCGTCCACCCCTTCCAGCCCGACCGGCAGGGCGTCGACCCCGTCGAAATCGCCGCCGAGGCCGACATGGTCGATCCCCGCGACATCGCGGACATGCTGGATGTGGGCGACGACGTCGGCGATCGTGGCGACCGGGATCGGATGCCCCGCCTGCCAGGCGGCCAGCCCGGCGGTCACGGCCGCCGGATCGCCGGGGTGCAGCGACTTCAGCCGCGCGTCCTCGGCCGCCCGGGCGCTGTTCCAGGCGCGGACGGTCTCGGAGACGAAGCCCGGCACGAAGGTGACCATCACCACCCCGCCGTCCTCCGGCATCTGGCGCAGCACGCTGTCGGGCACATTGCGCGGATGGGCGGTCACCGCCCGCGCCGAAGAGTGGGAGAAGATCACCGGCGCGTCCGAGACCCGCATGGCGTCCAGCATGGTCTCTTCCGAGACGTGGCTCAGATCGACCATCATCCCCAGCCGGTTCATCTCGCGCACCACGTCTTCCCCGAACGGCGACAGCCCGCCCCATTTCGGCGCGTCCGTGGCGCTGTCGGCCCAGGTGGTCGTCTTCGAATGGGTCAGGGTGATGTAGCGGGCGCCGGAATCGTAGAACTCGCGCAGCAGGCCGAGGGAATCGTCGATCGAATACCCGCCCTCCATGCCGATCAGGCTGGCGATCCGGCCGCGGCGGTGGATGCGCTGGACGTCGTCGGCCGTGGTGGCCAGTTCGAACACGTCCGGATGGGCGGCGACGATCCGCTTGACCGTGTCGATCTGCTCGAAGGTCGCCACGGCCGCATCGGGCGGGCTCATCGTGGCCGGCACATAGACCGACCAGAACTGGCCCCCCACCCCGCCGGCGCGCAGCCGCGGAATGTCGGTGTGCAGCTCGGTCGAGGCGTCGAGATTGGCCGTCAGGTCCACCGCATGGGGATCGTTGCCGTGGTTCTGGCGCAGGGCCCAGGGCAGATCGTTGTGGCCGTCGATCAGCGGCGTCCGCTCCAGGATCCGCCGCGCCCGCGCCTCGCCCGCCGTGTCCGGGGTCTGGGCCAGGACCGGACCCGCCATCAGGACGACGGCGACGGTGGTCAGAAGGACGGTGCGGATCATGGCGGGCTCCCGGATTGGCGACGCCGGACAGTGGCAGACGGGGGTGGTGCGTCAACGGCCAGACGGACTACAGGAAGCGAATGACCACCGACGACCTGACCCTCGATCAAAAGAAGACCGAAGCCCGCGCCTGGTTCGAGACCCTGCGCGACCGCATCCACGCCGGTTTCGAGGCGCTGGAGGACGCGGGCCCCGCCGACCTCTTCCCCGGCGAGCCGGGCCGCTTCGTGCGCACCCCCTGGGAGCGTACCGAGGGCGGCGGCGGCGTCATGGGGATGATGCACGGCCGGCTGTTCGAAAAGGTCGGGGTCCATGTCTCGACCGTGCACGGGACCTTTCCCGCCGACTATGCCAGGACCGTCCCCGGCGCCGCCGAGGACCCTCGCTTCTTCGCCACCGGCATCAGCCTGATCGCCCATCCGGTCAGCCCGCGCGTCCCGGCGGTGCATATGAACACCCGCTTCATCGCCACGACAAAGAGCTGGTTCGGCGGCGGCGGCGATCTGACGCCGGTCCTTGATGTCGACCGGCGACAGGACCACCCCGACACCCTCGCCTTCCACGCCGCCATGAAGGCCGCCTGCGACGTCCACGACCCGGCCTGGCACGCGAAATTCAAGGCCTGGTGCGACGAGTATTTCTTCCTGCCCCACCGCAACGAGCCGCGCGGCACCGGCGGCATCTTCTATGACCACCACGACAGCGGCGACTGGAGCCGCGACTTCGCCTTCACCCGCGACGTCGGCGTGAATTTCCTCGACGTCTATTCCGCCATCGTCCGTAGACGGATGGTCGAGCCGTGGACCGCCGAAGAGCGCGAGGAGCAACTGGTCCGCCGCGGCCGCTATGTCGAGTTCAACCTGCTCTACGACCGCGGCACCATGTTCGGCCTGAAGACCGGCGGCAATGTCGAGTCGATCCTCAGCTCGATGCCGCCCGTGGTGAGGTGGCCCTAGGTCCTTCGCATCAGGAACTTCAGGCCCGACCAGTCGGCGCTGACCGCGCAGACCTTCACATCGACCCAGCCCGTCGGGAGCAGGACCTCACGCAGGCCGTCCTCGGTCAGGTCGCGAAACAGGGGCGACGCCTTCTTCGGCCAGGACACCCAAAGCATGCCGCCTGGCCTGACCGCCGCCAGCGCCGGGACGACGCCGCTCTCCAGCGCCGCGCGATCGCCGACGAACAGGTGGACCAGGTCGGCCTGTTCTGCGGCCGGATCGACCACCGCGCCGGTCGGCAACGGCTCGGTCCAGCTGGCGTAGGCCTCGGGCGCTCCAACCGGCTTCAGGACCTGGAAGTCCTTCAGGCCCAGCTTCCGGATCAGCGGCTTGCCGGAATAGCCGACGGGATCTGGCATGGCGGGTGATCCTCAGTCCGACAGAAAGCGGCGGATCCAGCCGCCGACCAGCTCACGATCATCCGCCGCCTTCAGACTGTCCACCGCCCGCGCGACCAGCGCCGGATCGATCCGGTCATGCCGCCCGGCGGTCAGATCGGTGGCGAAGGCCGGGGTGAATTCCGGATGGGCCTGGAAGCTGATCGCATCCTCGCCCCAGGCCAGGCCCGCGAACGGGGTGAAGTCGCTGCGCAACAGGACCCGGGCGTCCTCCGGCTTCTCGACCACCTGATCCTGATGCGAGGCCGGAATGGCGACCGCCGAGGCCGCCGGCGTCATCCACGGCTCGCTGGAAACCACCTGATAGCGATGCAGGCCGACGCCCCAGCCGCGCTCCGACTTCTCGACCCGCCCGCCCAGCGCCTGGGCCATGGCCTGATGGCCGAAACAGACGCCGACCAGCCGGGTCCGGCCCTTGGCCGCCCGGATCCAGTCCAGCAGCGCGCCAATCCACGCATCGGTCTCATAGACCCCCGCCGACGAGCCGGTGATGATCGCCGCGTCGAAGGCCGCCGGGTCCGGCGTCCGCCCCGCCTGGACGTCGAAGGTCTCGAACGTGAACCCGTCGCCCAGCAGGTCGCGGAACATGGCCGGATAGTCGCCGTGACGGGCGGCCAGCGCCGGCGGCGGCGCGCCGGTCTCCAGAATAGCGATGCGGGTCATTCGGGGCTCCTCGACACAAAAGATATGGGCGATGGCGCAAGACGGCGGAAGAGCGGTCGGCTATGGGCGCGCCATGACCGAACCCGCCGCCGATCCCGTCGTCCTGATCAACGTCTACCGCTGCCAGCCGGAACGGCTCGACGCCCTGATGGAACTGCTGGCGATCTCGCTTCGCGCCCAGCGCGAGGCCGAGGGCTTCATCTCCGCCACCCTGCACCGCGGCCTCAACGGCAAGGTGGCGGCGGTGCATGCGGTCTGGCGCTCGGCCGAGGACTGGAAGGCCATGGCCCGCAGCGCCGCCGTCAATGCGGCGATGGAGCCGATCATGGCCATCGCCACCTTCGAGCCCCACCTCTACGAGGCGGGCGAGGTCATCGAATAGCGGCTCAACCCGTAAACCAGACCTCGGACCGCGCGCCCTCGCCGCCCAGGGCCGAAGCGACCCAGCCGCAGACCTCGTTCGCCGCCGCCTCGGCGCCCGGCGGCGGGTTCAGCACCACCACCGCGCAGCCGTTCATCTTCATCGGATCGGTCAGCGGCCGCAGCCGCGCCTCGGCGACCAGCGCCCGTTTGATCCCCGCCTGGTCCAGCCGGCGCAGGAAGCCGTCGAAGGTCTCCATATCCTTCAGCGGCGTCCAGATCGCCACCGTCGCCCGTGGGTCGGCCCGGGCGATGGCGGCGGCCGTGTCGGCGGCGCGATGATAGTCGTCCGGCTGTTCGAACGGCGGATCGATCAGGACGAAGGCCCCCGTCGCCTCCGCCGCCCAGGTCCGCGCCTGGTCATAGCCGTCTCCGCCCTGGGCCATGGCCTGCGGAAACGCCTCCAGCGCCTCGGTCAGCAGGTCCAGCACCGGCGGATGCAGTTCGAAGCCGACATAGCGGTCCTCCTCGCCCAGCCGCCCGGCGATCAGCAGGGGCGACCCCGGATACAGGCGCACGCCGCCCTCGGGATTCAGCCGCGCCACCTCGGCCGCCAGCGCCTCGATCAGCGGCGGCCGGTCGTCGGCGGCCATCAACCGGGCGACGCCCGCTTCCGCCTCCTTCGACCGCGCTGCGTCGCCGGTCAGGTCGTACAGCCCGGCCCCGGCGTGGGTGTCGATCACGCTGACCGGCCCCTGCGCCTGCCGCCGCTGCAACAGCCAGAGCAGCAGGGCGTGTTTGACGATGTCGGCGAAATTCCCGGCGTGGAAGCTGTGGCGATAGTTCATCGCCCTGCCCTCTCCCGCCCCGGGTCCGGGGTCAAGGGGAACCGGCGGTCCCTGCGCCACGTTGGCGCTGCGCAGGATCGCAAGAGGCTGGAATGGCGACGAAATCACCGAATCTCGGGACAGGCGGGCGTCGCTGATGGCCCACGGCGCCCTCGACGTCGCGGCGCAGGCCGGGGTCCCCGAAGGCCTGACCTGGTGCAGCGACGAACATCCCGGCCTGAAGCGCACGCCCGCCGGCCGGGGCTTCGCCTATCACGACGCCCGGGGCCGCCTTGTCCGGGACCCGAAGGTCCTCGCCCGGATCCGGGCGCTCGCCATCCCGCCGGCCTGGACCGAGGTCTGGATCTGCCCCCGCGCCTCCGGCCACATCCAGGCGGTCGGCCGGGATGTGAAGGGCCGCAAACAGTACCGCTACCATGCCGACTGGAGCCGCCACGCCTCGGAAACCAAATTCGACCGCCTGCCGGACTTCGCCCGGGCCCTGCCGAAGCTGCGCCGGCGGGTCGAGGCCGATCTGAACCGCCGCGGCGTGTCGCGCGACAAGGTGCTGGCCACGGCGGTGCGGCTGCTGGAGCTCACCCTGATCCGCGTCGGCAATGCGCAATACGCGAAGCAGAACCGGTCCTACGGCCTGACCACGCTCAACAAGCGCCATCTGGACCTGACCGGAACCGCCCTGACCTTCGCCTTCAAGGGCAAGAGCGGGGTCGAGCACGAGGTCCGCGTGCGCGACCGACGGCTGGCCACCGTGGTCCGCTCCCTGCGCGAACTTCCCGGCCAGCAGCTGTTCAAATACCGGGACGCCGACGGAAACCTCTGCGCCGTCACCTCGGACGATGTGAACGCCTATATCCGCGAGGCCATGGGCGACGGCTTTTCAGCCAAGGATTTCCGCACCTGGGCCGGGACGGTGTCCGCCGCGCGCGCCCTGCGCGAGATGGAGCCGCCGTCCTCCCCCGCCGAGGCCGGGCGGCGGATCACCGTCTGCGTGAAGGCGGTGGCCGGCCTGCTGGGCAATACGCCGACGGTCTGCCGCTCGTCCTACGTCCACCCGATGGTGTTCGACCTCTACGAGCGCGGCCGCCTGGGCGATCTCCTCCCGGGCCCGGAGGCCGCAGGCTTCGAGCGCGCCCTCGGCAAGGTCCTGTCTGCCTGACCCGACGCGCCCCGTTTGCGCCCCGGAACTGAATCGGATGTAACTTGATCCCTGGGGAGAACGGCGGTTTACGACCGCCCTTTGTCGGAGGGACCACCCAATGTTCGTATCGAATAACTTCCTGCGCCTCGGCGCGCTGTCCGCCCTCGTGGGCATGACCCTGGGCGTCTGGATGGGCGCCAACCAGGACTTCGTCCTGCGGCCCGTGCACGCCCACATCAACCTGCTGGGCTTCGCCTCGATGATGCTGTTCGGCCTGTTCTACCGGGCCTTCCCGGCGGCCGGCCGCGGCTGGCTGCCGATGGCCCATTTCGTCCTGTCGGTGATCGGCTTCCTGATCCTGATGCCGTCCCTGACCCTGATGCTGCTGCAGCGGCCGCTGTTCCTGCCCGGGATGATCGCCTCGGAATTCATGCTGGTCGGATCGATGCTGCTGTTCGTCGTCATCGTCTTCATGGCGACGATGAAGAAGGACGAGCCGGTCGCCGCCTGATCCTCAGGCGGTCGCCCAGTAACCGCGGCTGCGGGCGCTGATCGGCGCCCGCGTCGCCTCCGCCATCGACAGGATGGCGGCCTTGAAGGCGTCGGCCTGGTCGTCGCCGACCAGCAACCGCAACGACCGGATGATCCGTGTGATCCGCAGGTGGTTGTGGTCGTTGGGCATCAGCCAGTCGTGGGTGGCGCGATAGAAGGCCTCCATCCGGTCCGTCGCGGCGGCGAGGGCGATCTGGGCCATGGCCGAGTCCCGGATCGCCTCAACCTCCGCGTCCGCCAGGGCCGGCGCGTCCGGAACGGCCCGCGACGGCTCCCGCAAGGGGAACAGCCACTGGATGAAATCGTGCGTGTGCTCGAGGGCGACGTTGTCCATCGCCAGGACATCGAACAGGGTCCGACCCGCCGCATCCGGCCCCTCGCCCTGCAGAAAGGCCACGACCGGGCCGACCGTCATGGTCCGCCCCGACCCTAGGCCGCCTTGTCCCAGTTCAGCACCACCTTGCCGGACTGGCCCGACCGCATGGCCTCGAACCCTTCCTCGAACCGCTCATAGCCCATCTGGTGCGTGATCAGCGGGGTCAGGTCGAGGCCCGCCTTAAGCAGGCCCAGCATCTTGCGCCAGGTGGTGAACATCTCGCGCCCATAGACCCCCTTGATCGTCAGGGCCTTGAGGATGATGGCGCCCCAGTCGGTCTCCATCGGCTTGGACGGAATGCCCAGCATGGCCATTCCGCCGCCCATGATCAGGGTGTCGACGCACTGTTTGAAGGCGATCGGCGAGCCCGACATCTCCAGCGCCACATCGAAGCCGACCTTGAGGCCCAGCTCGTGCATAACGTCCTTCAGGTCCTCGCGGGTCGTGTTCACGGTGCGGACGCCCGGCGCCACCTTCTGGGCCAGATCGAGGCGGAAATCGTTGATGTCGGTCAGGACCACGGTCCGGGCCCCGGCGTGACGGGCGACGGCGGCGGCCATCATGCCGATGGGGCCGGCGCCGGTGACCAGCACATCCTCGCCCAGCAGGTCGAACTGCTGCGCCGTGTGCACGGCGTTGCCGAACGGATCGAGGATCGAGCCGATCTCATAGGGAACGTCGTCGGGCAGTTCGATGACGTTGAAGGCCGGGGCCACGACGAACTCGGCGAAGGCGCCCTGGCGGTTGACGCCGATGCCGCGGGTGTCGGGATCGAGGTGGAAATGGCCGGCGCGGGCCGCCTCCGAGTTCAGGTCGATGACGTGCCCCTCGGCCGAGACGCGCTGGCCGACCTTCAGGCGGCGGTCGACGTCCTTGCCGATGGCGACGATCTCGCCGGCGAACTCGTGGCCGGTGATCATCGGCACGGGAACGTTCTTCTGGCTCCACTCGTCCCAGTTCCAGATGTGGATGTCGGTGCCGCAGACGGCGGTGCGCTTGACCCGGATCAGCACGTCCTCGGGGCCGGCGACCGGGATCGGGGCGTCGATCAGCTCAAGACCGACTTCGGGCCGGGTCTTGGCGAGGGCCTTCATGGTGTCCGCCATCAGATAACTCCCAATTCGCGTCCGGCCGTCGTGAACGCCGCGACCGTTTGATCAATCTGCTCGAAGGTGTGCGCGGCCGACATCTGGGTGCGGATGCGGGCCTGACCGCGCGGCACCACCGGGAAGCTGAAGCCGATGACATAGACGCCGAGCTCCAGCGCCCGGGCCGCGAAATCCTGGGCCAGTTTCGCATCGCCGAGCATCACCGGAATGATCGGATGCTCGCCGGGCAGCAGGGTGAAGCCCGCCTCGGTCATGGCGGCGCGATAGCGGACGGCGTTGGCGAACAGCTGTTTGCGCAGGGCGTCGCCCTCGTCGCCGCCGGCGATGCGGATGGCCTCGAGACTGGACCCGCAGACGGAAGGCGCCAGGGCGTTGGAGAACAGATAGGGCCGGGCGCGCTGCTTCAGCAGGGCGACGACTTCCGAGGTCGCGCAGATGAAGCCGCCCATGGCCCCGCCCAGCGCCTTGCCGAAGGTGCCGGTCAGGAAGTTGATCTCGACCCCGTGGTGCGCGTAGGAGCCGCGCCCCTGCGGTCCGAGGAAGCCCGTGGCGTGGCAGTCGTCGACCATGATCAGGGCCTGGTATTTGTCGGCCAGCGCCCGGATGTCCTTCAGCTTCGCGATATAGCCGTCCATCGAGAAGGCGCCGTCGGTGGCGATGACGATCTCGCGCGCGCCATCGGCGCGGGCCTGTTTCAGCTGGGTCTCAAGATCGTCCATGTCGGAGTTGGCGAAGCGGTAGCGCTTGGCCTTGCACAGCCGGACGCCGTCGATGATCGAGGCGTGATTCAGGCTGTCCGAGACGATGGCGTCCTCGGCCCCGAACAGGGGTTCGAAGATGCCGCCGTTGGCGTCGAATGCGGCGGCGAACAGGATCGTGTCCTCGAAGCCGAGGTAGTCGGCGACGGCGCGTTCCAGCTCCTTGTGGATTTCCAGCGTGCCGCAGATGAAGCGGACCGAGGCCGTGCCAGCGCCCCATTTCTGCTGCGCCGCGATCCCCGCCTGGGTCACCCGCTCGTCGCCGGCGAGGCCGAGATAGTTATTGGCGCAGAAGTTGAGGACGTCGCGGCCGCCGACCTTGATCACCGGTCCCTGGCGGGAGGCGATGACCCGCTCGGGCTTGGTCAGGCCCTGGGCGTCGATGTCGGCGAGTTCCGCGCGAATGCGGTCGTGAAAGCTGGCTGTCATGCGCGCTCCGCTACGCCGTTTCCGCCCGGGTTTGAACCCCCCGCGCTAAGTCGCGGCGACGGGGGCCGGTTCCGGAGCCGGCTCGGCCACCGGGCGGAACGGGCTGACGCGGATGCGGCCGCCGCAGGGTGTGAACGCCTGGGCCAGGGTGACCGGCGAGGTGTCCCCCGGCGCCGTCATCCGGATGCGCGCCGCGGACGGGCAGACGGTCTCGCCGTTCCCTTCGTTCGGCACCACATTCCAGGCGATGTCGAAGAAGGCCTTGCCCTGCGGCGCCAACTCCACCGGCGTCGGAGCCTGGCCCTGGCGGAAATAGCTGCCGAGGGTCTGGTCGGCGCGGATGGCCGTCAGGTTGCGGCCCTGCCGGTCCTGGAGCGCCACCGTCGGATAGCCGGTCAGGCTGCAGGCCTGGGCGCCGATATTCTGTACGCCGAGGATGGAGACCCGGTTGCCGGCCCCGGCGTCGCCGCCCTCGGGCGACAGCTTGAGCTGCGGTCCCCGGCACGGCGTCGCGGCGGGCAGCACCCCGCCCGGAGCCGGCTGCTGCCCCGGAACCGGGCCGGGGGCGATCGGCCCCGACGAGGGACGGCTACACCGCTCCAGCACCGCCACGCCGACATCCTCGTTCGGCCCGAGGCGGCTGAGCGTGGCGCTCTCGGAGCCGTCACGGGTGGCGCTCCACCATTCGAGGCCCGAGCCGGCGTAACGCGCGCCCGAGGCCGACTGGACCGTGCGCAGGGTGTAGCTCTGCCCCCGGTATGTCAGCTGGGCGGTCGCGGTATCCGGATAGGCCACGGTGATCGACTGTCCGCTCTCACAGGCATAGCTGACCGGCGGAGCGGCTGTCCCCGCCTGGGCCGGGGCCGGGGTCACCGGCGCCGGCGGGGCCTCGGCGTCCGGGCTGCAGGCCGCGGAGGCGAGCACGGCGAGAGCGGCGACGGCGGCGAAGGCGGGGCGAATGCGGCGCATGGTGTCTTCCCGTGTGAGCAGCTTCAACGCCAGCGAACGGCAAAGGCTCCGCTTGCGCAAGCCCGCCCCGATCAGGCGGTCAGGAGCCGGGGGAGTTTGAAGGTCACCGTCTCACGCTCGCCGGCGTCTTCAATCACCGTGGCGTCGAAGCGCGCGCGCACCGCCTCGATCAATTCCTCGATCAGCCGCTCCGGCGCCGACGCTCCGGCGGTGACGCCGAGGGTCGAGACGCCCTCCAGCCAGGACCAGTCGATCTGGGACGCATCGTCCACCAGACGGGCGTCGGCGGCGCCGGCGCGCACCGCCACCTCGACCAGTCTCACCGAGTTCGATGAATTCTTGGAGCCGACCACAAGCACGAGGTCGCAGCCCTGCCCAAGCCGCTTGACCGCCTCCTGGCGGTTGGTGGTCGCATAGCAGATGTCTTCCTTGTGCGGATCGGGCAGCTCGGGGAAACGCCGCTTCAGCGTGGCCAGGATTTCCGCCGTGTCGTCGACGGACAGGGTCGTCTGGGTCGCGTAGGCGAGGAGCGCGTCGCCCGGGCGCTGGAAGGTTTCGGCGTCAGCGACGGTCTCGACCAGGCTGATCGCCCCGGTCGGCAGTTGACCCATGGTGCCGACGACCTCCGGATGACCGGCGTGGCCGATCAGGATGATGTGGCGGCCGGCGGCATGGTGGCGCTCGGCCTCGACATGCACCTTGGAGACCAGCGGGCAGGTGGCGTCGAGATACAGCATCTCGCGCGCCCGGGCCGTGGCCGGCACCGACCTGGGAACGCCATGGGCCGAAAAAACCACCGGCCGGTCGTCGGGGCAGTCGTCCAGTTCCTTGACGAAGACGGCGCCCATGGCCTTGAGCCGCTCGACCACATGCCGGTTGTGGACGATCTCGTGACGCACATAGACGGGCGCGCCGTATTTCTCGATGGCCCGCTCGACGATCTGGATGGCCCGGTCGACGCCGGCGCAGAACCCCCGCGGGGTGGCCAGACGAACGGTCAGGGGAGGCTTCGCGGGCGGCCGGACAGGCGCGTGGACGGTCATGAGCGGAACCTAGTCGTTCGAGGCCGTCCTCGCCACCATGGTTTAAGCTCGCGCGGGTTTGCCGCGCCTCGGTTTAGCCGCTATCAGCAACGAGCGTGCGCGCCGCGTCGGGTTGTCGCCGCACCTCCTCGTTTCCGGAAGAATATTCGATGCGTCGCGTCTTCAAGGTTTCCCTGGCCTCGGCCCTCGCCGCCGCAGCCGTGTCGGTCATGGTCGCCCCGAGTGCAGCCCACGCCCAGTATCCGCAGGGCCAGCAGGGCCGTCCCGGCCAGAGCCCGGGGCAACGCGAGCAGGAATCCGGCGACCAGGAAAACCGTCCGCGCGCGCCGCGGATCGCTCCCCTGAGCCGCCGCGCCGCCGCCGGCCCCTGCCCCTATGTGAAGGTGCTGTACGACGCCGCCCGCTATGTCGAACTGACCGGCGACCGGGTGAGCCTGGCCAATGTCGGCTTCACCGGCGAGATCGAGGGCCTGGTTTCGGACTGCGCCTATCAGTCGGATCAGCCGATCACGGTCCAGACCCGGGTCCAGTTCAACCTCGGCCGCGGGCCGCAGGCCCAGGGCGACAGCCGCACCTATCGCTACTGGATCGCTGTGACCGAGCGGAACCGCGCGGTTCTGGCCAAGGAATATTTCGACCTGCCGGTCGATTTCGACGGGGCGACCACCGCAACCGTGACCCAGGACCAGACCATCGTCATCCCGCGCGCCGAAGCGACCATCAGCGGCGACCATTTCGAAATTCTCGTCGGCTTCGACGTCACCCCCGAGATGGCCGAGTTCAACCGCGACGGCAGCCGATTCCGCGCCAACGCCGGAACCGGCGCCACGCAGCCGCCGGCCCAGTAAATGACCGACCTCAGGACTGTTCTGGGCGAAGCGGTCGGGGCCGCCTTCGCCGCCGAAGGCGTGGACGCCGCCCTGGCCAGGGTCACGACGTCCGACCGTCCTGACCTGGCGGACTTCCAGTCAAACGGGGCCCTCGCCGCCGCCAAGGCGCTGAAGGCCAATCCGCGCGACCTCGCCACCCGCGTGGCCGACCGCCTCAAGGGCGACTCGCGGCTGGCTGCGGTCGAGGTCGCGGGCCCCGGCTTCATCAATCTGAAGCTGGCCGACGCGGCGCTGGCGGTGCGCGCCGCCGAGGTGGCGAACGACCCGGCGCACGCCGGGGCCTCGCTGGTCGACACGCCGCGCAAGGTGGTGATCGACTTCGGCGGACCGAACGTGGCCAAGCCCATGCACGTCGGCCATCTGCGCAGTTCGATCATCGGCGAGAGCCTGAAGCGGATCTTCCGCTTCCGCGGCGACGCCGTCTGGGGCGACGCCCATTTTGGCGACTGGGGCTTCCAGATGGGTCTGCTGATCGTCGCCGTCGGCGACGAGGGCAAGGCCGACGGCTTCCTCGCCGAGGGCGACGGACCGTTCCCGGCCGAGAGCCCGGTGACCCTTGAGGACCTGGAGCGGCTCTATCCCGCCGCCGCGGCCATGGCCAAGGAAGACCCGGCCTTCCGCGACCGCGCCCGCAAGGCGACGGCGGAGTTGCAGGGCGGACGGCCCGGCTATCGCGCGCTGTGGGCCCAATTCGTCGCCGTCAGCCGGACGGCGCTGGAACGCGAGTTCGGCGCCCTGGGCGTCACCTTCGACCTGTGGAACGGCGAGAGCGACGCCGACCCGGTGATGGCCGAGATGATCGCCCATCTCGAGAAGACCGGCCTGCTGGTCGAGGACGACGGCGCCCGGGTCGTCCACGTCGCCCGTCCCGGCGAGACCCGCAAGAAGAAGCTGCCCGACGGCTCGGTGGTCGAGGCGCCCAGCCCGCCGCCGCTGCTGGTCATCTCGTCGGAAGGCTCGGCCATGTACGGCACGACCGACCTGGCCACCATCCTGGATCGGCGCAAGTCCATCGATCCGGACCTGATCCTCTATGTCGTCGACGAACGGCAGGCGGAGCATTTCGAACAGGTGTTCCGGGCGGCTTACCTCGCCGGCTACGCCGCCGAAGGGTCGCTGGACCACCTCGGCTTCGGCACCATGAACGGACCGGACGGCAAGCCCTTCAAGACCCGGGCGGGCGGCGTGCTGAAGCTGCACGACCTGATCACCATGGCCGTGGACAAGGCGCGTGAGCGTCTGCACGAGGCCAGGCTGGGCGACGACCTGCCCGAGGCGGAGTTCGAGGCCATCGCCCACAAGGTGGCGGTCGCGGCGCTGAAATTCGCCGACCTGTCGAACAGCCGCACCACCAGCTACGTCTTCGACCTCGACCGTTTCATGAGCTTCGAGGGCAAGACGGGCCCCTATCTGCTGTACCAGGCAGTGCGCATCAAATCCCTACTGCGCAAGGCGGCGGACCAGGGCGCGGCGCCCGGTCCCATCGTCATCGCCGAACCGGCCGAGCGCGACCTGGCCCTGACGCTGGACGCCTTCTCCCAGGCCGTGACCGAAGCCTATGACAAGCGGATGCCGCACGTCATCGCGGAACATGCCTACCGGCTGGCGCAGTCGTTCTCGAAATTCTACGCGGCCTGTCCCGTGCTGATCGCGCCGGATGAGGCGGTGAGGGGCTCGCGCCTGACCCTGTCAAAGGCCGCGCTCGACCAGCTGGAAACCGCCCTGACGCTGCTGGGAATCGACACGCCGGAGCGGATGTAGGCTAGACTGGCGGCCTGTTTTCCGGAGCCGTCCATGTCGCTTGACGCCTATATCGCCGGCCTGCCCAAGGCGGAGCTGCACCTCCATATCGAGGGCTCGCTGGAGCCCGAACTGATGTTCGAGCTGGCGCAGCGGAACAACGTCGCCATTCCGTTCGACAGCGTCGAGGCGGTCCGGGCGGCCTATGACTTCTCCAACCTGCAGGACTTCCTCGACATCTATTACGCCGGGGCGAATGTCCTGCTGACGCGACAGGATTTCGAGGACCTGGCCTTCGCCTATTTCCGGCGCGCGGCGGCGGACAACGTCCGCCACGCCGAGATCTTCTTTGACCCGCAGACGCATACGGATCGCGGCGTGCCGTTCGAGGTCGTGGTCGAGGGGCTGGTCGCCGGCATGGACCGGGCCAGGGCGGAACTGGGCGTGACCTCCGGCCTGATCCTCAGCTTCCTGCGCCACCTGTCGGAAGACGAGGCCTTCGCCACGCTGGAGATGGCGAAGCCGTACCTGCACCACTTCATCGGCGTCGGGCTGGACTCCTCGGAGGTCGGGCATCCGCCGTCGAAATTCCAGCGCGTTTTCGCCGCGGCCCGCGACCTCGGCCTGAAGCTCTGCGCCCACGCGGGCGAGGAGGGGCCGCCGGCCTATGTGCGCGAGGCGCTGGACCTCCTGCACATCGACCGCATGGACCACGGCAACCGCTCGATGGAGGACGAGGCGCTGATCGAACGGCTGGCCGCTTCGCAGATGACCCTGACCGTTTGCCCGCTGTCGAACCTGAAGCTCTGCGTGGTCAAGGACCTGAAGGACCATCCGGTCCCGGAGATGCTGCGCCGGGGACTGCACGTGACACTGAACTCCGACGATCCGGCCTATTTCGGCGGCTATGTGAACGAGAACTACCGCCAGCTGGCGAAGGCTGTCGGCCTGACGCGCGAACAGGTCACCCTGCTGGCGCGCAACAGTTTCGAGGGGTCGTTCCTCGACGGACCCGACAAGGCTTCCCGGATCGCCGAAGTCGAAGCATACGCCGCCCGTTCCGCTTGACACCGGCCCGGAGTCGGGGCCTAGGTCGCGGCGCTCTCGCGGGAGAGATCGGAGCCCTTTCGGGGGGTCCGGAGCCGAAGGCGCAACCGCCCCGGAAACGCTCAGGCAAACGGACCGCGAGGACATACGGACGCTGGAAAGTCGCTCCCCATTCCGGGATTCATGGGCGCGCCGACGGAGCAAGGCCCCCGACCCCGCGTCGGGCGTCGGAATCTCTCAGGCTTCAGGACAGCGGGGGCGCGAGGACGGCGGAGCTTTCCGCCCCGGCACGCGACTCTGAAGGCCTGACATGACCGACGAAATCCTCAAGACCACGCCGCTCAACGCCGCGCATCGCGCCCTCGGCGCCCGCATGGTCGGCTTCGGCGGCTATGACATGCCGGTGCAGTACGAGGGCGTGCTGGCCGAGCACCGCTGGACACGCGAGCACGCGGGCCTGTTCGACGTCTCCCACATGGGCCAGTGCAGGATTTCCGGCGAGGACGCCGTGGCGCAGTTCGAGCGCTTCGTGCCGGGCGACTACGCGATCCTCAAGGCGGGCCGGCAGAAATACAGCCTGCTGCTGAACGCCGATGGCGGGATCATGGACGACCTGATGGCGGGCCGCCCCGACCATGACGGCCTCTATGTCGTGGTCAACGCCGGCAACAAGGACGCCGACTTCGCCTTCCTGGACGCGAACCTTCAGGGCGACGCGAAGCTGACGGTGCTGTCCGACCGGGCGCTGATCGCCATCCAGGGACCCGAGGCCGCCGAGGTGATGGCCGCGCACGAACCGGTGCTGGCCGAGTTCGGCTTCATGGACTGCGCCCGGCTGGTGCTGTTCGGGGTCGACTGTTTCGTCTCCCGCTCGGGCTACACGGGCGAGGACGGCTACGAGATCTCGGTGCCGAACGCCGATGCCGAGCGGATCTGGAACGCCATTCTGCAGGACGCCCGCGTCAAGCCGATCGGCCTCGGAGCCCGCGACAGTCTGCGCCTTGAGGCCGGCCTGCCGCTGCACGGCCACGACATCGACGCCACGACAAGCCCGGTCGAGGGCGCCCTCACCTTCGCCCTGTCCAAGTCGCGCAAGGAGCGGGCGGACTTCAACGGCGCCGAACGCATTCTCAAGGAACTCGCCGACGGCCCGTCGCGCGTTCGCGTCGGCCTGAGCGTCAAGGAAGGCGCCCCGGCCCGCGAAGGCGCCGAGATCGCCGACGTCGACGGGAACGTCATCGGCAAGGTCACCTCGGGCGGCCCCTCGCCGACGCTGGGCCGCAACATCGCCATGGGCTATGTCCCGCCGACCTTCGCCGAACTGGGCACGGAGCTGAAGGTCATCGTGCGCGGCAAGCCCGCCGCCGCCGAGGTCGTCGCCATGCCCTTCGTCGCCCAACGCTACTATCGCAAACCCAAGGCCGTCTGAGCCTTTCGGAGACAAACCGATGCATTTCACCAAGGATCACGAGTGGGTTCGCCTCGACGGCGACGTCGCCACCGTCGGTATCTCGAAGCACGCCGCCGACGCCCTGGGCGACGTGGTGTTCGTCGAGACGCCGGAAGCCGGCAAGACCGTCGCCAAGGGCGACAGCTTCGCTGTCGTCGAGAGCGTCAAGGCCGCCTCTGACGTCTACGCCCCGGTCTCGGGTGAAGTGATCGAAGGCAACGCCGCCCTCGCCTCCGCCCCGGAAACCGTCAACGCCGATCCCGAAGGCGAAGGCTGGTTCGCGAAGATCAAGGTGTCCGACACCTCGACCGAAGGCCTGATGGACCGCGCCGCCTACGACGCCTTCCTCGCCACCCTCTAAGCCCTTCCCTCCCGCACGGATCTCCCCGCCATGCGCTACCTGCCGCTGACGCCCGACGACCGCTCCGCCATGCTGGCGGCCATCGGGGCCAAATCGATCGACGATCTGTTCGTGGACGTGCCGAAAGCGGCGCGGCGCGAGGGCTTCGTCGACCTGCCCCGCGTGGCGGGCGAACTGGAGGTCGAGCGGGCGCTGGGGGCCATGGCGGCGAAGAACGCCTCGGCGGGCTCGGTCCCGTTCTTCTGCGGGGCGGGCGCCTACAAGCACCACGTCCCGGCGACAGTGGACCATGTGATCCAGCGGTCGGAGTTCCTGACCAGCTACACGCCCTATCAGCCGGAAATCGCCCAGGGCACGCTGCAGTATCTGTACGAGTTCCAGACCCAGGTCGCGAACCTGACCGGCATGCCGGTGGCCAACGCCAGCCTCTATGACGGCTCGACCGCCATGGCCGAAGGCGTGCTGATGGCCACCCGGGTGACCCGCCGCAACAAGGCGGTGATTTCGGGCGGAGTGCATCCGCACTATGTCCGGGCGACCGAGACCGTGGTCCACGCCGTCGGCGTCGAGACCCAGGTTCTCGCCGCGGCTGTCGACGCCGAGGCCGATGTCATCGCGCAGATCGGACCCGACACGGCCTGCGTCGTGGTCCAGACCCCGAACGTGTTCGGCACGGCGACCGATGTGACGAAGATCGCCGAAGCCGCCCACGCCGCCGGGGCCCTGCTGATCGTCGTGGTCACCGAGGCCGTGTCGATGGGCCTGCTGAAGTCGCCGGGCGAAATGGGGGCCGACATCGTCGCCGCCGAGGGCCAGTCGATTGGCAACGCCCTGAATTTCGGCGGCCCCTACGTCGGCCTGTTCGCCTGCCGCGAAAAGCTGGTCCGCCAGATGCCCGGCCGCCTGACCGGCGAGACGGTGGACGCCGACGGCGCCCGCGGCTTCGTCCTGACCCTGTCGACCCGCGAGCAGCACATCCGCCGCGACAAGGCGACCTCGAACATCTGCACCAACTCGGGCCTGTGCACCCTGGCCTTCACCATCCACATGAGCCTTCTGGGCGAGACGGGGCTGCGCAAGATGGCCCTGCTGAACCACGAGAAGGCGCTGGCGACGCGGGACGCGCTGGCGGCCATACCGGGCGTCGAGATCCTGACGCCGCGCTTCTTCAACGAGTTCGCCGTGAAGCTGCCGAAGCCGGCCGCCGAGGTGGTCGAGCAACTGGCCCAGCACCGTATCCTGGCCGGCGTGCCCTACAGCCGCCTCGCCCCCGAAGCCGGCATGGACGACGTCCTGCTGGTCGCGGCGACAGAGATGACCATGGACGGCGACATCAAAATCCTGGCGAGCGCGCTCGCCAAGGTCTGCGCGTAAGGGACCGGGAACATGAGCACCATGAACACCGTCGGCCGCCCGACCACCCCGAACCGCGTCGAGAGCAAGCCCGCCACCCTGACCGGCGGTCGCGGCCTGCTGCAGGACGAGCACCTGATCTTCGAGAGCGACGGCTGGGGCAAGACCGGCGTCGACCTGCCGGAGCCGAAGACCACGGGCTCCGATCTGGGCGATCTGGTCCGCAAGGATCCGATCGGCCTGCCCGGCCTCTCCGAGCCCGAGGCGATGCGCCACTATGTGCGGCTGTCGCAGAAGAACCACGCCATCGACCTGGCCATCTATCCGCTGGGGTCGTGCACGATGAAGCATAATCCGCGGCTCAACGAGAAGATGGCCCGCCTGCCCGGCTTCTCGGACATCCACCCGCTGCAGCCGACGTCGACCGTGCAGGGCGCGCTGGAGTTGATGGACACGCTGGCGCACTGGCTGAAGACCCTGACCGGCATGCCCGCCGTGGCCCTGTCGCCCAAGGCCGGAGCCCATGGCGAGCTGTGCGGCCTGATGGCCATCCGCGCCGCCCACGAGGCCTCCGGGGAACATGAGAAGCGCCGCAAGGTGCTGGTGCCCACCTCGGCCCACGGCACCAACCCGGCAACCGCCGCCTTCGTCGGCTATACGGTTGTGGAAGTAGCCCAGACAGAAGACGGGCGCGTCGACGTGGCCGATCTGGCGTCCAAGCTGGGCGACGACGTCGCGGCCATCATGGTGACCAATCCGAACACCTGCGGCCTGTTCGAGCGCGACATCCTCGAGATCAGCCGCCTGACCCATGAGGCCGGGGCCTATTTCTACTGCGACGGCGCCAATTTCAACGCCATCGTCGGCCGGGTGCGGCCCGGCGATTTGGGCGTCGACGCCATGCACATCAACCTGCACAAGACCTTCTCGACGCCGCATGGCGGCGGCGGGCCGGGCGCGGGTCCGGTGGTGCTGTCGGAAGCCCTAGCCCCGTTCGCCCCGGCGCCGTGGGTCGTGCATGACGCCGACGGCTATCGCCTGATCGAGCGCGAGGAAGATGAGGCCGCCCAGGCCTTCGGCCGCCTGTGCGCCTTCCAGGGGCAGATGGGCATGTACACCCGCGCCCTCAGCTACATGATGAGCCACGGCTCGGACGGCCTGCGTCAGGTCGCCGAGGACGCGGTGCTGAACGCCAACTACATCAAGGCCCGCCTGTCGGACCTGATGAGCGCGGCCTTCCCCGACGGCCCGTGCATGCACGAGGCCCTGTTCGACGACGAATGGCTGAAGGGCACGGAGGTGACCACGCTCGACTTCGCCAAGGCGATGATCGACGAGGGCTTCCACCCGATGACCATGTATTTCCCGCTGGTCGTCCACGGGGCCATGCTGATCGAGCCGACCGAGACGGAGTCGAAGCAGGAGCTGGATCGCTTCATCCACGCCATGCGGGCGCTGGCGGAGGCGGCCAAGGCCGGGGACGTCGACCGGTTCAAGGGCGCGCCCTTCCATGCGCCGATGAAACGTCTGGACGAGACCCGTGCGGCCCGCTCGCCGGTGCTGCGCTGGACGGCCCCGGAAGGCTCCAACATCGCCGCCGAATAGACCGCCGCTTCCCGCACCTGCGAAGCACGGCAAAGTGAACGCCGCCTGCCCCAGCAGGCGTATGCTTCTCCCTGCGTAGTCTGAGCCACAACAAGCGTTTGGGAGGCGCTACGGTCATGATGTCACGCGTACAAAAGGGTCTGATCGCCGGCCTGGCCGCGACACTCGCGGTATCGGCGCTCGAGGCCGCCAATCTGTATTTCGGTCCTTGGGCGGTCAGTTTCCCCCGACTGCTTTCTGTCATGTTGCAGACGCCCGACGTGATGGCGGTGGGCTGGATCGCACACGTCCTCGTCGGGACTGTTGTGCTGGGCCCGCTCTTCGGGGTCCTGTGTCCCCGGCTGCCGACGGACACGCCCGAGTCCAAGGGCATTCTGTTCGCCGTCGGGGCCTTCGTCGTCATGGGACTGACGGTCGCCCCGGCCGTCGGCCTTCTGGGCGGCCGGCCGGTGGGCATCTTCTTCATGGGAGCCGGGTTCGGCACCCTGGCTTGGATGATCGCCACCCACGCCGTCTACGGCATCGTCCTGGGCAGCGTTTACGGTCGGCTGGTGGAGCGTGACAGGCGCGTCCATGCGCCGGTCGGCGGCGCCACGGCGCACTGACGAAAAAGGGCCCCGTGCGAAACGCCGGGGCCCGATCCGTTTTCTGTCGTCGCTCGGCCTAGTTGAGGCGCGCGCCGATCTGGGAGATGGCGGCGTCGAGCAGGGGGTCGGACGTCTGGCCGGCCAGACGGGCGGCCAGAATCTGCTCCGCGGCGCGGGCGGCGAGGTCGGCGGCGGCCGTCTTGACCTCGGCCGTGGCCTGGGCCTCGGCCTGGGCGATGCGGCGTTCGGCAAGGGCCTGACGGCGGGCCAGGGTCTCTTCCAGCTTGGCCTTGGCCTCGACTTCCATCAGGCGGGCGTCGGCCTCGGCGGCGGCGAGCATCTCGGCGGCCTGGGCCTCGGCCTCGGCCTTTTCGGTGCGGATCTGGGCCAGCAGGGCCTCGGCCTCGGCGCGCAGGCGGGCGGCCTCGTCGAGGTCAGCCTGGATCTTGGCGCCCTTGGCGTCGAGCTGGGCGCCGACCAGTTTGAAGGCGCCCACGAACAGGCAGATGCCGAGGAAGATGACCAGGCCGACGCCCACCCACAGCTCGGCGCTCTCCAGGCCGAAGAAGCCCTCTTCGAAGAACATGTTCATGTCAGGCGGCTCCCTTGACGGCGGCGGCGGCCTCGGCGGCGGTCGGGGCCTTGCCGGTCAGGCGGTCGACGATGGCGGCGGCGGTGTCCGTGGCGATGGCGCCGACATTGGCCATGGCGGCGTCGCGGGTCTTGCCGATGGCGGTCTCGGCCTCGGCGATGCGGGCGTTGACCACGGCCTCTTCGGCGGCGGCGCGGGTGTTGGCTTCCTCGGTGACGCGCGCCTTGGCGGCGGCGGCCGTGGCGCGCGACGAGGCGCGGGCGGCTTCGACCTCGGCCTTGGCGGCCTCGGCCTGGCCGGCGGCCTCGGCCTGGACCTGACGGGCGGTGGCGATGGCGGTGTTGATGGTCTGCTCGCGCTCGTCGAACACCCGGCGCATGCGCGGGGCGAAGACCTTGGCGATCAGGAAATACAGAACGGCGAACAGGAAGATCAGATAGACGATCTGGCCCAGCCAGTGCTGGAACTCGAACTGCGGCAGGCCGCCGGACTCGTGCTCGCCGCCGTGGGCGGCTTCGGTCGTGGCGTGCGTGTCCTCGATCGCGACCGGAGCGGTCGCGCCTTCGGGCAGGACGGGTTGAGCGTTGAGGGTCATCTGTCGCCTGGTCGTTGAGCTACGGTCGATACGTCAGCCGGCGGCGGCGCGATCCTGCACAGGGCAGATCCGCGCCGCAGCCGAAGGGACGGTATCAGGCCGAGTACAGCAGGATGCCGAGCACGAACGACAGGATGCCCAGAGCTTCGGCCAGAGCCGCGCCCACGAACAGGTTGCCGATTTGCGAGGCGGCGGCCGACGGGTTGCGCAGGGCGCCCGTCAGGAACGAGCCGAAGATGTTGCCGACGCCGATGCCGGCGCCGATCATGCCGGTCATTGCGAGGCCGGCGCCGATGAGCTTGGCGGCTTCTGCTTCCATGGTCTTAAGTCCTGTTTTGAGTGGGTTGGTTGGAGAGGGAACTGGTCCGCGGCCTAGTGGCCATGGCCCAGGTTGACCACGTCGTTGAGATAGATCGTGGTCAGAACGGCGAAGACGAAGGCCTGCAGGAAGGCCACGAGGAACTCCAGCGCGGTCAGACCGACGGTCATGCCCAGCGACAGGATGAAGACCGGCACGCCGAGCCAGCCGATGGCCCCGCCCACGGCGATGACGGCGAAGCCCGCGAACACCTTCAGGGCGACGTGGCCGCCCATCATGTTGCCGAACAGACGAAGCGTCAGGGTGACGGGGCGCAGGAGGAAGGAGACGAACTCGATGATCACCACGAACGGCAGGATCACCCACGGCACGCCGGACGGAACGAACAGCTTGAAGAAGCCGAGGCCGTGCTTGCCGAAGCCGATGGCCAGAACCATCAGGATGGTGATGACGCCGAACGTGGCGGTCACGGCGATCTGCGAGGTGGCGGTGAAGCTGAGGAACAGCCCCAGGAAATTCATCGCCAGGATGAAGGTGAAGATCGTGAAGACGAAGGGGAACAGCTTGCGGCCGTCGTGGCCGATGATCGAATCGACGAGGCCGTCGATCATGCCGAACAGGGTCTCGCCCGCGGCCTGGGTGCGGCCCGGCACGACCTTGGCGCCCGAGGTCACCAGGGTCAGGAACAGCACCACCATGCCGAAGGCCACGGTCATGGCGAGGTGGGAGTTGGTGAAGGCGAGGTCCTGGTAACCGAGCACGGGCAGGGTCACGTCGGGCAGGTCGACGAGCTTCTGGATCTGGAACTGGTGTAGCGGATCGGCCATCGAGCCCTTGGTCCCTAAACTTCTTCGTCTTCGTCGAAGGGAACCGACTTCGGCTCCACTCCGCTCGCTTTCGCCTGGGCCATCAGGCGTTGCGCCGTCTGCCAGGCCATGAACACCGAAACAGCGAAGCCCAGAAGGACGCCGCCGATCAGACCCCAGGGGCCGGTATGTGCGAACCGGTCCACAATGAACCCGATCGCCAGACCGACGAACACGCCGCCGAACAGGTCGGCGATGATGCGCCAGGCCTGCCCCGCCGCCGCCTGGCCCGCCGCCTCGTGAGAGACGTCGCGCGCCTGGCGCGCCTCCATCGCGGATGCGCTGTCGGCAAGGCGTTTGATCGCCTCTTCGCGCGATTCCGGAGGAAGGGACATAGGGGCCTCAGCGCCTCTCCGCTGACGTCGAAAGACGGGCGTCGAGGAGGGTCTGAATTCGGCGCGGAACCTATAGGGGCGACCCCCGCAGGTCAAGGCGGTGCGACATTCTGTTAAGGCGTTGTATCGGCTGGAAAAACCGAACGGCCCTAACCGCCGGGAATGACCGGCGCCGATGCCGGGGCGGCGGGGGCCGCCGCAGCGGGCGGCGCGGCGGGGGCGTTCATGCAGTCCCGCCCGGCATACAGGCCGTTGAGGTAGTACCAGCGGTGTCGGACTGCAGCGGCCTCGGCTTCCTTGCGCTCGCGTTCGGGGGCGGTCAGGGCGTCGGCGCCCGCCATGGCCAGTCCGGCGCCGGGAATCACCATGGCGGCTCCGGCCCGGGCGACGCCGCCCAGCCGGCTGAACAGGCCGCCGTCGGGCTCGCCGCCCATGGTCGCGCTGAGTTGGGCCGCCTCGTCCGCCATGGCGGCGCAGGTCAGGGAGGTGTCGGCGGGCTGAATGACGGCCGGCGCTCGGGCCGGCTCCGCGGCGGGCGCGTCCTGGGCAAACGCGGATGGGGCGACGCTGAGGCCCAGGGCGACGGCGGCGGCGGCGGCGGCGATGGCGGTATTCATGACAATCTCCCGGCAGCCCCTGCAGACAACGGGGGGCGGCGCCCGAGGTTGCGTCCGGCTTCCGGTACGGCCTGCTCAAGGGTCGGGAAGACACGCCTGCCGCCGGAAAATTGTCGGCGCCGTCCAGAATTTCCGACGCCAGGCGCGGTGCGGCGTGAAGCCGGCCCTGCGGCGGGTCCGGCATTGGGTGTTTGCTTGTCAAAGACCCCGTCCCGTGGGGACAGGACCATCAACCACGCGCCTGCGTCAAAAGCGGACGCGCCCGGTCGGACGGGACCCGGAACGGCTCATGACAGGGGTCGAAACGGCTCGATCGGGGTCCCGGAGGGGCGGGATTATACGGGGCGAGAAGACACTGTTTCAGGCCCGGACGGCCCGCGTCGCCTCCACGCCCAGCGCCTGCAGGGCGGCGGCGGCGATGTGGTCGGCGTTGAGGCCCGCCGTGGCGTACATGGCGACCGGATTGTCCTGGTCCTGGAAGACGTCGGGCAAATGCAGGGTGCGGATCTTGAGCCCGGCGTCGAGCGCGCCCTTCTCGGCCAGCAGCTGGAGCACGAAGGCGCCGAAGCCGCCCATGGCCCCCTCCTCCACCGTGATCAGACATTCGTGCTCGCGGGCCAGGCGCAGGATCAGGTCGGCGTCCAGCGGCTTGGCGAATCGGGCGTCGGCGACCGTGGCCGAGACGCCGCGGGCGGCGAGCACGTCGGCGGCCTTGAGCGATTCCTGCAGCCGGGTGCCGAGCGACAGGATGGCGACGGTCGTGCCCTCGCGGACGACGCGGCCCTTGCCGATCTCCAGCGGGGCGGCCAGTTCGGGGATTTCGACCCCGACGCCGTCGCCGCGCGGATAGCGGAAGGCCGAGGGCCGGTCGTCGATCTCAAGGCTGGTGGCGATCATGGCGGCGAGGTCGGCCTCGTCGGCGGCAGCCATCAGCACCATGCCCGGCAGGGCGCCCATGAAGCCGATGTCGAAACTGCCCGCGTGGGTGGCCCCGTCGGCCCCGACCAGACCGGCCCGGTCCATGGCGAAGCGCACCGGCAGCTTCTGGATGGCGACGTCGTGGACGACCTGGTCGTAGCCGCGCTGGAGGAAGGTCGAATAGATGGCGCAGACCGGCTTCATCCCGTCGGCGGCGAGGCCGGCG
>SCVB01000108.1 GCA_004296955.1 Brevundimonas sp.
CCGGAATCGGCGGCTATATCGCCCGCTCTCCGCGCAGCGGTCCCTTCGTCTATCGGTTAGGACGTCAGGTTTTCAACCTGAAAAGAGGGGTTCGACTCCCCTAGGGACTGCCAGCGCGGAGCCTCTCCCCCACAGTGTGGATTTCTGACGAGGCCGGGCCTTTCGGGCGCCGGCGCGTTGCGTTGCAGCGACCGGAGCCCGGACGGCGCCGGGCTGGCTGCGGACGGTCACGCGGCTGCAGCCCGGGAGGCCGGCTCTGCCGACATCCGGCCCGGTGGACCGGGTTCGGAATCCCGCTGATATATGTCCGGAACTGGAATTGATCGCCCAGCCGTTCCGTCAGATCGACCTGGTTCGGAAGATTCGTCTGCTGCCGGACCGAGGCGCAGTCGGCCTCCGAGCGGATTCCCTCGTCTTTTGCGGCAAAACCGGCATTTTTCGCTTTTCCGGCGTTCACAGAACCGTGTTAAATAAGCGCCGTCCGCACCGTTTGCGGACAGGGGGAAGGCTGTGTCGGACTACGAGGGCGTTGAGACAGTCGCGACGGTACGCATCGCCGGGCGGGTGAAATGGTTCGATCCCGGCAAGGGGTACGGCTTCATCGTGCCGGACGACCCGACCCTGACCGACATGAAGGATGTGCTTCTGCACATCTCCAGCCTGCGCGACGCCGGACGGGACGAGGCGCCGGAAGGCGCGCCGATCAGCTGCGAATGCGCCCGCCGGCCCAAGGGCTGGCAGGTCACGGCCGTCCACGACATCGGCGAGGGCGATCCTGAACTGGCCGCGGCCCCCCGGCGCATGGGCTATGAGGGCCTGCGCCAGACGGCGCAGTCGGCGACGGCGCCCGACGGCATGATTCCGGGCGCGCCGATGGAGGCCGCCGTCGTCAAATGGTTCAATCGCACCAAGGGCTACGGATTCGTGGTGCGCGACGGCGAGCCGGGGGATATCTTCGTCCATGTCGAGACGTTGCGCCGTTGCGGGCTGGATGACCTGCTGCCCGGCGAGACGGTCTCGGTGCGATTCGCCGAAGGCCCCAAGGGGCTGGTGGTCGCGGAAATCAGACCGGGCGGATGAAACATCCGTCCCAGTGAGGATGGATCGGCGATGATGAACCGTGGTGGACTTCTGGCGGCCCTGTCCGGCCTGGTGCTGCTGGCGGCCTGCGCCGGAGCCGGCGCGCCGCGCGACGCCAAGGGCGATCCGCTCGAGCCGCTGACCATCACCACCGCCAGCGGCGAGCACCGGTTCATGGTCGAGATCGCCGATGACGACATGGAGCGCCAGCGCGGCCTGATGGAGCGTGAGCCCCTGGCCGACGACCGCGGCATGCTGTTCGAATTCCCGGATGTCGCCGAGCGCGGCTTCTGGATGCGCAACACGCCCAGTTCGCTGGACATAATCTATATCGACCCGCGCGGCCGGATCGTCTCGATCGCGAAGAACGCCACGCCGATGTCGGACGCGGTGATTCCCTCGAACGGACCGGCGAGCGGCGTGCTGGAGCTGCGCGCCGGACGCGCCGACGAGATCGGCGCCCGGGCCGGCGACCGGGTCAGCCACCCCTTCTTCGCCGAATAGTCACTCCGCGCGTTGCGGTGCGGCGGCGAGTGTGCGAAATCCCGCCGCCGGAGTGTAGCGCAGCCTGGTAGCGCATCTGGTTTGGGACCAGAGGGTCGGAGGTTCGAATCCTCTCACTCCGACCAATTTTCCCCTAGACGACCGTCCCGAACAGCCGGCCGATGCCGGCGGTGGCGGCCATGGCGATGACGCCCCAGAAGGCGACGCGAAGCACCGAGCGGGGCACGTTTGCGCCGCCCGCCGCCGCGCCGAGGGCGCCGAGGCCCATCAGGCCGGCGAGGGCGACGGCGCTGACCCAGATCATCAGTCCGGACAGCGGCGCCAGCAGCACCACGACCAGCGGCGGGGCCGCGCCCAGCGCGAAGGTGAGGGCCGAGGTCAGGGCGGCCTGGACGGGCCGGGCGGTGGTGAAGTCCGAGATGCCCAGCTCGTCGCGCGCATGGGCGCCCAGGGCGTCCGCGCTCATCAGCTGTTCGGCCACCTGTCGCGACAGGGCCGGGTCGACGCCGCGGGCGGCGTAGATGGCGGCCAGTTCGTTGAGCTCGGCCTCGGGGTCGGCGGCCAGCTCGGCGGTCTCGCGGGCGAGGTCGGCCTTTTCGGTGTCGGACTGGGAGCTGACCGAGACATATTCGCCCGCCGCCATCGACATGGCGCCGGCCACCAGTCCCGCCACGCCGGCGATGAGGATGCCGCCGCGCGAGGCCTCGGCCGCGGCCACGCCGACGACCAGGCTGGCGGTGGAGACGAGTCCGTCGTTGGCGCCAAGGACGGCGGCGCGCAGCCAGCCGATGCGCGCGACCAGATGGCGCTCGGGATGGCGTTCAAGACGGCTCATGGCGATTTCCCCCGGTCAGCGCCGGCCGGGCAGCATACGCCGAAGCGTTCCGTCGCGAAGGAGGAAATGATGGAACAGGGCCGCGGCGGCGTGCAGGCCGATCAGCCAGTAGCCGGCGCTGCCGATGGTCTTGTGCAGATCCTCGAGCCGTTCGGCGAGCTCGGGATCCGGCGCGATGAGGGCCGGAAGGTTGAGGCCGAAGAAGGGGATGGGCTTGCCGTCGGCGCTGAGCACCAGCCAGCCGAGCAGGGGCAGGCCGATCATCCCGGCGTACAGGACCAGGTGCACGGCCGCCGCCGGCCAGCGGGTCCAGCCGGGCTCGGGCGGGAGCCACGAGGTTCCCCGGCGGGCGATCAGCCGCACCCCCACGAGGAGGAAGACCGACAGGCCGAGCATGAAATGCCACGCCTTCAGGCCATCCCGCATGGCGCTGCCGCGCGGATAGTATTCCCGCAGCTCGATGCAGGCGAAGACGGCCGCCAGCAGGACCAGCATCAGCCAGTGGAGGCTGATGGACAGCCGACTGTAGGGCCGGTGGGCGCCGGCGGGGGAGAGGGTGGTGGTCATCGGCGATCCTTCAGGGAACCGGGCGGCGGTCCCGGGGGACCGTCCGGCAACGTACAGCTGATCTGGTCCGGGAGCCTTGCGTCAACGCAATTCGTCGAGGGTCACACCGCGGCCAGGGCCCGCTCCAGGTCCGCGTACAGGTCGTCGGCGTTCTCGATCCCGACCGACAGCCGCACGAGGTTGTCGCCGATGCCGCAGCGGGCCTTGGCCTCGGGGCTGTAGTCGGAATGGGTGGTGCTGGACGGGTGGGAGACCAGGCTCTCGGTGCCGCCGAGGCTGACCGCCAGCTTGAACAGCTGCAGGGCGTTGAGCATGCGGAAGGCCTCGGCCTCGCCGCCCTTGAGGCGCAGGGAGAAGGTCGAACCGGCGCCGCTACACTGGCGCGCGAACAGGGCCTGCTGGCTGGCTGAGGCCTCGGCGCCGCCGGCGTCGAGGACGGCCTCGATCTTCGGATGGCCGCGCAGGCGGCTGACCAGGGTCCGGGCGTTGGCCTGGGAGCGCTCCATGCGGATGTGGAGGGTCTCGAGGCTGCGCATGAGCAGCCAGGCGGTGTGGGGGTCGGTGATGGTGCCGCAGATGGTGCGCATCTCGCCGACCCGGGCCATCAGGTCCGCGCGGCCCAGACAGGCGCCGGCGATCAGGTCCGAATGGCCGCCGACGTATTTGGTCAGGGAGTAGAGGACCAGGTCGGCGCCGTGCTGCAGGGGCTTCTGCCAGAGGGGGCCGAGGAAGGTGTTGTCGACCACCAGCAGGGGCGGCTCGGCCAGGCCCAGGTCGCGGATGCAGGCGGCGGCGGCCTGGAGGTCGATCAGCTGGTTGGTGGGATTGGCGGGGGTCTCGACATAGACGGCCGCCAGCCGGCCGCCGTTCGCCGCGGCCTCGGCGGAGGCCGAGCGGATCGCCGCCGCCAGGGCCTCGCCGCCGTCGCAGTCGGCGACGCTGACGGTGCGGACGCCCATCCGCGGCAGGATGCGGTCGAACAGGTATTCGGTGCCGCCATAGGCCGGGGCGGTATAGACGATCACGTCGCCGGGGCGGCTGAGGGCCATCATGGTGGTCGAGATGGCGGCCATGCCGCTGGAGAAGACCAGGGCCTTGTCGGCGGCGTCCCAGACGGCCAGCCGGTCCTCGAGGATCTCGAGGTTGGGGTTGTTGATCCGCGAATAGATCAGGCCGAGGGCCTCTTCGGGCTCCTTCTGACGCAGGCCGTAGGCGACTTCGAAGAACCGCTTGCCGTCCTCGGCGGACTTGAAGACGAAGGTCGAGGTCTGGAAGATCGGGGCCTTGATCGAGCCTTCAGACAGGGTCGGATCATAGCCGAAGCCCATCATCAGGGTCTCGGGCGCCAGGGTGCGCTCGCCGAGGGTGCGGCTGCGGTGCTTACTCATGGGAACTCGCTCTCGTAGTGGCGCCGCTCCATAGGCCGGACGCCGGCCGAGGCCAAGCGGGGGAGCTGGACCCGGCGCCGGCCACGCGGTATCTGGGCGCGGCGCGGGCCCGCCCGCCGTCGTCACGAGGATTGGTCATGCTCGCCCGCATCTATCGCCCCGCCAAGACCGCCATGCAGTCCGGCAAGGCCTCGTCCAGAGGCTGGCGGCTGGAGTTCGAGCCGGCCTCGGCGCGCACCATCGACCCGCTGATGGGCTGGACCAGCTCCAGCGACATGAACGGCCAGGTGCGGCTGAGCTTCGATTCGGCCGAGGAGGCGGTGGCATACGCCGAGCGGCACGGCATCCCGTTCCGCCTGCACGCGCCGCAGGACCCGCCGGTGATCCTCAAGGCCTATGCCGACAATTTCGCCACCGGCCGCAAGCAGCCCTGGACGCATTAAGCCGGGTGCGGCTACCGCTCGCCGCGCGGCGGCTCGCTGCTTGAGCCGCGGGTACAGGGCGGCTAACGCTCGCTGCGACCATCGGGCGCCCATAGCTCAACCGGATAGAGCACCCGCCTTCTAAGCGGACGGTTGCAGGTTCGAGTCCTGCTGGGCGCGCCACGGCCGGGAGGGCGGAATTCCGGGAAGATCCCGCGTCGACTTGCTACAGTCCTCCGAGAAGGACTGGAGGGGACGCGCGATGCTTCGAATTTTCCTGGGAATCCTGGCCGGCGTGGCGCTGGCCTTCGTGGTCATGATGGCGCTGGAGATGGTCAGCTATGTGGCCTTCCCGCCGCCGGCCGGCCTCGATCCGGCCGATCCGGAAGACGTCAAACGGATGGTGGCCGCGGCGCCGCTGGCGGCCAAGGCCTGGGTGGCGTTCGGCTGGTTCGTCTCGGCGGTCGCCGGCGGCTGGCTGGCCCGGCGCCTGTCGCGGACCGAATGGGGCGGATGGGTCATCGCCGGCCTGATCGCGATCGGCGGCCTGGCCAATGTGATAATGATCCCGCACCCGCTGTGGATGCAGATCGCGGCCGTCGCCGCCCCGCTGCTGGGAGGATGGGTCGTGACGCGGTTGCCCGCCGGCGGCTCCGCGCGCCCGGACGCCGGCTAGAACCGCCGCCGCCGCCAGCCGTTGAGGGCGGATGCCGCGCGCCCTCAAGGTCTTTCGCTATTCGGACGGTTTCCACGCCTGGACGGTGGCGGCGTCCTCGCGCGCCAAGGCCCTCGCGGCCTGGGGCATGACCCGCGACCTGTTCAGGGACGGGATGGCGGAGGAGATCAGGGCGGGGCCGGACCACGCTGCGGCCCTGGCGGCGCCGGGCGAGCTGATCAAGCGCGGCCTGTCGGTGGATGTCGGCAAGGTCGAGCGGACGAAGGCGCCGAAGAAGAAGGCCGGGGCGGGCGCGAAGGACAGGGCCCGGGTCGCGGCCCTGGAGGCTGAACTGGCCGGTCTGGACGCGGCGCAGGGCGAGGAGACGGCCGCCCTCGACGCCCGGCGCGAGGCGCTGGATCGGGAGGCGGAGGATCTGGCGAAGCGGCAGGACCGGGATCGGGAGGCCGTGAAGGCGAAGCTCAAGGCCGCCCGGGCCAGGCTCAGCTGAGGGCGGCGCGCCAGGCGGCGAGGCCGCGTTCGAGATCGGCGATCAGGTCGGCGGGATCCTCAAGCCCGACATGCAGGCGAAGCAGTTCGCCGGCCAGCACGGGCGGGGAATTCCGGCCCGCCAGCTGGCCGGTTTCGTGGGTGATCAGGCTTTCGAACCCGCCCCAGGAATAGCCGAGGCCGAACAGGGCCAGCGCCGACATCAGGGCATGGGCCGCGGCCTCGTCGCCGCCGTTCATGACGAGGCCGAAGATCGAGGCCGCGCCGTCGTAGTCGCGGGTCCACAGCTCGTGTCCCGGCGAGCCGGGCAGGGCGGGGTAGACGACCGTCGCCACCTCGGGCCGGGCGCCAAGCCATTCGGCCACGATCCGGGCCGAGCGCGCCTGTTCGCGATAGCGCAGCGGCAGGGTGCGCAGGCCGCGCAGGGCCAGCCAGGCGTCGTCGGGGGCGACGCGCCAGCCGAGGTCTTCCAGGGTCTCGGCGATGGGCCGGCCGACCACCGGGTCGGAGACGGCGATGGAGCCCATGAGCAGGTCGGAGTGGCCGGCGACATATTTGGTCACCGCCTGGACGCTGACGTCGACGCCATGCGCCAGCGGCCGGAAGGCGAGGCCCGCCCCCCAGGTATTGTCCATCACGGTGCGGACGCCGCGCGCCCGGCAGGCGGCGGCGAGGGCGGGGACGTCCAGCATCTCGAAGGTCAGCGAGGCCGGCGATTCGATCAGCAGCACCCGGGTGCGGTCGGTCAGGGCCGCGACGATGTCGCCGGTCGTGGCGGCGGCGGCGTGAAAAGCGGTCGTGACCCCCCGCGCGCCCATGTGGCGGCGGAGGAAGCGGCGGCTGGGCCCGTACAGGGCGTCGGTGGTCAGGACCTCGTCGCCGGGACGCAGCAGAGCGGTCAGGGGGACGGTGACGGCGGCGAGGCCGGACGGGACCAGCCAGGCGTCGGCGGCCCCCTCGAGGCCGGCCAGCAGGGTGCGGAGTTCGCGCGCGGCCGAGAGGTCCTCGATCCCGTAGACCGGACCCTGGCTTTCGTCGCGCATGGCCCCGGGCGCGTCATTGAGCAGGGTGGAGGCGCGCTCTACCGGCGGGGCGACCGGACGGCGGCCCCGACCGCGGCGGGTGGCGGAGGCGATCAGGCGGGTGCGGTCGGTCGGATCGGTCATGGAGGCCGGAACTGAGGGTTGCGGTTCAGCGTCCAAAGGCCTCTAAAGCAGGCGGGGCGCAAGGTCTGACGAATTTCGGCGAGGCGCGGATGCGGGCAAGGACGGTTAGGCGACGGACGGCGACCTGCGCCGCCCTGGCGGTGTCGATGGCGCTCGCCGTCTCCGCCTGCGGGCGCGGCGAACCCCGGGCCGACCCCGACTCAGGCCCGGCCCAAGCCGCCCAGACCCAGACCGCCGCCCCGGAATTCGCCAGCCCGACCCTGGCGGCCGTCAAGCGGCGCGGCCGGCTGAACTGCGGCGTGCATGAGGGGCTGGTCGGCTTCGCCTATACGGACAACCGCGGCGAATGGCGCGGCTTCGACGTCGACTTCTGCCGCGCCCTGGCGGCGGCGGTGCTGGGCGACGAGACCCGGGTGCGCTTCGTGCCCCTGACCGGCAGCCAGAGATTCGAGGCCCTGCGCAGCGGCCGGGTCGACGTGCTGTGGCGGTCGACTTCCTGGACCCTGACGCGGGAGGCTACCGAAGGGGTGCGGTTCGCCGGGGTCAACTATTATGACGGCCAGGGCTTCCTGGTGCGCCGGTCGCTGGACCTGGCGACCGCGGCCGAGTTGAATGGGGCCCGGGTGTGCGTGCAGCGCGCCTCGACCTCGGAGCTGAACGTCGCCGACTGGTTCCGCGCCCGCGGACTGGAATACACGCCGGTGGTGGCGGCCAATGAGGAGGCCGCAAGGGCCGCCTACGCCCGCGAGGACTGCGACGCCCTGAGCGCCGATATCTCGGCCCTGGCGGCGGCGCGGACCACCCTGGCCAATCCCGAACAGCACGCCATCCTGCCCGATGTGATCTCCAAGGAGCCGCTGGGGCCGGCGGTCAAACGCGACGACGAGGCCTGGACCTCGATCGTGCGCTGGACCCTGAACGCCCTGATCCTGGCCGAGGAAATGGGCGTGACCCGCGACAACGCCGGCCGGATGGCCGAGGAGTCGCGCGATCCCGCGGTGCGCCGCCTGCTGGGCGCCGAGGGCGAGGTCGGGCCGATGCTGGGCCTGCGCAAGGACTGGGCGAAGGCGGCCATCGAGGCCGAGGGAAACTACGGCGAGATCTTCTCGCGGAACGTCGGCGCGGATTCCCCGCTCGACCTGGCCCGCGGGCTTAACGCACAATGGAACGCACGTCCGGGCGGACTGATCTACGCCCTGCCGATTCGATAGGACGCCGGGACAGGCGCCAGGGGGAACGATGGAAACCAGGAAACGCGGCGGGATTCCGCTCTATCTGTGGATGCTGGTCGGCTTCGCCGTCGGTATGGGCGGAGGATTGTACGTCAACCTGATGGGGCTGGAGGTCCTGCCCTGGGTGATGGACATCATCCAGTCGGTCGGCCAGATTTTCCTGCGCCTGCTGTTCATGCTGGTTCTGCCCCTGCTGTTCGCGGCCCTGGCGGTCGGCGTCGCCGAGATGGGCGATCTCAAGTCGCTGGGCCGGGTCGGCTTCAAGACCCTGATCTTCACCGTGATGGTGTCAGCCATCGCGGTCGGCATCGGCCTGGGCATGGTCAACTGGTTCCGGCCCGGCGACGGCGTCGATCCGGTGCTGGCGCAGCAGCTGCTGGCCCAGGGGGCCGAGGGCGCCTCGGCCATCGTCGGCAATGCGCCGAAGAGCATCGAGGCCGGAAAGTTCTTCCTCGACATGATCCCGTCCAACGTCGTCACCGCGGCGGCGGAGAACCAGATCCTGCCGGTGATGATCTTCGCCCTGATCTTCGGCATCGGCATGGTCATGGCCAAGTCGCCGGCCACGGACGCCCTGCAACACACGCTGCAGGGGCTGTTCGAGGTCATGATGAAGCTCATCAACCTGGTCATCAAACTGGCCCCGATCGCGATCGCGGCCCTGATGTTCAACCTCTCGGCGGTGTTCGGCTGGGACCTGCTGATCCGTCTGGGCGCCTATGCGGGCGTGGCGGTGGGCGCGATGGCGATCCACATGTTCATCGTCTATCCGCTGCTGGTCTGGATCTTCGGCGGCATGAACCCGCTGAAGTTCGCCAATGGAGTCCGCGAGCCCTTCGTGGTGGCCTTCTCGACCGCCTCATCCAACGCCACCCTGCCGATCGCCATCAAGGCGGCGGAAGAGAAGCTGATGCTGCCGCGCCGCATCTCGCGCTTCGTGCTGACGGTCGGCGCCACGGCCAACCAGAACGGCACCGCCCTGTTCGAGGGGGTGACGGTCCTGTTCCTGGCCCAGTTCTTCGGCGTCGACCTCAATATCCAGCAGCAGCTGGTGGTCATGCTGGTCTGCATCCTCGGCGGCATCGGCACCGCGGGCGTGCCCGCCGGCTCGCTGCCGGTGATCGCCCTGATCCTGACCATGGTCGGGGTGCCGGCCGAGGGCATCGGCCTGATCCTCGGCGTCGACCGCTTCCTCGACATGTGCCGCACCACCCTGAACGTCACGGGCGACCTGGTGGCGGCGACGGTGGTGTCGCGCGGCGAGAGCGACGACATCGTGCCGGAGGATCTGAAGCTGCCGGACGTCGCGCCGGCGCACTGAGGCTCAGACGGGCGGGCCGGAGACCACTTCGGTGTCCGCCCGCCCGCCCCACTCGGCCCAGCTGCCGTCGTACAAGCGGGACGGCTTGCCGAGGACGGCGAGACCGAGGCTGAGGATGGCGGCGGTGACGCCCGAGCCGCAGCTGGTCACGACCGGACGGTCGAGGTCGACGCCCGCCGCGCGGAAGGCTGATTCGAGATCGGCGCCGCGCTTCATCGTGCCGTCGGGATTGAGGATTTCCGGGAAGGGCAGGTTGAGGGCGCCGGGCATGTGGCCGCAGCGCAGGCCGGCGCGGGGCTCGGGCGCGCGGCCCTCGAAACGGTCGGCGGCGCGGGCGTCCAGCACCTGTTCTCCGGTCTTGAGCGCGGCGCGGACGGCGTCGATGTCTGCCAGCAGACCGGGCTGCAGCGAAGGCGTGAAGGTGGCGGTCGCTGGCGGAGACGCGGGCCCGGTCTCGACCGGTCGCTGCTCCGCCCGCCATTTCGGCAGGCCGCCGTCGAGGACGCGGACGTCGCGCGCGCCCATCGCCCGGAACATCCACCAGACCCGCGCCGCGGACCGGATGCCGACGGTGTCATAGACGACGACGCCGTCATCGGCGGCGATCCCCAATCCGCCCATCCGCGCGGCGAAGACGGCCGGCGTCGGCAACATATGGGGCAGGGGACTGTCCGGATCGGAGCTGGCCTCGAGGTCGAAGAAGACGGCGCCCGGAATGCGGGCCGCCTCGAAATCCGGCCGTCCGTCGCGCCCGTCCAGATGCCAGCTGGCGTCGACCAGGCGCAGGCCGGGCTCGCCGAGGCGGGCGGCGAGGTCGGCGGTCTGGATCAGCGGAGAGGTCATGCGCCGACCCTATCACCGGACCCGCGCCGGGTCAGGATCGGGTCAGGGCCAGCTGGATCACATCGGTGCGCGCCGAGCGGAACCCGGCCTCGCAATAGGCGAGGTAGAAGCGCCACAGGCGACGGAAGCGTTCATCAAAGCCGCCCATCCGGCGGATGTCGCCCCAGGCCGCCTGGAAACGCTCGTCCCAGAGCTTCAGCGTGTCGGCATAGTCCGGACCGAAGCGCTCCACCTCGCGCCATGCCAGGCCGGCCCGGTCGATGACTGGTCTGAGGCTTTCCTCGGAGGGCAGCATGCCGCCGGGGAAGATGTATTTCTGGATGAAGTCGGTGCGCTTGTTGTAGCCGCCGAACAGGGCGTTCTCGATGGTGATGATCTGCAGCCCGGCCACGCCGCCGGGTTCGAGGACATCGTGGATCTTGCCGAAATAGGCCGGCCAGTATTCGATGCCCACGGCCTCGAACATCTCGATGGAGGCGACCCGGTCGAACCGTCCCTGGACGTCGCGGTAGTCGATCAGCTGGATATCGGCGCGCTCGGCGAGGCCGGCGTTGAACATCCGCTGGCGGGCGAAGTCGTACTGTTCCCGGGAGATGGTGATGCCGGTGACCCGGGCCCCGACCTCCTTCGCCGCGAACTCGGCGAAGCCGCCCCAGCCGCAGCCGATCTCGAGCACCGACTGGCCGGCGCCCAGTTGCATCAACCGGGCGAGGGCCGCGTATTTCTCGCGCTGGGCCGCGTCGAGCGCCATGCCGGCGCGGGTGAAACGGGCCGACGAATAGGTCATCGTCGGGTCCAACCAGGCGGCGTAGAAGGCGTTGCCGAGGTCGTAGTGGGCGTGGATGTTCTTCTTCGAGCCGGACCGGCTGTTGCGGTTCATCCGGTGCGACAGCCAGTTGATCGCCCGCATCAGCGGATTGCCGTCGGCGAGCCGGCGGATGTGGTCATAGTTGTGGGCGAAGGACTCCAGCAGGGCGGCCAGCTGCGGGCTGTCCCATTCGCCGGCCATATAGCCCTCGGCGAAACCGATATCGCCGGAGGCCAGCACGCGGCGGGCGAAGCGATAGTCCTTGATGTCGAAGACGGCGGCGGGTCCGGGCTGGGTCCCCTCCAGCTGGTGGATTTCCCCATTGGGCAGGAGCACCGTGAGGCGGCCGAAGGTCCAGTTCGCGGCCAGAAGGCGTAGCAGCAGCGTGAACCCGCGCGGCGTGCGGGCGGCGGTCTCGATGCGCTCGGCGGTGACCGACGTCATGGCTTGGGAGGTTGGGTATGGGCGGACCGCCCGTCAATCCCCTTCGACGCGGGCGGCGACGACGGACGCGAGGGCGTCGAGGGCGCGCCGGCGGGCGAGGTCGTGGTCGACGATCGGGCGCGGGTAGTCGGCGCCGAGGCGGACGCGGGCGTCGCGCAGGACTTCAGGCGGCGCCGTCCAGGGGGCGTGGAGCCAGCGGTCGGGAACTCCGCGGAGCTCCGGGACCCACCGGCGGACATAACGGCCGTCTGCATCGAATTTCCGTCCCTGGATGATCGGATTGAAGATGCGGAAGTACGGAGCGGCGTCGGCGCCGGATCCAGCCACCCACTGCCAATTCTGCACATTCGACGCGAGATCGGCGTCGACGAGCGTGTCGCGGAACCATGCCTCACCCTTTCGCCAGTCAATCAGCAGGTGTTTGACGAGGAAGGAGGCGACGATCATCCGCACGCGATTGTGCATGTATCCGGTCGCCCAGAGCTCGCGCATGCCGGCGTCGACCACGGGATAGCCGGTGCAGCCGCGCCGCCAGGCCGCGAGGCCGGCGGGATCGTCGCGCCAGGGCAGGGCGTCGTACTCGGGCCGGAAGGCGGTATCGACCATCTGCGGGAAGGCGTGCAGCAGATGGGCCGAGAATTCGCGCCAGCCGATCTCGGCGACGAATTTCTCGGCCTCGGCGGCGGGGACCCGACCCGCGGCGGCGGCGTCGCGGGCGGCCTCGACGGCGCGCCAGGGACTGATCTCGCCGAAATGCAGGTGCGGCGACAGCCGGCTGGTCGCCGGCTCGGCGGGGATGTCGCGGCCGCGGCTGTAGGATTTCATGCCCCGGTCCAGGAAGCCAGCGAGGGCGGCTTCGGCCCCGGCCTCCCCCGGGGTCCAGGCGAAGCCGCCGGACCAGTCCGGCCGGGTAGGATGCAGACCCCAGGCGTCGATGTCGTCCGAGGCGGTCCCGGGCGGAGGCGGAAGGCGGACGGGCGGGGCGAGACGCGGCGGGGCGTCGGCGGCCGCCAGCAGGGCCTTCAGGAAGGGGGTGAAGACCTTGTAGGGCTGGCCGGAGCCGTTCAGCACCGCGCCCGGCCGGGCCAGCAGCGTGGCGTTCCATCCCTTGCAGGCGACGCCCTCGGCCTCGAGGCCATGGGCGACGTCGGCGTCGCGGGCGAAGGCGGCCGGTTCGAACAGCCGGTTCATGAACACGGCGTCCGCGCCCGTCTCGCCGATCAGGCGGCGCAGCTCGGCCTCGCTGTCCCCGCGCCGCAGGACCAGGCCGGAGCCGTGGGACCGAAGGTCAGCGTCGAGGACGCGCAGCGACTTGTCGAGCCACCACAGGGAAGCCGCGCCCGTCGGATGCAGGGCGGGGGCCTGGTCGAGGATGAAGACGGGGAGGACGGGCTGTCCGGTCGCCACCGCCGCGGCGAGGGCCGGATTGTCGGCCAGACGCAGATCCTGGCGGAACCACAGGATGACGGGGGCGGCCTCGGCCTTGGTGGTCATGCGTGCGGGCTCCGTGATAGCTTGCGAACCTCACCGTCCGACGCCACCTGATCGCCGCATGAGTGCGGCATCAACCGCGCGTCGCCAAGCCGCAAATCCGGGAAATCCGCCTTGTCCAAGCCCAACGCCGTCATCGACATCAAGGAAGGCCTCAAGCGGCCCGTCAGCATCGGCGGCGGTCAGCGGATCGTCTTCATCGCCGGCCCCTGCCAGCTGGAAAGCCGCCAGCATGCGCTGGAGATGGCCCATGCGTTGAAGGAGATCGGCGAGCGGCTGAACGTCGGCGTCATCTACAAGACCAGTTTCGACAAGGCCAACCGGACCTCGGCCACCGCCGCGCGCGGGTTCGGCCTGGAAGGCTCGCTGCCGATCTTCGCGGAGATCCGCGAAGTGACCGGTCTGCCGGTGCTGACTGACGTGCATACGGAAGAGCACTGCCGCATCGCCGCCCAGGCCGTGGACGTGCTGCAGATCCCGGCCTTCCTGTGCCGCCAGACAGACCTGCTGCTGGCCGCCGCGGCGACCGGCAAGGCGATCAATATCAAGAAGGGCCAGTTCCTCGCCCCCTGGGACATGAAGAACGTCATCGCCAAGGTGGTCGGGGCGGGCAATCCGAACGTCATGGCCTGCGAGCGCGGGGCCAGCTTCGGCTACAACACCTTGGTCTCGGACATGCGATCGCTGCCGATCCTGCGCGAGATCGGCTGTCCCGTGGTGTTCGACGCGACGCACAGCGTGCAGCAGCCGGGCGGGCAGGGGACCTCGTCGGGCGGGCAGCGCGAGTTCGTGCCGGTGCTGGCTCGCGCCGCCGTGGCCGTGGGCGTGGACGCCGTCTTCATGGAGACGCACCAGGACCCCGACAACGCCCCGTCGGACGGCCCGAACATGGTGCCGCTGGACCAGTTCGAGGCCCTGTGCGCGGACCTGATCGCCTATGACGACCTGACCAAGGCGCGGATGGCGAAAGCCGCCTGAATCCGATAGGCCAAGGTTATGGCTGAACGCACGCTCGATCTCGGTGAACTGCAGGCGCTGCTGGAGCGGGTGCGCGGGGTCAGGGTCGCCTGCGTCGGCGACCTGATGCTGGACCGCTATGTCTATGGCGAGGTCTGCCGCATCTCGCCCGAGGCCCCGATCCCGGTGCTGCAGCAGCGGCGGACCACGGCCATGCCCGGCGGGGTCGGCAATGTGGCGCGCAATATCGCCGCCCTCGGCGGGATCGCCCGTCTGGGCGCCGTCGCCGGCCACGACACCGCGGGCGACGAGCTGGCGGCCCTGATCGCGGCCGAGCCGGGGGTCGAGGACGCGGTCGAACGCCGCGCCGGGGTGGCCACCATCGTCAAGACGCGCTTCGTCGCCGCCGGCCAGCAGCTGCTGCGGCTCGACCAGGAGGCGGAAGCCGTTCTGGCCGATCAGACAGACGCCTTTACAAATGCTTCTGTCTATCTGCTGTCAGATTACGCAAAGGGCGTGGTCAGCGATCTGGTGATCGGCCAGGCGCTGGCGGCGGCCGAAAAGAGCGGCGCGCCGGTGGTGGTCGATCCCAAGGGACGCGACTTCGCCCGTTATGGCGCGGTGGATCTGATCAAGCCCAACGCCAGCGAACTGGCCGGGGCCACGGGCATGCCGGTCGAGACCGACGCCGAGGTCGAGGCGGCGCTGAAGGCCCTGCTGCACGCCACTACGGCCCAGGCCATCGTCGTCACCCGCGCCGGCAAGGGCATGACCCTGATGCGGCGCGGCGGGCCGGCGCAGCATTTCCCCGGCCGGGCGCGCGAGGTGTTCGACGTCTCCGGCGCCGGCGACACCGGCCTGGCGGCCCTGGGATTGGCGCTCGGCGCGGGCGCCGCGCTGGAGACGGCCGTGGAGTTCGCCATCCTCGCCTCGGGCGTGGTGGTCGGAAAGGCCGGCACGGCAGTGGTCAGCCCCGCCGAACTGATCGACGCCGAGATGAGCCAGCACGCCGCGGGCGCCCACGCCAAGGTTATGCCGCTGGAGGAGCTGGCGCATGTGGTCGAGGGCTGGAAGCGGCAGGGGCTGAAGGTCGGCTTCACCAACGGCTGTTTCGACATCCTGCACCGCGGCCACGTCGCCTATCTGGCCCAGGCGCGCGGCTGGTGCGACCGGCTGGTGGTGGCGCTGAACACCGACGCCTCGGTGCGCCGACTGAAGGGCGAAGGGCGGCCGATCAATGATCTGGACAGCCGGGCGGTGGTCATCGGCGGCCTGCAGTCGGTGGACCGGGTCACCGCCTTTGACGATCCGACCCCGCTGGCCCTGATCGAGCGGCTGCGGCCCGACGTGCTGATCAAGGGGGCGGACTACACCCGCGAGGGGGTGGTGGGCGGCGACCTGGTCGAGAGCTGGGGCGGGGAGGTCCGGCTGGCCACCTTCGAGGACGGCTATTCGACCACGAAGACGATCGAGAAGATGAAGGACCCGAAAGAGGAGATGGGGGCATGAGCCGGCGCATGATCGTGGTCACGGGCGGCGCGGGCTTCATCGGCTCCAACATCGTCGCCCGGCTGTGCGCGGAGGATCGCCGCGACGTGATCGTCTGCGACCGGCTGGAAGAGGCGGCGCTGGGCAAGTGGAAGAACATCGCCAAACATCCGGTGGCCGACTTCTGGCAGCCCGAGGAGCTGTTCGAACAACTGGAGCGCCACGCCGAGTCCATCGAGGCAGTGGTGCATATGGGGGCGATTTCCTCGACCACGGAGCCGGACGCGGACCTGATCCTGCGCACCAATTTCAGCCTGTCGCGGGACCTGTGGGACTGGTGCGCCCTGCGTGACGCGCGGCTGGTCTACGCCTCCTCGGCGGCCACCTACGGCGACGGCGAGAGCGGGTTCGAGGATGACGATAGTCTTGAGGCGCTGGCTTCGCTTAAGCCGCTAAACGCCTATGGATATTCGAAAATGCTGTTCGATCAGTATGCAGCGCGTCAATCGGATCGCGGCCAGTCGCCGAGCCAGTGGGCGGGGCTGAAATTCTTCAACGTCTATGGGCCAAACGAGTACCACAAGGGCGGGATGAAGTCGGTCGTCGCCCAGATCTGGCCGAAGGTGGCGGCGGGCGAGCCGGTGACCCTGTTCCGGTCGCACAATCCGAACTATCCGGACGGCGGCCAGCTGCGCGACTTCGTCTTCGTCGACGATGTGGTCGACATCGTCGAATGGCTGCTCGACACGCCGGGCGTCTCGGGCGTGTTCAACGCCGGCTCCGGCCGCGCGCGATCGTTCCTTGATCTGGCCGAGGCAACCTTTGCGGCGGCGGGCAAGGAGGCGCGCGTCGAATACGTCGACACCCCCGAGAGCATCCGCGACAAATACCAGTATTTCACCGAGGCGCGGATGGAACGGGTCCGGGCAGCCGGCTTCCAGGGGCAGTCGACGCCGCTGGAAGAGGGCGTCCGGCGCTATGTCCAGTCGTTCCTGGCCACGTCGGACCCGTATCGATGAGCGGCGGCCGGATGAGCCTGCGCCAGTGGGCCGGCTGGACCGGCCTGGCGGTGGTGCTGTTGCTGGTCACGGCGGCAGCGGTGTGGCGCGGCGACATCCTGAAGGCCGGGCTGGATCCCCAGGTGCCGTTCCAGACCTATACGCCGCCGCCCGCGCCCGACTATGGCGCGCCGGCGGCCTGGGCCCTGCGCGACGCGCGCGGGCCGGACTCGGGGCCGGCGGCGGTCTTCTTCGTGCATTCCACCACCTATGACGGCGGGCGTGAATGGAACGGCCCGATCGGCGATCCCGACGCCGACGCCTGGCTGAAGCGGGTGGTGCTGCCCAACTACGCCGGTCCGTTCGCCCGGGCGGGCGGGATCAGCGCCCCGCGCTATCGCCAGAGCAGCCTCTACACCCGGTTGACGCTGCGCGACGACGCGCGCGAGGCCCGGGCCTTCGCCTGGCGCGACATCGCCGCCGCCTTCGACGCCTGGATCGCGCGCCACCCCGACGGGCCCATCGTGCTGGCGGGGGTGGAGCAGGGCGGAGATCTGGTCGAACGGCTGGTGCGCGAGCGGATCGCGGTCGATCCGGCGCTGCGGGCCCGGCTGGTCGCGGTCTATCTGATGGATGTGGTGGTGGCCGCGGACGGGCTGTCGCCGGAGGTTCCGGCCTGCGCCGGCCGGAACCAGGTCGGCTGTATCGTGGCCTGGTCGCCGGTCAGCGAGGACAATGACGGCGCCGGGCGCCGGCGCTTGCGACGCGCCCTGGTCTGGGACGCGCGGGGGCGGCTGGTCGATCTCGGCGACCGCCCGGCCCTGTGCGTCAATCCGGTCACCGGCTCGACCGACACGGCCCCGGTCGAGGCCCGGCTGCACCAGGGCGCGACCAACGCCACGGGGCTGGAATGGGGCGTCCGTCCGGCCCTGATGGCCCGCGAGATCGCCACCCAATGCCGCGGCGGCCTGCTGCGCCATACGGAGCCGAAGACGGAGTCCTTCCGCGAGACAGGCGGCTGGGCGGATCGCAGAAAATCCCGTCCCTACAATCTGTTCTACGGCGATATTGAAGCGGATGTTCAGGCGCGTCTGGCCGTGTGGCAGGCGCGACAGCCGGCCTAGTCGATGCCCGGCCGGTCGTTGCGCCAGTCGAACAGGGCCTCCAGCACCTGCACCGCCTCGCCGCGCGGGGAAGTCAGGTCGGGATCGCGACCCAGCACCAGACGAGCGTCGTCGGCCGCCGCCAGGAGCAGGGACCGATGGCGGATCGGGTCGGCGAAGCGATAGGCCGGGAAGCCGCTCTGTTTGAGACCCAGCGGGTCGCCGCCGCCGCGCAGGCGGAAATCCTCCTCGGCGATCTCGAAACCGTCCTCGGTGCGGCGCAGGGTCTCGAGCCGCAGGCGCGCCGTCTCGCCGAGGCCGTCGTCGCCGCCGCCGTACAGCAGGATGCAGGCGCTGGCCTTGGCGCCCCGGCCGACCCGACCGCGCAGCTGGTGCAGCTGGGCGAGGCCGAAGCGGTCGGCGTGCTCAATGACCATGATGGTGGCGTTGGGCACGTCGACGCCGACCTCGACCACGGTCGTCGCCACCAGCAGGGGAATGCGGCCGTCGGCGAAGTCGGCCATGACCGCCTCACGCTCGGGTCCCGGCATCTGGCCGTGGGCCAGGCCGACCTCGACCTTGAGGATGCGGCGCAGGTCGGCGGCGCGTGCTTCGGCGGCGGCGAGGTCGATGGCCTCGCTCTCGGCCACCAGCGGGCAGATCCAGTAGGCCTGGGCGCCGCTGTCGATGGCGGCCTTGAGCCGTTTCGCCACCTCGCCGATGCGGGCCAGGGGCAGGACGGCGGTGGTCACCGGGGTGCGGCCGGGCGGCTTCTCCGTCAGGCGCGACACCTCCAGCTCGCCGTACTGGGTCAGCTCCAGGGTGCGGGGGATGGGGGTGGCCGACATGGTCAGCAGGTGGACGCCGCCGGTGCGCGGATCGCCCTTGGCCTGCAGCCGCTGGCGTTCGTTGACGCCGAAGCGGTGCTGTTCGTCGATGACGGCGAGCGCCAGCCGGTCGAAGCGGACGGCGTCCTGGAACAGGGCGTGGGTGCCGATGGCGACCTTGGCCTCGCCCGAGGCCAGGGCGGCGAGGCGGGTGCGGCGCTCGGCGGGGGTGTCGCGTCCGGTCAGCAGGATGGTCGGGACCCCGGCGGCCTCGAGCATCGGGGCCAGCCTCTGCCAGTGCTGGCGGGCGAGGATTTCCGTGGGCGCCATCAGGGCGGCCTGGAAGCCCGAGGCGGCGGCGTCGGCCAGGGCGAGGGCGGCGACCGCGGTCTTGCCCGAGCCGACATCCCCCTGCAGCAACCGGCCCATCTGTTCGCCGGAGGCGAGGTCGCGCCGGATCTCGGCCACGGCCTGCGTCTGGGCGCCGGTCAGGTCGAAGGGCAGGGCGGCCAGCAGGTGGGCCGAGGCCTCGCCGGGGGCGATGCGCGGTCCCGGGGTGATCTGGCGGGCCCGGCGGCGGCGTGCGAGGGCGAGCTGGTGGGCCAGCAGCTCGTCATAGGCCAGACGCTGGCGGGCCGGGGCGTCGGGCTCCAGCTCGGGTTCGCAGGTGGGGGCGTGCAGGGTCTCGATCGCCGCGCGCCAGCCGGGCCAGCGGTTCTTCGCCAGCCAGGCCGGGTCCTGCCACTCCGGCAGGTCGGGGGCGTGGGCGAGCGCCGTCTGGACCAGTTTGCGCACGACCCGCGAGGAGAGGCCCTGGGTGGCCGGATAGACCGGCTCAACGGCGGCGATCTCGCCGGCCTGTTCGGGCGTGTAGATGTCCGGATGGACGATCTGGACCTCGGCCAGATAGCGTTCGACCTTGCCGGTCACCAGACGCTTCTGGCCCTTGGGCAGCAGGCGGTCGATGTGCTGGGCCGAGCCGCCGAACCAGATCATGTGGACGAAGCCGGTGTCGTCGGACGCGCGCACCTTGATCGGGACGCCGGGCTTACCCGGGACGATCAGCCGGTCGATCATCACCTCGAAGATTCCGACCTGTCCCTCGACCGCGGTCACCGCGGTCATCGGCCGGCGCACGATCAGGCTGGACGGCGACAGGAACAGGACATCGCGGACCAGCGGCCCGGCCAGCTTCTGGACGAGCGGCAGGATTTTCGGCCCCACGCCCTTCAGGCTGGAAACCTCCGCGAACAGGGGAAAGAGAATCTGCGGCCGCATGCGACGACAGCATAGCTGGCGAAAGCGCGTCTGGAACGCTATCTCCGCTGCGCGATTGAACCTGACCGACCGGGCAAGGAACCTTGTGGCCGATATTGACGCACGCCTGAAGCAACGACTCGGCCGCATCGCCTTCCGGGCGTGGCGGCGCGGGTTCCGCGAGGCCGACCTGGTGCTGGGGCCGTTCGTGGACCAGGTCGGGGCGAGCCTGGACGAGACCGAACTGGATTCCCTGGAGGCGCTTCTGGCCGAGGACGACGACCACCGACTGTACGCCTGGATCATCGGCAGCGAGCCGACGCCGTCGATGCATGACACCCCGGTCCTGAACAAGATCCGGACCTTCATGCGCGACCATGTCGCCGCCGCCGTGGCCGAGGGGGCGGGCTGATGGACGGCGCGCTCCCCCAACGCAGCGACCAGGAGCTGGGCGGCGCGCCCGAGGGGCTGGACGCCCTGACGGTGGCCGGTCGGCTGAAGGCCGACGGCGGGGTCGGTCTGTTCGTGGCGCGCGACTACGCCCGCATGGGCGAGTTCGTCCAGGCGTTCGGCTTCTTTGCAGACGATATTGAAGTCATTGAGTTTCCGGCCTGGGACTGCCTGCCCTACGACCGGCTGAGCCCGACCTCATCGGTGTCCGCCGAGCGGATGGCGGCCCTGACCCGGCTGGCGCAGCGCGCCCCCGGAGACCGCAAACCCCTGCTGGTCGTGACCACGGTCAGCGCGGCCATGCAGCGGACGCCGCCGCGCGAGGTGACCTGCGGGGCCGGCTTCCAGACCACGGTCGGGCTGGACCTCGATACGGCGGCGCTGGAGCGCTATTTCGCCGCGAACGGATACATGCGGGCCTCGACCGTGTCGGAGAAGGGTGAGTTCGCGGTGCGCGGGGGCGTCATCGACGTCTATCCGCCGGGCTTCGAGGAGCCGGTGCGGCTGGACATGTTCGGCTCCGAACTCGAGTCGATCCGCACCTTCGATCCGTCCACCCAGCGCTCGACCGGCCAGCGGCGGGAGGTGCATCTGGCGCCCGTGTCCGAGGCCCTTCTTGACCCGGACAGCATTTCCCGCTTCCGCACCGGCTATCTGGGCCTGTTCGGCGCCGCGGGCGACGATCCGCTGTACGCCGCCATCAGCGAGGGCGCGCGGCGGCAGGGCATGGAGCACTGGCTGCCGCTGCTCTACGACCGGCTGGAGACCCTGTTCGACTATCTGCCCGACGACGCGCGGCTGTTCCTCGACAACCAGGTCGAGGCGGCGCGGGGCGAGCGCTGGACCCTGACGAGGGACGCGTGGGAGGCCCGGCGCGACGCGGCCATGGGCAAGAGCGGGGCCGCCTATCGCGCCCTGCCGCCCGAGCGGCTGTATCTGGGCGAGAGCGACTGGAACAGCGCGCTGGCGGGCCGCTGGGTGCGGCGGCTGACCCCGTTCCACGGGCCCGGCGAGGACGCCGGCGGGCGGCTGGGCCGCAGCTTCGCCGCCGAACGGGCGCAGGACAGCGTCAATCTGTTCGAGGCCGTGGCGCGCCATGCCGAGGCGCTGAAGGCGGCCGGCAAGCGGGTGTTGTTCGCCTCATGGACCGAGGGCTCGTCCGAACGACTGGCGGCCATGCTGGCCGACCACGGGCTGGAGCACGTCGTGGCGGTGCGCAACTGGGCCGACGTCCAGGCGGCGCCGAAGGACCTGTATCTGCGCGGCGTGCTGCCGGTGGAGCACGGGTTCGAGACCGACGCCATCGCCGTCATCTCCGAAACCGACATGCTGGGCGACCGGCTGGCGCGGCCGAAGAAGAAGCGGCGGGCGTCGAACTTCCTCGCCGAGGCCTCGGCCCTGACCACGGGCGATCTGGTCGTCCACCTCGACCACGGCATCGGCCGCTATGAGGGGCTGAAGACGCTGGAGATCCAGCAGGCGCCGCACGACTGCCTGGAACTGCTCTACGCCGGCGACAGCAAGCTGTACCTGCCGGTCGAGAACATCGACCTGCTGACCCGTTATGGCAGCGACACGGACGGGGCCCAGCTGGACCGGCTGGGCGGGGCGGGCTGGCAGGCGCGCAAGGCCAAGGCCAAGGCCCGTCTGCGCGATATGGCCGAGGGGCTGATCGCCCTGGCGGCCAAGCGGTCGCTGCGGTCGTCGGACCCGATCACCCCGCCGCACGGCCTGTTCGACGAGTTCTGCGCCCGTTTCCCGTACGAAGAGACGGACGACCAGCTCAACGCCATCGGCGACGTGCTGGAGGACCTCGGCAAGGGCACGCCGATGGACCGGCTGATCTGCGGCGACGTCGGCTTCGGCAAGACCGAGGTGGCGCTGCGGGCGGCCTTCGTCGTGGCCATGACGGGCCAGCAGGTGGCCATCGTCTGCCCCACGACCCTGCTGGCGCGGCAGCATTTCAAGACCTTCAGCGAACGGTTCGCCGGCTGGCCGGTCAAGGTGCGCCACCTGTCGCGGATGGTGACGGCGAAGGACGCGGCCGAGACCCGGGCGGGGCTCAAGGACGGCTCGTTCGAGATCGTCGTCGGCACCCATGCGGTGCTCAGCGATCAGGTCGGGTTCAAGGACCTGGGCCTTGTTATCGTTGATGAAGAGCAGCATTTCGGGGTCAAGCACAAGGAGAAGCTGAAGAGCCTCCGCGCCGACGTCCACCTGCTGACCCTGACGGCGACGCCGATCCCGCGGACGCTGCAGATGGCGCTGTCGGGCATCCGCGAGATGTCGATCATCGCCACGCCGCCGGTCGATCGTCTGGCGGTGCGGACCTATGTCACGCCGTGGGATCCGGTGCTGGTGCGCGAGGCCCTGCTGCGCGAGAAATACCGCGGGGGTCAGGCCTATTATGTCGTGCCGCGCCTGAGCGATCTGCCGGACATCGAACAGTTCCTTCGCGAGAAGGTGCCCGAGATCAAATTCGTCGTCGGGCACGGCCAGATGTCGCCGACCCAGCTGGAAGACGTCATGAGCGCCTTCTACGACGGCAGCTACGACCTGCTGCTGTCGACCACCATCGTCGAGAGCGGACTGGACGTGCCGACGGCCAACACCCTGATCGTGCACAAGGCCGACATGTTCGGCCTTGCCCAGCTGCACCAGATCCGGGGCCGGATCGGCCGGGCCAAGGCGCGCGCCTTCGCCTATCTGACCACCCCGCCGAACAAGCCGATGAGCCTGTCGTCGGAGCGGCGGCTGCAGGTGCTGCAGTCGCTGGACAACCTCGGCGCCGGCTTCCAGCTGGCCAGCCACGATCTGGACCAGCGCGGCGGCGGCAATCTGCTGGGCGACGAGCAGTCGGGCCACATCCGCGAGGTCGGGGTCGAGCTGTACCAGCAGATGCTGGAGGACGCGGTGGCCGAACTGCGTCAGTCGGGCGAGGGCGGCGGGACGGTCGATCGCGGCTGGTCGCCGGCGATCAATGTCGGGGCGGCGGTGCTGATCCCCGAGGAGTATGTGCCCGACCTGAACGTGCGCCTGAGCCTGTATCGCCGTCTGTCGGACGCCGAGAATTCGGAGACGCGCGAGGCGCTGGCCGCCGAGCTGATCGACCGGTTCGGGCCGCTGCCGGACGAGGCCAAACAGCTGCTGCGCATCGTCGGCATCAAGGCCAACTGCAAGACAGCCTGTATCGAACGCATCGACATCGGGCCCAAGGGCGCCGTTTTGACCCTGCGCAACAACGCCTTCCCCAATCCGATGGGGCTGGTCGGCCTGATCCAGAAGAACCACGCCTTCTGGAAGCTGCGGCCGGACCAGAAGATCGTGGTCAAGGGCGAGTGGGACACGGCGGCGGAGCGGCTGAAGGTGGCCGAGCGGATCACGGCAGATCTGGCGCGGGTGGCGGGGGCCTGAGCCGGGAACGCACGACTGGGATCGGCACTTCAGTCGATCTAGGCTGAGCCCGCGAGTCGCGGCCCACCGGCCGGGACGGGAGGGACGGCCATGGCGCGCAAGCCCACGACATCCGCCGGCGGCCGCAAGCGCGCCCCGGCCGTGCAGAAGGCCGCGCCCGGCGTCGCCGTGCCGGAGCCGACCGCGTCCCTGCCGGCCCCGGTTCGCAAACCGATCTGGACCCATCTGTATTTCCAGGTGCTGGTGGCCATCAGCCTCGGCGCCCTGATCGGGCATTTCTGGCCCAAATTCGGCGAGGAGCTGAAGCCGCTGGGCGACGCCTTCATCCGGCTGGTGAAGATGATCATCGCGCCGGTGATCTTCCTGACCGTGGCGACGGGGATCGCCCACCTGCGCGACCTCGGCAAGCTGGGCAAGGTGGTGGGCAAGGCCTTCGCCTATTTCCTGACCTTCTCGACCCTGGCCCTGATCCTCGGCCTGATCGTGGCCAATGTGGTGCGGCCCGGCGCGGGCATGAACATCGATCCGGCGACGCTCGATCCGGCGGCGGTCCAGACCTATGTCGCCAAGGCCCACGACACCGACATCGTCGCCTTCCTGATGAACATCATCCCGGAGACCGTGGTCGGCGCCTTCGCCGGCGGGGAGATCCTGCAGGTGCTGTTCTTCGCCATCCTGTTCGGCATATCGCTGGCCGTCATCGGCGAGCGGGCCCAGCCGGTGATGAGCGTGCTGGAGAGCGTGTCGGAGGCCTTCTTCAAACTGGTCGCCATCCTGATGAAGGCGGCGCCGGTCGGGGCCTTCGGCGCCTTCGCCTTCACCATCGGGCGGTACGGCATCGAGTCGGTGATCAATCTCGCCGCCCTGGTGGCGACCTTCTACCTGACCTCGGCCCTGTTCGTGGTCGTGGTGCTGGGGACGGTGGCGCGGTTCAACGGCTTCTCCATCTTCAAGCTGATCCGCTATCTGAAGGAGGAGCTGCTGCTGGTGCTGGGCACCTCGTCGTCGGAGGCGGCCCTGCCGAGCCTGATCGAGAAGATGGGCCGCGCCGGCTGCGACAAGTCGGTGGTCGGGCTGGTCGTGCCGACGGGCTATTCGTTCAATCTGGACGGCACCAACATCTATATGACGCTGGCGGCCCTGTTCATCGCCCAGGCCTGCGGGGTCGAACTGTCGCTGGGCGAACAGATCCTGTTGCTGGCGGTGGCCATGCTGAGCTCAAAGGGCGCGGCGGGCGTCACCGGCGCCGGTTTCATCACCCTGGCGGCGACGCTGGCGGTGGTGCCGAGCGTGCCGGTGGCCGGCATGGCCCTGATCCTCGGCGTCGACCGGTTCATGAGCGAATGCCGGGCCCTGACCAATTTCATCGGCAACGCCGTGGCCACGATCGTGGTGGCGAGGTGGGAGAACGGACTGGACCGCGACGCGCTGGATCGGGCGCTGGCGGACGGACCGTCGCCGGTGGCGGTCGGCAGCCGGGAGTCCGACGACGATTAACCGCGCGCGGCCCGTTCCAGTTCGGCGATGTTCAGCCGTTTCATCTCCATCATGGCCGCGAAGACGCGCTGGCGGACGGCCGGGTCGGGGTCGGCGAGGTAGCGGTTCATGGCGTAGGGGACGATCTGCCACGACAGGCCGTAGCGGTCCTTGACCCAGCCGCACTGCTCGGCCTCGGGGACGGCGGAGAGGGCGTCGGTGAGCCGGTCGACCTCGGCCTGGTCCTCGCAGTCGATCTGTAGCGAAATGGCTTCGGTGAAGGTGAAATGGGGTCCGCCGTTCAGGGCGGTGTAGCGGGTTCCGGCCAGGGTGAATTCGACCAGCAGGACGTCGCCGGACTTGCCGCTCGGGTAGTCCCCCGGCGAGCGGATGACGGCGTCGATGCGCGAGTCGGGGAGGAGCGAGACATAGAAGCTGACGGCCTCCTCGGCCTGTTTGTCGAACCAGAGGCAGGGAATGATCTTCTGGCGCGGCGGGAGGGCGGTCATGGGCGTCTCCGTCTGATGATCGGACGACCATATTAAACTATACGGTTAAATGCAAATTCCGGACGTCACTTGCGGTCGCGGGGTCGGCTGGGCAAACAGGCGCCGATGACCCTGACCCTCTACGGCATCCCCAACTGCGACACCGTCAAGAAGGCGCGCGTCTGGCTGGACCAGCACGGCGTGGCCGTCGTCTTCCATGACTACAAGAAGGCCGGCATCGACCGGCCGCGGCTGGAGGCCTGGGTCGCCGAACACGGCTGGGAGACGGTGCTGAACCGCGCGGGCACGACCTTCCGGGCCCTGCCGGACGCGGACAAGGCCGATCTGGATGCGGGCAAGGCCGTCGGCCTCATGATGGCGCAGCCGTCGATGATCAAACGGCCGGTGCTGGATCTCGGCGACCGGACGGTGGTCGGGTTCAAGCCCGAGCGGTACGAAGCGATCCTCGCCTAGCCCTCGACGTCGGCTTCCGGGCGGTCGTGACCGTCGGCGCGCTCGGTGATCCATTCGCCCGAGGCGTCGGCGTATTCGATCAGGGTGTTCTCGTCGGGCACCTTCTGCTCGCGCGCCGCCGCCACAGCCGCGGCGCGGGCGGAATCATGATCCGGATAGGTCTCCGAGAAGGTGCCGCCGAGCTGGTAGGCCCAGCCGCCGTCGTGTTCGACGATGCGATAGGTGATCTGGACCATGGGCGCGGGCTCCGGCTGACTGGAAGGGGGCGTCCGGTAGCGAACGCGGGGCGGAGAGGGATGTTGCAGCCTGCTGGTCAGCGGGCCGAGTGAAAAATCGCCCGGGGGCGCATCCGCTGGCGGCGACGGCGCCGACTACCCTATGAATGCGCGGGCGACGGGCCCGGCGCGACGAGGGGTATGACGATGGAAGACCTGTTCCGTTCCTACTGGTGGCTGATCTTTCCGCTCGGCTGGTTCGTGGCCTCGGGCTTTTCGAGCCTGCTCAACTACCGGCGTCAGAAGGATACGCTGAAGCTGATCCAGACCTATGCCGAGAAGGGCCAGGAGCCGCCGGCCGCCCTGCTCAAGGTGCTGGACCGGCCCATCGATGCGGACGACGATTCCTGGCAGACGCGCAACCAGGCCGGCCGCCCCGGCGACGGCTCGTGGTTTTCTGTGGTGCTGTTCGGGGTCATGGCGGCGGGTTTCGCCTACGCCAGCTGGTCCGACATCTATGGCGCGGGCGAAGCCTTCCTGATCGTCAGCTTCGTCCTGGGCGCCCTGTGCCTGGCCTCGCTGGTCTCGGCCCTGCGCAGCGGCGGGCGCGGTCCTCGGGCCTGATGCCGGCCGGGGACGTACGTCATGGGGGGACTGCAGACCGACGCCGAGCTGGTGGGCCGCGCGCTCGCCGGCTCGGACGCGGCCTTTTCGCGGCTGATCGAACGCCATCAGGCGGCCGTGCGCGGCTTTCTGCGACGGATGCTGGGCGGCGGCTGGGCGGAGGCGGACGACGTGGCCCAGGAGACCTTCCTGGCGGCCTGGGGGACCCTGCGCGCGCTGAGGGAGCCGGCCGGGGTCCGCGCCTGGCTGTGCGGCATCGCCTGGCGCAAGGCCCAGGACCGGATCCGGTCGTCGCGGCGGAGCGCGACGCGCGACACGGTCTGGCTGGAGACGGTCGAAACCCCGGCCGGGGTCTCGCTGGAAGACCGGATGTCGGTGGCGGCCGCCATGGCCGAACTGCCGCCCGACGTGCGCGCCTGTGTGGCCCTGTGCCTGGCCGACGGCTGGTCGCACGCGGAGGCTTCGGCGGCCCTGGGCTTGCCTCTGGGGACGGTGAAGTCGCATGTTGCCCGGGGACGGGCGCGTTTGCTCAAGGCGCTGGGAGGTCCGGATGACGCCTGAACAGAAACTGTCCGCCCTGTTCGCCGCCGAGGCGCCGCCCGCGCGCGACTACGCTTTCCAGGCCCGAATGGCCCAGGCGGTCGCCCTGCGCCGGGCGTGGATGACGGTGGCCGCCCTCGTGCCCTGGGCCGTGGCCGCCGTGGCCGTTTCGTGGGCCCTGATCCCGGTGATC
>SCVB01000004.1 GCA_004296955.1 Brevundimonas sp.
TCACAAGAAATCCGGTGGTTCGTCGCGTAACGGTCGCGACTCCGAGTCGAAGCGCCTCGGCGTGAAGAAGTTCGGCGGCGAGCGCGTGCTGGCCGGCAACATCCTCGTGCGTCAGCGCGGCACCACCTTCCACCCGGGCGACAACGTCGGCCTCGGCCGCGACCACACCCTGTTCGCCACCGTGCACGGCGCCGTGAAGTTCACCAAGAAGGCGAACGGCCGTTGTTACGTGTCGATTCTTCCGGCCGACGCCGACATGCCGATGGCCGCCGAGTAGCGCAGACCGACTGACACCCGGATCGCGCAAGGCTCGAGAGCCGCGATCCGGACCAGGGAATATTTTCCGCGGGGAGTCTGGATCACCAGGCTCCCCGTTTTCGTTACCCGCCTCGACGCCGCCCGAGCCCTCCAAGGAGGCGGCAGATCGAACGAGGCTTGCGTCATGTGCGTGATCGAACCCTCTCCCGTCGTCGAGACGCGGCGACTGGCGCTGCGCTCGCCGGGCGCCCAGGATATTCCGCGGCTGGCGGCCCTGGCCAATGACCCGTCGATCGCGCGGATGACCCTGCGCATGCCGCATCCGTTCGGCCTCGCGGACGCCGAGGACTTCGTGCTCAAGGTGGCGGTGCAGGATCCGGCGCGGGCGCGGACCTTCCTGATCGAACACGAGGACCACGGCCCGGTCGGGGTCATCGGCCTGTTCGAGGACGCCGATCCGGCGCCCGAGGTCGGCTACTGGATCGCCCGCCCCTTCTGGGGCCGGGGCTTTGCGACCGAGGCCCTGCAGGGCGCCATGGCCTGGGCCAGCCGGTCCTGGCGGCGCCGCGCCCTGATGGCCGGCCATTTCAGCGACAATCCGGCGTCCGGCCGGGTGCTGGAGAAGGCGGGGTTCCTGTACACGGGCGAGGTGCGCAAGGGCTTCAGCCGGGCGCGCGGGGCCGCGGCCGATACGCGCCGGATGGTGTGGCTGGCATAGTTGGCGGGCCGCGGTCACAGGGCTCCGCCCTGTCGACCCGACGCGGCCTGGCGCTTCGCGCCCGCTTGCCTTCAAGAGCCAAGGTTCGACCGCCCTGTCACCCAGTGCGTCGGCTGATCATTGGCCTGCGCGAAGCGCCAGGCCGCGTCGGGTCGGGAGGTCCCGAAGGGCCGACGACCGCGGCCTAGCCGAACAGCGTCGGTCCGAAGATGGCCGCCATGGCGATGGCGCCGCCGGCCACGGCGACGATGGCGCCGGCGATGAAGGCCGCCCAGGTGCGGGCGGCGCGCTGGCGCCGCAGGCCGCTGGTCTTGACCGACCGCAGCATGACGCCGGGCTTGGGTCCGAAGACTTCCGAACCGGAAATATTGTGCTGGGACATGAACGCGCTCCCTGATCCACCGCCCCTTGCGGGTCGAAGCCACCGAAGCGGGTCGGACAAGGCCAAACAATGGCGAACGGCGGTTATCCACCGATCCGTGATCAGATGAACGGGGTTTCTTTTGCGGGCGCTACGCTCGCGACGCGGTCGCTCGCTGCCTGAGCGCCGGCAGGTGTGGCCTTAGCCGCAGTAAACCAGCCGGCCGCTGTAGGCGCGATAGTAGCCGGTGCGGGGGTCGTAGGAGCGGTAGTTGGACCGGCACCAGTCGGACCGCGACCCGTAGCCGCTGTCGTAGCCGCCGCCATATCCGCCGCTGTAGCCGCCGTAGCTGGTCCCGCCGCCCGGATAGACGTGATCGGGCCGGCCATAGGCGCCGTGATACGTCGTCGACCCCTGGGCGTGGCCATAGTTGTACGCCGAACCATAGCCGCGACGCTGCGAATAGCCGTAGCGGCTGTGGCCATAGCCGCCGCCATAGCCGGCCAGTTCGCGATAGTCCCGCCGCGCCTGCGGGCTGGCCTGACGGCGCTGGTCCCGCCAACGGGCCCCGCAGTCGTCGCGGCTGGCGTCCCAGAACTGGTCGCAGCGATAGTCGCCCGGCCGGTCCAGCTGGCTGCGCCAGTCGAAATTCGACGGAACCGCGTTGGAGCGCCGATAGCCGTAGCCGTCGCCATAAGACCGCTCGCCATGGCCGCTGTAGTAGGGCCGTTCGCCATAGCCGCCGTCATGCGACCGGGAGGCGTCGCCGCTGCGATAGCCGTCGGAATAGGTCCCGCCCCAGCTCTGGGCGGCGGCGGGAGCGGCGACCAGGGTGAGGCCGGCGGCGGCGATCAGGGCGAGGCGGACCATGGTTAACTCTCCGAAGCGGCCAGGTACGCGGCCCCAAAGACAACAGGCACTGGCAGGCGAGGCGCTTACAGGGTGACGGACACGCGTCCGCCGCGGGTGCCGATCTGACGCATCAGGACGATGCGGTCTCCACCGGCGCTCACCGGAGCGATGATGAACCAGTCGCCGTCCGGGAGTCCCGTGAATTCGAAGCGGCCGTTCTGGCAGGTCGTCGAGCGGACGAAGGAGCGATAGTCAGCGTTGGGGTCCGGAACCGTGCGGGCGCGGACCACGGCTTCGGGAATGGCGGCGCGGTCGGTCGAGCCATAGAGGGTCCGGAACCGGGCGCGGGTATAGGGCGTGTCCGGGGTCAGGGCCACCGAGCCGGTGCAGGTGAAGGCCTGGCCTTCACGGCTGTAGGCGACACGGCCATCAATGGAGCCCCGGCCCGCGCGGCTCGACCAGGCGAAGTCGTCGGCGCGGAACGCTGTGGATGCGGGAGAGGCGCCGGGCCCGAAATCACCCATGGGAAGGGTCTCGCAGGCCGCGAGCGCGGCGCCGAGCGCGACGAACAGGATCAGGTGGCGGGCGGACATGCGGGCTCTCTCCGTCGAGGTGCGGGTCGAACGTCTCGATCAGACGCTGAACGCCGACATAAGGTCAAGGTTGCGGCGCATCGGGCCGTGGGCCAAAAGCGCGCATCAAGCTGGCGAAAGACCGGCTATAGGGAAGCTCCATGACAGTCACGTTTGACGATATTCTGGCGGCGCGCGACCGCATCGCCGGCCAGGTCGATCGCACCCCGGTGCGCTATTCCCGACGCCTGTCGCAGCTGACCGGCGCCGAGGTGTGGGTCAAGTTCGACAACCTGCATTTCACCGGCAGCTTCAAGGAGCGCGGGGCCCTGAACCGGCTGCTGCAGCTGACGCCGGACGAGCGCAGGCGCGGGGTGGTGGCGGCCAGCGCCGGCAATCACGCCCAGGCCCTAGCCTACCACGGCGCCCGCCTCGGCGTGCCCGTGACCATCGTCATGCCCGAGGGCACCCCCTTCGTGAAGGCGGACGGCACCCGGGCGCACGGCGCCACTGTGGTCATCAAGGGGCTGGACTTCACCGGCTCGACCGAGGAGGCGCACCGGCTGCGCGACGAGGAAGGCTTCGTCTTCGTCTCGGCCTTCGACGACACGGGCATCGTCACCGGCCAGGGCGTCTGCGCGCTCGAGTTCCTCGAGGATGCTCCGGACCTCGAGGCCCTGATCATCCCCATCGGCGGCGGCGGGCTGATCGCCGGCTGTTCGGTCGCGGCCAAGGCGATGAAGCCGGACATCCGCATCTTCGGCGTCGAGGCGGCCATGTACCCCTCGTTCGCCGCCAGACGCCGGGGCGAGGTCGCCAAATGCGGCGGCCAGACCATCGCCGAGGGGATCGCCATCAAGGCCGTGGGCGACATCCCCTTCGCCATCGCCGACCCGCTGGTGGAGGATGTGCTGGTCTGTCAGGAGGCCGACTTCGAGACGGCGGTGGCTTATTACGCCACCCTGGAGAAGACGGTGGCCGAGGGCGCCGGCGCGGGCGGCCTGGCGGCCCTGCTGGCGTATCCGGACCGCTTCAGGGGCATGAAGGTCGGGCTGGTGCTGTGCGGCGGCAATATCGACGCCCGCATGCTGGCCGTGGTGTTGAACCGCGAGCTGGTGCGCGAGAAGAAGATGATCGTCTACCGCATCCTCGGCGACGACCGCCCCGGCATGCTGTCCAAGATGAGCGCCGTCATCGGCGGGCTGGGCGGCAATATCATCGACGTGGTGCACAACCGGCTGGCGCTGGACGTGCCGGCCAAGGGCGCGGAGTTCGACATCATGGTCGAGACCCGCGGCGCGGCGCACGCCAACGAAATCAGGCATGGACTGGAAGAGGCGGGATATGAATTACGGATGGGCTAGGGGCGCGCTGGCGCTGGCCATGGTCGCGGCCCTCGGTGGGCCGCTGGCCGCCTGTGATCGCACGCCGCCGGCGCCCGACGAGACGGCCGCCCAGAATCTACGCGCGGCCGAGTTCTTCCTGACCTCGAACGCCCGGCGCGAGGGCGTGAAGACCCTGCCGTCCGGCGTCCAGTACAAGGTCCTGCGCTCGGGCCCGCCGGGGGGCGAGCATCCCGACCGCAACGACCTGGTGCGCGTCGACTATGAGGGCACCCTGACCGACGGGACGGTGTTCGACAGCTCCTTCCAGGCCGGACAGCCGGCCGTGTTCACGGTCAGCGACGTGGTCCCGGGCTGGACCGAAATCCTCCAGCAGATGCGGGTCGGCGACGAATGGGTGGTCTATCTGCCGCCCGCCCTCGGCTATGGCGAAGAGGGCCGGCCCGGCATTCCGCCGAATGCGGTGATGGTGTTCCGCCTCAAGCTGCTGGACATCGCGCGCGCCCCGGGCGGGGAACGGGGCGGAGCCGTGGCGCAGGGCTAGCTTCCCGCCGCCCCGAGCCGCCCAACCGCCCACGCCGCGGCGTCACGCACTACCGGGTCCGGGTCGTGCAAAAGCTGTTCGGCGGCCGGGATCAGCGTCGCGTCGCCGCTGTTGCCGATCGCATAGAGGACGTTGCGCACGAACCGGTCGCGGCCGATCCGCTTGACCGGGCTCTTCGTGAACAGGGCGCGGAAGGCGGCGTCGTCGAGGGCGGCGAGGTCGGCCAGCCGGGGGGAGATCAGGGCCTCGCGCGCCTGCACCCGCGACTCCCGTGAGGCTTCGGCGAATTTGTTCCACGGACAGACGGCCAGGCAGTCGTCGCAGCCATAGATGCGGCTGCCCGTCGCCGTACGGAATTCCTCGGGCCAGGGACCGGCGAATTCGATGGTCAGATAGGACAGGCAACGGCGCGCATCGAGCTGGAACGGGGCCGGAAAGGCCCGGGTCGGGCAGACGTCCAGACAGGCGGTGCAGGTCCCGCAGTGCTCGCCTTCGGGCGGATCGGGCTCGAATTCGGCGGCGCTGAGGATGACGCCGAGGAACAGCCAGTTGCCGTGGGTGCGGCTGAGCAGATTGGTGTGTTTCCCCTGCCAGCCGAGGCCGGCGCGCTGGGCCAGGGGCTTCTCCATCAGCGGGGCGGTGTCGACGAAGACCTTGACGTCCTCGCCGGTGCGGGCGGCGATCTGGCCGGCCAGCGTCTTCAGCCGGCCCTTGATGACCTCGTGATAGTCGTCGCCGCGGGCATAGACCGATATGTAGCCGGCGGAACGGTCGGCCATTTCCGGCAGGGGGTCGTGCTCGGGCCCGTAGTTGAGGCCGAGGACGATGGCGGACCGGGCGCCCTCCCACATGGCGGTGGGATGGGCGCGCCGCTCCAGGGTGGTCTCCATCCAGCCCATGTCGCCGTGCCGCCCGGCCTCGACGAAATGCGCCAGCCGTTCGCCGGCGCTCCACGGCTCGGACGCCGAGGCGAACCGGCAGACGTCGAAGCCCAGGGCGGCGGCCTGGTCCCGGATGAGGCTGCGAGGATCGGTCGGCATTCGCGTCGTCTGACGCCTCGGCGCTCAGAAGTCGAGGTCGTGGTACCAGGCCGAGGCCTGCACCCCGGGGAAGCGGTCCGCGAGCAGGGGGCGGAAGCAGGGGCGGGACTTGAGTTTCATGTACCAGGTCTTGACCGCGGGATACGCCGCCCAGGAGACCTCGCCGAAATAGTCGAGCACCGACAGGTGGGCGGCGGCGACGATGTCGGCCTGGCTGATGCGGCGGCCGGCCAGGGCGTCGCGCTGGGCCAGCAGGCCCTCCATCATGGTCAGGTGGGCTTTCAGCGCCTCGCGCCCAGCCCGCAGGGCTCGCGCCTCGGGCGGACCGAGCCGGAGCAGGGGCTTTTCCATCCGCTCGTGCAGCAGGACGGCGTTGACCTCGTCGGTGAAGCGCCGCTCGAACCAGGCCAGCAGCCGGCGGACCTCGGCGCGTTCGGCGGCGTCGGCGGGCAGCAGGAAGGGCTCCTTGGTCCGTTCCTCCAGCCAGCCGAGGATGGCGGCGGGCTCGCACAGGGTCAGGCTCTGGCCGCGCCCGTCGGCGACCTGCAGCACCGGCGGCATGCCCGAGGGGTTCAGGGTCGCCACCGGGCAGCCGTCCTCCCACGGACGGACGGGAGTCTCGGAGAATTCGATCCGCGCTTCGCCCAGCGCCAGGCGCGCGGCGCGCGAGCCCGGATCGAAGGCGAAATGATAGAGGACGCAGGCCGACATGACGGTGTCTTGCACGCGAGGGCGTTAAGTCCGCGTTAGCTGTCTTGCACGGTTTCGGCGACCGCCGGTGCGTGGGGCTCGGCGCGGCCCCGCGGATCCGGGTGGATCAGGATGTCGGCGCGGGGCCAGGCGGCCAGGATCCGGTTCTCGGCCTCCACGACGATGGCGTGGGCGGCCTCCAGGCTGAGGGCCGGGTCGAGGTCGACATGCATCTGGATCATCACCGCCGAACCGGCCATCCGGGTCCGCAGCTGATGCACGCCCGAGATCCGGGGGTCGGCCAGGACCGCCGTGGTGATGGCGACGCGGTCCGCCTCGGGCACGGCCTTGTCGACCAGATGATCCGCCGCGCCCCGGAGCAGGGTCATGGCGCCCCAGAACAGCCAGACCGAGACGATCAGGCCGGCGGCGGCGTCCAGGCCGGGGGCCGCGAGCCAGGCGCCCGAGATCACGCCGATCAGCACCACGACATTGGAGGCGAGGTCGGCGGCGTAGTGGGAGCGGTCGGCCTTTACGGCCAGGGAGTCGCTGCGGCGAATGGCGCGGCCCTGCATCCAGACCAGCCAGCCGGTCAGGGCCATGGAGATCAGCACCACCGCCACGCTCCAGGTCCCGGCCGTCACCGGGCGGGGATCGAAGATGCGCTGCACGGCTTCCCAGCCGACGAACAGGGCCGAGGCGAAGACCAGCCCGGCCTGGACCATGGCCGCCAGGGCCTCGCCCTTGCCGTGGCCGTAGCGATGGTCCTCATCCGCCGGCAGGGCGGCCCAGCGCACGGCGAAGAAGACGCCCAGCGAGGCCAGCAGGTCCAGCGCCGAATCCGCCAGGGTGGCGAGGATGGAGACCGAGCCCGACGCCCCGAGGGCGAAGGCCTTGAGCGCAATCAGCACCACCGCCACCCCGACCGACAGGCGGGTCACCTCCCGCGTCGCCGCATGGGCGTCGGCGTGAGCGTCGTTGGGGGAGGGCGCGGCGGAAGACGTCATCGCCGCCTTGTCGCGGAAAGCCCGCGCCCTGCCAAGGCTGTCGGGCCGACTGTTAGCGGGATCGTCACGAAACCGCCCCATGGTGGGAGCCCGATAGGAGCAGGAGCCTGCTGCTCCCCGCGGAGGTTGCGACTTTGGAGCCGGCCGACACCACCATGGACGCCGTCCGCTGGATCGGCCGGGGCGAGGCCCTGGCCCGGCTCGGGGTCAAGACCCAGACGCTCTACGCCTATGTCAGCCGCGGCCGCATCGCCGCCCGGCCGGATCCGTCCGACCCGCGTCGCAGCCTGTACGCCGTCCAGGACATCGCCCGTCTGAGCGGCCAGCCTTTCGACGAGACCCTGAACGCCGCCCCCCAGGCGCGCGCGCCGCGGTCCGCCAGCCGGGGCGAGGCCGAGGTCTGTTCGTCCCTGACGGTGATCGCCGACGGACGATTGTTCTATCGCGGACTGGACGCCGCCCAGCTGGCCGAGACCGCGACCCTTGAGGATGTCGCCCGGCGCCTGTGGGACGCCCGCGCGGTCAATCCGTTCGCCGCGGTCCGGCCCCGGGTCGGCGCGGTGCCCGGCGGCTCGATCCGGGCCCGGCTGTTCGCGGCCGTCGCCCGTCGCGCCGAGGAGGACGCCGATCCCAAGGCCCGGACGGTCGAGGCCCTCAGGCTGGAATGCGCGCGGGTGCTGGACGAGGCGGTGGACGCGGCGGCCGGATCGGGCCCGCGGCTGTTCCTGCATCAACGACTGGCGCGCTCGTGGAAGACGCCCGAGCGCGACGCCCACCTGATCCGCCGCGCCCTGGTGCTGGCGGCGGACAATGCGATGAACCCGGCGGTGCTGGCGACGCGCGCGGCCGCGGACGGCGGCGCGGCGCCGGCCGGAGCGGCCTTCGCCGGCCTGATGACCCTTGCCGGTTCGGAGATGATGGCGGAGCTGAACCGGGCGTCCGACTGGGTCGTGGCGGTGCGGCGTCAGGCCACGGACGCCGCGCGACGGGCCCATGCCGCGGGGGGGCTGGCCGGCTTCGGCAGCGCTGACTTTCCCGCCGGAGATCCGCGGGCCTCCGCCCTGCTCGGCGCGGCCGACCTGCCCGCCGATCTCGCCCGGGCGGTGCAGGAGGGCGAGGCCGCGACCGGCCGGCCCGCGAGTTTCAGCCTCGCGCTGGCGGTCATCGCCCGGCGGCTGGAGCTGCCGCGCGACGCCGCCGGAGACCTGCTGCTGCTCGGCCGGCTGGCGGGGCTGCTGGGCCATGCGCTGGACCAGGCGACGAACGGCTCGCCTATCCGGGCGCGGTTGCGCTATGTGGGACCCGAACCGGGCGCGCACTGACGGCCCTGAAGTATGGGGACGTGCGTGACGGACTGGATTGCGGCGATCATTCTCGGCCTTGTCGAAGGCCTGACCGAGTTCATTCCGGTCTCGTCCACGGGCCATCTGCTGCTGTCTCAGAAGCTGCTGGGCCTGACCGATCCGCGCTGGAGCTCCTTCGTCGTCCTGATCCAGCTGGGCGCCATCCTGGCGGTCGTGGCGCTGTATTTCGCCCGCCTGTGGAAGGTGTTGGTCAGCCTGCCGACCGATCCGAAGGCGCGGCATTTCGCCATCAGCATCCTGATCGCCTTCCTGCCGTCGGTGGTGGTGGGGGTGTTCCTCTATGACTTCATCAAGGCGGTGCTGTTCAACGTCGAGGGCGACACGGCGGTTTCGGTCATCTGCGTCTCGCTGATCATCGGCGGCTTCGGCCTGCTGGCGCTGGAGCGTTTCGCGCCGAGACCCACGGCCGACGACGCCATGACCCTGTCCTGGAAGCGGTCGCTGGGCGTCGGCCTGTTCCAGTGCCTGTCGGTGATCCCCGGCGTCTCGCGCTCGGGCGCGACCATCGCCGGCGGTCTGACCCTGGGGCTCGACAAGCGGGCGGCGGCGGAATTCTCCTTCTTCCTCGCCATCCCGACCATGGTCGCCGCCTCGGGCTGGGACATCATCCAGAGCGGCGCGACGATCGACTGGGGCTTCGGCGAGATCATCGCCATCGGCTTCGTGGTGTCGTTCATCAGCGGCTGGATCGTGGTCAAGACCATGGTCGACTTCGTCGCCCGGCACGGCTTCGCCCCCTTCGCCTGGTGGCGGATCATCGTCGGGGTGATCGGTCTGGGCCTGGTCTGGGCCGGCCTGGCCTGAGTCAGGCGGCCGGCGCTTCCGCGAACTGCCCGCCGCGCCGGTAGCGCCACAGATAGGACGGGGCGATGGCCTCGATGCCGGTCGGCTCGATGCCCAGTTCGGCCAGGCCCTCGGCGTCGGCGGCGACCACATTGTCGCTCTCCAGCAGCACCACCTGATCGCGGGTCAGCACCGGCGGGATGCCGACCATGGCGGTCAGCTGGGCCATGGAGCCGATGGCCCGGGCCGCGAAGAAGGGCAGGGGGACGAGGGCGAAGCGGCGGTAGGTCTCGCGCCGGATCAGCTTGAGCACATCCTCGAAGGTCATGACGGCCGGGCCGCCCAGTTCGAAGGTGCGGCCGGCGGCCTCCGGCGCGGCCGTGGCCCGCGCGATGGCCTCGGCCACGTCGCCGACATAGACCGGCTGGAATTTCGTCTGGCCGCCGCCGATCAGCGGCAGGGCCGGGGCCATGGAGGCCAGGGCGGCGAAACGGTTGAGGAAGTCGTCTCCGGCGCCGAAGACGATCGACGGACGGATCACCACCGCGTCCGGCTTGACCTCGCGCACGGCCATCTCGGCCGCGGCCTTGGACAGGGCGTAGTCCGAGCGGCTCTCGGGGTTCGCCCCGATGGCCGAGATCTGGACCAGACGGCCAACGTTCGCCGCGGCGCAGGCCTCGGCGATGTTGCGCGAGGCCTCGACATGAAGGGCGTGGAAGGTGCGACGGCCCGATTCGTAGAGGATGCCGACCAGATTGATCGCCGCATCGGCGCCGCGCAGGGCGGCGGCGACGTCTTCCGGCCGGGTCACGTCGCAGCGAACCGACTGGAACTGGCCGACCGAGCCCGAGGTCTGGAGCTTGTACGCCCGGTCGGGACGGCGGCAGGCGATGCGCACCCGCCAGCCGCGCCGGGCCAGGGCCTGGACGACCTGGCTGCCGACGAAACCGGAGCCGCCGAAGACGGTGACAAGGCCGGGGGCGACTTCGTTCATGACAGGCTCCGAAAGGCGACGGCGCGAGGACGGGAAACCCTCGACGCGCCGGGGATTAGACGATGGCCGCGGCGCTCGCAACGCAAAGGCCGCAAATCCCTGTTGACCGGCCCCGGACCCTGCCTTAAGGGTCCGCGCCTTCCGGACGAATACGTGTGCAAGCGCGAGACGTCTGGGCCCAGGTGGCGGAATTGGTAGACGCGCTGGCTTCAGGTGCCAGTGATAGAAATGTCGTGGAGGTTCGAGTCCTCTCCTGGGCACCAATTTTCAGACGGCGTCGCGCTTCGGTGCGGCGCCGTTTCTGTTTTGGGCGCATGGTGGCGCCCTATCGCCTCCCGCGCGGCGCTCGGCTACTTGAGGGCGACGCTTTCTTTCGCCGAACGAGTCCCTGAACCGCATGACCGTCCATTTCCACGAAGGCGACCTGCCGAACGGCCTCGACCTCGGCCCCGAGGTCGCGGTCGATTCCGAGACTATGGGGCTGCGCTTCCGGCGGGATCCGCTGTGCGTGGTCCAGCTGTCGGCCGGCGACGGCGACGCCCATGTCGTGCGCCTCGGCCGCCCGGCCTATGACTGCCCGAACCTGAAGCGGCTGCTGACCGATCCGAAGGTGCTGAAGCTGTTCCACTTCGGCCGGTTCGACATCGGCATGTTCCAGCTGCACCTGGGGGTCGAGACCCGGCCGGTCTATTGCACCAAGATCGCCTCGAAACTGGCCCGCACCTATACCGACCGCCACGGGCTGAAGGATGTCGTGCGCGAACTGGTCGGGGTCGACCTGTCCAAGGCCCAGCAGTCCAGCGACTGGGGCGCGGCCGAGCTGTCGCCGGCCCAGCTGGAGTACGCCGCCTCCGACGTCCTGTATCTGCATGCGGCCAAGGCGCGGCTCGACGAGATGCTGGCGCGCGAGGGCCGGGCGGAGCTGGCCCGCAAATGTTTCGACTTCCTGCCCACCCGGTCGGCGCTCGACCTGGCCGGCTGGGACGAGATGGACGTGTTCGCGCACACCTGATGACCGATCCCGCTGACAGCCATGCGCATGAGGACGAGGCCCGCGTCGCCGCGACGGCCCGGGCCTTCCGCGCCCGGTCGCGGCGGGTGCAGCTGCTGCGCCGGGTCCTGCCGGTGGCGATCATCGTCCTGGCGGGGGGTACGGTCAGCTGGATCGTGTTGCGCAGCGTCATGTCCGACGTCGAGCGCAAGGCCGGGACCAGCCGCGAGATCCGCCTCGACACCCTGAGGTTCCACGGCCAGGACGCCGAGGGCCGCAGCTTCGTCATCGGCGCCAAGGGGGCCGTGCGCGATCCGGACACCGGCCGTTACCGCCTGATCGCTCCGGCCCTGCGGCTGAACCTCGGCGGCCGCAAGGTCACCACCCTGACCGCCGACGGCGGGGTCTATGACGAGGCCGGCAAGACCGTGACCATCGGCCCGAACGTGCGGATTTCGGACGGCGGCTCGGGCTTCACCCTGGTGACGCCGGAAGCCGTGGTCGACACATCCACGGGCATTGTGACCGGCAACAAGGGCGTCCAGGGTTCCGGCCCGCTTGGAACCATCTCCGCTTCGTCCTATGTCATCCGGGAACAGGGCGGGCGCGTCGAGTTTCGAGGCTCCGGCGAGAACAAGATAAGCGGCACGATCAGCGCCGGAGGGCCGACCCCATGAGCATGACCCGAACCCTGACCGTCGCGGCGACGGCGCTGGCGCTCCTGGCCCTTCCGAGCCTGGGCGACGCCCAGACCCGCCCGAACAGCAGCGACCAGCCGATCTCCTTCAGCGCCGACGGCGGCGAATATGTCGGCAACACGGTGACCCTGCGCGGCCGGGCCGAACTGATCCAGGGCGAGAACCGGCTGCGCGCCGACTCCGTGTCCGGCCTGAACCAGACGGGCGAGAGCCGCATCGAGGCCTCGGGCAACGTCTATTTCGTCACGCCCGAACAGACCATCCGCGGCGATCGCGCCGTCTATACGACCGCCGACGACATGATCGTGGTGACCGGGGACGTGATCCTGACCCAGGGCCAGAACGTCCTGACCGGTTCGCGGCTGACCTACAATGTCCGCACCCAGTCGGCGCGGATCGAGGCCGCCGGCGAAGGTCGCATCCGCGGCGTCTTCTATCCTGACAGCGGGAATTGAGCTCCGGCTCGGTCTGACCATTGGCCCGCAAGGAACTCTCAGCCCTCAATGTGAATGAGACGCCGGCGGCCCCGGTGGCCGCGCCCGCGCGCCCGACCGGCCTGCGGGTCGAGCACATCGCCCGGTCGTTCGGCCAGCGGCAGGTGGTGCGCGACGTCTCCCTGCACGTCGAGCGCGGCCAGGTCGCGGGCCTGCTGGGCCCCAACGGCGCCGGCAAGACCACCTGTTTCTACATGATCACCGGCCTGATCCCGCCCGACTCGGGCACGATCTGGCTGGATGGCGAGGACATCACGGCCCAGCCGATGTACCAGCGCGCGCGCATGGGCCTGGGCTATCTGGCGCAGGAGGCCTCGATCTTCCGCGGCATGACGGTCGAGCACAATGTCATGTCCGTGGTGGAACTGCATCACACCGGCCGCGCCGCCATCGTCGAGGAAACCGACCGCCTGCTGGAAGAGCTGCGCATCGACCACCTGCGCCACGCCCCGGCCTCGGGCCTGTCGGGCGGCGAGCGGCGGCGCTGCGAGATCGCCCGCGCCCTCGCCGGCAAGCCCAGCTTCATGCTGCTGGACGAACCCTTCGCCGGCATCGACCCCCTGGCCATCGCCGATATCCGCCAGGTGATCCGCTATCTGTCGGACGAGGGCATCGGCGTCCTGATCACCGACCACAATGTCCGCGAGACTCTGGAGATCATCGACCACGCCTCGATCATCTCGGGCGGTTCGGTCCTGTTCGAGGGCAAGGCCGAGGACGTGATCCGCGACCCGGAAGTGCGCCGGGTCTATCTGGGCGACATGTACGGGTAACTCCGGACAGACTTGAGCTTGCGTTCCCTTGTCTCCCGGATCGCCGCTTCGCGGCCCTCGGGATCAAGACCGCTCATTCCGAACCCAGGCTCAGACGGCTGATCAGCACCGCCGCCCGCTGCGACTGCCGCACCAGGCTGTCCAGATCGATCCATTCGCCGTCGGCGTGCGCATTGCCCCCGGCGACGCCCAGCCCGCCCAGGGTGTCGACGTCCTGGGCCACGAAGCCGCTGTCGGCGGCGCCCCGCCGGGCGGGATCGTATTCGGCCATCTCGGGCAGGCCGAGGTCGCGGTTGACGGCGTTGAGCCGGGCCAGCAGGGCGCGGTTGCCCTCGCTCGGGGCCATGGGCGGATAGCCGCCCTCGGCGAAGACCAGCTCCGCTCCGGTCCGCGGCAGGTGGTCGGCGACGATGGCCTGCATCCGGGTCCGGACCCGCTCGTCCTGTTCGCGGGTCAGGGTGCGCAGGTCGCCGCGGGCGATGGCGGTCGAGGCGACGATATTGGTCTTGCCCGAGGCGGTGACGCTGAAGCCCTCGGCGTCGATGGCGGCAGGGGTGCCCCCGGCGACGACCCCGACATTGTAGGTCAGATTGGGCTCCGGCAGGTCGCGGCGGAAGCCGTCGAGAATGCGCGCCAGTTCATAGATGGCCCCATAGCCGAGCGTGTCGTTGAACACGCCGCTGGAGTGGCCGGTGCGGCCGCTCGTGGTCAGGGTCCAGTTGGTCGAGCTGCGCCGCGCCACCGTGCCGAAATCGGCCTCGTCCTCGACGGCCAGGTTCTCGAACTCCAGGGCGAAGGCGGCCGCCTGGCCCGCGGCGACCAGGTCGCGACGGGCGATGGAGGCCGGCGCGCCGATCCGCTCCTCGTCGCCGGTCAGGACCACGGTGACATTGGCGTCCGCCAGGGTCCCGGCCGCCTGCATGGCGCGCAGGGCGGCGATGATCACCACCACCCCGCCCTTGTCGTCGCCGATGCCCGGTCCCGTGGCGCGCGCGCCGTCGCGCTCGAAACGCTGGAACGGATTGTCGACTTCGAACACCGTGTCGAGGTGGCCGATCAGCAGGGCGTTGCGGCCCGGGCCCGCATGCGTCGCGACCAGATGGCCGGCGCGGCCGGTCTCGCTCATGTCGACCCAGCGGACCTCGAATCCCAGCGGCTCCAGCTCTTCGCGCACCATGTCGCCGACGGCGCGCACGCCCTCGAGGTTCAGCGTGCCGCTGTTCCGGTTCACCAGCCGCTCCAGCAGGGCGATGTGTCGGTCGTGCTCCTGCGCCACGGTCTGCATCATCGTCTGCTCGGCGGGACGGGACTGGGCCAGGGCAGCGCCGGGGAGGGCCAGAAGCAGTAGGGCGGTCATCAACAGGCGCATCTGGGCTCTCGCTCGGGACGGACGATCCGGACAGGGGAGCAAAGGGCGAGCGGCAGGTCCAGCGGTTTAGAACGCCGTTAACCGCTTGGGCCACAAGGTGGCCGCAGCAAGTTTCGGGCCACGTGCCCGGCGAGGCAGGGGAAATATCGGGTGCTCGGACAGAGGCTGGAGATACGGCAGGGCCAGGGGCTGGTCATCACGCCCCAGCTGCAACAGGCGATCAAGCTGCTGCAACTGTCGAACCTCGAGCTGGAGGCCTTCGTCGAGGCCGAGCTGGAGAAGAATCCGCTGTTGCAGCGCGAGGACGCCGAGCCCGGCGGCGAAATCGACGCCCCGGTCCCGGCCGAGAGCCATGAAGCCGCCGAGATGAGTTTCGACGAGGGCCGGGTGGCGGACGCCGACCGGGCGCTCGACGCCCGCTCCGACGACGTCTACGGCGACGCCAGCCCCGGCGAGCGGACCTCCGACCGGATGGAGGACGTGGGCGTGGGCGAGGCCCAGCCCGGCCTGACCGACTGGTCCCGCGCCGGCTCGGGCGGCGGCCTGCCTGACGGCGAGGGCCGCGAACAGCCCGACAGCCGGGAGGCCACCCTGTGGGAGCATCTGCAGGCCCAGGCGTCGCAGGCGGGTTTCTCGGCGTCCGACCACGCCATCGCCCTGACGCTCATCGATAGCGTCGACGAGGGCGGCTATCTGCGCGGCGAACTGGCCGAGATCGCCGACCGGCTGGGGATCGCCCTGGAACGCGTCGAGCGCGTGCTGGCGGTGTGCCAGGGCTTCGAGCCGACCGGCGTCATGGCCCGCTCGGTGCCGGAATGTCTGAAGCTGCAGCTGGTCGATCGCAACCGGTTCGACCCGGCCATGCAGTGCCTGCTCGACAATCTCGACCTACTGGCCAAACGCGACCTGTCGGGCCTGCGCAAGGCCTGCGGCGTCGACGCCGAGGACATGGCCGAGATGATCGCCGAACTGAAGGCCCTGACGCCCCGGCCGGGCGCGGGCTTCGGCGGCGAGCCGGCCCAGACGGTGATCCCCGACGTCCATGTGCGGGCCGACCCGGCCGGCGGCTGGAAGGTCGAGCTGAACTCGGACACCCTGCCGCGCCTGATCATGGACAAGCGCTATCACGGGGTGGTGGCGGCGGGCTCGCGCTCGGACACGGAGAAGACCTTCGTCGCCGAATGCGCCGCCCAGGCCAGCTGGCTGGTCAAGTCGCTGGACCAGCGGGCCAAGACCATCCTCAAGGTCTCGTCCGAGATCGTCCGCCAGCAGGACGCCTTCCTCGCCTTCGGCGTCGAGTTCCTGCGGCCGCTGAACCTGAAGACCGTGGCCGACGCCATCGGCATGCATGAATCGACGGTCAGCCGGGTCACCTCGAACAAATACGTCTCGACGCCGCGCGGGGTGTTCGAGCTGAAATTCTTCTTCACGGCGGCGATCCAGTCCTCCGACGGCGGCGCGACCCATTCGGCCGAGGCGGTGCGGCACCGGATCAAGGCCATGATCGACGGCGAGGGCCGCGACGGCGACGTGCTCAGCGACGACCGGATCGTGGAGATCCTCAAGGAGACGGGCATCGACATCGCCCGCCGCACTGTGGCGAAATACCGCGAGGCCCTGCGCATCCCATCGTCGGTCGAACGCAAGCGGATGCTGAGGGCCTGTTAGTCGGGCGCAAGCGCCCTGGGGCGCTAACGCTCGCGACGCGGTCGCTCGCTGCTTGAGCGCAGGGCATGCGCGAAGCGCCAGGCCGCGTCGGGTCGACAAGGCGGAGCCTTGTGACCGCGGCCCAACAAACAGGCTTCACCACATTTCGGTGATTGGCGTTGACACCAATCCCGATCGGTCGCGTTCTATCGGCATGCAAATCCAAGTCAGCGGCAAGCACGTGGATGTCGGCGACGCGTTAGGCTCGCGCATCTCCCAGGAACTCGAAGACGGGATCGGCAAATATTTCGAACGAGGGGCGCAGGACGCCGAGGTCGTGGTGTCCAAGGACGGCTATGGCTTCAAGGTGGACTGCTGGGTGCGCCTGGCGTCCGGAGAAGCCATCGTCACCACCGGACTGGGCGGCGACGCCCACGGCGCCTTCTCCGATTCCCTCGAGAAGCTCGAAAAAAGGGTCCGACGCTACAAGCGCCGGCTCAAGAACCATCACGCCGGACCGCGCGGCCTGTCGCCCGAGAAGACCGAGAACGCGGCCCGCGACGTGGCCCGCAGCATCGTGCTGCGCAGCCCCGACGAGGTCGAGGACGAGGCCTTCGGCGACGCCGGCGCGCCGGACGAACCGCCGCCCGTCGGCATGGTCATCGCCGAGACCGAGGCCGAGATCCGCACCATCACCGTGGGTCGGGCGGTCCTGGAACTCGACATGACCGGCTATCCGGTCGTGCTGTTCCGCAACGCCGCCCACGGCGGCATCTCGGTCGTCTACCGTCGTCCCGACGGCAATGTGGGCTGGATCGACCCGGAGCGCACCGCGAAGTCGATCAATGGACACGGTTCGGTAAACGGTAGCGGCGTATAGTCTTCCCCAATCGAGGCGGGTGGTCTAAAGGGCCCCCGCCCATTCGGGATGTAGGGGCAGAGTCGGGAACTCCTCATGGACATCGGTGAATTGCTGGCGGACGGCGGCGTCGTCCTGCGCAGCGGCGCCTCGTCAAAGCGTCAGGCCCTGCATACGGTGGCCGAGGCCGCCGCGCACATTCTCAACCTGCCGGAAGGCCGGGTCATGGAGGCCTTGCTGGAGCGCGAGGCCCTGGGCTCGACCGGCCTCGGCTCGGGCGTCGCGGTGCCGCACGCCCGGCTGGAGGGCGTCGCCCGGGTCACGGCGGTCTTCGTGCGGCTGGAGACCCCGGTCGCCTATGGGGCGGTCGATGACCGGCCCGTGGACCTGCTGTTCGCCCTGTTCGCGCCGCCGCGCGACGGCGCCGACCATCTGCGGGCCCTGGCCGCCATTTCGCGGGCCCTGCGCTCGCCCGAGATGCGCGAGCAACTGCGCCAGGCGCGGACACCCGACGCGATCCGCGCCCTGTTCGTCAGGGACAGCCTGCCCGCCACTGCGGCCTAGCTGCGCTGACGACGCGAGCGGCGCGACAGCGCCCTTCGGTCAGTGAACCGACACCGGCTCCAGTTCATGGGCCACGGCGGCCGCGAAGGCGGCGTCCCGGTCCATCATCACGGCCAGACGCTCCCCGTCCGCGCCATGCACGGCGTAGAGGGTGGCTTCGGGATCGATCGACAGGCCCTTGGCCGCGGTCACGGCGACATCGGCCAGCACGTCCGAAGCGCGGATCTGGCGCACATACACCAGGTCGGGCGCGCCGAGGCCCCTGAAGTCTTCCTTGGTCATGATCGTCGTGGGCGTCATTGCGACCGCCTCCTTGTACTGAACTAACGCCCGGACCGGGCTTTTGGGTCCGGCCCCGAAAGCGGCGACCGGACATCCGCGGGGTCTAGGCCCGCGTGATGGGAATTCGTCGGACCGTCGGCATGTCCTCGGGCCGGCTCATGTCGACGTGCAGCAGGCCGTGTTCGAGCTCGGCCTTGTCGACCTCGAGCCCGTCGGCAAGCACGAAGCTGCGGACGAAGCCGCGGCCCGCGATGCCGCGATGCAGGAAGGCCTGGTCGGCCTGGTCCGGGGCGGGCTCGCGCTTGCCGGCGATGGTCAGCTGGCGGCCTTCCAGCGTGATCGTCAGGTCGTCGGGCCCGAAGCCGGCGACGGCCAGGGAGATGCGCACCGAATGCTCGCCCCGCTGTTCGACATTGTAGGGCGGATAGCTGTCCGCTGCGGCGCGGGCCGCGCGGTCGATCAGGGCCCGGGTGTGGTCGAATCCCAGCAGGAAGGGGCTGTCGAACAGGATGGTGCGCGTCGTCATCGTCTCTCGCCCCCGAAGCAGGCCTTGGGCCGTCTCCGCCCCCCGCAATCGGCGAGGCGTCGGCCGGAACCCTAGATGGGGCGGGAGTGCGCAGAGATCAACGGGAGCCTGACAGGACGAAGGCCCCGCGGTTTCCCGCGGGGCCTTCGATGGTGGAGCTTAGCGGAGTCGAACCGCTGACCTCTTGCATGCCATGCAAGCGCTCTACCAGCTGAGCTAAAGCCCCAATCGTCAGGCGCTGGGCCTTCCGGTCGGATCGCTTGGGGGCCGGGAGGCCCTGCTGCGAGGCGGCGGAACCTATGTCAGGGTCTGATCGTGATCAAGCCCGGTTCAGCCATTTATTTTCGTCTCCGCCGGACCCTTGAAAATCGGCCCGGCGGAGGGTCGAAAATCCCTAGTCGTCGTCCTTGGACGGCTTGATCTCGTCCTCGAAACTGTCGTCGTCCTCGTCTTCGATGAAGGGGACGGAATCGTCGTCGTCGTCGTCGGCCAGGACGTCGTCGTCCTCGACCGCCTCGCCCATGCCGGGCTCTTCGGTCGGATCGACGGGGGCGTCGTCATCGTCGTCCGGGGTCAGGATGGGCTCGTGGCCTTCCTGATCGATCTCGGGCGTCGCGACCGCTTCTTCCTCGTCGTCCTCGTCGCCGTCGACCTTCTTGTCCTTGACCTGATCCTCATCAGCGTCGTCGGCCGGATAGCCGGCCGGGCGGCCGCGGCGGTTGCGCAGCTTCAGCGCCTCTTCCGGATCGAAGTCGGTCGCGCATTTGGGGCAGTGGGCAGGGCGACGGCCCAGGTCGTAGAATTTGGCCTGGCAGTTCGGGCAGACCTGCTTCTGGCCCAGTTCGGGTTTGGCCACGGTGGAAAGACCTTTGGCGGGAGTGGGGAAATGGGGCGGCTCCCTTGCCACCCCCGGACGCCGCTGTCAAAAGCCATCTCCGCGCGCCCGCGCCCGCTGACCGTTTCCGGAGACCGCCGGGTGTCGATTCCCGCCCATCTGACCGCCCGCCGCAGCCCCGCGCTGACCGGCCGGGTGCGGGCGCCCGGCGACAAATCCATCTCTCACCGCGCCCTGATCCTGGGGGCCATGGCGACCGGCGTCACCGACATCGAAGGCCTGCTGGAAGGCGAGGACATCCTGGCCACGGCGCGGGCGGTCGAGGCCTTCGGCGCGACGGTCGAGCGATTGGGCGAGGGCCGCTGGCGGGTGACCGGCCAGGGCGGGTTCAGACAGCCGGCCGGGGTCATCGACTGCGGCAACGCCGGGACGGGGGTGCGGCTGCTGATGGGCGCGGCGGCGGGCTATCCGATCACCGTGACCTTCGACGGCGACGCCAGCCTGCGGAAGCGGCCGATGAAGCGGGTGACGGGGCCGCTGGCCGGGATGGGCGCGCGGTTCGATTGGCACGGCGTCGAGGATCGGCTGCCGGTCGCGGTGAGCGGCGGCGGTCTGTCGGCCATCGACTATGTACAGACCGTCGCCTCGGCCCAGATCAAGTCGGCGGTCCTGCTGGCCGGCCTCAAGGCCGCAGGCGTCACGACGGTGACCGAGGCCGAGCCGAGCCGGGATCACACCGAGCGGATGCTGCGGGCCTTCGGCGCCGAGGTCGGCGTCCTGCCGGACGGCGCAGGCTGGCGCGTGAGCCTCCGGGGCGGGCAGGCGCTCACCGGAACCGCCGTCGCCGTGCCCGGAGACCCGTCCTCCGCCGCCTTCCCACTGGCGGCGGGGCTGATCGTCCCCGGGTCCGAGGTGACGGTCGAGGGCGTGATGCTGAACCCCCTGCGCACCGGCCTGTTCGAGACCTGGCGCGAGATGGGGGCCGACCTGACCGTCGCGAACCGCCGCATGGCCGGGGGCGAGGAGGTCGGCGACATCACCGCCCGGCATTCGACGCTGAAGGGCGTGGTCGTGCCGCCGGAGCGAGCGGCCTCGATGATCGACGAATATCCGGTGCTGGCCGCGATCGCCGCCTTTGCGGAAGGGGCGACCGTCATGCGCGGCATCGGCGAAATGCGGGTCAAGGAGAGCGATCGCATCGCCCTGATGGCGGCGGGGCTCTCTGCCTGCGGCGTCCGGGTCGAGGAGGAGCCCGAGGGCTTCACCGTCTTCGGGGGGGCGGTGAAAGGCGGGGCGACCGTGACCACCCACGGGGACCATCGCATCGCCATGAGCCATCTGGTGCTGGGTCTGGCGGCGGAAGATGCGGTCGTCGTCGATGAGCCGGGCATGATCGCCACCAGCTTCCCGGGCTTTGTCGAGTTGATGCGGGGGCTGGGGACGGACCTTGGCTAGACGACCGCGCAAGAAGGACGGATTGTTCGAAGCCTTTGCGCGTTTCGAAGCGCGTCAGCGGAAGCGGCAGGACGACTTCTGGGATCGGATCTTCGAGTCTCCGTACGGTCCTTTCGTCCAGGCTGCGATAGCCTGCCTCTTTACCGCGCTTGGATTGCTTCTCCTTTCCAAGACGCTTGAAACGCTCTCGGCAGGCGTGATTCATGGCCGTCGAGGGGGCAGAACCTACCTCTCGGAGGATCCGGCGTTTTTCTGGTTGCAGGTCGTATGGAATTTCGTCCTCGGCGCTGTTCTCATCGGATTTGTCGTTTTCGGTCTCTGGACCAGGTTCGGATCGGCCCGGGGAAAACAAAACGCAGGGCAGCGCCGCCGCCGTGCAGTGAAGAAGTCGACAGACAGTGAGTGACGACCTGACCCGCACCCTCATCATCGCCGTCGACGGACCCGCCGCCTCGGGCAAGGGCACCATCGCCGCCCGGCTGGCCTCGCTCTATGGCCTGCCGCATCTGGATACGGGCCTGCTGTATCGCGCCGTGGGACTGGGGGTGCTGGACGCCGGCGGATCCCTCGATGACGGGGCCGCCGCCGAGGCCGTGGCCCGGGCGCTCGACGCCAGCCATCTGGTCGATACCGAACGGCTGACCGACCGGGGCGCCGGCGAGGCGGCCAGCCGGGTCGCGGGCTATCCGGGCGTGCGCGCGGCCCTGCTGGAATTCCAGCGCGCCTTCGCCGCCCGACCCGGCGGCGCCGTTCTGGACGGCCGCGACATCGGCACCGTCATCGCCCCCGAGGCCCAGGCCAAGCTGTTCATCACGGCCACGCCGGACGTCCGGGCCATGCGCCGCTGGAAACAGCTGACCGGTCGCGGCGACGTCATCGCCTATGAGGACATGCTGGCCGACATCATCCGCCGGGACGAGCGCGACGCCGGCCGCGGCGCCGCCCCCATGGTGCAGGCGCAAGACGCCGTCTTGCTGGACACGACCGATATGGATATAGAGACCGCCTTCGATGCGGCCCGCCGTATCGTCGAGGCGGCGCGTGTCCGGCACGGTCTCTAGGGACCCCAAGGCAAATCCAACGCTCCCATCCTCGGCTTCCGCGGGCGTCCTGACCTTCACCGGCCTCGCATCCCGACGACCTGATCCTGCTTTTCAACCACCTCGCGCGGGGCCATCCGGTCGCGCGCCATAACCGTTAGAAACCCAACCAACGCATGACTGACACCAGCTTCTCTCCCTCGCGCGACGACTTCGCCGCCCTGCTCGACGAAACCCTTCAGGGCCGTGACCTCGGCGAAGGCCAGGTCGTCCACGGCCGCGTCGTCGGCATCGAAAAGGACATCCTGATCATCGACGTCGGTCTGAAGACCGAAGGCCGCATCCCGGCCCGCGAGTTCGGCATCGGCGAAGGCGCCGTCATTCCGAAGCTCGGCGACAATGTCGAAGTCTACCTCGAGCGCGTCGAGAACGCCTTGGGCGAAGCCGTCATCAGCCGTGACAAGGCCCGCCGCGAAGAAGCCTGGACCCGTCTGGAAGTCGTGTTCGCCGAAGGCCAGCCGGTCAACGGCGCCATCGTCGGCCGCGTCAAGGGCGGCTTCACCGTCGACCTCGGCGGCGCCTCGGCCTTCCTGCCGGGCTCGCAGGTCGACATCCGCCCGGTGCGCGACGTCGGCCCGCTGATGGGCAAGGAACAGCCCTTCGCCATCCTGAAAATGGACCGTCCGCGCGGCAACATCGTCGTCTCGCGCCGCGCCATCCTGGAAGAAGCCCGCGCCGAACAGCGCACCGAGCTGGTCGGCCAGCTGCAAGAGGGCGAAGTCCGCGAAGGCGTGGTCAAGAACATCACCGACTACGGCGCGTTCGTGGAC
>SCVB01000109.1 GCA_004296955.1 Brevundimonas sp.
CTAGCAGAGGGGCCGGGTTCAGGGCGTCCGCGGCGCGGGCGGCGATACGGCGAGCGCCGCCTCGATCCGCTGCAGTTGGCGTTCGCTGAGCTGCAGCCGGTCGTGCAGCCGCATGATCTCCAGCTCGGCCCGGAGATTGACCCGGTAGTCGTGTTCGGCCGCCTGGCGATCCCGCGCCGCCTGCCGGTTCTGGCTCATCAGGATCACCGGCGCCTGGACCGCGGCCAGGGTCGACAGCACCAGGTTGAGGAAGATGAAGGGGAAGGGATCGAAGGCCCATCGCGCCAGCAGCAGGTTGACCGCGATCCAGCCGAACATGACGAGGGCGAACCCGCCCAGGAAGGTCCAGGACCCGCCGACCTTCGCGACCCGGTCGGCCAGACGGTCCCAGGCGGTGCGGTCGTCGGCGAGCGCCGGCGCCAGGCCGGTCGGGGTCTCCGCCGCCATCAGATCGACGACGCTGCGCTGGACCGGCGTGAGGTCGGCGTAGTTCGCCCCCAGCAGTCCGAGCGCGAGTTCATCCCGGCGTTGGGTCGAATTCATCGAGGGCGGTCTCCGTCAGTCGCGCGCGTTGCAGTCGGGGACCCGGCTCCAGACGGACACGGCTTCCGCCACGAGCACGAAGATCGAGAAGGCGGCGCACAGGGCCACGATGAAGGGAACAGCGGATTCGGGCATGGCGGGCTCCGTTGAGACCATCCAGCATCGCCGGGCCGCCGCCGGACTGCCTTGATCGGGATCAATCGGGACCGCCCCGCTCAGGCCGGCATCATGGTCCCGGTGCGCACGAAACGCTCGTGCCACGACAGGGCCTCCGTCAGCAGCATCGGCGACTGCTGGCCGTAGGACTCGCGACGGGCCCGCGCATAATAGTCCGCGAGCACGGGGCGATAGTCGGGGTGCGCGCAGTTGGCGATCACCAGCGCCGCCCGCTGTTTCGGCGACAGGCCGCGCAGGTCGGCCAGCCCCTGTTCGGTGACGATGACCTGGACGTCCTGCGGAATGTGGTCGGTGTGGGAGGCGTGCGGCACGATGGTGGAAATGCGCCCGCCCTTGGCCGTGGAGGCGGCCATGAAGATCGAGATATAGGCGTTGCGGGCGAAATCCCCCGAGCCGCCGATGCCGTTCTGGATGCGCGACCCCATGATGTGGGTGGAGTTCACGCTGCCGAAGATGTCGGCCTCGATCATGCCGTTCATGGCGATGCAGCCGAGGCGGCGGATCAGTTCGGGGTGGTTGCTGATCTCCTGCGGCCGCAGCAGGATCCGGTCGTGGAACTCCGCCATCCGCGTATTCAGATCGTGGGCGGCGTCCGGGCTGAGGGAGAAGGCGGTGGCCGAGGCGGCCAGCAGCCGGCCCGATTCCAGCAGATCCAGCATGCCGTCCTGGATCACCTCGGTGAAGGCCGTCATCCCCTCGAACGGTCCCTCGCCCAGCCCGCCCAGCACGGCGTTGGCCGTATTCCCCACGCCCGACTGCAGCGGCAGCAGCGACGGCGGCAGCCGGCCCCGGGCCACCTCATGCTTGAAGAACTCCACCAGGTGGCCGGCGATGGCGATATCGGCGTCGCCCGGCGGCGTGAAGGGCGCGTTCCGGTCCGCGGTGTCGGTCTCGATGATGGCGACGATCCGGTCCGGGTCGCAGCGGAAGCCGGGCTCGCCGATGCGGTCGTCGGATCGGATCAGCGGGATCGGGCGCCGGTTCGGCGGCAAGGCGGTGCCGTAGTAGATGTCGTGCATGCCCTCCAGCGCCGGGTTCTGCCAGCGGTTGACCTCGAGGATCACCTGACCGGCCCGGTCCAGCCAGGTCTTGTTGTTGCCGACCGAGGACGACGGGACCAGCGACCCGTCCTCGCGGATGCCGGACACCTCGACCACCGCCGTGTCCAGCGGCCCGAGGAAGCCCTGCCAGGCCACCGGGGCCACCTGGCTCAGGTGCATGTCGAAATACTCCATCTCGCCGCGGTTGATCTTCTCGCGTGCGATGGGGTCCGAATTGTAGGGCAGGCGGAACTCGACGCCGTCGGCCCTGGCCAGGGCGCCGTCCAGCTCGGGCCCGGTCGAGGCCCCGGTCCAGACCTTCACCTGGAAAGGCCGGCCCAGCGCATGCTCGCGGTTGATCCGGTCGGCCAGGGCCAGCGGGACCGCCTTCGGATAGCCGGCTCCGGTGAAGCCGCTGAGGCCCAGGGTCGTGCCCGGGGCGATCAGGGCGGCGGCCGCCTCCGCGCTCATCACCTTTCGCTGGTGGGCGACCGACTTGATCCGACTCACAGGCTTTTCTCCCGACTTTCCAATGCATTCTGCGCCCCGGGCGGGGGCCGCGCCTTGATCGATGTCATCGAACCCACGTCTGCGCCCCCGCGACGCCGTCCGGCGGGGATGCGCAGAAGCACGACAGGGTCGGCCCCCCCGTCCATAGCATGCAGAAGTTGCGGGCCTGCCAGGCCTTCGGGGTCCGCTCCGGTATTTGCCCACGCCTCTGGAGCGGCCCGTCCATTCCCGCCGCCGCTCCGGCCCGCTAGACTCCCCCGATGAGCGACGACTCCTACGTCTTCGAGGGCCCGGCCGACGAACCGCCGCCGCCCGCGCGGGACAACAATCCCCCCCAGACGGTCTCGGAGCTGTCCTTCGCCCTCAAGCGCACGCTCGAGGACCGGTTCGGCCATGTCCGGCTGCGGGGCGAGATCTCCAAGGTCAACCACCACGCCTCGGGCCACGTCTATCTGACCCTCAAGGACGACAAGGCCGCCATCGACGGCGTCATCTGGAAGGGCTCGGTCCGCGGCCTCGGCGTCCGCCCGGAGTCGGGCCTCGAGGTCATCGTCACCGGCAAGATCACCTCCTATCCGGCCCGCTCCTCCTACCAGATCGTGATTGAGACCATGGAGGCCGCCGGCGCCGGCGCCCTGCTGGCCCAGCTGGAGCGGCTGAAGGCGAAACTGGCCGGCGAGGGCCTGTTCGAACCGGGCCGCAAGAAACCCATCCCGACCTTCCCCGCCGTGGTCGGCGTCATCACCAGCCCGACCGGGGCGGTGATCCGCGACATCCTGCATCGCATCGCCGAACGCTGGCCCTGCCGCGTCATCGTCTGGCCCGTGGTCGTCCAGGGCGACGCCGCCTGCGGCCAGGTCTCCAACGCCATCCGCGGCTTCGACGCCCTCACGCCCGGCGGCGCCATCCCCCGCCCCGACATCCTGATCGTCGCCCGCGGCGGCGGCTCGGTCGAGGACCTGTGGTGCTTCAATGACGAGGGCCTGGCCCGCACCGTCGCCGCCGCGACCATACCGATCATCTCCGCCGTCGGGCACGAGACCGACACCACCCTGATCGACTTCGTCTCCGACCGCCGCGCCCCGACGCCGACCGGGGCGGCCGAGATCGCCACCCCGGTGCTGGCCGACCTCGTCTACGCCGTCGCCGACCTCGACCGCCGCCTCGCCCGCGCCGGCGGCCGCATCTTCGAGGACCGCCGCACCCGCCTGCGCGCCGCCGCCCGCGGCCTGCCCGCCCGGCCGGAGGACCTGCTGGCCCTGCCCCAGCAGCGACTCGACCACGCCGGCAGCCGCCTCGGGTCCGCCCTTCACCGCAATGTCGCGGTCCATGAGCGCCAGTTCGCCGCCGTCTCCGCCCGGCTCTCCGACGGCCTGCTGCAGCGCGCCATCGAGCGCCGTCACGACCGGCTGACCGCCTTCGCCGACCGCTTCGCCCCGGCCATGAGGCGCCGCCTCGACCAGGACGCGACCCGGCTCGCCGCCCTGTCGCGCGCCCTGTCGGGGCTGAATCCAAAGACCCCCAAACCGGGCTTCGCCCGCGTCGAGAGCGAGGACGGGGCCATGATCGCCGCCGCCGCCGCCCTGCACGACGGCCAGGCCGTGCGGCTGGTCTTCGCGGACGGATCGCGGGGCGCGCATATCGACGGCGGCGACGCCGGCCCGGCCCGGCCGAAGGCGGCCCCCGCCCCGGCCCGGCCCAAAGCCCCGCCGCCCGGCCAGGGCGACCTCTTCTGATCACCGGCGGCCGCGGCGCTGCCCCCGCGGCGCCGTCCGGACCAGTTTCGCGCTGCCGCCCGCTCGACCCACGGCGAAAATCGGTTAGCCTGCGTCCATGTCCAGCTCCCAGACCGCCCATGCGACGCTCCACTACGGCGACGGCGAGTTCGCCGTCCTCAAGCCCGGCCGCTTCGTGACCTGCGCGGTCAGCGGCAAGACCATCCCGCTGGAGACCCTGCGCTACTGGTCGGTCAGCCACCAGGAGGCCTACGCCGGGCCCGGCGAGGCCTTCCAGCGTCTGGGCCAGGTCGCGTGATCCTGAACCGCCGGAGCATCGTGATCGGCTCCGGCGCCCTGTTCGCCGCCGGCGCGGCGCAGAGCCAGGACGACGACGGCCTGACCCTGACCGGCCGCTACGTCCAGGGCGGCCACGTCATCGGCCGGACCTGGCCGCGCGCCCTGATCTTCGTCGACGGCGAGTCCCTGACCGCCGCCTCGGCCGACGGCTGGTTCATCATCGGCTTCGACCGCGACGCGCCCGCCAGCGTCCGGATCGAGAGCCGCCTCGACGCCCGGACGGCCCGCCGCACCCTCGACATCGCCCCCGGCCGGTTTCCCTCGACCAGCGTCAACGGCCTGCCGCCCGCGACCGTCGAGCCCACCGACCCCGAACTGCTGGCCCGCATCCGCGACGAGGTCGTGCTCAAGACCGAGGGTTTCGCCAGCCGCACCGACGCCGACCATTTCCACGACGGCTTCGTCTGGCCGCTGGAAGGCTTCCGCGTCACCAGCCGCTGGGGCAGCCAGCGGATCCTCAACGGCACGCCCGCCCGGCCCCACTACGGCATCGATCTCGCCGCCCCCCAGGGCACGGCGATCCGCGCCCCCGCCGCTGGCCGCGTCGCCCTGGCCCGGTCCGGCCTGCATTTCGAGGGCGGCCTCGTCCTGATCGACCACGGCCAGGGCCTGATCTCGGCCTATCTGCACCAGTCCCGGCTGGAGGTGGAGGCGGGCCAGGACCTGATGCGCGGCGATCTCATCGGCCGGGTCGGCATGACCGGCCGCGCCACCGGTCCGCACCTGTGCTGGCGCCTCAAGTGGCGCAACCGGAACATGGACCCCTCGCTCATGGTGAAAACCTGAGCGTGCGTAATCGATTACTGCGATGACTGAACAATGATCGGTCATGGACGGGTAAGGATTCACCCCCTAAAATTGATCACCTTCCCGCCGATTCCGGCACGGCGTTGATTCATGTCTTCTCTCCAGGCGCTCCAGGTTCTGCTGGTCGACGACAATCAGCACATGCGGGCGATCACGTCCGCGGTGCTGCAGTCGGCCGGCGTCCGCAAGGTGCGCGAGGCCGCCGACGGCGCCGCCGGGCTGGAGATCCTGCGCGAACAGGCCATCGACCTGGCCATCGTCGACTTCAACATGTTCCCGCTGGACGGCGTCGAGTTCACCCGTCTGGTCCGCAACAGTCCCGACACGGCCAATCCCTATCTGCCGATCATCATGATGACCGGCCATTCGGAAAAGAGCCGCGTCTATGAGGCGCGCGACGCCGGGGTGACCGAATTCGTGGTCAAGCCGATCACCGCCAAGGCCATCCTCGACCGCATCCAGGCGGTGATCTTCCGCCCGCGCCCGTTCGTGAAGACCGAGGGCTATTTCGGTCCCGACCGCCGCCGCACCACCGCCTCCAACTACAAGGGGCCGTTGCGCCGTTCGACGGATCAGGCCGACGAGGGCTCGCGCGACGGCTCCAGCGCGGCATAGACCCGGTCGGGCCACCGCCGGTGGACCCAGAACCAGTCGACCGGGCTCTCGCGCACCCGGTCCTCGATGAAGCTGGTGATCGCCTGCACCCCGCGCACGATGTCGGCCTGGCGGTCGCCGGTCGGCGTCAGTTCGATGGGGTCATAGACGGTCAGCCGGAACCGCACCCCGGGCAGCCGCACCACCGACATCGGCTGCAGCACCGTGCCGAAGCGCAGCGCCAGCCGGCTCGGTCCCGGGGCGGCGTTGACCGGCTGGCCGAAGAAGGTCACCTCCGGCCCCTCCGAGAATTTCTGGTCGTTCATCAGGGCCACGGACTCGCCCCGCGCCATCCCCGCCAGCAGCTCCCGCGCCCCGTCCCCGCCCTTGGGCGCGAACAGCTTGACGCCATAGCGCGCCCGCGCGGCGATGATCTGGGCGTCGACATAGGGGTTGTTGGCCGCGCGATAGGTGATCTGGCACGGCACGCCCGAGCCGGTGATGGTCGCCGCCAGGGTCTCGATATTGGCGAAATGGCCGCCGGCGAAGACCACCGGCTTTCCACTGTCGCGAATGGCGTGCAGCCGCTCCAGTCCGACCACCTCGATCCGGCCCTGTTTGACCAGGATGTCCATCACCGCCGTCTCGGCGAACGACCGCCCCGTCTGCTCCCACTGCGCCAGCGCCAGGGCCTCGCGCTCGGCCCCGGACATGTCGGGGAAGGCGATGCGCAGGTTGCGCAGCACGGTGCGCTGGGTGCCCGTCCTCGGCCCGAGGGTTCGCAGCAACCAGCCGCCCAGGGCCGAGGCCCGCTCGACCCCGAGCAGCCGCATGAAGCCGACGAAGCCCGCGAAGGCCGCCGCCTCCAGCCGCCAGGTCAGGTCCTGGCGAAGACTGACCCCCTCACCACGCAATGGTGATGCCGCCGTCCACCACCAGCGTCTGGCCGGTCATATAGGCCGAGGCCGGCGCCGCCAGATAGACGGCCGCCCCGGCGATCTCGTCCGGCTGGCCGATCCGTTTCAGCGGGGCCGGGTCGGTCACCTGCTTCAGCAGCTCGGGGTTCTCCCACAGATATTTGGCGAAGTCGGTCTGCACCAGGCCCGGCGCGATGCAGTTGACCCGCACGTTCGACGGCCCCCACTCCACCGCCAGATTGCGGGCCAGCTGCATGTCCGCCGCCTTGGAGATGTTGTAGGCGCCGATCAGCGCATTGCCCCGCAGGCCGCCGATCGACGAGACGATGACGATCGACCCGTCCTTCCGCTCCAGCATCTGCGGCGCAACCATCTGGATCAGCCAGTGGTTGGACACCACATTGTTCTGCAGGATCTTGCCGAACTGGTCGTCGCTGATCCCCGCCATCGGCCCGGCATAGGGATTGGTCGCGGCGTTGCAGACCAGGACGTCGATCTTGCCGAAGGCGGCGTTGGTTTCATCCACCAGCCGCTGCAGCTCCTCCTTCGAGGCGATGTTGGCCGGAATGGCGATGGCCCGGCCCTCGCCGTGCTTCGCATTGATCGCCTGGGCGACCTCGTCGCAGGGCCCGGCCTTGCGCGAACTGATCACCACCCGGGCGCCGTGCTCGGCCATGCGCTCGGCGATGGCCTTGCCGATGCCTCGCGATGAGCCGGTGATGACCGCGACCTTGCCGGTCAGATCGAACAATTCCATCGTTAACCTCGAAGAGTGGGGAGAATTCGTGCGGAAGCCTAGGCGATCTGCTCTGATACCCCGATACTCGGGCGATTCCATCCGGGAAGACGGACCATCCGTTTCCAATGCGCGCACTCACCCAGGGCTTCCTGTTCTTCGGCTATCTGTTCCTGGCCCTGACGGTCGGCGCCTTCGTGTGGCGCGCGGGCCTCGGCGCCGGCGCGGGCGCGGCGGGGGCCATCGCCACCATGGGCCTGCTGCTCGCGGTCCACGTCGGCATCGCCGGCCGCGCCGACAAGGCCGCCCTGCGCAAGGAGATCGAACAGGTCCGCGAGGCCCATCGTCTGCTGGCCGACGCCATGGAGTCGACCCAGGGCGCCCTCACCGACCTGGCCCAGGCCATTGAGTCGGGCGCCGTGACCTCCAACGAGGCCCTTTCGGGCGAGGTCCGCATGCTGGAAACCCTCATCCAGCAGATGAGCGAGTCGATCGAGCAGCGGGTCTCCCAGCCGGCCCCGACCAACACCTACGAGGCCCGGCACCGCGAGCAGTCCAACGTCCTGCTGCAGACCATCCACGAGGCCCTGGCCGAGAACCGCGTCGACCTCTACCTCCAGCCGGTCGTCTCCCTGCCCCAGCGCCGGACCATCTTCTACGAGAGCTTCACCCGGCTGCGCGCCGCCGACGACCGCATCATGATGCCGGCCGAATATCTCTCGGTCGCCGAGGGCGAGGGCCTGGTCCCGGCCATCGACAACCTGCTGCTGTTCCGCTGCGCCCAGATCGTCCGCCGCCTCGCGCGTCAGGACCGCAAGGTCGGCGTCTTCTGCAACGTCGCCCTGTCCTCGCTCGGCGACGAGACCTTCTTCCCCCAGTTCCTCGACTTCCTCAGCGAGAACCGCGACCTCAACCAGGCCCTGATCTTCGAACTGGGCCAGGCCACCTTCGACGCCCGCGGCGCGGTCGAGGCCCGCAACATGGCCAAGCTGGCCGACCTCGGCTTCCGCTTCTCGATCGACAAGGTCCAGACGCTGGACCTCGACTTCGCCGACCTGCAGCGCTCCGACGTGAAATTCATGAAGGTGGCGGCCGACCTGCTGATCGAACAGCTGCTCGACCTCGACGGTGCCTCGGCCCTGCCCAGCCTGCGCGACATCTCCGCCGCCGACTTCGCCGGCCTGACCCGCCGCTACGGCATCGAGCTGATCGCCGAGAAATGCGAGAGCGAGCGCCAGATCGTCGACATCCTCGAGCTCGACATCTCCATGGGCCAGGGCCACCTCTTCGGCGAACCGAGGGCCATCAAGGAAGCCGTCCTCGCCGAAACCGACCCCCCCGCGGACTTCATCCGCTCGACCCTGCGCAGCGCGGATCACCGGCGGCGGATGGGGTAGGGGCGCAGGACGAGAAGGTCCGGTTCCGTCCCGAAGCGGACCTTGAGGCAGCCGCCCCGCTACTCGTAGGCCTCGCCCTTTGCGAGAAGAGCAAGGCGGGGCAGGGCCTCTGCCTTTGACGCAAATATCTTGAAGACGGGCCAGTTCGGGCTCGTCTCACGATTGAACGTCAAGTGCACCAGCGCGACCCTCCCGTCCGAGAGGGTGAAAGCCACGTCCATGTCAGGCCACGCGATCCGCCACGGCGCGGCCTCAACGCCATAAAGGGCATGTTCCTGGCAAAGCTCGCGCTTGAGTTCGGCCTTAAGAGCGTCTGCCTCGTTGGCCTCAACATCTCGCCACTGCCCGTGCCTGTTCATAGGCCAGAGCATAATCGAGCGAATGACTCCTTCCCACCCGAAGCGGCGGCTCAGAACCTCCTTCTCAATCAACGCAGAGTGGAACGCCGCCCCCCCGCCTTCACACCGTCACGTTCTGACGGGCGCCCTTTGCTGGACGGCGGCTGGCCCGCCATGGTCTATCGGTGCAGGCGCAGGCTCATGCGATCGGAGGAAACACGATGCCGGTCTCACCCTCCCGACGGGCCGTCCGGGCCGCCGCCCTGTCCGTGACGGCCATGAGCCTCGCAGGGTTCCAGACGGCCGACAGTCCTGATCGCTACGTCCTGATCGTCAACGCCACCAGCCAGACGATGATCCAGTTCTACGCGCACGACCCGTGCTGCTCGGCCTGGCCGGAAGACATCCTGGGCGGCCATGTCATTCCCGCCGGAGGCTCCCTGCGCCTCAATGTCGCCGATGGATCTCCGCAGTGCGTCTTCGACATGCGGGCCAAGTTCTCAGATGGACATTATCTGGAGGACGCCGCCGTCAATGTCTGCGAGGTCACCGAGCACTGGTTCACCGAGGTCCGGCGGAGACCGCCCGCCTCCTGACCTTCGACTGGCAGGGTTGCGGCCGAAAACCGCCAGACCGCGCACCCATTCCACGGTCTGTGCCGCCCATGACCGACGCCCTCGACTTCCCCGCCATCGTCGCCGACCTCGACCGCCAGGGCTGGGCCCTGACCGGCCCCCTGCTCACGCCGCGGACCTGCCTCGCCCTCCGGGCCCTCTACGACCAGTCAGACCGCTTCCGTAGCCGCATCGTCATGGGCCGCCACGGCTTCGGCGAGGGCGAGTATCAGTATTTCGCCGATCCCCTGCCCGACCCTCTGCCGGCCCTGCGGCGGCGCCTCTACGCCAGCCTCGCCCCCGTCGCCAATGGCTGGAACGCCCGCCTCGGCCGCGCCGGCGACTTTCCCGACGACCTCGAGGCCTTCACCGCCCGCTGCCGCGCCGCCGGCCAGACCCGGCCGACCTCCCTGCTGCTGAAATACGGTCCCGGCGACTACAATCGCCTGCATCAGGACCTGTACGGCGACCTCGTCTTCCCGCTGCAGACCGCGATCCTGCTCAGCGAGCCCGGGCGCGATTTCGACGGCGGGGAACTGGTGCTGGTCGAACAGAAGCCGCGCAGCCAGTCACAGGCCCACGTCGTCCCGCTGCAACAGGGCCAGGGCGTCGTCTTCGCCGTCCGCGAACGCCCGGTGGCGGGAGCCCGCGGCGACTACCGGGTCCAGATGCGCCACGGCGTCAGCCGCATCCGATCAGGCCGGCGCATGACCCTGGGCCTGATCTTCCACGACGCGGCCTAGACCGAAATCGATCTTGATGGACGCAGTCCGTCAAGGCTCGGATTTCGGTCCAGCATCTAGTAGCGCCGCCCGTCGTCCCGCCAGTAGACCCGCTCCCGGCCGTAGCGGTAGTCCCGGTTGTACCCGCCGAAGCCATAGCCGCAGGGATCCTCTTCCTCGGACAGTTCGCGACCGATCAGGGCTCCGGCGATGGCGCCGATGGCGGCGCCCTCCTCGCGATTGTCGCGCCCGGCCACCGCCGCCCCGACCGCCGCGCCCAGCGCCGCGCCGGCGCCCGTCGCATACTGCCGGTTCCGCTCATAATCGCGCTCGCAGGCCGAGGCGTAGCCGTCGCCCATGGTGGCGCACCCGGCCAGCACCAGCCCGCAGCCCGCAACCGCCGTCATCGTCAATATGGAACGCATGCCGTCTCTCCCTTGGGATCCCGAAGATCGAACGCCGGGCGCTTGAGGGTGTTCCGGTGGTCTTCAAAGCCCCTTCCCCCATTTCGGGGGAAGGTGTCGGGCGAAGCCTGACGGATGGGGGCGGGCGGCTCCGGACACCGACTTTTCCGAGCGCGGCGCGGACAGAGCCCCCATCCGAGCCGCTTCGCGGCCCACCTTCCCCCGAAATGGGGGAATATGAATGCTATGAGTTCGCCGATTGCCAGCATATACCGCGCCACCAACCCCTTGACTCTGCTGACTTTCTCAAAAATGCAGCGGCCCTATCCCGCCATAGCTGGAGACCCGCGCACAATGCCCGCCATCCCGTCGGTGGGGAGGGCGTCGGATCCACGTTCCCCGATGTCGGCGGGCTGTGGTCGAGCGATGAAGCCCGGGGGATGGATACTCCGGGGGTCCTTGCGGACGTCGATGGATGGCCTCCGCCTGCTCGCCGCGCGCTTCCCGTGCGGACCGCCGACGCAGGCCGTCATGTCCGCCGCGCGGTGCTGGCAGCAATGTCAGCGTCGGAGATCCGGCAAGGCCCG
>SCVB01000110.1 GCA_004296955.1 Brevundimonas sp.
GTACGAAACGGCCGGCGGGTTTTAGCCGGCCAGCTTCTCGTCGATGAACTTCACGGCGTCGCCGACCGTCTGGATGTGTTCGGCGGCGTCGTCCGGGATCTCGATGTCGAATTCTTCCTCGAAGGCCATGACCAGTTCGACGTTGTCGAGCGAGTCGGCGCCCAGATCGTCGATGAAGCTGGCCTTTTCAACGACCTTTTCCGGATCGGCGTCCAGGTGGTCGATGACGATCTTGCGGACGCGTTCCAGGGTGTCGGACATGGGTGTCTCTGCTTTCAGGGCCGCCACGGCGGCTGTTGTCTCAAATCCTGCCGTATGACGACGGCGACGGCGACGCAAGCCTTGAACGAAGACTCACCCCAACCGGTTGCGGAGGCTTTAGCACAGCCGTGGCGGCGGAAAAGGCCCGTTACCGGGTTTGACCGCCCCGGTTGACCCACCAGACCAGACCCGCGCCGGCCAGCGCAAGGGGCGCGCCATAGACGGCCCAGATGATCTGGCCGGTCATGAAGCTGCCCGGCAGGATGTTCAGGCCCTGCAGCACCCAGATGATCCCGATCAGCAGCATGGGCCCGCTGAGGATGGTGGCGAGGATACGGAGGATCTTCATCAGATCATCGCCATGCCGCCGTTCACGTGCAGCGTCTGCCCCGTGACATAGGCGGCCTCGTCCGAGGACAGATAGACGGCGGCGGCGGCGATCTCGTCCCCGGTTCCGAGGCGTCCGGCGGGAATGTTCTTCAGGATGGTCTCGCGCTGGGTCTCGTTCAGCACGTCGGTCATCGGCGAGGCGATGAAGCCGGGCGCGATGCAGTTGACGGTGATGCCGCGCGAACCGACCTCCTGGGCCAGCGATTTGGAGAAGCCGATCATGCCGGCCTTGGAGGCGGCGTAGTTGGTCTGGCCCGGGTTGCCGGTGACGCCGACCACCGAGGTGATGCCGATGATGCGGCCCGAGCGGCGCTTCATCATCCCCTTCATGGCGGCGCGCGAAAGACGGAAATAGCTCTCCAAGTTGACCCGGATCACGTCCTGGAAGTCCTCGTCCTTCATCCGCATCAGCAGGCCGTCTTTCGTGATCCCGGCGTTGGCGACGAGGATGTCGAGCGGGTTCCCGGCGGCTTCCTCGGCGCGGGCGATCAGGCCGTCGACCGAGTCGGGGTCCGACAGGTTCGCGGCGGCGGCGAAGGCGCGCTCGCCGAGTTCCTTCGCCAGATCCTGCAGCACCGCCTCGCGGGTGCCCGACAGGACGACGGTCGCGCCCTGGGCGTGCAGGGCGCGGGCGATGGCCCCGCCGATGCCGCCGGTGGCGCCGGTCACGAGAGCGGTCTTGCCGGTGAGATTGAACATCTGAATCTCCTCTTCCTTCTCCCCTTGCGGGAGAAGGTGGCCCGGAGGGCCGGATGAGGGGTCACGCGGACCTCTCGGATTGAAGTTGGAGACGCCGCCCCGGTTCCGCCGGTGCGACCCCTCATCCGTCAGGCTGCGCCTGACACCTTCTCCCGCAAGGGGAGAAGGAAAGTCAAAAACTCTTCGCGAACGCTTCCAGGTCTTCCGGCGTGTTCAGCGACAGGCTTTCGGCGCCAGGCGCAATGCGTTTGGCCATGCCGGCCAGGACCTTGCCCGAGCCGATCTCGGCGAAGCGGGTCACGCCCCCCTCCCCGGCCATCCACTCCATGCTCTCGCGCCAGCGGACCCGGCCGGTGACCTGTTCGATGAGCAGGCGGCGCAGGACCTCGGGGTCGCGCTCGGGGCGGGCGGTGACGTTGGCGACGACGGCGACCGAGGGGGCGACGATGGTCGCGCCGGCCAGGGCCGTGGCCATCTCGTCGGCGGCGGGCTGCATCAGGGGGCAGTGGAAGGGGGCGGAAACATTGAGCGGAATGGCGCGGGCGCCCAGTTCCTTGGCCTTCTCGATGGCGCGGTCGACAGCGGCCTTGTCGCCCGAAATGACGATATTGCCGGCGTTGTTGTCATTGGCGACGACGCAGACCCCGACCTCGGAGCCCGCGGCGGCGGCGGCCTCGGCGAGGGCGAGGTCGGTCCTGGGGCCGATCAGCGAGGCCATGGCGCCGCGTCCCACGGGGACGGCGCGCTGCATGGCCTGGCCGCGCAGCTTCAGCAGGCGGGCCGTATCCGCGAGGGCGATCGAACCGGCGGCGCACAGGGCGGAGTATTCACCGAGGGAATGGCCGGCGACGAAGGCGGAGCGGCTGACGTCGACGCCGAACTCGACCTTGAGCACGCGGGCCGCCGCGAGGGACACCGCCATCAGGGCGGGCTGGGCGTTCTCGGTCAGGGTCAGTTGGTCCTCGGGCCCCTCGCGCATCAGGACCGACAGCTTCTGGCCCAGGGCGTCGTCAATCTCGGCATAGACCTCGCGCGCGCTGGCGAAGGCGTCGGCCAGCGCCGCACCCATGCCGACCGACTGGCTGCCTTGTCCGGGGAACAGCAGGGCGAGGGTCATGACGGGTCTCCGGCGGCGTTGAATCGAGCCGGAGGGGTAGGACGAACGCGCATTTCGGGCAAGCGCGGCGCTGTTACGCGATCAGGCGGCCGGCGGGACCGCAGCCGTCCGCCCCGGGTCGCCGACGTTCAGAAGGGCCCGGCCGAGACAGGCGCCGAGAGCCGCGGCCGTGGGCGGCTTGATCAGATAGCCGCTGACGCCGAGCGCAAGGCTGGCCTCGACCGTTTCCCGCTCGGCCCGGGTGGTGATCACCACCACGGGAAGGTGGCGCAGCGCCGGATCGGCCCGCAGGGCGACAAGCGCCTCCAGGCCGCCCGGGCCGGTCGTCTCCACATCCATCAGCACGGCGTCGACAGGCTCGGTCTTCAGCCGGGCGAGGGCCGAAGCCCCGTCATGGGCGCAGGTCAGGACTCCGTAACCGAGGCCGCGCAGCTGCGAGCAGATCATCATCCGCATGGCGGGCTGACTGTCGACGACCATGATGCGATAGCGACCGCGGAGCATGACCCGCACTATGGTCAAGCTTTATTACTAACGCGTGCATTACGCAGGGGCGTTCAACCAAGTTCAGAACAGCACGGCCGGGTTCATGATCCGGCGCGGATCGATGGCGGCGCGGACCGCCTGCATGGTCCGGATCTCCAGCGGCGACTTGTAGCGGCGGGCCTCGTCTGTCTTGAGGCGGCCGAGGCCGTGTTCGGCGGAGATGGAGCCGTCGTAGCGGGCGACGATGTCGTGGACGATCTGCGAACCCTCGGCCCAGCGACCGAGGAAGCCCTTGAGGTCGCCGCCGGGCGGACACAGGACATCGTAGTGGAGGTTGCCGTCGCCGACGTGGCCGAAGGCGCTGACGCGGGCGCCGGGGTGGAAGCGTTCGACGGCGGCGGTGGCCTCCTCGAGGAAGTCGGCGATGCGCGAGACGGGGACGGAGACGTCGTGTTTCCAGCCGCCGCCCTCGGGCTTCTGGGCGGCCGACTGCTCCTCGCGCACCTTCCAGAAGGCGGCGCGTTGGCTGTCGTTCTGGGCGATGGCGGCGTCGGTGACCAGGCCGGCCTCGAAGGCGTGGGTCAGCAGCCGCTCCAGGGCCGCATCGGCGGCCCCGGGCTCGCCCGAGACCAGTTCGATCAGCACATACCAGGGCGGAGTCGAATCGAGAGGCTCGCGCGTGTCGGGGATGTTGGCGAGGACGAAACCCATGCCGATCCGCTTCATCAGCTCGAAGGCCTCGACCCCGCCGCCGGTCTCGGCCTTGGCCCGGGCCAACAACTCGATCGCGGCCGAGGGATGTTCGAGACCGACCATGGCGGTGGCGCGGGACCGCATGACCGGGAACAGCTTGAGCGTCGCGGCGGTGACCACGCCCAGCGTGCCCTCGGCGCCGATGAGCAGCTGTTTCAGGTCGTAGCCGGTGTTGTCCTTGCGCAGCCGTTTGAGGCCGTGGAAGACCTCGCCGTCCGGCATGACCGCCTCGATCCCCAGCACCAGATCGCGCATCACGCCGTAGCGGATCACGGCCGTGCCGCCGGCATTGGTCGAGATGACGCCGCCGATGGTGGCGCTGCCCTCGGCGGCGAGGCTGAGCGGGAACAGCCGGTCGGCGGCGGCGGCGGCCTGTTGCGCCTCCAGCAGGGTGATCCCGGCCTCGACGGTCATGGCGTCGTCCAGCGGGGTGACGTCGCGAATGGCGCGGAGCCTGCGGGTCGACAGCAGCACCTCGCCATAGGGAATCTGCCCGCCCACCAGGCCGGTGTCGCCGCCCTGGGGGACGATGGCGATGCGGTGGTCGGCGCAGACGCGGACGACGGCGGCGACCTCGGCGGTCGAGCGGGGCGTCAGCATCAGCGGGGTGTGGCCCTGCCAGCGGTTGCGCCACTCGGTCAGCCACGGCGCGATCTCGGCCGGATCATCGGTCCAGCCGCCGTCGCCGACAGCGGATTTCAGGGCGGCGAGGGCGGCGGGCGAAGGGGAGGCCATGCCGCCCTTGTCTCAAAGTCGTGGGCGCGGCGAAAGGGTCATGACAGGATTGACCGATGATCGCCCCCCTGCCCGCTCCCGTGCCCTGCGTCGGCGTCATCTGCCTGCGCGGCGACGCGGTGCTGCTGATCCGCCGCGGAACCCCGCCGCGTCAGGGCGAATGGAGTCTGCCGGGCGGACGCATCGAACCGGGCGAACGGGCCGTGGACGCCGCCCTGCGGGAGCTGCGCGAGGAAACCGGGGTCGAAGCGCGGATCACCGGCCTGGTCGACGTGGTCGACGGACTCTTTCCCGAGGCGGGCCGTCACTATGTGCTGATCGACTACGCCGCAGAATGGGTCTCGGGCGAGCCCGCGGCCGGCGACGACGCCCTTGAGGCGCGGTTCGTGGCCCTGGAGCAGATCGGGACGCTGATCGACTGGGCGGAGACGCGGCGCGTCATCCGGATGGCCGCCGACGCGCGTTGAGCGACCCGGATTACGCGGATGTCATCTGCGAGGCGTCCGGTTTCTGTGGCGCGCCGGCCACAGGGTGCTAACCTCGGCCGGACAGGGAGATATCATGGACACTTCGCTTCTATTCACAGCCGCGCTGGTCGTGCTGGCCTTCGTGCTGCTGTTCAGCGTGGTCAAGATCGTGCCGCAGGGCCGGGAATTCACCATCGAGCGGTTCGGCAAATACACCCGGACGCTGTCGCCGGGCATCAGCCTGCTGACGCCCTTCGTCGAGCGGGTCGGACGGCGCATGAACATGATGGAACAGGTCCTCGACGTGCCCCAGCAGGAGGTCATCACCAAGGACAACGCCATGGTGAAGGTGGACGCCATCGTCTTCATCCAGGTCATGGACGCCGCCCGGGCCGCCTATCGGGTCGAGAACCTGCCCTACGCCATCACCCAGCTGTGCATGACCAATCTGCGCACCGTGGTCGGCTCGATGGATCTGGACGAGGTGCTGTTCCAGCGGGACAACATCAACTCGCGCCTGCTGACCGTGATCGACGCCGCGACCGAGCCGTGGGGCGTCAAGGTCAACCGGATCGAGATCAAGGACCTCACCCCGCCCGCCGACATCACCAACGCCATGGCCCGCCAGATGAAGGCCGAGCGCGAGCGCCGGGCCGTCATCACCGAGGCCGAGGGCGAGAAGCAGGCCGCCATCGCCCGCGCCGAGGGGGCCAAGCAGTCGGCCATCCTGCAGGCCGAGGGCCGCAAGGAGGCCGCCTTCCGCGACGCCGAGGCCCGCGAGCGCGAGGCCCAGGCCGAGGCCAAGGCGACGGCCATGGTGTCCGAGGCGATCGCCCGCGGCGACGTAAATGCGATCAACTATTTCGTGGCCCAGAAATACGTCGAGGCCTTCGCCGAACTGGCCCGCAATCCGACCGCCAAGACGGTCATCGTTCCGGCCGAGATGTCCGGCCTGGTCGGCACCATCGCCGGCCTGGGCGAACTGGTCGGCCTGGCCAAGGAACAGCAGCAGGGCCGCACCGACGTCCGTCGCGACGCGCCGCCGTCCCCGCCCGCCCCCGCCCGGACGGCTCCGCCCCGCCCGCCCCGTCCCTCCGTGCCGAGGACCTGACCCATGGACGCCCTGACCGAACTGCACGCGGCCCAGCCGTTCTGGATCTGGCTGGCGCTGGGCGTGATCCTGCTGGCGGTCGAGGCCGCCTTCTCGACCGAATGGCTGCTGTGGCCGGCCGTTTCAGCCGGGGTGGTGGCCGTGGTCACCGCCCTGGGACTGCCGCTGGGCTTCGCCGGCGAGGCCGCCCTGTTCGCCGCCCTGACCGTGGCCGCGACCCTGTTGTCGCGGCGGCTGATCCAGCGGGTCAATCCGGCGGACAGCCCGGACATCAACGCCCGCGACAGCCGGCTGGTCGGCCAGCGCGCCCAGGTGGTCCAGGCCTTCGTCGACGGCCGCGGCCGGGTCTTCGTCTCGGGCGCCGAATGGGTCGCCGAGATCGAGGGCGCCGCCCCCCTGGCGGGCGAGAGCGTCATCGTCGAGGGCATGGACGGGCCGAAGCTGAAGGTGCGGGCGGCCTAACGGGCCCGCATCTCCTCGATCCCGCGATTCGCCAGACCGTCGGCGCGCTCGTTCAGCTCATGGCCGGCGTGGCCCTTGACCCAGTGCCACTTCACCTCGTGCCGGGCGCGGGCGGCGTCGAGGCGTCGCCACAGGTCCTCGTTCTTGACCGGCTTCTTCTCGGCGGTCTTCCAGCCGCGCGCCTTCCACGGACCGATCCATTTGGTGATGCCGTCCATGACGTAGCGGCTGTCGGTGTGCAGATCGACGCGGCAGGACCGGGTCAGGGCCTCGAGCGCGCTGATCGCCCCCATCAGCTCCATCCGGTTGTTGGTGGTCAGCGGCTCGCCGCCCCACAGCTCCTTCTCGTGACCGCCGCCGGTCTGGAGGATGGCGCCCCAGCCGCCGGGGCCGGGATTGCCCTTGCAGGCGCCGTCGGTGTGGATGATCACGTGACTCATCCGCGCGTCCTAACAGGTTCGCTTGGCGTCGCGCCACTGAACGGCCTATATGCGGCGCAAGTGTTTGAACGGGCCGCGCGTCGGCCCGAACGAGGAGACGTTCCGTGGGTTCTATGAGCATCTGGCACTGGGCCATCGTCGCGGTTCTGGCGCTGCTGCTGTTCGGCGGCCGCGGCAAGCTGTCGGGCCTGATGGGCGACGCGGCCAAGGGCATCAAGGCCTTCCGCGAGGGTCTGAAGGACACCGATTCGGACAAGCCTTCGGACGAGCGCGCGGGCGCCCTGCCCCGCACCGACGCCGAAAAAGAAGACCTGAAGTCGTAGGCCCCGCATTGACGTCGGAGACCTGACGGATGGGTGGCCTCGGCCCCGGTATCGGCGGCTTTGAAATCCTGGTGGTCGGCATCGTGGCCCTGCTTGTGGTGGGGCCAAAGGATTTGCCGTTGCTGATGCGCAAGATCGGCAAGGTAATGGCCCGCGCCCGCGCCATGGCCAATGAATTCCGCTCCAGCTTCGACGAGATGGCGCGTCAATCCGAACTGGACGAACTGCGCAAGGAGGTCCAGGCGCTGCGCACGGGCCAGGGCATGGTCCCCCTGGGCGCCGAGGCCGACGCCGCGTTCCGCGAGATCCGCGACGATCTGAACCGGCCGCTGGACGAGCCGGTCATGCTCGCCGCGCCCGATGAATGGCCGGACAGCCCGCCGGTGATGGCGCCGCTCGAGGCGGAGCCCGCGCCCGCGCCCGAGCCTGCACCCAAGGCGAAGGCGAAGGCCGCGCCGCGGTCCCGCAAGACGCCGGCGAAAGCGGCCGCCGCGCCCGCCGCCTCCACCAAGACCGCCAGCGGCAAGGCCCGTCCGATCCGCGCCAGGAAGGTGGACCTGTGAGCCGGCTCGACATCGACGAGGACGAGATCGAGGCGTCGCGCGCGCCCCTGATGGATCACCTGATCGAGCTGCGCGGGCGGCTGGTGATCTGCGTCATCGCCTTCGTCATCAGCTTCTTCGTCTGCTTCTATTTCGCCGAGCCGCTCTACATCTTCCTGGTCAAGCCGTTCGCGGCCGCCGCGGCCTTCCACCAGTCGGTCGGGCCGCATGGCCATGTCTCGCCGCTTGACCTGATCCTCGGCACGGCGGGGCTGAAGCCCCTGCCCGGCGTCGACGGCCAGATGGTCGAACTGATCTACACGGCGCCGCTGGAGATCCTCTTCACCAAGATGAAGCTGGCCGGGTTCGGCGCCCTCGTCCTGTCCTTCCCGGTCCTGGCCTGGCAGCTCTACCGGTTCGTCGCCCCGGGCCTCTATCGCAACGAAAAGGGCGCCTTCCTGCCCTTCCTGTTCGCCGCGCCCGTGCTGTTCCTGATGGGAACGGCCCTGGTCTATTTCGTCATGCTGCCGTTCGTCATGTGGTTCTCGCTCAGCCAGCAGATCACCGGCGGGGGCGTCTCGGCCGCCCTGCTGCCCAAGGTGTCGGATTATCTGAACCTGGTCACCGCCCTGCTGCTGGCCTTCGGCCTTTGCTTCCAACTGCCCGTGGTCATGACCTTGCTGGGTCTCGCCGGGATCATTTCCTCGAAGGTCATGGCCGAGGGCCGCCGCTACGCCATCATGGCGGTTGTCGTGGTCGCCGCCGTCGTCACACCGCCCGATCCGATCAGCCAGATCATGCTCGCCGTGCCGCTGGTGCTGCTCTACGAGATCTCGATCTGGTGCGTGCGGCTGATCGAGATGCGGCGTCGCAAGGCCGATGCGGCCGAGGGCGTGGTCTGAGACTTGGTTGGACTCCGGCGAACCGGAACCTCGGCCGAGCGTGGCCGTTTGCACCGGGTTCCCATTCAGGAGTCCGCCCATGACCATCCGCCGCCATCTGACCACCGTCGCCGCGTTCTCCGCCCTCGCCTTCACCGCTGCGGCCTGCACGCCGGCGAACAACGACGCCGACGCCGATCGGGCCACCGATACGACGACGATCATCGAGCGCGAGGTCCCCGCCGATCCGGTGGTCGTCGAACGTGAAGTCACGGTCCCCGGCCCGCCCGTGGTCATTGAAGACCGCCGCAACGACGACAGCACCACCGTCCGCGCCGGCCGTGACGGCATCGAGGTGGAAACCACCAACCGCTAGGCCGAGGCCTCCGGGAGACGCGCCGGACGGTCCGCCGTCCGGCGCGTCGTCTAGAGCAGCAGGGTGACGGCGTTTCCGAAGTTGTGCAGCACGACCGGAAGCAGGACGCTGCGGGTCCTGAGCGCCAGCCACACGCCGATCAGCGACGGCACGGCTGTCAGAAGCATGGTCAGAGGGTCGAACGAGAACTGGCCGTCAGAGAAGCCGAACGCATGCGCCAGCCCGAAAGCCATGCAGGACAGCGCAGATCCCCATCCCCACTCCACGCCAAGGAACTTGCGGTGACCGAGAAATGCACGGTCGAGGGCGAGAAGCAGGATTCCCCGGTAGAACGGCTCTTCCTCCAATCCGGGCATGGTCAGCTGGAAGGCGAGCGTCTCCGCAGTCGCCGGTTCGGACGGGAACGCCCAGGCGATCACCGCGAAGAAGGCGATATAGAGAAGCGCGACAGGGATGCAGGCCTTCAGGCTTCCAGCGGCTTGCGCCAGGGTCAGACGCGATTCCCGCCAGCCGAAGGCCGGGAGCGATGCAATCAGCAGGGTCGCGGCCAGCGCCAGGATCTTGCCCTGCCAGTTCCAGTCGCCTTGCGGGAACAGGTCCGGCATGAGGCCGTAGCCGCGCGTCAGCATGACGTCGTTCACGACCACCAGGGCGACCGCCGCCAGCAGCCACCGGGCCGAAACCCGCTGCCGCATCAGGCGCAAGGCGCCGCCCGCGAGGAGCAGGATCGCTCCGACGCCCACAATTCCAGTTATGCCGTCCACCTGTGGTTCTCCGTGTTCCAACGGAGCCCCGCCTACAGATCGCGGCGGGGCGACGCTTCTCAGAACCCGGCCAAACGCTTCTCAAAAGACGCCGGAGACGGGTCGGCGGCCGTTGCGGCCGCGGTTTCGGCGCGGGCCAGCGCCGCCTGGCGAAAGGCGCTGGGGGTGCAGGCTTCCGCGTCCCGGAAGACCCGGTTGAATGAGGCGAGAGATGAGAAGCCGCTGTCCATGGCGACGGCGATGAGCTTGTCGTGACGATGGGCCGGGTCGGCCAGGCGACGCCGGGCCTCGATCATGCGATGGGCGTTCAGGAAGGTGCGGAAATGATCGTGGCCCAGTTGATGGTTGATCAGGCGACGCACCGCCCGATCCGGCGCACCCATCAGGCTGACGAAGCGATCGAAGGTCAGATCGGGATCGAGATGGACCCGGTCAACCTCCACCAACGTCCACAACCGTTCGCCGAGCGGGTCCGCCTCCGGAGTCGGGAGCATGGAGCGCGGCGCGGCGACAACCCCGCTCGCCTTGGCCGCAGGATGGCCGCCCTCGGAGACCAGCAATCGGAGTTGCAGGAGCCAGCCGGTGAAGGCCAGCAGGGCGGCGTTCTGGACGATGCTGAACGCACGGGGCTGCCAGTCGAACCCCATGACCAGGTCGATGACCAGGTCTGCAAGAAGTTGTCCGCCCAGCAGCAGCACCACAAGGACGCGGGCCTCGCGGCGTCCGGCCACAAGGTCACCCTGCCGATCGCGGATCAGCCGCCACGCCAGATGGGCCACCATGCCGAGGCCGAGGACGATCAGCAGCCGGGAAAGCCCGGCCTCGGCGAGCGTCTCGCCAAAGAGACCGCGGTCCGCCGCTGCAACCAGCGCCCAGGCGCCGCCCGTCGCGAGAACCAGTCCGCGCGGCCGGAACGTCCTGTCGAAAACCGACAGGCAGAACCACCACAGGAAGACGGCGCCGAAGCCGCTCGCCAGATAGGCCGCCTGCCCCGCCGGGCCGGTCAGCCGAAGGCCGGCGTCGGGCGTGTTTCCCGCCAGAAAGCCGCACAGGCAGACGGCCAGCGGCAGGAGGTAGAGGCCGTTTCGCCGATCCCCGCGGCCGAACATCAGCGCCACCGCCGCCAGCAGCAGGGTCGCGCCGGCGACGCGCACGATGACGTCGACTTCCTCGGGTGTCATGACGCCAGCCTAGCGTCAGGGCGCCGACCAGGACAGGGGGGCGGCCATGCGCGAACCCGACGAAAAAGGCCCCGGACGGTTTCCCGCCCGGGGCCTCTGCCGATCGGGGTCTCAGCCGCCGGTCAGCAGCTATAGTACATGTCGAATTCGACCGGGTGCGGGTGCAGTTGCAGGCGCATCACCTCTTCCATCTTCAGCTCGATGTAGCTGTCGATGAAGTCGTCATCCATGACGCCGCCCTTCTTGAGGAAGGCGCGGTCCTGATCGAGGGCGTCGAGGGCTTCCTTGAGCGAGCCGCAGACCTCGGGGATCGAGCCGCGCTCTTCCGGCGGAAGGTCGTAGAGGTTCTTGTCGGCCGGCGCGCCCGGATCGATGCGGTTCTCGATGCCGTCGAGGCCGGCCATCAGCAGGGCGACGAAGGTCAGGTAGGGGTTGCCCATCGGATCGGGGAAGCGGGCTTCGATGCGCTTGGCCTTGGGCGAATTGACCCACGGAATCCGGATCGAGGCCGAGCGGTTGCGCGACGAATAGGCCAGTTTCACCGGCGCTTCGTAGCCGGGGACCAGGCGCTTGTAGGAATTGGTCGTCGAGTTGGCGAAGGCGTTGATGGCCTTGGCGTGTTTGATGATGCCGCCGATGTACCAGAGACAGAGGTCCGACAGGCCGGCGTATTTGTCGCCCGCGAACAGCGGCTTGCCGTCGCGCCAGATCGACTGGTGCACGTGCATGCCCGAGCCGTTGTCGCCGAAGGTCGGCTTGGCCATGAAGGTGGCCGACTTGCCGTAGGCGGCGGCGACGTTGTGGATGACGTATTTGTAGAGCTGCAGGCGGTCGGCCATGGTCAGCAGGTCGCTGAACTTCAGGCCCAGCTCGTGCTGCGCCGGGGCCACCTCGTGGTGGTGCTTCTCGGGCTGCATGCCCAGGTCGCGCATGACGCCGAGCATCTCGCCGCGCAGGTCCTGGGCGCTGTCCGTCGGGTTGACCGGGAAATAGCCGCCCTTGTGGCCCGGGCGGTGGCCCATATTGCCTTCGGAATATTCGGCGCCGGTGTTGGCCGGCAGCTCGATCGAGTCATAGGCGTAGCCGGTGTCGTGCGGCTGGGTCGACCAGCGCACGTCGTCGAAGATGAAGAACTCGGCTTCCGGACCGAAGAAGACGGTGTCGCCCACGCCCGAGGACTGGACGTAGGCCAGGGCCTTCTTGGCCATCGAGCGGCTGTCGCGGTTGTAGGGCTCGCCGGTGTCCGGGTTCAGCACGTCGCAGAACAGGAACATCGTGGTCTGCTGGTAGAAGGGATCGATCCAGAAATTGGTCAGGTCCGGCTTGAGCAGCATGTCGGACTCATTGATCGCCTTCCAGCCGGCGATCGAGGAGCCGTCGAACATCGTCCCCTCTTCGAGGAACTCCTCATCGACCAGGTCGATGTCGAAGGTGACGTGCTGCATCCGACCCTTGGTGTCGGTGAAACGGAGATCGACGTACTTCACGTCCTTCTCCTTGATCTCCTTGAGAATCTTGCCGGCGCTCATGTCTTGTGGATCCTGTCTGGCGGGGGAGGAAGGAAAACGGCCGCGCCTTGCGGTGCGGCCGGTCGGGAAAGGTCTATACGGCCTGTGCGCCGGTCTCGCCGGTGCGGATGCGGATGACGTCGAGCACGTCGGAAATGAAGATCTTGCCGTCGCCGATCTTGCCGGTGCGGGCGGCCGCCTGGATGGCGTCGACGACCGAGTTGACCATGTCGTCGGGAACCACCACCTCGATCTTGATCTTGGGAAGGAAGTCGATGACGTATTCGGCGCCGCGGTAGAGTTCGGAATGGCCCTTCTGGCGACCATATCCCTTGGCCTCCAGCACGGTCATGCCTTGCACGCCTGCGTCCTGCAGCGCTTCCTTCACTTCATCCAGCTTGAAAGGCTTGATGACGGCTTCGATCTTTTTCATCGGCGATCCCAGGCGGGCTTCCACGTGCCGCGCGCTCGGGTGGTAAAGGGACATTGCATTGCACAATAAGGCAAGCGTTTTTCGTCCGCACCCGCCATCCGTGAACGGAGGTGTCCGCCGATGACCCGCCCCGACCTGCCCGACTGGCGGGACTCCCTGCCCTGGCCCGTCGGCGATGTGCACAAACATGCCCGCGGTCGCCTGGGCGTGGTGTCCGGCAAGGCGACCCAGACGGGAGCCGCGCGACTGGCGGCGCGGGCGGGGCTGAGGATCGGCGCGGGCCTGGTGCGCATCCTGTGCCCGCCGGACGCGGCCGCCGTGATCGCCCCGGCCATCGAGGCGATCATGCTGACTCCCTTCGGCTCCGACGCGGCCCTGGCCGAGGCGGCCGCGAATCTGGACGCCGTCGTCATCGGACCGGCGGCGGGGGTCAATGATGCGACCCAGGCCAATGTCCGCGCCCTGGCCGGCACCGGCGCGGCCCTGGTCGTGGACGCCGACGCCCTGACCGTGTTCGAGGGCTGGCCGGCGGACCTGTTCGAGGGGCTGGACCGGGACGACGTCCTGACTCCGCACGAAGGCGAGTTCCGCCGTCTGTTTCCAGGCCTGCTGGAGAAGGGCCGAGAGGTCGCGGCCGCCGAGGCGGCCGGACGGGCCGGCGCCGTGGTGGTGCTGAAGGGCCCCGCCACGGTCATCGCGGCCCCGGACGGGCGCATTTCAGTCAACGACAACGGCGTGCCCTGGCTGGCGACGGCGGGCAGCGGCGATGTGCTGGCGGGGATGATCGCCGGGTTGATGGCGCAGCGGATGGACAGTTTCGACGCGGCCCGGGCGGCGGTCTGGATGCACGCCGAGGCCGCGCGGGGCTTCGGTCCCGGGCTGATCGCCGAGGACCTGCCCGAACGCATCCCGGCGGTGCTGGCGGCGCTCTACGCCCGACGAGGTTGAGGCGCAGTCGGTCGGCGGTTCAATTCGTCACCGAAGCGGCCTATCTGCACGGCAACGTCGCCGGAGCCCTGTCTTGCTGATCGTCCTGTCCCCGGCCAAGCGGCTGGACTTCACCGAAGCCGATCCCGGCCTGCCCGCGAGCGAGCGCCGCTTTCTTGAGGATACGGCCTCCCTGGCCCGGACCGCCCGCGCCCGGACGGTGTCGGAACTGCGCCAGCTGATGAGTATTTCCGACGACCTCGCCCGACTGAACCGCGAGCGCTTCCAGGCCTTCGAGGCCGAATCGACAGACGGGGTCCAGGCCGCCTTCGCCTTCGCCGGCGACGTGTATGAGGGTCTGAAGGCGCGGGAGCTGGACGCCGCGGGCCTGGCCTTCGCCCAGGAGCATCTGCGCATCCTGTCGGGCCTGTACGGCCTGCTGCGGCCGCTGGACCGGATCCAGCCCTATCGCCTCGAAATGGGGACAAGGCTGAAGACCCGGCGCGGCTCCAGCCTCTACGACTTCTGGGGCGACCGGATCGCCAAACAGCTGAACGCCGACGCCGAGGGCGACGGCCGGCGCACGCTGGTGAACCTGGCCAGCCAGGAATATTTCGGAGCCGTCGACGCCCGGGCGCTGAAGCTGCCGGTGGTCACGCCGCATTTCCGCGAATCAAGGGACGGCGAAAGCCGGATCATCTCCTTCTTCGCCAAGAAGGCCCGCGGCGGCATGGCGCGGTTCGCCATCGACGAACGGATCGAGCGGGCCGAAGACCTGAAGGCCTTCGATCGCGACGGATATCGCTTTGACAAGGCGGCCTCCAGCGACACAGACTGGATATTCATCAGGTCGGGAAATTAAACCCGGCTGTCGCCTTCGCAAGCGCGAACGGCTAGGTTGGCGACACCAGACTGACGGACGGACGAGACCTCATGTTCCAATGGCCCAAACGCGGTGACGGCTCCGAGACGGCGAACGCGCCTTTCCGCGACATCGGCGACCTGAAGGGTCAGGTGGCGGTGATCTCGGGCTCGACCTCCGGAATCGGCCTGGCCTTCGCCCGCGCCATCGCCTCGCGCGGCGGCGATGTGGTGCTGAACGGCCTCGGCGACCCTTCGGAGATCGAACGCACCCGGTCGGAGCTGGAGGCCAGCTGCGGCGTGCAGGTGCGCTATCACGCCGCCAACATGCTGCGCGGCGACGAGGTCGCCGACATGGTCGCCTATGGCAAGCACCAGCTGGGGCGGGTCGACATCCTGATCAACAACGCCGGCGTCCAGCATGTCGAGGCGGTGGAGAAATTCCCGTCCGACAAGTGGGAGCAGATCATCGCCATCAACCTGTCCTCGACCTTCTATGCGACGCGGGCGGCCATCCCGATCATGAAGGCCCAGGGCCGCGGCCGGATCCTCAACGTCGCCTCGGCCCACGGCCTCGTCGCCAGCCCGTTCAAGTCCGCCTATGTCGCGGCCAAGCACGGCGTCATCGGCTTCACCAAGACGGTCGCCCTGGAAGTCGCCCAGGACAACATCACCTGCAACGCCCTCTGCCCCGGCTTCGTCGAGACGCCGATCGTCGAGAAGCAGATCGCCGACCAGGCCCGCACCCGCGGCATGTCGAAGGAGGCGGTGCTTCGCGACGTCATCCTCGGCTCCCAGCCGACCAAGCGGTTTGTCACCACCGACGAGCTGACGGGGATGATGCTGTATCTGGTCAGCGACCTCGGCGCGTCGGCCAACGGGGCCAGCTTCTCCATCGACGGCGGCTGGACGGCGCAGTAGGCGCCTACCCCACGAACCCCGCCGCCCGCCGCAGCCGGTCGTTGATCGCCTCCCCCAGCCCGTGTGCGGGAATGGGCGAGACCGCGATCCCAGTCGGCTTCTCCCGATCCGCCTCGCGCAGCCTGCGGAACAGATTGGCCGCCGCCTCGCGCAGGTCGCCCGAGGGGCTCAGGCTCCAGCGCGGATCGCCGACGCCGGGGCCGAAGCCGAGCAGAATTTCGCCCTCGTGCGCTGAGTCCGCCTCGATCCGCACCGGGGCGTCGGGCGCATAGTGCAGGGCCATGCGGCCGGGCGAGCGATGCCCCTCCCCTCCACGGCCCAGCGGGCCGACGACAGCCTCGATCTCCTCGCGCGTGACCGCGCCGGGGCGCAGCAGGGCGACCCGGCCGTCCAGCACCGAGACCACCGTGCTCTCTACCCCCACGGCGCAGTCGCCGCCGTCAATGAGCGCCCCCGCGAAGGCCCCCGTCTCCTCGACGGCGTCGGCGAAGGTGGTGGGGCTGGGCCGGCCCGAGCGGTTGGCCGAGGGGGCGACGACGGGGCGGCCGAAGGCGGCGATGACGGCGCGGGCGCGGGCGTGGCCGGGGACGCGGACGGCGACGCTGTCCAGACCGGCGCGGGCCAGGTCGCAGACCCGGTCACGGTCGCGAACGGGCGCCACGATGGTCAGGGGTCCGGGCCAGAAGGCCTCGGCCAGGGCCCGCGCCCGGGCGTCGAACACGGCGACAGTCTCGGCCTGCACCGCATCGGCGACATGGGCGATCAGGGGGTTGAAACGCGGGCGACCCTTGGCCTCGAAGATCGCCGCGACGGCGACGGCGTTCCCGGCGTCGGCGGCGAGGCCATAGACCGTCTCCGTCGGCAGGATGATGAGGCGGCCGTCGGCCAGGGCGGCGGCGGCTTCGGCGTCGGACACGCTCAGGCGCGGCGCGCCTGAAGCGCCACCCGCACCGTCACCTGCCGTCCGACCAGCCTGTTCCAAGGCCCCGATGTCCCTATGCCGAAATCCGCGCGATTCAGGACGAATGCGCCCGCCAGATGCGCCCGGTCGCCGGTCACGCGCAAGTCCACGGGGAAGGCGACCGGGCGGCTCACCCCCTTCATCGTCACCCGGGCGCGCGCCGTGTAGCGGTCGCCGCCGAGCGGCTCCAGCGACTGCAGGTCGAAGCGGATCTGCGGATACCGGGCGGCGTCGAGGAAGGCGGGGCTGGTGGCGCGGGCCGAGGCGACCGCCGGCGACATCGCCAGCGAGGCGGACTGGACCACGACCGTGGCGCGAGTCCGGTCGGGATCGGCCGGATCGAAGATGATGTCGCCCCGCCAGTCACCGAACCGGCCGCTATGCGCGCCGCCGAAGGCCCGGACAGAAAGCTCGATCCGTGACGCGTCGCGATCCACAGTCCAGGGGATGGTCGTCGCCCCGGTGAGCGTCAGCACGGCCAGGCCGGCCATGAGCAGGACGGCGACGCGCCTCACGGCCGCCGCGGAATCCATGGAATCATCCGGTGCAGGACGTTGTCGCGGTCGATGAACTGGTGCTTCAGCGCGCCGGCGACATGCAGGGCGATCAGGACATAGAGGCCCTTCATCACCAGCTCATGGATGTCGATGATGGCGCGGAAGGCGTCCCGGCCGCCGCTGATCGGCAACAGCGGCCAGTTGAACAGGCCGAACCAGCTCAGGTCCCGTCCCGTGGCCGACACCGCCGCCCAGCCGGTCAGCGGCATGGCGATCAGCAGCAGATAGAACAGGACGTGCGTCGCGCGGGCCAGGAGCTTCTCCCAGCGCTTCATCGTGTCCGGCAGCGGCAGGGCCGGATTGGCGACGCGCCAGGCGATCCGCGCCAGCGTCAGGAGCAGGACGCTCAGACCCAGGGCCTTGTGGATCTGGACGAACTCGCGCGAGACCGCCTGCCCCTCCGTCGCCTCATAGGCGGTGATCAGGAGCACCTGGGCCAGAATCATCACGGCGATCAGCCAGTGGAGGATCAGCGAGACGGTGGAATAGCGGTTGCGGGGCTCGGCCATGGGTCCTCGGCATGTTGAACGCCCAGACTGAACCAGCCGGACGGTCTCGCCAAGGCCCGCTTGCATACCCTTGCGGCAAGGCGGCATGAACGCGGACCAAACCGTCAGCAAGGCCAGACCGTCATGACCTACCGCGCCCCCGTCCGCGATCTCGCCTTCACCCTGCAGGCGGTGGCCGGGATTGATCAGGTCGCGGCCACCGGCGCCTTCCCCGACTACGACGCCGACCTGCTGGGCGCCGTGCTCGAGGCGGCGGCGCAGTTCTCCGAAGGCGTGCTGGCCCCGCTGAACCGGATCGGCGACCAGAAGGGCTCGACCTGGGCCGACGGCGCAGTGACTGCCGCGCCGGGCTTCGCCGACGCCTATCGCCAGTTCGCCGCGGGCGGCTGGACCGGATTGTCCGCCCCCGCCCACGCCGGCGGCCAGCAACTGCCCAAGGCGCTGGAACTGGCGGCCTATGAGACGGTGCATGCGGCCAACATGGCCTTCGGCCTGTGCCCCATGCTGTCGTTGGCGGCCATCGAGGCGCTGGAGGCGCACGGCACGCCGTCCCAGAAGGAGATCTATCTGTCGAAACTGGTCAGCGGCGAATGGACCGGGGCCATGGTGCTGACCGAGCCGGGCGCCGGCTCCGACCTCGGCGCCCTGACCGCCACGGCGACGCCGAACGGCGACGGGACGTACGCCCTGAACGGCCAGAAGATCTTCATCACCTGGGGCGATCACGACGCCACCGACAACATCGTGCACATGGTGCTGGCCCGCCTGCCCGACGCCCCCGCCGGTCCCAAGGGCATCAGCCTGTTCCTCGCCTCCAAATTCCTCCTCAACGAAGACGGGACCCTGGGCGCGCGCAACGGTTTCCGCGCCGTGGGCGTGGAGCACAAGCTGGGCATCCACGCCTCGCCGACCTGCGTCATGTCCTACGAGGGCGCGACCGCCGAACTGGTCGGCCAGCCCAACCAGGGCCTCGCCCATATGTTCGTGATGATGAACGCCGCCCGCCTCGCCGTCGGGGTCGAGGGGGTCGGCATCGCCGAGCGGGCCTATCAGCACGCCCTCGCCTATGCCCGCGAGCGGCGCCAGGGCCGGTCGGCCTGGACCGGCGAGGCCAACGCCCCGATCATCGACCATCCCGATGTCCGCCGCATGCTGGCGGTGATGAAGGCCCGGATCGCCGCCGCCCGCGCCATCTGCCTGTCGACCGGGGTCGCCGCCGATCTGGCGAAACACGCGGCCACGGAAGAGGACCGGCGCCGCTGGAAGGGCCGCGAGGACCTGTTCACCCCCATCGCCAAGGCATGGTCGACCGATGTCGGTTGCGACGTGGCCTCCCTGGGGGTGCAGATCCACGGCGGCATGGGCTTCATCGAGGAGACCGGCGCGGCCCAATACTATCGCGACGCCCGCATCGCCCCGATCTACGAAGGCACCAACGGCATCCAGGCCATGGATCTGGTCGGGCGCAAGCTGTCCCAGGACGGCGGCCAGTCGGCGCGCGACCTGATCGCCGACATGAAGGCGACCCTTGCGGTCCTGCCGCGCCTTTATTCCGGCCGGCCGGTCGAGGCCCTCGCCGAGGGGGTGCAGGCTGTCGAGACGGCCACCGCCTGGCTGCTGGAGCGCAAGGGCGCGGCCGACGGCGCCGCCGACGTACTGGCCGCGGCCGACGCCTATCTGAAACTGGTCGGCGATGTCGTCGGCGGCTGGATGCTGGCCGTCGGCGCCCTGTACGCCCGCGACCAGCTGGACGGCGGTCAGGGCGATCCGGCCTGGCTGGAAGGCAGGATCACCCTGTACGAGGTCTATGCCGCCAATCTGCTGGACGGCGCCGCGGGGCGGATGGCCGCCATCCGCCAGGGCGGGGCGCTGCTGGAGCGGATGAGCGTGGACGTGCTGGCGGGGTAAGGCCCGTCAGATGTGCAGCACCCGCCCGTAGGCGTCCAGCGCCGCCTCGTGCATGGCCTCGGACATGGTCGGGTGGGGATAGACGATGCCGTGGATGTCCTCTTCCGTCGCCTCCATGGCGATGGCGGTGACGAAGCCCTGGATCATCTCGGTGACCTCGGCGCCGATCAGATGGGCGCCGATCAGGGCGCCGGTCTTCGCATCGAAGATCACCTTGACGAAGCCTTCGATCTCGCCGGCGGCCACGGCCTTGCCGTTCACCCGGAAGGGGAAGCGGCCGACCTTGACGTCCAGTTTCGCCTCGCGCGCGCCCTGCTCCGTGATCCCGACCGAGGCGATCTGCGGCTGGGCGTAGGTGCAGCCGGCGATGGGCGAATGGACGTTGGGCGTCTTGTAACCGGCGATGTGTTCTGCGGCGTGGATGCCTTCGTGGCTGGCCTTGTGGGCCAACCAGGGCGCGCCGGCGCAGTCGCCGATGGCGTACAGCCCCTTCACATTGGTCTGGCAGTGGCCATCGATGGTGATGTGGCCGCGGTCCATGTTGACGCCCAGCGCCTCCAGGCCGATGCCGTCGGTGTTGGCGGTGATGCCGACCGCCGAGATGCACACCTCGGCCTCCAGGATCTCGGCCTTGCCGCCGGCCTCGATGGCGACCTGCACGCCCTTGCCGCCTTTGGACACTTTGGTGACCTTGCAGCCGACCCGAAAATTCATGCCGCGCTTCTCGAAGGCCCGCCGGGCGGCCTTGGACACCTCCTCGTCCTCGACCGGCAGGATGCGGTCGACGGCCTCGACCACGGTCACCTCCGCCCCGAGGGCGCGATAGAAGCTGCCGAACTCGATGCCGATGGCGCCCGAGCCGATCACCACGATGGAGGCCGGCATCTTCTTCGGCGCCATGGCCTCGCGATAGGCCCAGATGCGGTCGCCGTCGGCCTCGAGGCCGATCTGCGGGATGGCCTTGGCGCGGGCGCCGACGGCCAGCATGACCGCCTTGGCCTCGACCGTGCGCGAACCGCCGGCCTTGAGGGCGATGACGACTTTCGGAGCCGCCACGCCCTTCTCCAGCTTGGCCGTGCCCTCGATCACCTCGATCTTGTTCTTCTTCATCAGGAAGGCGACGCCCTTGTTCATGGTGGCGGCGACGCCCCGGGAACGCTGGATGATGGCGTCGAAGTCGAAGCCGACCTTGTCGGCCGACAGGCCGTACTCCTTGAGGTGCGACAGGCTCTCGTATTTCTCGCCCGACTTCAGCAGGGCCTTGGTCGGGATGCAGCCCCAGTTCAGGCAGATGCCGCCGAGGCTCTCGCGTTCGACGATGGCGACCTTCTGGCCCAGCTGGCTGGCGCGGATGGCGGCGACATAGCCGCCGGGGCCGGAACCGATGACGATAAGGTCGAAGTCAGCCATCTGGGTCTCCTGGGCGGCGTCGGGTGTTGTGCTCTTTAACGCGCCCGCGCGGCCGGGGGCCACTCCCCAGCCGCGCGGGATACAAATTGTCAGCGCGCGGCCTGTCGGCCATCAGGCCGAGATGAAGGCGATGAAGGCCGGCACGTCCATGGCCGAAACGGCGACGATCACCATGGCCGGCAGCAGCACCAGACCGACATAGAGGGCGGTATGCGCCGCACAGCGCCAGGCGGCGGAGGCGAGCGACAAGCCGTAATAGGCCCGCGCGGACATCACCAGATAGGCCAGGTAGGGCGCCAGCAGCGGCCAGGCGGGCGCGTCCGCGCCGAACCGGTTGACCACCGCCAGGAGGATGAGCAGGCCGAAGGCCGTCGAATGGGCCCACATGGCGAAAACCAGATGCTCCATGAACAGCCGTCGCCGGCCGAACAGGGGCGCCAGCAGGATCGCGAACAGCGGCATCAGCAGCCACAGGGCGTTGGGCAGCCAGGCCGCCATGCGTTCGGTGATGACGGCCTGCTCGCGATCCGCCTGCAGTTCGTAGATCAGATTGGCCCGGTCCTTCGGCGTTTCGGCGCGCGTGATCGCGGCCTCGATGGCGGCCGTGACCCGGGGATCGATGAAGGGCGTCACCCGCCGCTGCATCCAGTGATCGCGCTCGGTCGCCCCCGCGACATGAACGGTGACCCCGTCCGGGTCCGGCGTGGCGACCACGGCCTGCCCCGGCACGACCTCGCGCACATACTGGAAGATGACCACGTCGCTGAAGTTCAGGACCGCGAGGAACAGGGCCGTCATCACCACGAAGATCTTGATCGGCGAGACGTAAAGGCCGCCCGCGCCCGACCGATAGGCCTCCAGCAGCCGGGCCGGCCGGGCCGCCAGGGCGCCGACGGTCCGCACCAGCCGGGAATCGATAAGGGTGGTTTCGGACAGGGCCTCGGCGGCCATGTCCCGCAGCGGTCGGGGTCGAGCCTGGGCGTCCTGACCACAGTCGTGGCACCAGCGCCCGAGAAGGACGGCGCCGCACTGGCCGCAGGTCTTCGCGTCCGACGGCTCGCCGCTCACAGAGCCTGTCCGACCCGGACCGCCCGGCCGGTCACAGGCCGGTCTCGCGCGTCCACGCCTCGGAGACCGCGCGTCCCCGTTCCATGTCGTCGACCACCAGGATCATCTGATGGTCGTGGTCGCTGTACAGGACCTCGATATTGACGCCGGCCTCGGCCATCCGGCGCGTCAGCTGTCCCAGCTGGCCGGGCACGTCCTGCCGGAGCCGCTGCACCAGGACCTCGCGTTCGGCGACGACCCGGATGCCGGCGGCCTCCAGGGCCGCGCGCGCGGCCGGACCGTCCGTGAACAGGAAATGCGCCACGCCATCTCCGCCGGCGATCCAGGCGCCGCCGCCCTCGATGCTGACGCCCCCGCGCGCCAGGGCCTCGCCCATTTCGGCAAGCGCGCCGGGCCGGTGCTGGAGGGCGATGGCGAGGTCCCGCAGGCCGGTCATGTCAGGTGTCGCTCCGTTCAGGCCAGCATGGTCACGGGATCTTCGATCATCGCCTTGAAGACCTGCAGGAATCTCGCGCCGATGGCCCCGTCGACGACACGGTGGTCGCAGGTCAGGGTGACCGTCATCACCGTGGCGACCGCCAGCTGACCATTGACCACGACGGGCCGCTGCTCGCCGGCGCCGACGCTCATGATCGCGCCCTGGGGCTCGTTGATGATCGAGGCGAAGGACTGGATGCCGAACATGCCGAGGTTGGAGACCGAGAAGGTGCCGCCCTGGAACTCCTCGGGCTTCAGCTTGCGGTCGCGGGCGCGTTTGGCCAGGTCCTTCGACTCCGCCGCGATCTGCGACAGGGTCTTGGTCTCGGCCTTGCGGATGATCGGGGTGATCAGGCCGCCGTCGATCGCCACCGCCATCGCCACGTCGGCGTGATGGTGCATGGCGATGCCTTCGGGCGAATAGCTGGCGTTGGCCTCAGGCACCGCCTTCAGCGCCATGGCGCTGGCCTTGATGACGAAGTCATTGACCGAGACCTTGCCGCCGTCCTTTTCGAGCAGGGCGTTGACCTTGGCGCGAGCGGCCAGCAGGCCGTCGATGCGGCAGTCGATGGTCAGGGGGAAGTGCGGCACGTCGCGGAAGCTGTCGGTCAGGCGCCGGGCGATGGCCTTGCGCATGCCGTCCAGCGGGACGAGGTCGTAGCTGCCGTCCGGAATGCCCATCTGGGCCAGGGACTGGACCTTGCGGGGTTCGGCGGCGGCCGCCGGGGCCGACGCGGCGGCGGGTCTGGCGGCGCCGGTGGGAGCGCCTTCGAGGTCGCGCTTGACGATGCGGCCGTGCGGACCGGTGCCCTTGATCGCGGACAGGTCGATATTGCCCTGGGCGGCCAGACGGCGGGCCAGCGGCGAGGCGAAGATGCGGGCGCCGTCGGCCCTGGCCGGAGCGGCGGAGGCCTTGGCCGGGGCGGGGGTTGAGGCGGCGGCCTCGGACTTGACCGGTTCAGCGCTCGTCGCCGCTTTCGGCGCGTCTGCCTTCGCCGCCGGAGCGGCCGCGCCGGCCTCATCCTTCAGGCGGGCGATCGGCGTATTGACCTTCACGCCCTCGGTCCCTTCGGCAACGAGGATGTCGGTGACCTCGCCCTCGTCGACGGCCTCGACCTCCATGGTCGCCTTGTCGGTCTCGATCTCGGCGATGACGTCGCCGGCCTTGACCACATCGCCGACCTTGACGTGCCATTTGGCCAGCACGCCCTCTTCCATGGTGGGCGACAGGGCGGGCATCAGGATGTCGGTCATGCCATCACCTGCTTGACCGCCTTGATGATCTTGTCCACGCCGGGAAGCGACAGGGCCTCCAGATTGGCGGCGTAGGGCAGCGGCACGTCTTCCTGGTGCACCCGCAGCGGCGGCGCGTCGAGATAGTCGAAGGCGTGTTCGATGACCCGGGCCACGACCTCGGCGCCGACGCCCATCGGACCCCAGCCTTCCTCGGCCGAGACCAGGCGGCTGGTCTTCTTCACGCTCTCGACGATGGTCTCGTGATCGAGCGGACGCAGGGTCCGCAGGTCGACGACCTCGCAGGAGATGCCCTCCCCGGCCAGCTGTTCGGCCGCCTGCAGGGCGAAACCGACCATGCGGCTGTGGGCCGTGATGGTGACGTCGGTCCCCTCGCGACGGACCTTGGCCTTGCCGATCGGCAGGACGTAGTCGCCCTCAGGCACGTCGAATTCCAGCCCGTACATCATCTCGTGCTCGAGGAAGACGACGGGGTTGGGGTCGCGGATGGCGGCCTTCATCAGCCCCTTGGCGTCGGCCGCGTCATAGGGGGCGATGACCTTCAGACCGGGCACCTGGGCGTACCAGGCCGAATAGTCCTGGCTGTGCTGGGCGCCGACGCGGCTGGCGGCGCCGTTGGGGCCGCGGAAGACGATGCTGGCGCGGATCTGGCCGCCCGACATGTACAGCGTCTTGGCCGCCGAATTGATGATGTGGTCGATGGCCTGCATGGCGAAGTTGAAGGTCATGAACTCGACGATCGGCTTCAGCCCCGCCATCGCCGCCCCGACGCCCAGGCCGGCGAAGCCGTGCTCGGTGATCGGGGTGTCGACCACCCGCTTGTCGCCGAACTCCTGCAGCAGTTCGCGGCTGACCTTGTAGGCGCCCTGGTATTGGGCGACCTCCTCGCCGATCAGGAAGACGCCCTCGTCGCGGCGCATCTCCTCGGCCATGGCGTCGCGCAGGGCGTCGCGGATGGTCGTCTTGACCAGTTTGGCGTCGGCCGGGATTTCCGGGTCGCGCAGCTCGACCTTCGGGCCGGCCGTCTGGGTCGAGGCCTTCTCGGGATCGCCGGTCTTGCTTTCGGCGGCGGCTTTGGGCGGTTCGGCCTCGGCCCTGGCGGGCTCCGACGCAGGCGGGCTCGCGGGAGCGGCCGCCCCGCCCTCCCCGGCCAGTCGGGCGATCGGCGTATTGACCTTCACGTTCTCGGAGCCCTCGGCGACGAGGATCTCGGCGACCTCGCCCTCATCGACGGCCTCGACCTCCATGGTCGCCTTGTCGGTCTCGATCTCGGCGATGACGTCCCCGGCTTTCACCGTGTCGCCCGCCTTGATGTGCCACTTCGTCAGCGTGCCCTCTTCCATCGTGGGCGACAGCGCCGGCATGAGAATGTCGGTCATTTCTTAGTTCCGCACCTTGGAGGAATGGTCATCGGTCTTGCCGCTCCGCCGAACCGCCCGCCCCAGCAATAAGCGAGCAAGAGCATAGGAAATCAGACTCCCGAAGAGCCCCCCAAAGGCCAGCAGGAAAATCCCCCAGAAGGCACCGAGTGTGGCGAATACGCTTGGATCGAACGCGAAATAGCCCAGAGCCATCACGAGGCCGATTAGGAAAGACGCGGCAGCGTAGGCCATTGCCAAGTTGCGCCGATCTTCACGCGTCCAAGTCCAGTCAGAGTCCTTGGCATAGGCCCTGCCGGCCACGAGGCAGGCCAGCGCGAACGAAGGAATCCAGCTCGCGCTCGAGCCTCCATCAAAACCGAACTGACTATCGAGCAAGAAAAAGATCACCGCCAAGGCAACCGTCCCGACGATATTCACAGCGACAAATAAGCCCAAATTCCTAAGTGGAACGCCGAACATCGCCTACGCCTCCACGTAAACGTCGGTATAGAGTTCGGACGGGTCCGGCTCCGGACTTTCCTGGGCGAACTGGACCGCCTCGGCGACGATGGTCTTGATCTCGGCGTCGATGGCCTTGAGGTCGTCCTCGGTGGCCCCGGCCTGATCCAGCAGCATCTTGACGTGGTCGATCGGGTCGCGGGTTTTCTTGACTTCGTCGACCTCTTCCTTGGCCCGGTATTTGGCCGGATCGCTCATGGAGTGGCCGCGATAGCGATAGGTCTTCATCTCGAGGATGAAGGGGCCGCCGCCCTCGCGGGCGCGCTTGACGGCGCGGGCCACGGCGTCGCGCACAGCCAGCACGTCCATGCCGTCGACCTGTTCGCCGGGGATGCCGAAGCTGGAGCCGCGCTCGCTCAGCTGGGTCGTGGACGACGAGCGTTCGATGCTCGTGCCCATGGCGTACTGGTTGTTCTCGATGATGTAGATGGCCGGCAGCTTCCACAGCTGGGCCATGTTGAAGCTCTCATAGACCTGGCCCTGGTTGGCCGCGCCGTCGCCGAAATAGATGAAGGCCACGCTGTCGTCGCCGCGGTAGCGGCCGGCGAAGGCCAGGCCGGTCCCGAGCGCGACCTGCGCCCCCACGATGCCGTGACCGCCGTAGAAGCCGGTGGCGGTGTCGAACATGTGCATCGACCCGCCCTTGCCCTTGGACGAGCCGCCGATGCGGCCGGTCAGCTCGGCCATGACCTCTTTCGGATCCATGCCGGCGCACAGCATATGGCCGTGGTCGCGATAGCCGGTGATGATCTTGTCGTGGCCCTGGCGCACGCTTTCCTGCACGCCGACCGCCACGGCTTCCTGACCGATGTACAGGTGGCAGAAGCCGCCGATCAGACCCATGCCGTACAGCTGGCCCGCGCGCTCCTCGAAACGGCGGATCAACACCATCTCGCGATAGAAGCGCAGCAGGTCCTCTTTCGAGGCCGTCGGCGTATTGGGGATTTTAGCGGCTTTCGAAGGCGTCTTCGAAGCGGGGGCTTTCGCCATCCATCATCTCCCGGCTGGGCCCCGCGTCAGGACCTCTTGTCGTTACGGAAAGGGGCTTTAGCAGCCTTCGTTCCCGAAAGGCAAAGCGCTCTGGCCAAGCTGTAACGAAAGTTCACGCCCCGACGAAACCGGTTCAGATGCGAATGCATCTGACCTCAGGTCTTCGTCGCTTATGTCTGGAGCCCGATCTTCGATCAGGCTCTTGGAGCGGGCCCTGTGGTCGCAGCCGGCGCGGAGACCCGGATGACGTAGTCGCGCGGGTCGGCGAAGCCGAGCACGGCGCGGGCCCGCTCTTCCAGAAGGTCGCGGGACAGGCTGTCGGTGCGCAGATAGCGGACCCGGACCTCCAGATCGCGGCGCTGTTCCATGATGCCGGCCAGCTGCGCCTCGCGGCGCACCATCAGGGCGTCCCGCTCATGCCCGCTCAGCAGGCCGCGCTGTCCCGTCAGGGCCTGGACGCCCAGATAGACGACCAGCAACAGCAGGATGGCGGAAGGAAAATACGGCTTCATCCGTTCGGGCACTAAGGACGCTCCTTCTGAGCGTGGACTCACAATCAATGAATCCTGACCGAAAATGCCTAACGAACCGTAGCTTGGCGGTAAGATCTGGCGCCGCCGCGCTTCTTTTTCCGCCTACCGGTTCAGCAGCATCCCGTCGCCGAAATAGGCGCCCTGGTCGCCCAGCATCTCCTCGATGCGGAGCAGCTGGTTGTATTTGGCCGTGCGGTCCGAGCGGGCCAGCGAACCGGTCTTGATCTGTCCGCAGTTGGTGGCCACAGCCAGGTCGGCGATGGTCGAGTCCTCGGTCTCGCCCGAGCGGTGGCTCATCACGGCCGTGTAGCCCGCCCGGTGCGCCATATCCACTGCGTCAAGAGTCTCGGACAAGGTGCCGATCTGGTTGACCTTTACGAGAATGGAGTTGGCCAGCCCCTCGCCGATGCCGGCGGCCAGGCGGGCCGGGTTGGTGACGAACAGGTCGTCGCCGACGATCTGGCAGCGGTCGCCCAGACGGTCCGTCAGCAGCTTCCAGCCGTCGAAATCGTCCTCGGCGCAGCCGTCCTCGATGGAGACGATCGGGAAGCGTTCGCACAGGTCGGCCAGGTAGTTGACCATGGCGTCGGCCTCGAGCGTCTTGCCCTCCCCGGCCATGACGTATTTGCCGTCCTTGAAGAATTCCGTGGCCGCGACGTCGAGGCCGAGGTGGAAGTCCTCGCCCGCCAGATAGCCGGCGGCCTGTCCGGCGCGGGTGATGAAGCTCAGCGCCTCCTCGGCCGAGGCCAGGTTGGGGGCGAAGCCGCCCTCGTCGCCGACATTGGTGTTGTGGCCCGCGTCCTTCAGCTGCTGGCGCAGGGCGTGGAAGATTTCCGAGCCCATGCGCAGGGCTTCCGAGAAGCTCTCGGCGCCCGTCGGCAGGATCATGAACTCCTGGATGTCGATCGGATTGTCGGCGTGGGCGCCGCCGTTGATGATGTTCATCATCGGCGTCGGCAGGATGCGGGCCGAGACGCCGCCGAGGTAGCGGTGCAGCGGGAGGCCTGACGAGATGGCGCTGGCCTTGGCGCAGGCCAGTGACACGCCGAGGATGGCGTTGGCGCCGAGGCGGCCCTTGTTCTCGGTGCCGTCCAGGGCGATCAGGGCCTCGTCGATGCGGCGCTGGTCCTCGGCGTCCATGCCGGACAGGGCGTCGAAGATCTCGCCGTTGACGTTGTCGACGGCCTTGCCGACGCCCTTGCCGCCCCACAGGTCCTTGTCGCCGTCGCGCAGCTCGACGGCCTCGTGCGCGCCCGTCGACGCGCCCGAGGGCACCGCCGCGCGGCCGAAGCTGCCGTCGTCGAGAATCACATCCACCTCGACCGTCGGATTGCCGCGGCTGTCGAGAATCTGGCGGGCGACGATGTCGGCGATGTCGGTCATGGGAGCGCTCTGCTGTCAGGAGAAGGGCGGGTTTAGCCCGCCCTGCCCCGCCGCTGCAAGGAACGCCCCCGTTAACGGCCTACAGGCAGCTCTCGACCAGCTGGATGGAGGGTCCGCCCGCGTGGATCATCGTCACCACGCCCGCGGCGTCGGTCTCGAAGCGGACGCCCCGCGAGGCGGGATCGTTCCCGTTCGTCGCACGGCCGCCGTTCCACACCGTGATGTACTCCGCGCCCTCCACATATTTGTGCGGCTCGACCACGGCGTCGGCATGGGCGGCCTTCACCTGGGCGGCGGTCGAACCGAGGCCCAGGCCGTCCGCGGTCTTCACCGTCGAGGCCCGCATCAGGGTGACCCGGCTCAGCTTCCCGTTCTCGACCATCACGATCAGGCCTTCCGGCGCGCGGGCCGGATGGAAGACGTCGCAGGCCTCCGGCTCCGGCCCGC
>SCVB01000111.1 GCA_004296955.1 Brevundimonas sp.
CCGCGTCCGCTGCGGGCCGTGACCGCACCGACAGCATGCCGTAGGCGAAGGCCGACAGCGCGAGGAAGACGGCGATGACGGAAACCCATCCGATGCGCTTCATGCGGCTGTTCCCTTCGGGTCGGGTGCCGCCGTGGCGGCCACGCCAGTCGACGGATCGGCCCTGCGAGTCGGGTCTCTGTAGCCGAGGAGCCGGAGGGCGTTGAACACGACCAGAACGGTCGAGCCCTCGTGCATCGCCACGGCCGGGCCGATGCCCAATCCGAGGATGGTGGCGGGCACAAGGAAGGCGACCACCCCCAGGCTGACGACGAGGTTCTGCAGGATGATGGCGCGGGTTCGGCGGCTCAGGCCGACGGCGAACGGAAGTTGCGAGAGATCGTCAGACATCAGGGCGACATCGGCGGTCTCCAGGGCGACGTCGGATCCGGCGGCGCCCATGGCGATGCCCACGGTCGCGGTGGCCATGGCGGGGGCGTCGTTGACGCCGTCCCCGACCATGGCGATCTTGCCCTCGGCGCGCAGCCGTTTGATGGCGTCGACCTTGTCCTCGGGCATCAGATCGCCCCAGGCTTCGGTCAGGCCGACTTGGCTGGCGATCGCTTGGGCCGCTTTCTGGTGGTCTCCGGAGATCATGATCATCCGGGACACGCCCAGAGCGCGCAAAGCGTCCAGCGCCCTGCGCGCCGCGGCCCGTGGCGTGTCCAGCAGGCCGATCACACCGAGATCGCGATCGCCCCGACGCACGACGATCAAAGTGCGGCCCTCCAGCCGCAGGCGCGTGACGGCCGCCTCCGCCTCGTCGCTGAGCGGGCCGACCCCATCCACGCCGAACATCTCGGGCTTGCCGATCAATACCGGCGCGCCTTCGAACCGGGCGGTGACGCCTTTCCCGGTCAGGCTTTTCAGCTCCGAGGCCGCGGCGATCGCCGCGCCCTTGAGACGCTCGAGCCCGTCGCGCGCGATCGCTTCCGCCAGAGGGTGATCGCTCAACCGCTCGACGGCGACGGCGGTCGTCAGGAGGTCGATTTCCTTCGCCCCGGCCACGGGAACGACGTCCGTGATGCGGGGCCGTCCTTCCGTCAGGGTGCCGGTCTTGTCGAAAGCGATGGCGCTGAGCGAGCCCAGGTTCTCCAGGGGCGCGCCGCCCTTGATCAGGACGCCGGCCCGCGCCGCTCGGGCGACGCCCGAGAGGACGGCGCTGGGCGTGGCGATGGCGAGGGCGCAGGGGCTGGCCGCCACCAGGACCGCCATGGCCCGGTAGAAGCTGTCGCGGAAGGGCTCGTCGACCACGACCCAGGCGAAGAGCAGGATGAAGGCGAGGCCGAGCACTACGGGGACGAAGATGCGTTCGAAGCGGTCCGTAAAACGCTGCGTGGGAGATTTCTGGGTTTCCGCCTCGCTGACCATGCGGACGACCTTGGCCAGGGTCGTGTCGGTGGACTTGCGGGTCGTCTCGATCTCGATCGCGCCCGCGCCGTTGATGGTGCCCGCGAAGACGATCGAAGCAGAGCCGATCTGAGCGGGTCGCGCCCGGGCGGCTTCGACGTCGACGACCGGTTGCTTGTCGACCGGCATGCTCTCGCCGGTGACGGGCGCCTGGTTGATGCTTGTCGCACCGACCACGACGAACCCGTCGGCCGGGAGCCGTTCGTTGGGACGCACGACCACCGTATCGCCGACCTCGACCTCCTCGACCGGAACTTCGAAAACCTGATCGCCGCGGCGAACATGGGCCGTGCGCGGCGCCAGGTCCGCCAGGGCTTCGATCGCCCGTTTGGCGCGACCCATGGCGTAGTTCTCAAGGGCGTGGCCGACGCTGAACAGGAAGAGGAGCAGCGCGCCTTCGGCCCAGGCCCCAAGCGCCGCCGCGCCAGCGGCGGCCACGAGCATCAGGGTATCGATCTCGAACCGCTTGTTGCGGAGGTTTTCGAAAGCCTCGCGGACCGTGAAGAAGCCGCCGAAGCCATAGGCGATCACATACAGACCGAGAGGCAGCCACGCCGGAACGCCGGGAGCGAGCTTTTCCAGCCCGAAACCCAGCGCCAGCGAGCCGCCGCTCGCCAGCGCGAAAATCACCTCGGTGTTCGATCCGAACACGCCACCATGAGCGTGGGGGTCGGCTCCCGCCTTTTCGCTCGTATGGTCGTGGCCGTCTCCGGCTTGATGATCGGCTTCGGGCGTACTCATCGGACCGCCTCCTCATTATCGTCGGTGCGAGCGGCGTCTCGCAGAATTTCGAGGCCGCCCTTGATGGCGACGACCGCGCCCAGGGCGCCCACGATCAGGTCGGGCCATGCTCGCCCCACCGCCAGGAAGCTGATCGGATAGACGGCGCTGTCCGAATCATTGTCCGCCGCATTGCCGAGAAGTGCGCTGGAATCCGCCAGCCAGCCCGCGACGCCCAGCCCGACGAACAGGGCGGCGTTCAGCCCCACGACCCATAGCAGGATCCGCCGCTGATCGTCCTCGGGGGTCCGGACGCTCACATCAGGTCTCCTCGCCTGGCTCTGCCTAGGCCGGCTCGACCGCGGCGCCCGGCCAGCGGAGGACCTCGACCGCCTCAAGGGTTACCGGGCCGAGGTGTTCCAGATCCGACAGCGTTTCCAGAAACGCCCGAAGCCTGGACTCCTGATCGAGCAGTTCGATGATCAGGGCTTGGTCGTCGTCCAGCAAATGGCGGCGGTGGAGATGCGGGGTGTGGCCAAAGCCGACCAGGGCCCGCAGCACGGTCGCCCCGGCGACGCCGGCCGACCGCGCGCGTTCGGTGACGATCTCGAAGACCTTCCGGTCCCCGAAATAGGCGGCCTCGTCGGTGTAGAGTCTCATCAGCTTGATGGGGTCGGGCATGGATGCCTCCTGGGTGGGAGGTCCCCGCCGCCGACGCGGCGGCGGGGACTAGGGACTATTCGGCCGGAACGGGCTCGGCGGCGGGCGCGTCGGGGGGTGTGGACCGCCGACCTTCGGTCAGACCGAGGACCAGCCGGCTCATGGCGGGCAGGACGAGAAGCGTCAGCAAGGTCGCCGTGATCAGGCCGCCGATCACGACCATGGCCAGAGGCTTCTGCACCTCGGCCCCGGTGCCATGGGCCAGGGCCATGGGCACGAAGCCGATAGCCGGAACCAGTCCGGTCATGATCACGGGGCGCACCCGCTCCATGCAGCCTTCAATGATGGAGCGGGAAAGCTCCACCCCGGCGTCGAGCCTTTGCCGGATGGAGGACATGACCACCAAGCCGTTCAGCACCGCGACCCCGGCCAGGCAGATGAAGCCCACCGCCGCCGACACCGAGAACGAGATGCCGGCGAGGGCAAGCGCGAAGACCCCGCCCGCCAGGCCGAGGGGCACGGTGAGGAAGACCGCCACCGCCCGACCGAACGTCCCCACGGCGAGGAAGAGCACCGCGAAAATGGCCAGGAAGCAGATCGGCACCACCAGAGACAGACGGTCCGACGCCGCCTTGAGATTCTGGAACTGACCGCCCCATTCGATCCAGGACCCCGCCGGCAGGGCGACGGTCGCCACCCTGGGCATGGCCTCGGTGACGAACGAACCGACGTCGCGACCGCGGACATTGGCCTGGACGACGACCCGGCGCTTTCCGTTTTCACGACTGATCTGGTTCAGCCCTTCGGCGAAGCGGAACGAGGCCACCTGGCGCAGGGGCACGGAGGCGCGGGTGCGGCCCTCCGCTTCCGGCAACATCACCGGGATGGCGCCGAGCGCATCGAGGTCGTGACGGCTGGCGTTGGGCACGCGCACCACCACGTCGAAGCGGCGGTCGCCCTCGAACAGCTGCCCGGCCTCGCGCCCGCCCATGGCGGCGGCGACCGTGTCGGCCACGTCCTCCACGGTCAGGCCGAACCTCGCGATGGCGGCCCGGTCGAAGGTCACGTCGAGCGACGGCGCGCCGTCGGTCTGTTCGACCTTGACGTCGGCCGCGCCCGGGGTGGCGTTGAGCTGGGCCGCGATCTGGTTGGCCGTGGCCGTCAGCTTGTCGAGGTCGTCGCCATAGATCTTGATGGCCACGTCGCCGCGGACCCCGGCGATCAATTCGTTGAACCGCAGCTCGATCGGCTGGCTGAGCTCATACCCCTGGCCCACCTGCGCGTTGGCCGCGGCCTCGATGCGTTCGATCACGTCTTCCTTGGTGTTCACCCCTTCAGGCCACTGATCCTGCGGCTTCAGGATGATGAAGCCGTCGGAGATGTTGGGCGGCATCGGATCGGTCGCCACCTCGGCGGTGCCGGTCTTGGAGAACATCAGCTCGACCTCGGGCAAGGCGATGATCGCGCTCTCCACGCCCCGCTGCATGCGGATGGATTGCTCCACCGCCGTCGACGGCACGCGCTGGGAGGCCATGGCGAGGTTGCGTTCGTCCAGGGTGGGGATGAACTCCTGGCCGAGCATGGTGAAAATCACTCCGGCCACGGCGAACAGCGCCAGACCGCCGCCGACGAAGGGCCAGGGCCGGGCCACGGCCTGCCGCAGCACGGGTTCGTACTTCGCCTTGATCCAGCGGATGACGAACACGTCCTTTTCGGAGACCTTGTTGCGCATCACCAGGGCGACCATCGCCGGGATGAAGGTGATGGACAGGATGAAGGCCGCGACCAGGGCCAGCATCAGGGTGATGGCCATCGGCGAGAAGGTCTTGCCCTCGACGCCCTGGAAGGTCAGCAGCGGCGCGAACACCAACAGGATTATCGCCTGGCCGTAGACGGTCGGCTTGATCATCTCCTGGGTGGCGATGGTGGTTTCCTCGAGCCGCTCGCGCAGGCTCAGCAGGCGGCCTTCGTGATGTTGTCGTTCGGCCAACCGCCTCAGGCAGTTCTCGATGATGATCACCGAGCCGTCGACGATGAGGCCGAAGTCGAGCGCCCCCAGGCTCATCAGATTGCCGGACACCCCCATGAAATTCATGCCGATGGCGGTCATGAAGAAGGAGATCGGAATGATCAGCACCGCGATCAGGGCGGCGCGGACGTTTCCAAGCAGCAGGAACAGGGCGACCGCCACCAGGAGGGCGCCCTCGATCAGGTTGCGCTGAACGGTGGTTATGGTGGCGTTGACGAGTTTGGACCGGTCGAGGACCGGCGTGACCTTGATCCCGGGCGGCAGCGATCGAACGGTTGTCTCGAGCTGTTCGCCGACCGACCGGGCGACCGTCCGGCTGTTCTCGCCGATCAGCATCAGGGTGGTGCCGATGACGACTTCGTGGCCGTTCATGGTCGCCCCGCCGGTGCGCAGATCGCCGCCCAGACGGACATTGGCGACGTCACGCACGGCGACGGGGACCCCGCCACGTGTGGCGACGATCGCTTCCTGGATCTGACTGAGGCTGCGGATACGGGCGTCGGCCCGCACCAGATAGGCCTCGCCGCCGCGCTCAACGAAGTTGGCGCCGACCGAGAGGTTGGCGGCTTCCAGGCCGGCGGCCAGTTCGCTGAAGGAGACGCCGTACTGCGCCAGGCGCGTCGGGTCGGGCTCGACTACATATTGCTTCTCGAAGCCGCCGATGGTGTCGACCCCGGCCACGCCGTTCACCGACCGCAGCTGCGGCGCGATGATCCAGTCCTGCACGGTCCTTAGATAGGCCGCGCGGGACACATCGTCCGTCAGTCGATCGCCTTCAGGGGTGAGGAAGGAACCGTCGGATTGCCAGCCCGGCTGGCCGTTGCGCACCGTCGCGCCTCGTCCGCCCGGGTTGGTGTAGTCGATGGCGTACATGAAGACTTCGCCCAGACCCGTGGTGACGGGACCGATCTGGGGCTGGACGCCCGCTGGCAGGCTTTCCTGGGCCTGGACGAGGCGTTCGCTGACCTGCTGGCGGGCGAAATAGAGGTCGACGTTCTCGTCGAAGATCACCGTGACCTGCGAGAATCCGTTTCGCGACAGCGACCGGGTGGACTGCAGGCCGGGGATCCCGGCCATGGCGGTCTCGACCGGGAAGGTGACGCGCTTCTCGATCTCGACGGGCGAAAGCGAGGCGTCGGAGGTGTTGATCTGCACCTGGTTGTTGGTGATGTCGGGCACGGCGTCGATGGGCAGCTGTGTCAGCTGCCAGGCGCCGTAAGTGGAGACGAGCAGCACGAGCGCGATGATCATCCATCGCGCCCGCACCGACAGGGCCATGAGGTTGGCGATCATGGGCTAGTGCTCCACTTCGCCGGCGCCGAGCGCGGCCTTCAGCAGGAAGGCGTTGCGGGTGGCGACCGTCTGCCCCGCCGTCAGGCCGGAGGTGATCTGGGCCCGGCCGGCGCTACGCTGGCCGACGATGACCGGCACGGGGTTGAAGCCCGTCGCCGTCCTGACGAAGACCACTTCGCGGCCTTCGAAGGTCTGGATGGCTTCCTCGGGCACTGACACACCGGCGGAGGTCTGAGCGTCGCGGGTGTAGATTCGCACGGCGATGGCCTGGCCGGGACGCAAGCCCCCCACGCCGGACACGGTGAGCAGGACGGTGGCGGCGCGGCTTTCCGCATCGACGCCCGGGGTGATCGACCGCACCGTGGCCTGGACCTCACCTTCGGGCAGGGTGATGCTGGCCCGGTCGCCCGGCGCGATCCGGCCCGCGTCGTCGGCGGAGACCGAGGCCTGGACCTCGATCTGGCTGGCGTTGGCGACCCGGAACAGTTCGGTTCCGGCGGTGACGAAGGCGCCGAGCGTCGCATCCGCCGCCGTAACCCTCCCGCTGATGGGGCTGACGACTCCCGTGCTGCGACCGTCGCCGGAGACCCGAGCGGCGGAGGCGGCGGATGAGGTGCGGCGTGATTCCGCCTCGGCCTCGGCCAGAACGGTCTGGGCGGCTTCGAGATCCTGACGCGCCGTGATCTGGGCGTCGAACAGACGTTGCTCGCGGGCGAGCGCCTGGCGGGCGGCGGTCAGCCGGGCCTGGGCGGTCGATCGCTCAGCGGCGATCGAAGAGGCCTCGCGGCTTTCGATGAGCGCGACGGTCTGGCCGGCGCGAACGCTGTCGCCGAGGCGCAGAGAAACCCGGCTGATCACGCCGTCGGCGCGGGCTGCGAGCACGGCCTCGCCCTGGGGCGTGCCCACGACGGTGCCCTGGGCCACGATCTCGGCGCTGAGCGAGCCGCTGCCCACGGGCGCGAGGATGATGCCGGCCGCCTGGATGCGGGCCGCGTCCATTTCCAGAGCCTCGCCGGCGCCGTGTTCTTCTTCAGTTTGTGCAGCGGCTTCCGCCGGGGCTTCTGGACCACGGGTCATGCTCCACACGGCGAACCCGCCGCCGAAGACGAGCACGGCCGCCGCCGCGCCGCCGAGGAGGCGTTGCTGGTTGGTCAATCTCTTCATTGGGCGGATCCTTCGGTTTCGGTGGCGCGGGTCAGGGCGGCGACGGCTCGCGCCCGCTCCAGCTCGGCGTTGATCATGTCGGCCTGGACGGTGTTGAGCGCCTCCTCGGCGTCGAGCACGTCCAGCAGGGTGAAGCGGCCGGCCGAGAAGCCTTCACGCGCGATGCGCACAGCCTCTAGAGCCTCGGGTTCGGCCTGGGTTTCGAGGAAGGCGAGTTGCGCCTCGGCCGTCCGGAGTGCGGCCTGGGCGTCACGGGTCCGCCGGATAGCGCCGGCGAGCGCCGAGTTGCGGCGGGCCTCGGCTCCGGTCCGCTCGGCGTTGGCCGCGGCGATGTTGCCCTGGTTCCGGTCAAACAGGCCGATGGGCATCGAAGCCCCGACCACCAGGGCCGTGTCGTCCGTTCCCCGGAACTGACGGGCGCCGACGCTGACAGTCACATCGGGACGCGACAGGGTCCGTTCCCGCTCGACGACGGCGTTGGAGGTCGCCACCTCCGCCTCGGCGAGGCGCACGTCGAGCGCGCTGGCCGGGTCGATGACGGCGCCGGGCGCCGCCGGGGTTTCAGCGGCGGTGGGTTCGGGCAGATCTTCACTGCCGCCCCACAGGGCGGCGAGCGCCCGCTGGGCTTCGGCGTATTCGGCTTCGGCCGCGCGAACCCGACCGACCGCTTCCAGGGCGGCGGTGCGCGCCCGCAGAGCCCGCAAAGGCGGTTCGCGGCCGGCGTCGACCAGTTCGGTCGCGATGGTCTGGAGGTTGTCAGCACGCAGGAACTGCTCGCGGGCCAGTTCGACCCGGCGGCTGTCCGCCCAGGCTTTGGCGTAGGCGTCCCGCACCTGCTGCTGCAGGTCGGCGCGGGCGACAGCCAGACGCAGCCGGGCGGCGTCGACTTCGGCCTGGGCGGCGCGCTGGCGTGCGGGCCGCTTGCCGCCGAGTTCGAAGCGTTGTCCGAGGCTGAGCGTGCTTTCGGCGTCATCGAGGCCAGAGAAAGCGCCGGCGCCGGCGAAATTCTCGATGTCCAATCCAAGCTCGGGGTTGGGTCGGAACCCTGCCTGTTGAGCCCGACCGACCGCTGCCGCGACGTCCGCCTCGGCGGCGGCGAGAGTCGGCGAGGAGGCGGAGGCGCGTGCCAGCGACTCGGCGAGTGTGACCGGTTCGGCGAAAGCCAAGCCGGGAGTCAGTATGGCCAGGATCGCCGAGAGGGCGACCGCGGCTCCGCCGACCGCTATGCGCGGCAGACGGCAATAAGGGGATGGCATAGGTCCTGTTTCCCAGATGTGGTTGACGTGGAGGGCGCGCGATCGCGCGCGATCCCGTCAGCCTCTGGGAGGGCGGTCCGGACCTGTGGGCATGCGTGACGCCAAGGGATCCGCAGGCCGCAAGGGTGCGATATCGCGACTGGGCGTCGGCGTCAGGGAAGAAGGGATCTGCGGCGTCGCGACTCCACCGTGATGACAATGGCCGTGCGAGCAGATCGCGTGGCTGTCCGGATCACCGGCGGCGTCGGGGTCGGGGTCGGTCGGGGCTTCAGTGACCGCCTCCGAGGTGTGAGCGCTCGCTTCCGGAGCGCAAATCGCGGCCTCGACGGCGGACACAAGGACAAACAGGGCCAGGAACGACGCAAGCAACGCCGCCATCCACCCATGCCTGACCGAGAAGAGTCTCATGCCGCCCTATAACACGGGCGGCCACGACCGCAATCGCGCCAACGTCACAGGGCGGGGCGCGAGGGTGCAGAGTGGCGAGGGTGCAGAGTATCGAGGGTGCAGAGTAGGCAGTGCGGCTTGATTCTCTTTGGGCTGGGCGAGCGGCGCACGAATGCCGGCCAGCGCGTCGATCTGTCTTGAAGGCCTCGGTTGCCTGGGCGTCGCACCGCGAGTAGAGGCAGGTCGGGGATCCCATTTGCAAACTTCGATTCGTTCCTTCTGCGTCTTTCTGTGCACCGCTCTTCTGGCGGTGACGACGCTGCATGGCATGATGGATGCGCAGCACGGCATGGCGCATGCCGCCGATTGGCCCGCCGTAGCGCTGGTCGAAGTCGACACGGTGGCGGACCAGATCGCGGATCATGTCCACGTCGCGCCGGACGATCAATCCGACGACGCCACCCCCGAGGACATCGATAACGAAGGACCCGTGGGTCACGGACACCAGGTCGGCGGCGACAGCCACGGGGCGCTCCCCGGAGCCGAGCATCCGCTAGATGACAGCCTGTCTTCCAGGCTTGCCGCCCGTACGCCCGGCGAGGCGCCGGCCTTGGGCGATCTGAGCCGGGACGGGCCGGAATACCCTCCGAAACGGATGCGCACGGTCGTCTGAACCGGCGCAGCCGTTCGGCTGCGCGCACCTCGTTTTTTCGGAGAATTCCTTGAACACCCCGATCACCGGCCTGGCCGGATCGTGGGCGCGTCTGGCGGCCGTTTCGGCGCTGGCGCTTCCACTCGCGGCCTTGCCGTCGCTTCCTGCGCTCGCGCAGACCCCGCCATCGGCCGCCGCAGACGCGGCCACCCTGACCCTGGAGGGTGCGCTCGCGCGCGGCGCCGGCGTCGATCCGAGCATACCTGGCGCGGAGGCGCGTGTTCGCGCCGGTGACGCGGCCGTTCGGCAGGCCGACGTCCGCCCAAACCCGACGCTGGGCCTGATGGTCGAAAACCTGCCGACGCTGGGCGGAGGCAACGTCATCGATCGCACCGAGACGACCCTGTCCTATGAGCAGCGGTTCGAACGGGGCGGCGACCGGCCCGCTCGTGTGGCTCTGGCCCGTGGCGAAGCCGCCCTGGTTCAGGCGGAGGCCGCGATCCGGCGGCTGGATCGCCTTGAACAGGTGCAGCGCGCCTGGGCCGAAGCGCTTGCCGCCCAGGCTGAATTTGAGATCGCGCGTGAACGCCTCGCCCTGGCCGAACGCTTCCAGATCGAAGTGCAGCGTCGGGTCGACATGGCCCGTGATCCTCTGTTCGCCGGCGCCCGCGCCGAAGCCGAACTCGCCCAGGCCCAGATCGACTTCGACCAGGCCGGGATACAGGCCCGTCTGGCCCGCGCCACCTTGGGGCGGTTCTGGATCGGGGCCCCGGACTTTTCTCTCGATCCGGCCGATTTCGAGGACACCGGCGCCGCCCGTGAAGTCGCCGGCCCCGTCGCAGAAATCGACCTCGCGGTTCTGGCCGCGCAGCGCGATGTCGCCCGGGCGCGTGTCAGCATCGAACAGGCGCGGGCGACGCCGGACGCCACCGTCAGCGTCGGCGTCCGCCACTTCTGGGACGGGCAGGACCTCGGTCTGGTGGTCGGCGGGTCCATCCCGCTCGGCCGCTACGATCGAAATGAAGGGGCCATCGAACGCGCCAGGTTCGAGGGCGTAGCCGCCGAGGCCGACATGGCGGCGCTCCGGCAGGAACGGGAACGCGAAATCGCCCGGCTGCAGGTTCTTCTCGCCTCGCGGGCCCTCGAAGCCCGGCGCATCGCCAATGAGACCCTGCCCCAGGCCGAGCGCGCCGTGGCCCTCGTCCGCGAAGGCTTCGCGCGCGGCGGCTTCACCTACAACGACGTCATCGCCGCCCAGACTGCGCTTCTCGCCACCAAGGTCCGACGCGTCGCCGTCCTCAAACAGTTTCACATCGACCGCGCCCGCCTTGACCGGCTGACCGGCGCGCACGCCGACCTGCTCGGCCTGGAGACACGCTCATGATCCGTCATACCCCCTCGCGGCGCATCATCGCCGCGTCGTTGCTGGCCCTCGCGGCCGGCCTTTCAGCCTGCGGACAGGGCGGGTCTGAAAAGTCCGAGGGCGCAGAGGCCGCGGCGGCCGCTGACTATGAGCGGGGCCCGCACAACGGCCGCCTGCTCAGGGACGGCGACTTCTCCCTGGAGGTCACCATCTTTGAAGAGGGCCCCGAGCCGCTCTATCGCCTCTATCCTTATCTGAAGGACAAGCCGCTGGATCCGCGACAGGTCCAGGCCTCCATCGCCTTGACGCGGCTGGGGCCCAAGGTGGATCGTTTCGCCTTCACCCCGACCGCAGACTATCTCGCGAGCCCCACGGTGGTGGCGGAACCGCACTCGTTCGACGTCTCGGTGGCGGCGACCCATGCGGGCAGGCGGTCGGCCTGGACCTATCCATCCTATGAGGGCCGCACGGTGATCACCGCCGACGCCGCCCGGGCCGGCGGGGTCACGACGCAGAGGGCCGGCGGGGCGGTGTTGGGCGAGAGCCTGCCGCTCAGTGGTCGGGTCGAGATCACGCCCGAGGGACAGAGCGAAGTCCACGCCCGCTATCCCGGACGGGTGGTGGCGATGAATGTCCAGCTGGGTCAGCGCGTCTCCCGCGGCCAGGTGCTGGCGCGCGTCGAGTCCAGCGACAGTCTGCAGACCTATTCCGTCACGGCGCCGATCTCGGGGATGATCACGGCCAAGAACGTCAACCCCGGCGCCATCACGGGCAATGGCGAGCCGATGCTGACCATCGGCGATCCGACCCGGCTGCACGCTGAATTCTTCCTCTATCCCCGCGACGCCGAACGCGTCCGGGTCGGCCAGCGCGTCGAGATCACCAGCCTGGCGGGCGAACATCGCGCGCTCGGCGTCATCGAGGCGGTCCTGCCGTCCAGCGACCCCATGAGCCAGACCCTGGTCGCCCACGTCGCCCTGCCCTACCAGGGCGGCGTCTGGCGGCCGGGACTGGGGGTCCAGGGCACGGTCCAGGTCGGTCAGGGCGAAGTTGCGCTGGCGGTCCAGACCAGGGCCATTCAGCCGTTCCGCGATTTCCAGGTCGTCTACGCCAAGGTCGGCAACACCTATGAGGTGCGGATGCTGGAACTCGGCCGCCGCACGCCGGAATGGACCGAGGTGCTGGGCGGTCTCGAACCCGGCACCGAATACGTCGTCGACGGCGCCTTCCTCATTCGCGCGGACATCGAAAAGTCCGGCGCGAGCCATGACCACTAGGGGGCGCGCAGACCATGCTTGAACGCATCATCGCGCTGTCGATCCGCTTCCGCTGGGGGGTCATGGCGCTCGTCCTTCTGGCCTGCGCGGTCGGCGTCTGGAGTTTCCAGCGCCTGCCGATCGACGCCACGCCCGACATCACCAACGTCCAGATCCAGATCAACACCGAGGCTCCCGGCTACTCGCCGCTGGAGGCCGAACAACGCATCACCTTCCCTGTCGAGACGGCGGTGGCGGGCGTACCGGGCCTGCAATACACCCGGTCGGTCTCGCGCTACGGGCTGAGCCAGGTCACCGTTATCTTCGACGACGGCACCGACATCTATTTCGCGCGGCAGCTGGTCAACGAGCGGCTGCAGAACGCGCTCGGCCAGCTACCCCCCGGCGTCACGCCGGAACTCGGCCCGATCGCCACCGGCCTGGGCGAAATCTTCATGTACACGATCGACGCCGCGCCGAACGCCCGGCGCCCGGACGGCCAGCCCTATACGACCGAGGATCTGAGAACCCTGCAGGACTGGGTGATCAGACCTCAGCTGCGCAACACCAGGGGCGTCACCGAGGTCAACACCATCGGCGGCTACGAGCGTCAATATCATGTCACGCCCCAGCCGGACCGGCTGTCGGCCTATGGCGTGACCATGGCCGAGGTGGTCGATGCGCTGGACAACAACAACGCCAACGTCGGCGCCGGCTATGTCGAACGCTACGGCGAACAGTATCTGATCCGCGTGCCGGGCCAGGCTTCAACCACCGAGGATCTGGGCAATGTCGTCATCGCCACACGGGGCGGGGTTCCGATCCGGATCGCCGATGTCGCAGACGTGGGCATGGGCGAAGAACTGCGCACCGGGGCCGCGACTGAAGACGGCAAGGAGACCGTGCTCGCCACGGTTCTGATGCTGGCCGGCGAGAACAGCCGGGTTGTGGCCCGGGCCGCCGCCGTCAGTCTGGAGGAGGCCGCGCGCGCGCTGCCCGAGGGGGTGACGGCATCGCCGGTCTATGACCGCACGGACCTGGTCGAACGCGCCATCCACACGGTCGAGAAGAACCTGCTGGAAGGCGCCTTGCTGGTCGTCGTCGTGCTGTTCCTGCTGCTGGGCAACATCCGCGCGGCCCTGATCACGGCGGCGGTCATCCCCGTGACCATGCTGATGACCATCACCGGCATGGTGCGGACCGGCACCTCGGGCAATCTGATGAGCCTCGGCGCGCTCGACTTCGGCCTGATCGTCGACGGGGCTGTCATCATCGTGGAGAACTGTCTGCGCCGGTTCGGCGAGGCCCAGCACCGGCTCGGCCGCATTCTGACCCGGGAAGAACGCTTCGATCTGGCGGCCTCGGCCTCCAGTGAGGTCATCCGACCGTCGCTGTTCGGGGTGATGATCATCACCCTGGTCTATGTGCCCATCTTCGGCCTCACCGGGGTCGAGGGCAAGATGTTCCACCCGATGGCGATCACCGTGGTCATCGCCCTGACGGCCGCCCTGATCCTGTCGCTGACTTTCGTGCCGGCGGCCGTGGCCATGTTCGTCACCGGCAAGGTCGAGGAAAAGGACAGCTTCGTGATGCGATGGGCCCGGGTGGGCTATCAGCCGGCGCTCGATTTCGCGTTGAAGACCCGGGGTCTGATGATCGGCATCGCCGTGGCGCTTGTATTGCTGGCGGGCTTCGGCGCGTCGCGAATGGGCTCGGAGTTCGTGCCCAATCTCGACGAAGGCGACATCGCCATGCACGCGCTGCGCATCCCCGGCACCAGCCTGAGCCAGGCCATCCAGATGCAGACGGCGCTCGAGGCCCGCATCGCGGCGTTCCCGGAGGTCGAGCGGGTGGTGGCCAAGATCGGCACCGCCGAGGTGGCCACCGATCCGGTGCCGCCCTCGGTCGCCGACACCTTCATCATGCTGAAGGACCGCTCCGACTGGCCCGATCCGAGAAAACCCCGCGGCCAGCTGGTCGAGGAGATGGAAGCCGCCGTCAACGAAATTCCCGGCAGCAAATACGAGTTCACTCAGCCGATCCAGATGCGGTTCAACGAACTGCTTTCCGGCGTGCGCGCCGACGTCGCCATCAAGGTGTTCGGCGACGACCTGGACGAACTGCTCAGGCTCGGGGCCGAGATCGAAGGCATCGTCTCGACCGTCGAGGGCGCGGCCGATCCCCAGACCGAACAGATCACCGGCCTGCCTGTGCTCCAGATCACCCCGAACCGCGCCGCCATGGCGCGCCTGGGGCTGAGCGTCAACGACGTCCAGTCGGTCATCTCCACCTCCATGGGCGGTACGATGGCGGGGCAGATCTTCGAGGGCGACCGGCGTTTCGACGTCGTCGTTCGACTGCCCGAGACCTTACGGGCGAACACCGACGCCATCGGCCGCCTGCAGATCCCGTTGCCGGCAAGCGAGGGGCAGGCACGCCAGTTCGTGCCCCTGGCCGAGGTGGCGACGATCGAGCTCACGGTCGGTCCCAACCAGATCAGTCGCGAGAACGGCAAGCGCCGCATCGTGGTCACGTCCAACGTCCGCGACCGCGACCTGGGCTCCTTCATCGGGGAGGTTCAGGAGCGGGTCGGGACCGAGGTGACGATCCCCGCCGGCTATTGGGTCACCTATGGCGGCACCTTCGAACAGCTGATCTCCGCGGCCAAACGGCTTCAGGTCGTGGTGCCGGCGGTGCTGCTGCTGATCTTCGGCCTGCTGTTCGCCCTGTTCCGCTCGTGGAAGGACTCGGCGATCGTCTTCTCCGGCGTGCCCCTGGCGCTCACCGGCGGGGTGGCCGCCCTGATGATGCGCGATCTCCCGCTGTCGATCTCGGCCGGCGTCGGCTTCATCGCCCTCTCCGGGGTCGCCGTACTCAACGGCGTCGTCATGGTCAGCTTCATCCGGGGCCTGATCGAGGAGGGCAAGCCGATCCCCGAAGCCATCCGCGAGGGCGCGCTGACCCGTCTGCGGCCGGTGTTGATGACCGCCCTGGTCGCCAGCCTCGGCTTCGTGCCGATGGCGCTCAATGTCGGGACCGGGGCGGAGGTGCAGCGGCCACTGGCCACGGTGGTCATCGGCGGGATCATCTCATCGACCCTGCTGACCCTGCTCGTGCTCCCGGCCCTCTACAGCCTGGTGCATGGCCGCGACCGGCCCGAGGATCGCCCCCGTCCCGCCTGGCTCGACCACCTGCCGTTTCGCGTCAAAGGCAGGCGCAAGTGACGGGGCTCGGCGATCGCCGCGGACCCAGGGGCTTCGACGTTTCGTCCCCAAACCTTCGAAAGGTTCTCATGACAGTTGCGTACCGCCGCGACCGCTGGTCGTGGCTCAGATCACCGGCGACGGCGCTGGCCGCCATCCTGCTGTTCTTCCTCATGGACGGCGCCATGGGCCAGGTCCTGGCCCATGGCGTCGCCGAGGGCGACAAGGGCTATATCCAGGAAACCTCCGGCTTCCTGTTCTGGCCCTTCGTCTATCTGGGGGCCAAGCATATGGTCACCGGCTACGACCACCTGCTGTTCCTGCTCGGCGTCATCTTCTTCCTCTACCGGATGAAGGACATCTCGATCTATGTGACGCTGTTCGCCATCGGCCACTCCTCCACCCTGCTGCTGGGCGTGCTGACCGATATCAGCATCTCCAGCTATCTGGTCGATGCCATCATCGGCCTGTCGGTGGTCTACAAGGCCCTCGACAATCTCGGAGCCTTCCAGCGGTGGTTCGGCTTCCAGCCCTCAACCAAGGCCGCGACAATCATCTTCGGCCTGTTCCACGGCTTTGGCCTGGCGACCAAGCTGCAGGACTTCAACCTGTCGCCGGACGGACTGATCGGCAATCTGATCGCCTTCAACATCGGCGTCGAGGCCGGCCAACTGCTGGCCCTCGGCGCCATCCTCATCGTCATGGGATTCTGGCGCAAGACGGGCAGTTTCTGGCGGCACGCCTATGCCGCCAACGTCGTCCTCATGACTCTCGGCTTCATCCTGACGGGCTACCAGCTCGTCGGCTTCTTCGTCGTCTGACCGGAGACCTCATCATGTACAACGCCAACAAACCCACCGACGCGGACCTGCCCTCGACGCGCCAGCTGCTGAAGTCCACCGGCATCGCCGTGGCGGTCGCCGCGGGGTTGCTCGTCACGGTCGTCCTCCCCGCCGAATACGGCGTCGATCCGACCCGGGTCGGATCACTGTTCGGCTTGACCGAAATGGGCCGGATCAAGGTCTCCCTCGTCGCCGAGGCCCAGGCCGAAGACGTCGCGGAAGCGACGGCCGCCGCCACAGGCGGTTCGCTTCCCGTCGCGACGGCGGCGGCGCCGACGACGGCGGGCGCTGACTTGGCGGCCCCGGCGGCTCTGCGCTCCGACCGGACTGTCCTGACCCTCGCCCCCGACCAGGGCGCCGAGATCAAGCTGGTGATGCAAGCCGGGGCCACGGCGCGCTTCACCTGGACCAGCAGCGGCGGGCGGATCAACTACGACACCCACGCCGACCGGCCCGGAACCGACTATCACGGCTACAACAAGGGCTCGGCCGAGCGGGTCGAGGATGAACTGACAGCTGCCTTCACCGGCAGTCACGGCTGGTTCTGGCGTAATCGCACGGGCCAACCCGTGACGATCACCCTGGTCACCGAGGGCGCCTACAGCGAGATCAAACGGGTCGTCTAGGCAACCGGGTCACCCCTTCGTCGTCGGCCAACGATCATGGCGTTCGTCGATGACGAAGGGATGGGCGTGGTCCGCGTCATCCCCCACGCGGCCCTCACGCCTGTGAAGGTCGTCGGCAGGCAAATTCATATGACTGTGGGGAAGGTTCTCGGGATCATGGGCGGGCCAGATCAGCAGGCCCAGGACAGTTCCGGTCGCGCACAGCCCCGCCAGCACCACGAAGGCCGCGCCCGGATCGACCGCGGCGCTGACCAGACCCGCCACGGGATAGGCGATCAGCCAGCAGGCGTGGGACAGGGCGAACTGGGCCGCGAATAGCGCGGGCCGATCCTCCGCGTTGGATGACCGGCGCAGAGCTCTCCCCGCCGGGGTGATCGTCAGCGAATATCCGAAGCCCATGATCACCCACAGCGCCAACAGCGCGACGTAGCTGACGGCCAACCAGGCTCCCGCCAGCAATACGCCGGTCATCGTCGCCGCGCCGAGGACCATCGC
>SCVB01000112.1 GCA_004296955.1 Brevundimonas sp.
CGCGTCGCCGCCCACCGCCGCCGCCGCCGCTCCCGCGCCCCGGAAGGCCTCATGAGCCGCCCGCCGGAGGGCGGCCGCGCCTCGACCGGCCAGATGATCGAACAGGCCATCGAAAAGGCCTTCGATCCCCTGGCGACGGCGCTGAAGCGCGCCACGACCCCGCCGAAGGCCGCGCCGGGCAAGCCGGGGCTGGAGATTTCGCCGCTGGCCGTGCCCTTCCCGACGATTCCGCCCATCGGCGGGGTCGAGATCGCCACGGCCCGCGCCGGCTTCTACAAGCATGAGCGCGACGACCTGGTGGTGTTCAGCTTCGCCCGGGGCACGACCTGCGCCGGCGTCTTCACCCGGCACAAGATCGGCTCGGCGCCGGTCGACTGGTGCAAGCGCCAGCTGGACGCCGACGGCGGCGGCGAGGATGTCCGGGCCCTGGTGGTCAACGCCGGCTGCGCCAACGCCTTCACCGGCAAGGCCGGGGCCGACGCGGCCCGGCGCACCGCCTCCGAGGTCGCCAAACGCTTCGGCTGCCGCCAGCGCGACGTCATGCTGGCCTCCACCGGCGTCATCGGCGTGGTGCTGGACGATCGCAAGATCGTGGCGCGTATGCCGGACCTCGAGGCGGGGCTGAATGCAGACGCTTGGGCCCGCGCCGGCCTGGCCATCATGACCACCGACACCTTCCCCAAGGGGTCGTACGCCGAATGCGAGATCGAGGGCCGCAAGGTCCGCATCGCCGGCATCGCCAAGGGCTCGGGCATGATCGCCCCCGACATGGCCACCATGCTGGGCTTCATCGTCACCGACGCGGCCATCGCCCCGCCGGTGCTGCGCGCCCTGCTGGGCCTGCACGTCCGCACCACCTTCAACAGCGTCACCGTGGACGGCGACACTTCGACCAACGACACCTGCCTGCTGTTCGCCACCGGCGCCTCGGGCGCGCCGCGCATCGCCCGCGTGGGCGACCGCCGGCTGAAGGAATTCTCGGCGGCGCTGGACCGGGTCATGCTGGATCTGGCCCATCAGCTCGTGCGCGACGGCGAGGGGGCGACCAAATTCGTCAAGGTCACCGTGGAAGGCGCGGCGAGCCCCGCATCAGCACGAAAGTTGGCCAAGTCGATCGCCGACAGCCCCCTGGTCAAGACCGCCCTGGCCGGCGAGGACGCCAACTGGGGCCGGGTCGTCATGGCCGTCGGCAAGACCGAGGAGCCGGTCGACCGCGACCGCCTCGCCATCCGCTTCGGGCCTCATGTCGCGGCGATCGACGGCGCCCCGTCCCCGACCTACGACGAGGCGAAGATGAGCGCCTATATGAAGAACCCCGAGATCGACATCACCGTCGACGTCGGCTCCGGCCGCGCCTCGGCCACCGTCTGGACCTGCGACCTGACCAAGCGCTACGTCGAGATCAACGGCGATTATCGTTCGTGAGCGCCAGTCCTTCCCCGAAAGAAAGCCTGCCTACCGTCCTCGTCGTCGCCGCCGCCCTGATCGACGCCGACGGCCGGGTGCTGATCGCCCAACGGCCCGAGGGCAAGCAGCTGGCCGGCCTGTGGGAGTTTCCGGGCGGCAAGGTCGATCCCGGCGAGCGGCCGGAGGCGGCCCTGATCCGCGAATTGCACGAGGAACTCGGCATCGACGTCAACGAGGCCTGCCTGGCCCCGTTCGTTTTCGCCAGCCACGCTTACGATTCGTTTCACCTGTTGATGCCACTGTACCTTTGCCGACGCTGGTCGGGGGTGGTGCAGAACCGCGAGCACGCGGCGCTGAAGTGGGTCAGACCGAACCAGCTTTCGGACTATCCCATGCCTCCGGCCGACGAACCCCTGGTCGCCTGGCTGCGCGACCTGCTCTAGCCGCCGCAAGGAGGGGGCCGATGATGAGACGCTTCCTCTCCCGCCTCCGGCGCGACGAAAGCGGCGCGACCGCCATCGAATACGGGCTGATCCTGTCGCTGATGTTCCTCGTCATCCTCGGCGCCCTGCAGGCCTTCGGCGCCACCGGCAGCGGCATCTTCAACGCCGCCATGGACAAGCTCCGCGCCGCGATGGGCGGCTGATCCGCCCGTCGTGCTTGTCATCCAGCATCGTTGGCGGCGGTGGACGGCGTCAGCCGACCGGATTCCGCTCTCCGGACCGGAGAATGTGGATATTCCGCTGCACAAGGCCTTCGGCTGGGCGCAGGTCTTCGACGGCTCGGAAGACCCTGTCCGGTTGACCCGGTCGCGGCTCGAGCCGCGCCCCGACCAGCTGTGGCGGCCGCTGGAATGGCGAGGTAGCGCTCAAGAAATCGAGATCGGCCTTCATCGGCCGGGCGGCCTGCGGTCGGACTGGAAGACGGTCTATCATGCGCCCGAATGGCTGTTCAGCCTGAGGCCGGGCCAGACCGCCCGCGTGCAGTGGGACGGCCGGTTCGGGCGTCGCGGCGGCCTCGATCCGTGTTTCGAGGATCACGTCTACTGGATCGGCGTCGGCGACCCTGCTGCCACCATGTTCCGCGATCGCGCCCCAGACGTGACGGTCGAGCGCCTTTATCTGCGAACCTGATGCGGCCTCAGTCCTCCCCCGTCTGCTCCCTGACGCCCAGGGCATCCGCCAGCCGCATCTTCGCCGAGCCGCGGGGCAGCGGCTTCTGCTGGCTTTCGTGCGGCGCCCAGCCCGCCAGATGCACGATCTCGAAGGTCGCGGGGATGCGGCCGTCCGGCTCGCCGTGGCGTTCGCCATACAGCTGCGCCGCCCGGGCGAGGATGCCGCGCGTCAGGGGCCGCACCGGTCCCGCCAGGGCATTGGTCTCGCCCATGGCCCGCAGGTCGCGGAACAGGGCGAACAGGTCGGGATAGCGCACCGTCACCCGGTCGACATCGGCCACCGGCAGGGCGAAGCCGGCCCGCTGCAGCAGGGCCGCGCCGTCGAAGCCGTCGGCGAAGGGCGAGACCCGCGCCTGGGCCCCGCCGCGCGCTTCCAGCTCCGCCTCGGTCAGGACGGCGCGCAGCTCCTTCAGCGTCCCCGCGCCCAGCAGGGTGCCGAGGAACAGGCCGTCCGGCTTCAGCGCCCGCCGGATCTGGCTCAGGGCGCCCGGCAGGTCATTGGCCCAGTGCAGGCTCATCAGCGAGACGATCAGGTCCTGCGACCCGTCAGCCAGATCAGGGGGGGTGACGCCCGGTCCCGCCCGCGCGGCCCGGTCCCCGACCGTCTTCACCGGCCCGACCCGGGCGGCCGCCGCGCTGTCGGCCAGGGCCGCTGCGAAGGCGCCCGGATGGGCCGACAGGTCAGCCGCCTCGGGCCAGTCCCGCACAAGGGCCTCCAGGCTGCCGACGGCGTTCTCCGCCGCCCGCCCATGCAGGAAGTCGGCGCGCGACAGGGTCTTTTCGCTGCGCTCCAGCCTTGCCGTGCGGCGCGGAACGTCGAAAATGCGGGGAGGACCGGAGGAGGGGCTCATGAGGCTTCAGGATGGGGTCTGGCGCGACCGATTGAAAGCGGTGGGGCCGCGGATCGTGCGCGGGGCCCGCGCCCTCGGCCGCGAGGCGGCCGATCTGTTGCTGCCGTCCCTGGCCTGGGACAGCCCGGAGGCCGCCGCCACGCCCGGCCTGAGCGCCGGCGCCTGGAGCCGGGTGGCCTTCCTCGAGGACCCGGTCTGCGACGGCTGCGGCGCGGGTTTCGAGATGGACGGCGGCCCCTTCGCGGCCGCGCGCTGCGCCGCCTGCCTCGCCCGGCCCTATGCCTTCGCGCGGGCCCGGGCCGCCTGCCTCTATGACGAGGCCTCGCGCGGCCTGATCCTGAAGTTCAAGCATGGCGACCACCAGCCCTTCGCTCCCCTGTTCGCGCGCTGGATCGCGCGCTCGGCGGCGCCGCTGCTGGACGAGGCCGACGCCGTCGTCCCCGTGCCCCTGCACCGCTTCCGCCTGTTGTCGCGCCGTTTCAACCAGGCGGCCGAGATCGCCCGGCCGCTGGCCCGCGACGCCGGCCTGGACTACGTCCCCGACGCCCTGGTCCGCACCACCCACACGACCACCCAGGGCGGCAAGTCCGCGCGGGGCCGCCGCCTGAACGTCAGAAAGGCCTTCGCCGTCAGCGAGGCGGGCCGCCGCCGGATCAGGGGCCGCCGCATCCTTCTGGTCGACGATGTGTTGACCACGGGCGCCACCGCCGAGGCCTGCGCCCGCGCGCTGATCGAGGCCGGCGCCCGCGCCGTGGACCTGGCCGTGGTGGCCCGGGTGCGAAAGACGCGGGAATTGCCTACATAGGGCAGGCCCCGTCGCTCGCCGCGCGGGGCCGCCGCCCCCGGGCTGCGATTTCAGACTGGAGTTCCGCCTTGGCCGACATCGTCCTCTACACCAAACCCGGTTGCGGCTACTGCCACGCCGCCCGCGCCTTGCTGGACCGCAAGGGCGTCGCCTATCAGGACATCGTCGCCTCGCACGACCCGGCGAAGAAGCAGGAGATGATCCAGCGCTCCGGCGGCCGGATGACCTTCCCGCAGATCTTCATCGACGGAAAACACATCGGCGGCTCCGACGACCTGCATGCGCTTGACCGCAAAGGCGAGCTGGACGCATTGCTCGGGGCCTGATGGCAACGCTTCCGATCGCCCTGATCCAGACCTGCACCCCGGCCGGCCCGGCGGCGGCCCTCGCCCATGTCGCGCCCCTGATCCGCGAGGCGGCGGCGGGCGGGGCGAAACTGATCCTGACGCCGGAAGCGACCAATTTCCTGATCAGGGACCCCGCCGCCCGCGCGGCCGCCCTGACCGCCCATAAAGACGACGCCGTGGTCGCCGGCCTGCGCGATCTGGCCCGGGAGCTCGGCGTCTGGCTGCTGATCGGCTCGGCCATCGTCAAATCGGGTCATGACGGCGACGACCGCGCCGCCAACCGCTCCCTGCTGATCGACGACGAGGGCGGGATCGTCGCGACCTATGACAAGCTGCACGTCTATGACGTCGACCTGCCGACGGGCGAGCGCTGGCGCGAAAGCGCCGCCATCCGGCCCGGCGACAGCGCTGTCGTGGCCGACACGCCCTGGGCCCGGCTCGGCCTGACCATCTGCTACGACATCCGCTTCCCGCAGCTGTATCGCGCCCTGGCCAAGGCCGGCGCCGGGATGATTTCCGTCCCCGCCGCCTTCACCGTCCCGACGGGCGAGGCCCACTGGGAAACCCTGTTGCGGGCCCGGGCCATCGAGACCGGTTGCTGGATCCTCGCCCCCGCCCAGGCCGGCCTGCACGAGGACGGCCGCCGCACCTGGGGTCGGTCGACCGTGGTCGGGCCGTGGGGCGAGGTGGTCGCCAAACTCGACCACGACCAGCCCGGCGTCCTCTTCGCCACGCTGGATTTCGACGCCGTCGCGCGCGCTCGCAACGCCGTGCCGCAGCTGACCCACGACCGCGAATTCGCGGGGCCGCAATGATCCGCTACGCCCTCCAGTGCGAACACGGCCACGGCTTCGAGGCCTGGTTCGGCGATTCGGCCGCCTATGATGACCAGGCCGCGCGGGGGCTGGTTGAATGCCCCCACTGCGGCTCTCGCGGCGTCTCCAAACAGATCATGTCTCCGGCGGTGTCCGGGACCCGCAAGACGGCGGCCTCCAGCCCCGATCTGGCGAAGTTGCAGACCCTGATGACCCGGGCCGCCCGCGAGGTGCGATCTCACGTCGAGGCGAATTTCGATTATGTCGGCGACGCCTTCGCCCGCGAGGCCCGCGACATCCACGAGGGCCGGTCCGAGAAGCGCGAAATCTATGGCGAGGCCACGCCCGCCGAGGTGAAGAAACTCAAGGACGACGGCGTCCCCTGTGCGCCCTTGCCGCCGCTGCCGCCCGACCCGGCCAAGGCGCACTGACCGGTGGGGGAGGGGGAGCGCTATCAGGAGTTCGAGCCGCCCGCGGCGCTTCGCCCCTTTGTCCGCACCCTCTGGACCTACGCCGCCCCGGCGCCCGAGCCGACCGTCCAGCGGATCGCTCCGGACGGCTGCCCCGAACTGATCCTCGACATCGGCGCCCCCTATGAGGAACAGGGCGAGGACGGCGTCTTCCGTCTCCAGCCGCAGGCCCTGTTCGCCGGCCAGATGACCCGGCCGCTGGCGCTCCGGCCTGTCGGGCCCGTCGAACTGGTCGCCGTCCGCTTCGAGCCCGACGGCGCCCGCGACTGGCTGGCGCGCCCCTTGGCCGAGGCCACGGACCGCCGCCTCGACATGACCGCCCGCCTCGCCGGCGTCACGGCCCCGGCGGACGATCCCGAGGCCCAGGTCGAGGTCATGGTTCGCCTGCTGGAGGACCATCGCCGCCGCCATGCCTGGTCGCTCGACCCGACCGTGCGCGTTGAACTCGAGGCCGCCTTCGCCGACCAGCCGTCGCTTGTCCGGTCCGCCGCGGACCAGCGCGCCCTGCAGCGCCGCTTCCGCGACCGGGTCGGCGTCCCCCCGCGCATGCTGCGCTCGATCCTTCGGTTCCGCCGCGTCTTCGATCATGCGCAAGGGCCCGAGGCCCTCGGCTGGCTCGAGGCGGGGCTGGAGGCCGGCTATTTCGACCAGCCCCAGCTGGCCTGCGACTTCCGCCGCTTCCTCGGCTGCACCGCTACTGAATGGGCCCGCGACCAGGTCGGCCTGGCGCGGAGCCTGGCGTCGCAATCCTACAAGCCCGGGCCGCTGTCGCCGCACTAGGGTGCCGTCTCGCCGAACCCAGGGGATATCCGCCATGCTGACCGCCGCCCTCGCCGCCGCCCTGCTCCAGACCGCGCCCGTCGCGACTCCCGACCTCTCATGGATGGCCGGCTACTGGCTGGACTGTTCCGGCGGCCGCGAGGCGTCCGAGACCTGGAGCGATCCCCGCGCCGGCCTCAGCGTCGGCCACGCCGTCACGGTCGAGAACGGCCGCGTCTCCTTCGAGGTCTCGCACATCGGCCCGACAGCGCGGGGGTTCGCCTATGTCGCCCAGCCCGGCGGCGTTCCGCCCACCGTCTTCGTGCTGGCTGAAAGCGGACCCGCCCGGGCCGTGTTCGCCAATGCCGAAAACGACTTTCCGACGCGGGTCATCTATGAACGCGACGGCGACGCCCTCACGGCCCGGATCGAGGGCGAGATCGGCGGACAGGCGCGGAGCATGGAATGGAATTTCGGGGCGGCCCCGCTGAACACGCGCTGTCCCGCCTGAGCTGGCGGGCGATGACGGCGGCCGATCTGGACGCCGTCGCGGCCATCGCCGCCGTCGGCTTCCCCGATCATTTCGAGGGTCGCGACTGTTTCGAAAACCGGCTGGCGCTCAACCCGTCCGGCTGTTTCGTCCTCGCGGACGGGGGCGACGCGCCGCACGGCTATCTCGTCGCCTATCCATGGAGCGCGAACGCCGCTCCGGCCCTCAACACCGTCATCGATGCGATCCCCGACGATGCTTCGGTGATGTATCTGCACGACCTCGCCATCGTCCCGACGGCGCGCGGCGGCGGCTGGTCCCGGCCGATCGTCGGGCAACTGGCGCGGGAGGCCCGCGCCGCCGGCTGGCCGGCGATGACGCTCGTGGCCGTCAACGACGCCGCGCCGTTCTGGGAACGGCACGGCTTCGTGGTGGCCGATCCGCCGGGCATGGCGGAAAAGCTGGCCGGCTACGGCGCGGACGCTCGCTACATGATCCGCCGTCTGACCGACTAGCTGCGGGTCCAGCCCTTGGCGGCCATGCATTCGCGGAAGGCGTCGCTGTGCGGGCCGTGGCCGGTCGAGGCGCGGCATTCGGCGCGGGCGGCGTCGAAGGGCTGGGCGTTCTCGCCGTGCCAGCCGAAATCGTCGTCATCGCCGGCGTCGATGACGGTGATGCAGGCCGAGGTCATGAAGGCGGCCGACAGGGCGGCGAGGACAAGCAGGCGTTTCATCGAAGGGGTCCGGATCTGGAAGCGGAGAGGAAGACCTCCTCATCTCACCGCCAAGCTTGCCTGTCCCGTTACTTCGCGGTCACCTCGATGAACCCCCGATGAAGCTTGGACAGATCAGGCCGCCGGCGCGGGCGCCCAGCTGTGATCGGGCTGGCCAGAACAGTCCGGCAGGGGGTCGGTCGCGGCCGGGCTTTCGGCGCCGCCGACGGCCATCCAGATGCCGACCCACTGGCCGCGATAGTTCTCGACGCCCACGGGCCAGTCCATGTTCGGGATCGCGTCCGAGATGCGCCGGTCCAGCTCCGCATTGCCGGTCGGACGGACGATGACCGCCTCGGCCACCCGGGAACGGCGGCCCCGCTCCCAGCGGATGCAGACCCCCGCGACGCCGCGCCGGTCGGTGGCTGTGTCCTGGGATGCAGCGGGCGGGGCGGATGCCGGGGTCGTGGCCAGCAGGCCGGCGAACAGGATGGCGATCATGCGACTCTCCTTGCCCCGGGGCTCAGTCCCGCGTGGCGATCATCATGTAGTTGATATCGGCGTCGTCGCTCTCGCTCCAGCGGTCTTTGAACGGATCATAGACCAGGCCCCAGGGGCCGCTCACCGCCACCGGCTCCGGCGACAGCATGGCGCGGATCTCCTCCGGCTTCAGGAACTGGCTCCAGTCGTGCGTCCCGGCCGGCACCCAGCGCAGCACATATTCCGCCGCCACCTTGCCGAGGGCCAGCGACTTCAGCGTCCGGTTCAGCGTCGCCACTATCATCATTCCGCCGGGCTTCACCAGCCGCGAACAGGCGCGGATGAAGGCCTCCGGATCGGCCACGTGCTCGATCACCTCCAGCGTCAGCACCACGTCGAACGGCCCCGCCCCCTCGGCCTCCAGCTGCTCGACGGTCGCGGCGCGATAGGCGATGTCCAGTCCCTGCTGTTCCGCATGGGCCCGCGCCGTGCCGATGTTCTCGGCCGAGGCGTCGATGGCGGTGACGTCAAAGCCCAGCCGCCGCATCGGCTCGGCGATCAGCCCGCCGCCGCAGCCGATGTCGAGCAGGCTCAGGCCGTCGAAGGCCCCGCGCGTCCTCACATCCCGTCCGAACCGTTCCGAGGCCCGGTCGCGGACGAAGGCCAGCCGGGCCGGATTGAATCGGTGCAGCGGCGCGAACGGTCCGTGGGCGTCCCACCATTCCGCCGCCTGGGCCGAAAACCGGGCCACGTCGGCCGGGTCGATCGAGGGCCCGGCGGCCCCGTCGTTGAAATCCGCGCCGCTTTGGGGTTTGCGCGCCGATACCGTGTCGTTAGAAGCGGCCATGGGCCGAGGGATGAACCCGCGCGGCCCTCCACGCAAGATGGGGCGATCCGCCACGATGACGCGGCCAGCTACGACGCGACTGGTGATGAAGTTCGGCGGCACCTCGATGGGCGACCTCGAACGCATCCGTCGCGCCGCCCGCATCGTCGCGGCCGAGGCCGCCGCGGGCAAACAGGTCGCCGTCGTCGTCTCGGCCATGGCCGGCAAGACCAATGAACTGGTCGCCTGGACCGACGGCGCCGGACGGCCCGCCCAGGGGATCGAACCCTCGGACGACGAATACGACATCGTCGTCGCCTCGGGCGAACAGGTCACCGCCGGCCTGCTGGCCCTGACGCTTCGCAACATGGGGCTGAACGCGCGCAGCTGGATGGGCTGGCAGATTCCGATCCTCACCGACGAGGCCCACGGCCGCGCCCGGATCGAGGACGTCCCGGGCGAGGTGCTGGGCGCCGCCATGGACAAGGGCGAGATCGCCGTGGTCCCCGGCTTCCAGGGCGTCAGCCGCTCGGGCCGGATCACCACCCTCGGCCGCGGCGGCTCGGACACCTCGGCGGTGGCCGTGGCCGCGGCGCTGGACTGCCCTTGCGACATCTACACCGACGTGGACGGCGTCTACACCACCGACCCGCGCATCGAATCGAAGGCCCGGCGGCTCGAGAAGATCTCCTATGAGGAGATGCTGGAGATGGCCTCCCTGGGCGCCAAGGTGCTGCAGACCCGCTCGGTCGAACTGGCCATGGCCAAACGGGTTCCGGTGCGGGTGCTGTCCAGCTTCATCGAACCCGACGAAAACGGCGTCCTGCCCGCCAAGTCCGGCACATTGATCTGCGACGAGGAGGAAATCGTGGAGAAACGCATCGTATCCGGCGTGACCATGAGCCGTGACGAGGCCCGCATCACCCTGCTGGGCCTGTCCGACCGGGTCGAGGCTCCGGCCGACGTCTTCACCCGGCTGGCCGAGGCCAACGTCAATGTCGACATGATCGTGCAGAGCCAGGCGCGCAGCGAGGGCGCGGTCAATCTGACCTTCACCACCGGCCGCCGCGACGCGGCCCGCGCCGCCGAACTGATGCGCGCCGCCCAGGTCCAGCTGGGCTTTGAGGAACTGCGCGTCGACGAGGACGTGGCCAAGGTCTCGGTCGTGGGCGTCGGCATGCGCAGCCACGCCGGCGTGGCCCAGACCATGTTCCGGGCCCTCGCCGACAAGGGCGTGAAATTCCAGGCCATCTCGACATCCGAGATCAAGATCAGCGTCCTGATCGACGCCGCCTATGCCGAACTGGCGGTGCGCGCCCTGCACGCCGCTTACGGTCTCGACACCGTCTGATGCTGTACGGGGTCATCAAGGCCCTGCTCTCCGGGCTTCTGGTGGGGCTGGTGTCCGAGACGGCGCGCCGCAACGCCGCGCTCGGCGCCCTGTTCGCCTCCCTGCCGCTCATCTCGGTGCTGGGCATGATCTGGCTGTGGCGCGACACCCGTGACGCCGACCTTCTGGCCGATCATGCGCAGGCGACCTTCTGGTATGTGCTGCCGTCCCTGCCCATGTTCCTGGTGATCCCCGCGCTGTTGCGGCGGGGCGTCGGCTTCTGGCCCGCCCTTCTCGCCGGGTGCGCGGTGACGGTAGTTCTGTATGGTGTAACCGTAGCCGTCGCAGCGCGCGTCGGCGTCAGACTGTAGGGCGACGGCATGCCGGTTGGCGGATTGACGACGGGGCCGCGCAACCTCCTTCGCCAGATTCGCGAAGCCATGGCCGGCGCGGCGCCGGCCCAGGAGCGGCTCGACACGGTCGTGCGCATCATCGCCCAGTCGATGGTGGCCGAGGTCTGTTCGATCTATCTGCGCCGCGCCTCCGGCGACCTCGAACTGTTCGCCACCCAGGGCCTGAAGCCCGAGGCCGTCCACACCACCCGCCTGCGCCCGGGCGAGGGTCTGGTCGGCGAGGTGGCGCGCAGCGCCGCGCCGATCAGCCTGTCGGACGCGCCCTCCCATCCCAGCTTCGCCTATCGCCCGGAAACGGGCGAGGACCCCTATCACGCCTTCCTCGGCGCCCCCCTGCTGCGCGGCGGCCGTGCCATCGGCGTGCTGGTCGTCCAGAACCGCTCCGAGCGGCGCTATGACGACGAGGAAGTCGAGGACATCCAGACCATCGCCATGGTCCTGGCCGAGACCGTGGCCTCGGGCGAGCTCCTCGCCCAGGAAGAACTGCGCGACATCGAGGTGGCGCCGCACCGGCCCGAACGCCTCAAGGGCCAGAGGTTCGCGGAAGGCCTGGCCTACGGCCGCGTCATCCTGCACGAGGCGCCCGTCGCGCCCGAGAACCTGCTGGCCGAGAACCAGCAGGTCGAGGAAATCCGCCTGCGCGAGGCCCTGGTCGCCCTCAAGGCCAATATCGATTCCATGCTCGAGGGCGGGCAGGGCAAGCTGGCCGGCGCCTCGTTCGAGGTGCTCGAGACCTATCGCATGTTCGCCGACGACCGGGGCTGGAACCGGTCGCTGGAGGAGGCGGTCCGCACAGGCCTGACCGCCGAGGCCGCGGTCGACCGCGTCCGCAACGAGCACCGCGCCCGCTTCGCCCAGGCCCGCGACCCCTACATCAAGGAGCGGCTGCACGATTTCGAGGACCTGGCCAACCGCCTGCTGCGCTTCCTCGCAGGCGACAAGCCGGGCGAGCGCGACCTGCCCGACGACGCCATCCTCGTCGCCCGCAACCTCGGCCCGGCGGACCTGCTGGAGTATCCGCGGCACAAGCTGCGCGGCCTGCTGCTGGAAGAGGGCTCGGCCGCCAGCCACGCCGCCATCGTCGCCCGCGCCCTGCAGATCCCCTGCGTCGGGCGGATCATGGGCCTGCGCGACCGGCTGTCCGAAGGCGATCTGGTCATCGTCGACGGCGAGACCGGCGAGGCCTATCTGCGGCCCCGCCCCGACATGCTGGCCGCGGTCCAGTCGCGCATGCTGGTCCGCAGCGAACGCCAGGCCGAGTTCGCCAAGCTGCGCGACGTGCCCGCCGTCACCCTCGACGGGACCCGCGTCACCGTCCTGACCAACGCCGGCCTCGCCGTCGACCTGGAGAATCTCGACGCCACCGGGGCCGAGGGCATCGGCCTGTTCCGCACCGAATTCCAGTTCATGGTCTCCGAGGAGCTGCCCCGGCTGACCAGCCAGACCGCCCTCTACAAACTGGTCCTCGACACCGCCGGCGACCGGCCCGTCACCTTCCGCACCCTCGATATCGGCGGCGACAAGGTCCTGCCCTATCTGGAGACCGAGCGGGAGGAGAACCCCGCCCTCGGCCGGCGCGCCATCCGCTTCGGCCTCGACCGGCCCGGCCTGCTGCGGCTGCAGTTGCGCGCCCTGCTGGCCGCCGCCGCCGGGCGCGAGCTGCGCGTCATGTTCCCGATGATCGCCACGGTCGACGAATTCCGGGCCGCCCGCGAACTGGTCGATGTCGAATGCGCCTGGGCGAAGCGTCGGGGCCGGGCCCTGCCGGCCCTGCTCCGCGTCGGGGCCATGATCGAATGCCCGTCGCTGCTGTGGCACCTGGACGCGCTTCTGCCGCTGACCGATTTCGTCTCGGTCGGGACCAACGACCTGTTCCAGTACATGTTCGCCGCCGACCGCACGAACCCGCTGGTCTCCGACCGCTATGACCCCCTGTCGCCGCCCGCGCTGCGGGCCCTGGCCGAGATCCAGAGGAAATGCGCCGACACCGGCACGCCGGTGTCCGTCTGCGGCGAGCTGGCGGGCCGGCCGCTGGAGGCTTTCGCCCTGCTGACCCTCGGCTTCACCCGCCTTTCGGCCCCGGCGGGCGGGGTGGGGCCGGTCAAGCGGATGATCCTGTCCGCCGACCTGACCGCCGCCCGGCGCAGCATGGCCAGCCTGCTGGGCTCCTCCGCCGGCTCGATCCGGGGCGAACTCGAATCCCTGGCCCGGAAGTTGAACGTCACGATCTGAACCGTCCCGGTCCGACACGCCGGGATGCCTAACAAATCGTTGATCGGGCGGCTCTAATGAGTTATCCACAAGGCGGAACCGGGGGGTCTGCGGGGGCAGGCCCGAACTGTCATCCCGATATGATACAGGCCCCGGGTTCGAGTATGGCGACGCATGAGGAATCCTCGCGCGCGCCGAGTGTGGGGTCAGGCGTAATGGCGCTGGATACGGGCGCGAGCCCCGAAGAGCTCAGGGCTCATCCAGACTGGAAGGATGTCGTTCCTTCGGTCACAGACGCGCCGACTCTCGGCGACGGCCTGCGGATCGCCCGCGAACATTCCGGCCGCTCGCTGGCCGAGCTGTCCAGCCTCACCCGCGTGCCGTCCCGCTATCTGACCGCGCTCGAGCAGAACGACTTCTCGACCCTGCCCAATCGCGTCTTCTCCATCGGCTATGTGCGCGTCTACGCCGGCTCGCTGGGCCTCGACGAACAGCTGGCGGTCGAGCGGTTCAAGCGCGAAAGCCCCGATCCCTCCGTGCCGCTGCAGGCGCCCGTCGGCGTGGCCTTCGAGGAGGTGCGGCGCTATTCGCCCCGGCTGATCGCCGCCGGTCTCGCCCTGGTCATCGCCGTGGTCGGCTGGAACGTCTTCCAGCGCGTCAGCCTGATGCGCGCGCCGCAACCGTCCGACCTCGCCGCCATTCCCGAAAGCTGGACCCTGGGCGCCGTGCCCGGCCAGGCCCACGCCCTCAGCCTCACCGCGCCGCGTCCGGCCCCGCCCGACCAGACCATTCCGGCCCTCTACATCACCCCGGGCCTCGAGACCGAACTGACCGGCCTCGACCCCGCCTCGCCCGAGGCCATCGCCGCCGCCGCCGCCGCCGCCCCGCCGGTGCAGCGGGCCTTCAACCCCCGCGGCGCCATCTACGGCGCCTCGGCCAGCGCCTCCCAGGTCGTCCTCCAGGCCCGCAAATCCGCCTGGCTGGTCGTCCGGATCGCCGACGGCACCACCCTGTTCGCGCGGCAGCTGGCCGCGGGCGACGCTTGGCGGGCCCCGGCGGGCGTCTCCGCCACCCTGGCCGTCTCCGACCCGGCCGCTTTCGACGTCTATCTGAACGGCGAGCACGGCGGGCCCCTGCCGACGGCCGAGACCCCGCTGTCCCAGCTCAACACCCGCGCCCAGACCCTGGCCCGCCAGGCGGCGGCCGAGGTCGTCGCCCGCACGGAATCGGCGCGCGCCGCGGCGGTCCAGGCCCAGGCCCAGGCCCAGCTCCAGGCGGCCTCGGTCCAGACGGCGGTGGTCGGCGCCACGGGCGGCTGACTGCGGCCTCGGGGGTCGTGGCCATGCCGCAATCGAACGCCTATGTTGCGCCCGCATGAGCGCTGACCTTTCGCATATCCGCCCCTGGCGTCACATCGAGCGCCGCAAGAGCCGCCAGATCATGGTCGGCGCCGTCCCCGTGGGCGGCGACGCGCCGATCACCGTCCAGTCGATGACCAATACGCCGACCTCGGACGCGGCCGCCACGCTGGAGCAGATCCGCCAGCTGGAAGAGGCCGGCGCCGACATCGTCCGCGTCTCCTGCCCCGACGAGGCCTCGACCGCCGCCTTCCGCACCATCGCCCGCGAGTCCCGCGTCCCGCTCGTCGCCGACATCCATTTCCACTACAAGCGCGGCATCGAGGCCGCCGAGGCGGGCGCCGCCTGCCTGCGCATCAATCCGGGCAACATCGGCTCGGCCGACCGCGTCCGCGACGTCATCCAGGCCGCCCGCGACCACGGCTGCTCCATGCGCATCGGCGTCAACGCCGGCTCGCTGGAGAAGGAGCTGCTCGAAAAATACGGCGAGCCCTGTCCCGAGGCCATGGTCGAGAGCGCCCTCAACCACGCCCGCATCCTGCAGGACCACGACTTCCACGAGTTCAAGATCTCGGTGAAGGCGTCCGACCCCTTCCTGACCGTCGCCGCCTACCAGCAGCTGGCCGAGGCCATCGACTGCCCCCTGCACCTCGGCGTCACCGAGGCCGGACCCCTGCGTTCGGGCACGATCAAGTCGGCCATCGGCATGGGCAATATGCTGTGGTCGGGCATCGGCGACACGATCCGGGTCAGCCTCGCCGCCGACCCGGTCGAGGAGATCAAGGTCGGCTTCGACATCCTGAAATCGCTCGGCCTGCGCCATCGCGGCGTCAACATCATCGCCTGCCCCTCCTGCGCGCGTCAGGGCTTCAACGTCATCGAGACGGTCGGCATTCTTGAAGAGCGGCTGGCCCATGTGACCACGCCCATGTCGCTGTCGATCATCGGCTGCGTCGTCAACGGACCGGGCGAAGCTCTGTACACGGACGTTGGCTTCACCGGCGGGGGCGCCGGCTCGGGCATGGTCTATGTCAACGGCAAGATGGCCCACAAACAGCACAACGACGGCATGATCGACCACATCGTCGAACTGGTCGAAGCCAGGGCCGCCGAACTGGACGCCGCGCGCAAGGCCGCCGAAGCCAAACCCCTCGTCGCCGCCGAGTGAGCATGAAACTCTACATCACCGTCCCGTCCCCCTTCGCCCGCAAATGCCGGATCGTCGCCCGTGAGAAGGGGCTGATCGGCCGGATCGAGGAGATCGCGGTCGATCCCTACGCCAATGCGCCCGAACTGCTGGCCTCCAATCCGGTGGTTCAGGTGCCGACCCTGATCGCGGAAGACGGCCTGCCGCTCAACGACAGCCCGGTGATCTGCGAATACCTCGACGTCTTCGGCGACGGTCCTCGGCTGCTCCCCGCCGACGGCGCCGACCGGCTGCGCGTGCGGCGGCTGGAGACCCTGGGCAATCAGGCGCTGGAGATGGGCGTCAAACTGCTGCTGGAGCTGCGCCGGCCCGAGGACGAGCGCTCGCCGTCATGGATCGCCCGCTGGACCGAAAACATGGGCCGCGCCCTCGATGCGCTGGAGGCCGCCCGCCCGGATCCGGCCCGGCTGGACATGGGCGTCATCACCGCCGGCGTCGCCGTGACCTGGATCGCCTTCCGGCATCCCGGCTTTGATCTGGCGACCGGTCGGCCCGGATTGGTCGCGCTTCAGGCCGCGCTTGAGGCCCGACCGAGCTTCGCGGATACCCGGCCCGGCTGAGCGCCCCCGGCAGGTCGGTCCCGGCTCAGCCCAGCACGCCCGCCAGCTGCAGGCCCTGGAACGCCGCCAACACGAGCAGCAGTACGCCGACCGCATAGGTCAGAAGCGTCCTCGGCACCCTTTTGGCGATCAGACCGGCGAACGGCGCCGCCAGCAGCCCGCCGGCCACCAGACCGCCGACAGCCGCCGCATGGTTCTCAAGCGCGCCCGCCTCTGCCCAGTGACCGGTGATCAGCGCCCAGATGAAGGTCGCGCTGATGGCCACGGTCAGGAAGAATTCGGCGGTGTTGACCGTGCCGATCGCGCGGCGCGGCTCCTGTCCCGCCGCGACCAGCGTCGATGACACCGTCGGACCCCAGCCGCCGCCGCCGACGGCGTCGAGGAAGCCCCCGATCGCCCCCATCGGAGCCATCACCCAGGACGGCAGGCGGCGAGGCTTGATGTCATGACTCGCGCGCCAGACGATGTAGGCGCCCATCACCCCAAGGTAGGCGACGATGAACGGCTTGATCACGTCGCCCTCGATCCCGGTCAGGATATAGGCGCCCAGACAGCCGCCGATCACCCCGGCGACGGCCAACGGCCGCAACAGCCGCCAGTCAATGTTGCGGTGCCAGATGTGGCTGCTGGCCGAAGCCGCGGTGGTGAACATCTCCGCTCCGTGCACGCTGGCCGAAGCCATCGCCGGGGGCACGCCGAGAGACAGCAGGACCGAGGACGAAATCACGCCGTAGGCCATGCCCAACGCCCCATCGACCGCCTGGGCCAGGGCGCCGACCACAAAAAACAGCAGGAAGGTTTCCATCCGCCCGTTCGAAACAGCCAAGCCTGACAAGCGCAAGCCCCGGCCAGAACTTTGGTTGCGTCGTCAGCGGGCGACAGCGCCGTTGGCGACGGCCCGGGCTATGCCGTTCAGCACATCGCGGCCGCTGTAGGGTTTCAGCACCAGGGCTGTCGCCAACCGGGCGTGACGCGCCGCGGCGGCCACGTCGCCTGACAGGAAGATCGCCGGCACGCCCCATGACTGTTTCAGGGTCCGGGCGAGGGCGACGCCGCCGCCTTCGCTTTGGTCCTGCGGATCCCCCGCCAGATTGATATCGAGAAGCGCCAGGTCGATGGCGTGCAGGCCCGCCGCGGTCATCGCCGCCGCTGCGTCTGAAAACGGGCCGACCACGCCGTGGCCGGCATTGGTCAACAGTTCGGTCAGATCCGCCGCCATCTCCGGATCATCCTCGACGACCATCAGGGTCAGGGGACGGGAGACCGGCGCGACTTCATCGCCGATGTCCGGGTCCGCCTGCCGCGTCAGCACCGCGCGCAGGTCACGCCATACCTCCGCCGGCGGCCGGTCGGCGTCGAGGTCGAAAATCCGCGCCATGGCGGCCAGGTCGGCCCGGGCCTCGACCGAAACGCCCGTCGGAGGATGGTCCAGCAGTCCGTCGTACAGGGCTCTCAACCGGGCCAGGTCGGCCCCGTCATCGAGTCTCGTCGTCAGTGTTCCGTCAAACATGCGCCCTCCAGCTCCACCGTCAGCTAGGATCCCTGTCGCTCCGGCGAAACCTGCCTGACGGCCTTGTGAGGCCCGGTCACGATCACGCCATCGCCGCGCCGCATCGACAGGGCGGCGTTCGACGGAGTAAACACCGCCTCCCGTTTTGAAGAGGCGCTTCCCCCTTGCGACTGCCCCAGGCCCGGCTCGATCAGGTGCTCGACCGCTTCCACCAGGTGGAGGCGCGCATGGGCGCGGCCAGCGACGGCCAGGAGATCGTGCGCCTCTCGAAAGAGCATGCGGAGATGAAGCCCATCGCCGACGCCGTCATGGCGCTGGCGAAGACCCGGGCCGAGATGGCCGATCTCGAGGCCATGGCCTCGGATCCCGAGATGGCCGAAATGGCCGCTGACGAACTGCAGGCCCTCAAGGAAACCCTGCCGGACATGGAGCGGGACGTCGCCCTGCTGCTGGCCCCGCGCGACGCCGACGAGAACGCCTCGGCCGTGCTGGAAGTCCGCGCCGGCACCGGCGGCGACGAGGCCGCCCTGTTCGCCGGCGACCTGTTCCGCATGTATTCCCGCTACGCCGCCACGCGCGGCTGGAAGGTCGAGATCGACTCGGCCACCGAGGGCGAGGCCGGCGGCTACAAGGAGATCATCGCCACCGTCACCGGCGACGGCGTCTTCGGCCGGCTGAAGTTCGAAAGCGGCGTGCACCGGGTCCAGCGCGTGCCGACCACCGAGGCCGGCGGCCGCATCCATACCTCGGCCGCCACCGTCGCCGTCCTGCCCGAGGTCGAGGACGTCGAGATCGACATCCAGGACAAGGACATCCGCATCGACACCTTCCGCGCCTCCGGCTCGGGCGGCCAGCACGTCAACAAGACCGATTCCGCCGTGCGCATCACCCACTTCCCCTC
>SCVB01000113.1 GCA_004296955.1 Brevundimonas sp.
CGGCGGGGGGGGTGATGGCGGCTCGTGACTCAAAACAGCAGTTCGGAATGTCCGCCTGTCGGTCCATCACCGATGATCTGACGGACGGGCGCTCCGTTCGAACAGGTCGAAGAGGTCGTCCACGAGATCCTCGGGATCCGCGTGACCCTTGCCTTCCCGCGACAGATGGCCGCCCAGCGCCAGGTCGGCCGCGCCGTGACCCAGGGCCAGAAGCATCGCCGACACGCGCTCCGGGTCCCCGGGGGCCAGGGCGCCCACAGCCTGGGCAGCGGCGACGGCCTCCACGAACCGCATCCGGGCGGCGTGGGCCGCCTCACCGAGGTCGTTGTCGTGCCGGGTCCAGCTCCCGTAGGTGAGTTTGAACCGCGCCGGATGCCGTACGGCCCAGCGCACATTGTCCCGCACCATGCGCTTCAACGTGGCCAGCGGCTCGCCTCCCGCCGGTCGCGGCGCGTCGGCCCGGCGGCGCAGCTCGACCGTCGCGACCGCGGCCAGGAGCGCCTCCTTGTCAGCGAAATGCTTGTAGGGGGCGTTGTGCGAGAGGCCGACCCGCTGGGCCACGGCCCGTAACGTCACCGCTTCGGGACCGGCCTCATCCAGCAGGTCGCCCGCTGCCGCCACGATCGCATCCCGCGTGCTCAAGCCAACGCCTCCATCTGGTTGACAGCGTCAACCGTCCCTCCTAGGTTGACATTGTCAACCGGAGCCTTGGACATGTCTTACCAGAATCCGCCGCCGCTGGCTTGGGCCGGCGCGCGGTTGAAGGATCGTGTCGTCTTCGTCACCGGCGCCGCGAGCGGCATCGGCGCCGCCGCGGTCCGCCGCTTCGCCGCCGAAGGCGCGTCCGTCGTGGCCGCCTCGCGGCGCGCAGACCCGATCGAGGCCCTCGCCGCCGAACTGCGCGGCGAGGGGCTGCCCGTCGCCGCCGTGACCTGCGACGTGCGGGACGAGACCTCGGTTGAGGCCGCCATCGCCTTCACGGTGGCCAGGTTCGGACGGCTGGACGGGGCGTTCAACAACGCCGGCGTGGGGGGCGTCCGGGCGCCGTTCACCGAGCTCCCGGTCGACAGCCTGGACGCGGTGATGGCCACCAATCTGAGGGGGCCCTTCCTCTGCATGAAGCACCAGATCCCGGCGATGCTGGCCTCGGGCGGCGGCTCGATCGTCAACACCTCGTCGATCGGCGGCATGGTCGGCGCCGCCGGCAACGGGATCTATGCCGCGTCGAAATGGGCCCTGACCGGTCTCACCCGATGCGTCGCACTGGAGTATGCGCGCCGGAACATCCGCGTGAACTGCATCGCGCCGGGCGCCACCCGCTCGGAGATGTTCGACCGCTGGATCCCCACCGACGAGGGGCGCGCGGCCCTGGCCGACGCCTTTCCCATGAACTACATCGCGCATCCCGACGACATGGCCCGCGCCGCGCTCTATCTGCTGTCGGACGAGGCGCGCTGGACGACGGGCGCGGTGCTGCCCTGCGAGGGCGGCGCCCACGCGGATTGAGTCGATCTCGCCATAGCGGCGGCCTCGGTCTGCGCACCCCGCCCGTCATACGGTCTTTGATAGTCGCCGCTTCGGCTCCGAGCCTGCTGGTAAGGTCCTCTTCCGGGTCTGATCTCAATGACCGCTCCTGGCGCGGAGCCGACATTCCCCGCCAGAAGCCCCGGCCTTCCACTCCCGCCTAGCCCCGCGCCCCTCCACTCACTATTGTCCCTGAGGGATTCACATTGAAGGACCGCGGGATGCGTCGTGTCGTCGTCACCGGCCTAGGCCTCCTCACACCGCTCGGCTGGGGCGTGGAGCATAACTGGAAGGGCATCCTCGAAGGTCGCTCGGGCATCGGCCCCATCACCAATTTCGACACCGAGGGCTATGCCTGCACCATCGCGGGGGAAATCCCGTCGGTGGACGGCCGCGGCGGCGGGGCTCCCGGCCAACCGGGCGTGTTCGACCACGAGAAGGTCATGTCGCCCAAGGACCGCAAGCGGGTCGACGACTTCATCGTCTACGCCATCGCCGCCGCCGACGAGGCCCTGGCCGATTCGGGCTGGAAGCCCGAGACCGAGGAGCAGCGCGAGCGCACGGGCGTCATGGTCGGCTCCGGCATCGGCGGCCTCGGCCCCATCGCCGATACCGCCATCATCCTCAAGGAACAGGGCCCGCGCCGGGTCAGCCCGTTCTTCATCCCTTCGGCCCTGATCAACCTGACCTCGGGCCAGATCTCGATCCGTCACGGCCTCAAGGGCCCGAATCACTCGGTCGTCACCGCCTGCGCCACCGGCGCCCACGCCATCGGCGACGCGGCCCGGATGATCATGCTCGACGACGCCGACGTCATGGTCGCCGGCGGGGCGGAAAGCTCCATCGTCCCCATCGGCATCGCCGGCTTCCTCGCCTGCAAGGCCCTGTGCACCGCCTATAACGACACGCCCGAGAAGGCCTCGCGGCCGTGGGACAAGGACCACTCCGGCTTCGTCATGGGCGAGGGCGCGGGCATCGTGGTGCTGGAAGAATACGAGCACGCGAAAGCCCGCGGCGCGACCATCTACGCCGAGATCATCGGCTACGGCATGAGCGGCGACGCCTACCACATCACCGCCCCGGCCGAGGACGGCAACGGCGGCTATCGCGCCATGCAGATGGCGGTGAAGCGCGCCGGCATCCAGGTCTCGGACATCGACTACGTCAACGCCCACGGCACCTCGACCATGGCCGACTGGATCGAGGCCGGCGCCATCGAAAAGCTGATGGGCGACCACGCCCCCAACGTCGCCCTGTCCTCGACCAAGTCGATGACCGGCCACCTGCTGGGCGCCGCCGGGGCGATCGAGGCCATCTTCTGCATCCTGGCCATCCGCGACCAGGTCGCCCCCCCGACCATCAACCTGGACAACCCCGAGCGCGAGACGCCACTCAACCTGGTGCGCGGCAAGGGCCAGCCGATGGAGATCGACGTCGCCATGTCCAACAGCTTCGGCTTCGGCGGCACCAACGCCTCGGTCATCTTCCGGAAGGTCGGCTAGGTGTCGGTCGAGCGGCGCTCCGGGCGCAAGACGGCCTTCCTGGCCGCCACGGCCACCTTCAGCCTGTTCCTCATCGTCGCCCTGGTCGCCGCCTGGAGCGTCTTCTACGCCCCCGGACCCGCGGCCCGGGACGGCCAGTCGACCATCGTCAGCCTGCCCAGCGGCGCCGGCGTCAGCGCCATCGCCGCCACGCTCAAGTCGGCGGGTGTGATCCGCTCGACCGACATGTTCAAGGCCGCCGCCACCCTGACCGGAGCCGACCGCAAGCTGCGCGCAGGCGAATACGAGGTTCCCGACAAGGCGTCGCTGCGCTCGGTGCTGATCCTGCTGGTCGAAGGCCGGGTCGTCCGCCACTACGTCACCTTGCCCGAGGGCTGGTCCTCGGCCCAGGCCGTCGCCATCCTCAACGACCAACCGATCCTGACGGGCGTGATCGAGACCACGCCGCCCGAGGGCAGTCTGTGGCCCGACACCTATGAGGTCAGCCGCGGCGAGGCCCGCGCCTCGGTCATCGCCCGCATGCGCCGCGCGCGCGACGAGAACCTCGCCCGCCTGTGGGCCGCGCGCAGCCCGAACACCGTCGCCCGCACGCCCGAGGAAGCGATGATCCTGGCCTCCATCGTCGAGAAGGAGACCGGCGTCGCCGCCGAACGTCCCCGCGTGGCCGCCATCTTCACCAACCGGATCCGCGCCGGCATGCGGCTGGAAAGCGACCCGACCATCGAATATGGCATCACCAAAGGCGTGCCCTTGCGACGGGGCCTGCGGCGGTCCGAGCTCGACCGGCCCAATCCCTGGAACACCTATCAGATCGACGGCCTGCCCCCGACGGCGATCTCCAACCCGGGGCGGGACGCCGTCGCCGCCGTGCTCAATCCGCCGGCCACCGCCGACCTGTTCTTCGTCGCCGACGGCTCGGGCGGCCACGCCTTCGCCCGGACCTATGACGAACATCTGGCCAATGTCGCCCGCTGGCGCGAGATCGAGCGCCGCAAGGCCGGCCTGCCGCCCGTCGCGCCCGAGGCCGCCGCGCCCGCCGCGTCCGACGCCGCGCCGGTCCCGGCCGGCGTAACCGTCCCGCCTGGCGCTCGGGTCATCTCCATTCCGCCCGCGGCGCCCGCCGGATGACCGCCATTTCCGGCATGACCGGCTTCGGCCGGGCCGAGGGGGCCGAGGGCGACTGGTCCTGGTCTGTCGAGGCGCGCTCGGTCAACGGCCGCAATCTCGAGGTCCGTTTTCGCGGCCCGCCCGGCTTCGACGCCCTGGAACGCCACGCCAAGGCGGCCGCCCAGGCCCGGCTCAGTCGCGGCCAGGTCACCCTCGGCGTCCAGGCGGTCCGCGCCACGCTCGGCGCCGCGGCGCTCAAGGTCAACCAGGACATCCTGGCCCGCTACCTGACCCTGGCCAACCAGCTGGCGGAGGAGGGGGCGACCCCGCCTTCGGCCGACGGCCTGCTGTCCCTTCGCGGCGTGCTGGAGGCCCCCGAGGAGGTCGACGATCCCGAGGTCCGCGCCGCCGCCGAGGCCGCCATGGCCGCCGCCATCGACCTGGCCCTCGACGCCCTGAAGATTTCGCGCGACCGCGAGGGCGCCCAGCTTCTGCCGGTCATCGCGGACTTCATCGACCGTATCGAGGCCCTGGTGGCCCTGGCCGAGGGCGAGGCCGCGGCCCAGTCCGACGCCATCCGCGAACGCTTCGCCCGCCGCATGACCGAACTGGCCCCCGATGCGCCCGGGCTGGCGGATCGCATCTATCTCGAGGCCGCCTCGCTGGCGACCAAGGCCGACGTCCGCGAGGAGCTGGATCGCCTGACCGCCCACGTCGCCTCGGCCCGCGCCCTGTTGCAGCAACCCCCCGCCGGGCGAAAACTCGACTTCCTGATGCAGGAATTCATGAGGGAGGCGAACACCCTCTGCTCGAAATCGGCTACGACCGCGCTCACCGGAATCGGCCTCGAGCTCAAGGCCGTGATCGAACAACTTCGAGAACAAGTTCAAAATGTCGAATGAACGCCATCCCCGCCGCGGCGTCCTGCTGATCGTGGCCAGCCCCTCGGGCGCCGGCAAGACCAGCCTGTGCCGTCGCCTGATGGCCGATCACGGCGGGCTGGAGCTGTCCATCTCCATGACCACCCGCGCCATCCGGCCGGGCGAGGTCGCCGACCGCGACTATCATTTCGTCGACGACGCCGAGTTCCAGCGGCTGGTCGACGCCGACGCCTTCCTCGAATGGGCCGACGTCCACGGCGCCCGCTACGGCAGCCCCCGCGCTCCGATCGACCGCGCCCTGTCGGAGGGCCGCGACGTCCTGTTCGACATCGACTGGCAGGGGGCCCGCGACATCGCCGCCAAATGCCCCGAGGACGCCGTCCGCGTCTTCATCCTGCCGCCCAGCCTGGAAGAGCTCCGGCGCCGCCTTGTCACCCGCTCCCAGGACGCGGACGAGGTCATCGAACGCCGCATCCAGAACGCCAAGGGCGAGATCGAGCACTGCGGCCAGTTCGACTATGTCTTCGTCAATGACGATTTCGACCGCAGCTACGCCGAACTGGCCCACATCTATCATGCGGAGCGCAGCCGCCGCTTCCGCAACATCTGGGTCGAGGCCTACAAGACCGCCCTGCTGAACGAGGCGGTCTGACGGCCGCGGCGGTCAGTCCGCCGTGTAGCGATATTCGTTGATCTCGCACACATTGACCTGTCGCCGGTCGAGCCGCGAGCCGTCGGCGAGCTCGGCCCGAAAATCGTAGAGGCACCGGCCGGATCCATTGGCCACGTCGATGCGGGCCGAAGCGCCGTCTTCGATGACCTCACGATCCAGAAGATCCTCTTCCCAGACATTGAATCCCGGCGTCGACGCGTAGAACCGGAGGATGGTCTGGCCGGTGGCGTTGATGATCAGGACGGGTCGCGCCTGATCCCTGGCGGGTGCAAATTCGGCCAGCCCCGCCATCATGGCCAGAAGGGCGAACACGCCGGTCGCCTGCTTCACGAACAATGTCGACATCCCGATCTCCGCACCTGGGCCGTCAGGCAGACTATCCCGCGCGCCGCGCCGCGGGACAGTCTGAACCTGATTTCGGCCGGCCCGGCGTCAGCGGCCTCGCTGCCGCGGATCGGGTGCGGCGCTACGCCTTCTCGATCGCCGCGGCGATCTGTTCGGTGGAATGGCCGGTCAGGTCCTTGGCGATCTCGTCGACGACCCGGGCGGCCGTCTCCTTGTGCCAGCCCTTGCGCAACTGACCCATGGTCTTGGGGGCGGCGATGACCAGCAGATGTTCGACCTTGTTGGTCAGCACCCATTTGTTCAGCACCTCGGTCACGCCGAGGGCGAAGCCGTCCTCGGCCTGGGTGTCGTTGTCCGGATTGGCCTCGCTGGAGATGCGGCCGGCCGCGCCCGAGGCGCGCTCGGCGATCGCCGGCGTCGGTCGAGGGGTCAGGCTGATCGACCGGCCGCCGGTGTTTTCGAACAGCGCCAGCTTCTCGCCATCGACGACGGCCACGAGCGTGCCTGTGGAAAGGATCATGGGGAGTCTCCGATGGTTGGGGGACCTGATGAACGTCCGCGGGAGGGGGCGGTTGCCAACCAGGGCCGGAGCCCTGCCCGACGGTCAGCGCCGATGCGGATTCAGCTCCGCTTGCGCCGCATCATGGTCGCCCCGCCGCCGCCCGGCCCTTCAGGCTGCGCCTGTCCCGCCGCCGCCCGCGCGAGGCGCAGGAACCCCGCCAGATCGATCACCTCCGCGCGGTCCTCGGGACTGATCCCGGCCGACTCGCACAGGTCGGCGCCGCCCAGCGGCTTCAGGCTGGACCGCAGCATCTTTCGCCTCTGGCCAAAGGCCGCCGCTGTCACCCGCTCCAGCGCCTTCAGCAGGTCGCGGTCGGGCCGATCCGCTTTCGGAACGAGATGCACCACCGCACTGGCCACCTTGGGCGGCGGGGTGAAGGCGGCGGCGGGCAGGTGCATGACCAGCTTCGCCTCGCACACCGCCTGGCTGATCACCGCCAGCCGGCCATAGGCGTCGTCCCCGGGGGCGGCGACGATGCGCTCGGCCACCTCCTTCTGGAACATCAGGGTCAGGGCGTGCGGCGTCCAGGGTCCGGTCAGCCATTTGATCAGCAGCGGCGTGCCGACATTGTAGGGCAGGTTGGAGACGACATGCGCCGGTCCCTCGACCAGGTCCGCCTCGCGCACATTGAGGGCGTCGGCCTCGACCACCGTCAGTCGTCCCGAGCCGTCGTCCAGCTCGGCCAGCAGCGGCAGGAAGCGCGGGTCCTTCTCGACCAGCACCACCCGGCCGGCGTCGCTTTCCAGCAGGGCCCGCGTCAGCCCGCCCGGCCCGGGCCCGACCTCGATCACCGCCCCGCCTTCGAAGGGGCCGGCAAGCCGCACGATCTTGCGGGTGACATTGAGGTCCAGCAGGAAATGCTGGCCGAAGCTCTTCTTCGCCAGCAGGCCGTGGGCGTCGAGGCTTTCGCGCAGGGAGGGGAGGTCGGAGGGGGTCACCCCGGTGTCATAGGGGAGTGCGGCGAGAAGTGGCTAGTGGTTAGTGACTAGTGGCTCGCCAATGCCGGGGCAGTGGCGCTGGCCGCGCCGCCCTTCAGCAGACGACGAAGCTGCAATCATTAATCACCAACCACTCGCCACTAGCCACTCCTCGCCGCCGCCATCTCTCCCGCCAGCCGCACCGCGGCGATCAGGCTGTCGGCCCGGGCCACGCCCTTGCCGGCGATGTCGAAGCCGGTGCCGTGGTCGGGCGAGGTGCGAACGACCGGCAGGCCGAGGGTGGTGTTCACCCCGCCCCAGAAGTCCAGCGTCTTCACCGGGATCAACGCCTGGTCGTGGTACAGGCACAGCACCGCGTCATAGGTCGCGCGGGCCGCATCGTGGAACAGGGTGTCGGCCGGCCGCGGGTCGCTGATGGCGAATCCCTCGGCGCGCAGGGCGGCGGCGGCGGGGATCAGCACCTCGATCTCCTCCAGGCCGATGGCGCCGCCTTCGCCGGCGTGCGGGTTCAGGCCCGCCAGGGCCAGCCGGGGCGCAGCGATGCCGAAATCACGCTTCATCGCCTCATGCACCACGCGCGCCGTTCGCATCACCCGTTCGGCCGTGACCAGTTCCGGAACCTCGGCCAGGGGGGCGTGGATCGTCACCAGACAGGCGCGCAGGTCCTTCGCCGTCAGCATCATCACCGGACCGCGCGTGCCCGCGAAGGGAACGTCGGCGGTCAGTTCAGCGATGAATTCCGTATGGCCCGGAAAGCGGAAGCCCGCGGCGTACAGCGGGGCCTTGGCGATGGGGGCGGTGACGACGCCGCTGGCCTCGCCCGACAGGGCCAGGTTGACCGCCTGCTCAATCCAGTCCGCCACAGCGCCGGCGTTGGCGGGTTCGGGTCGCCCGGGCGACACCGGGGCGGGAAGGGGGTTGTCGAGGACCGGGATGGCGCGACCGAAGACGGCGGCGGCGTCGGAGGCGGACAGCACGGTCTCGACCGGCTGACCCTGGGCCCGCATCAGGGCGGCGTCGCCTATGACCACGAAGGCCGGGCCTTCCGTCCGCAGGGCGGACCAGGCCCTGGCGATGATCTCCGGCCCCACGCCCGCCGGTTCGCCCATGGACAGGGCCAGCGGCGCGGGGCCGGCGGTCATTACCGGTACTCGATAAGGGCGTCCTCGCGCAGGTCGCGCATATAGCGGCGGCCGAGGGTGGCGAGGTTCTGGCGGAACAGGGCGTTCTCGACTTCCTGCGGATTGGGCGCTTCGGTCCCGCCGACGCGGCGGCCACAGACGCCCAGCAGGTGGACGCCCAGCGGGGTGCGCACCGGCGTGCTGACCGAGCCGACCTCGGCCGAACGGGCGACTTGCTGGAATTGCGGCGCCAGGTTCTGCACGTCCGCTTCGCCCAGATCCGCGCCGAGCAGGCCCTGTTCCGAGGTCGCGCGGGCCAGCATGGTGTCGCACGTCAGCTGCGGCCGGAGGGCTTCGAGCCTCTGGGTCGCCGCCGCGACATCCGCCTCGGTGGCGGTTTCCGGCAGTTCGATCATCACCTGTTTGATCTGGACCAGGCTGGCCGAGGCGCCGTCCCGCTTGTCGCGCATATAGACGATATAGACCCCGCCATCGACGGGGATCGGCCGTGAGAGCTGGCCGACCTGGAGCTGGTCAAGCGCCTGCTGCAGGGCCGGCTGCATCGTGCCTTCGACAACCCAGCCGGCGTCGCCGCCGCGGGTGGCGGAGGGGGCGGCCGAGAACTGCTGCGCCACGGACTGGAAGGGCGCGCCCTGGACCATCTGCTGCACCAGCTGGTTGGCGCCGTTCAGCGCCGCCTGCTGGCCGCCCACACGGGCGGACTCGATGTAGATCTCGCCGATCAGATACTGCTTCTTGGTGGCGGCTTCCGAAATCTGGCGCATGGCCGCGGCCACGGCGGCACGGCTGACGCGCGCCCGGCTCTGGAACCGTCCTCCGACCAGCTGCGACCAGCCGATCTGGGTCCGCACCTGCTCGCGCAGGGTGGCCGGACGGATGCCGCCCTGGGAGAGGAAGTCGATATAGGCCTGGGGCGAGGCGCCCACTTCCTGGGCCATGGCCGTGATTTCTTCCTCAACCCGTTCGTCGCTGACGACCAGGTCCTCGTAGTTGGCGAGTTCCTGTACCTGCAGTCGCTCATCCACCAGGGCGTTGAGCGCCTGTTGCTGGATGGCGGGGATGTTTTCCGGCGTCGGCTGGACCTGGGTCATGGCGATCAGCAGCAGCATCCGCTGGCGCAGATCGAAGCCGGTGATGATGCTGTCATTCACCGTGGCCAGGATCCCGTCGGACAGTTGGAAGGCCGGCGCGGCCGGGGCCGCCGGCGGTGCGGATTCCGCAGCCGGGTTCAGGGTGCCGGCGGCCGCCGGCGAGGCCGGTGGCGCGGTCTGGGCCATGGCCGGACCGGCCAGGAGGGCGGCGATCGCCACGCCCGTCAAATAACGCTGCAAACCCATGTCAGTCCTGGTTCCTCAAGCGGCGCTGGTCCGGGATTTGTCCCGGTTTTGCGGACCGCGCACCCCCGGGCCGCGCGGCCTTCAGCGCCCGTCGCTGCGTCAATACCCTGTACCGCCGAAAGTGGCGAGGTTTAGGCGCACATAGACGCCTTCCGACGGCCCGGTCGGGCGGACCCGGGTGTTATCGCGCCGATAGCCTATCTCGAACCGGAAGCAGTCGTCGTCGAACAGAAGCCCGACCTCGGAACGGGTGATGATGTCCCGCTCAAGGTCGGCGATGCCCGAGGCCGCCACGCCCCAGTTGCCGTAGATGAACTGCTGGCCCGAAAGCTGGACGAATTCGTAGTTGCGGTTGAGCGGTCCGGCCAGGGGGTTTGAGCGGTCGACGATATAGCTGACCGTGGCCAGGTTGCGTCGGCCCCAGCGGCCGTCGACCGCGGCCTCGGCCCTCCGGATCTCGCCGGCGGCGTCGATGGTGGCGTGGCCCCAGCCGCGGATCCGGTCCGAGGGCGAGAAACTGCCCTGGACGACCCAGTCCGAGGACTGCGAGGCCAGGCCCGACGGATCATACAGCTGGGTCGGCGCGTCCGGGATCGGCGTCAGGAAGGCCGGCTCCTCGTCGGCGCGATAGCTGCGGCCGATGAACAGACTGGCCTGCCGGCCTTCGTTCCAGCGCAGGGTCGCACGGCCGCCGACGGTCAGGCGCGGTCCGCCCTCATGCAGGTCATAGCCGGGGAAGCGGTCGATCCGGAACAGCGAGCTTTCGTCCAGCTCCAGCGTCTGGCTGTCCTCGATCGGAATGCGCGGATCGAGGTCCGAGGCGGTCGAGGCCGACAGTTGCGCCATCGGCTCCAGGATCAGGTCGGCTCCGGGGCCGACGCGGCGGAACAGGGGATAGCTGATATCCAGCCCCGCCGTGGCGCGCCCGCGCGAGATCGCCTCTTCCTCCAGCCCCAGCATCGGCGGCAGGTCGCCCACCGAATAGAAGTCGGCGCGGACGTCGACGAAGGGCTCCCAGCGCACCCCGAGAGGTGAGATCATCGTCCGCCGCCATTCGGCCTGGCCCGAGACGCGACGGCTGTCGACGCCCGGCAGGCCCAGGGTCGATCCCGTGGGAATGATCTCGGGACGAAGCACCGGGCCGCCGACATAGTCGTCTCGGAAGAGGGAGACGGCCGAGCCGCGCAGGCGCAGGCGACCGCCGAGCACCGGCCCCGCCGGCTCCCAGCGCGCCTCGATGAGCGGGGCGACAACGGGCAGGGCGCCGTCGGCCTCGAACTCGTTCAGCGCCGGGGTGACCGGGTCGAACCGCGTCACCCGCAGGCTCTGCAGGGCGAAGGCGGCGACCGAGACATAGGACCGGGCGGTCTGCCGCTCGGCGTACAACTGGGTGATCAGCCGGCGCTGGTCGCCATAGTAGAGGCCGTTGTCCTGATAGGGATCGCGGACGTCATAGCGGTCGAACAGCGTCTTGTCCGAAACGCGCTCCGCCGTGAACCCCCAGCGCCAGGGGCCGTCCGGGTCGAATCGTCCATGGCCGAGGAAATAGCTGCGACTGGTGCGATCGCCGTATTTGACGTTGCTTTCAGCGTCGCCGTCGCCGTCGAGGTCAAAGTCGCCGAAGCTGCGCTCATAGGTGTAGCCGCCCCGGGCGACGATCATTCCGTCGGCGAATCGGCGGCGCCATTGCAGGTTCAGCAGCGGGGCGACGTCGGTGTTGAACTGGGGACTGATCAACCAGTCTTCCGACGGGGAAACCACCCGCAGATACGGAACCTCGAGGCTGAGGCCGCGGCCCTCGTCATAGCTGGGGATCGGCACCAGGAAACCCGAGGCCCGGTCGACCGTGGGGTCCGGGTGGGCGAAGAAGGGCAGGTAGAAGACCGGTACGCCGCCGAGGCGGAAAACGGCGTTGCGATACAGGATCGCCCGCAGCTCCTCGTCCTGGACCACCTTCTCCGCCTGGATGGAAAGGCTGGGCTCCTTGGGATTGCCCTCGGCGTCGCAGATCGGGCACGGCGTGAAGATGGCGTAGTTCAGCTCGTTGACGTTCTCGCTCCGGCGCACGGCGGTCGCGGCCATCAGGCTGGCGCCGTTGCGGAAACGGGTGGCGAAATCGACCGCCGCGCCCGCGGTCAGGTCCGGGTCGACCTCGAGGTGGCTGGCGAAGACGACATTGCCGTCGGGGTCCGTGAACTCGACCTGCCGGTCCGCCGTCGCCACGCCCAGGCCCAGGTCATAGCTGACCGCGCCGGCCCTCAGGGTCGCGCCGCGGAAGCGGGCCAGGACGCGGTCGGCCCCCGCGCCTTCAGCGGTGATGACGTCCCCGGTCCGGGCCGCCGAGTCGGCCTCGATATAGACGGCGCCGGGCTCCAGCCCGTCGGACCCCTGGGTGGCCTGCGCCGCCGGCGCCTGCTGCGCGTGGGCCGTCCCCGCCAGCGACGCCAGCGCGACAGCGGCCGCGCCGGCCAGAAGCCGGTAGCGCAAGGCTGCCAATTCGGGCGCGCGGCGGACACGCAGCATGCGGGAAATCACTCTGGAGGACGTTGGCTTCGACGAAGCCGGGGTGGGCCGGATCGCTTAGCCGTCTTCGGTATAGAACAGCAAGGTGAAGGCGGCGAGCGCTGTCAGCAAGGGCGGCAGCCAGGCCGCCAGCCATGGCGGGATCACCTCGGCCGAGCCGAAGGCCGAGGCGGCCTGGTTGACGAAGAAGAAGCCGAAGCCCAGCACCACCGCCGCCGCGCTCATCCGGGCCAGATCGCCCAGCCGCATCAGCCTCAGCGAGAAGGCCGCGGCGAGGATCGACATGGCGGCGAACATCAACGGCGTCGCCAGCAGTTGCTGCAGCCTGAGACGGTAGGCCGTCGAGGAGAAGCCCGCCGCCTCGACGCGATGGATCTGGGCCGGCAGCGACCAGAAGGAGGTCGCCTGCGGTCGCGCGAACCGCTCGAACGCCTCCTTGTCGGCGAGGCTCGAAGGCAGGTCCAGCGTCGCATAGCGCACGGCGCGCTGGCCGATCTCGGCCCCGACCGCATCGACCAGCCGCCAGCTGCCGTTCGACAGGGAGGCGGACTCGGCGTCGATCCGTTCGGAGAAGGTCCGCATGCCCTCGGCGTCGTTGGTGTAGATGAAGAAGGTCACGTCCAGCAGCCGCGCATTGGCCGGGTCCTGGCGCTCGGCGCGCACGACCATCTGGCGGGTGTCGTCGCCCTCGCGAATCCAGACCGCCCGGCCGACGTCGGCGCCGGCCGCCGATCCCGACAGCCGCGCCCGCTCGCGCTGGAACAGGCCGTCAGCCGAGGCCGCCAGCGGACCCAGGGCGGTCACGGTGAGCACGCCGAACACCAGGGCCGCGCCGGCCGCGGGCAGCACGAATCGCCAGGCCGAGACGCCAGCGGCCCGCATCGCGATCAGCTCGCTGCGCCGGTTGAGGCCCACGAAGGCCGCCAGGGTGCCGAACAGGAAGACGAAGGGCAGCAGCTGGATGATCACCTGCGGCGACTTCAGCAGCATCAGGCCGAGTATGCGCGCGCCCGACAGGTCGACGTCGGAGCCCACGCCGCGCGACACCTCCACGAAGTCGATCAGCATGATCAGGGCGGCGATCACGCCAAGGGCGATCCCGAGCGAGCGGGCCTGCTGCACCAGCACATAGCGTTCGATCCGGCCCAGCCTCAGCCACGGCACGGGCAGGGAGGTGCGGCGGCTCATGCGAACCTCGCCTTCAGCCGATCGAGGGCCGGCCAGGCGCGCCGCCGGCGCGGCTTCAGCGCCCGGAACAACAGTCTCAGGGCGATCGCGGTCGCGACGATGGGGAGCAGATACTGGAAGATGTTCAGCCAGCCGTTCCAGGCGCTGGCCGAGACCACGCCATAGCCGGCGATGCGCACGATCAGGAAGACGCCCGCGGCCTTGGCGGTTCTGAGGCCGTAGCCGGTGCGGCTGAACTGTCCGCCCATGATGGCCGCCAGCGCCATGGCCATGGCCATCAGGGCGTACAGCGGGGCCGACAGCCGCGAATGGCCCTCGGCCCTCAGCTCGCCCGCCGATCCGACCCGCTCAAGGTCCTGTGGCGAGGGATTGAACAGCTGGGTCAGATAGAGGTCGGACGGCTTGTACCGCACCCGTTCGGTGACCTCGGTATACTGCGCCAGCGGCACGTCCTGGCGGCCGAAGGACAGGTATTCCAGCACGCCCCGCGACGAATACCGCTGCCACGACCCGTTCAGCAGCGTCAGATAGGGCTGGCCGTCGATGCGGCTGAAGCGCGCCTCGGCGGCGTCCCAGGTGGTGACCTTGTCGCCGTCCTCAAGGTAGACGAACAGGTTCTTCAGCAGGCCGTTCTGCTCGATCTGCTGGACATAGACGGTCAGGCCCTTCGGGCCCTGCACGAACTCGCCCTCCTCGACCAGCAGGGCCGCCAGGTCGGTTCGGACGGCGAAGGCCTCGGCCCGGGCCTGCCGCTGCGCCCAGGGCTGGCCGACGGTCGTGACCGCCAGGGTCAGCAGGGCGGCGATGACGGCGATTCTCACGGCGGGGCGAATCGCCGCCCAGCGGGTGACGCCCGAGGCGAACACCGCCGTCAGCTCCTGTTCCCGCTGCAGCCGGGTCAGGGCGATCAGGGCCCCGACGAACAGGCCGATCGGGATGATGACCGCCAGCAATTGCGGCACGGCGAGCAGGGTCAGCTTGACCATAACCCAGACGCTCTGGCCCCGTTCGACGATGACTTCCAGCTGATCGAGGCTTTGGCTCAGAATGCCGATTCCGGCCAGCGCGGCGCACGCGCCCACGACGGGACGGGCGATCTGCCGGAAAAGATAGCCTTGAATCAGGGTCATATCAGGGGAGAAATCACCCGTTGCGGGCGGCGACGCGGGGGAGCATCTAATACACACCCGAATGCGCCGGTGAAACCGCGTGCGCTCATCCCATCGACACAGTGCCGGGGCGTATCGCCCGGCGGGAGTAGTAAATGAAGATCGAGTTCGTCGCGTCCGCGGACGCCGCCGAGGTGCTGGCTGTTCTGGTGCATGAAGGTCGGGTGCTTTCCGGCATGGGTCCCCGGCTAGACTCGGCGACGTCCGGCGCCCTGACGAAGGCGATGAGCGTCAGCCGCTTCACCGGCGCCTCGAACAGCACCCTGACCGTCGCCGCCCCCGCCGGCGTCGACGCCGCGGTCGTCCTGCTCAGCGGAGCCGGCGAGGCCGCCAAATTCGACGATCTCGCGCTCGAAGCCGCCGCGGGCGCCGCCTATCACGCCGTCAAGCTGTCGGGCGCGACCGCCCTGACGCTCGACGCCGGCCACCTGACCGCCGACCAGGCCGCGCGCGCCGCCTTCGCCGCCCGCCTGGCCGCCTACCGCTTCCTCAAATACCGTACCAAGCTGAAGCCCGAGAAGACGCCGTCGATCGAGACGATCCGCGTGGTCGCCGCCGATCCCAAGGCGGCCAGGGCCGCCTATGAGTCCCATGCCGCCGTGGCCTCGGCGGTCGAGTTCGCCCGCGACCTCGTCGCCGAACCGGCCAACATCCTCTACCCGGAAGAATATGCGAAGCGCGTGAAGGCCCTTGAGAAGCTGGGCCTCGAGGTCGAGGTTCTCGGCGAGAAAGAGCTCGAGAAGCTCGGCTTCCGCACCCTGCTGGCCGTCGGTCAGGGCAGCGTGCGCGAGAGCCAGGTGGTCATCATGAAGTGGAACGGCGGCAAGAAGGGCGACCAGCCCATCGCCTTCGTCGGCAAGGGCGTGACTTTCGACACTGGCGGCATCTCGATCAAGCCGGCGGACGGCATGGAAGAGATGAAGTGGGACATGGGCGGTTCGGCCGCTGTCGTCGGCCTCATGCACGCGCTGGCCGGCCGCAAGGCGAAGGTCAATGCGATCGGCGTCATCGGCCTGGTCGAGAACATGCCGGACGGCGCCGCCCAGCGTCCGGGCGACGTGGTCATGTCGCTGTCGGGCCAGTCGGTTGAAATCCTGAACACCGACGCCGAGGGCCGCCTCGTCCTGGCCGACTGCCTCTGGTACACCCAGGAGCGGTTCAAGCCGAAATTCATGCTCGACCTGGCCACCCTGACCGGCGCCATGATCGTGGCCCTGGGGCTGGAGTACGCCGGAGTCTTCTCCAACTCCGACGAACTGGCGAACAACTTCCTCGCGGCCGGTCCCAAGGTCGGCGAGAACGCCTGGCGGATGCCGATCCCGGCCTTCTACGAACGCCACATCGACACCCCGATCGCCGATGTGAAGAACACCGGCAACGGCCGCGCCGGCGGCTCGATCACCGCCGCCCTGTTCCTGCAGCGCTTCACCAACGGCGTGCCCTGGGCCCACATCGACATCGCCCCGACCGCCTGGGTCAAGGACAGCCGCAACCCGACCGTTCCGGACGGCGCCGTCGGCTGGGGCGTGCGCACGCTCGACCGGATGGTGGCGGACAGCTACGAGTCCTAAGTCTCTGAAAAGGTAGAGCCGGGTGTCTGACGCCAAGCCGGAAATCTGGTTCTACCACCTCGAGCGGTCGACCCTCGATCAGGTCCTGCCCGGGCTGATGGAGAAGACGCGCGAGCGTGGCTGGCGGGCGCTGATCCGCGCCGCCGACCGCCGTCTGCTCGACGATATCGACGAGCGGCTGTGGACGTATCGCGACGACAGCTTCCTCGCCCACGGCATGGCGTCGGCGCCCGGGGCCGACCGCCAGCCCATACTGCTGACCGAATCGCCTGAGAACCTGAACGGCGCTCAGGCGCTGTTCATCGTGGACGGCTCAGAGCTGGGCGATACGAGAGGTTTCGACCGATGCTTCATCATCTTCGACGGACGGGACGAGGCGGCGTTGTCGGGGGCGCGTGTCCGGTGGAAGACGTTGAAGGATCAGGGCGCCGCCCTGGCCTACTGGAAGCAGTCTCCGGAAGGGCGCTGGGAAAAGGCGGCCTGATCGCCCTGCTGGCGCTGGCGGCCTGCTCCACGCCGGCTTCGGACGCCCCGGCCCCCCGCGCGATCGAGGAAGCCCAGATCAACCAGCCGACCGGTTCACGGCCGTCGAACCCGACCGCGGACATGTGCCGCGCGGGCGAACTGCAATGGCTGGTCGGGAAACCGAAGACCGACATCCCCGTTCCGGTCGATGTCGTGAACCGGCGCGTCACCTGCACCACCTGTCCGGTGACCGAGGACTATTCGCCCCACCGCCTGAACATCTTCTTCAACGAACAGACCGAAATCGTCGAACAGGTCCGCTGCGGTTGAAGCCACTACCGGAGACCACGCCGATGAAATTCCTGACCCTCGGCCTCGCCGCAACCGCCCTGCTGGCCGCCGCCTGCGCTCCGATGAACGCCGGCGATCCGACGCCGCCGCCCGGCGACGGACCGACGCAGTGCAAGGCCGACCAGTATCAACGCTTTGTCGGCCGCAACCGCTCGGAACTGCCGCCGCGACCGGCCGACGAGGTCTGGCGCGTGACCTGCACCACCTGTCCGGTGACCATGGACTATAATCCGAGCCGGCTGAACATCCTGTTCGAGGAGTCCACGGGCGTTATCCGCGAGGTCAAATGCGGATGAGGTCGCTGGCCGCCGCCGCCGCCCTGTCGCTGGCCGCCTGCGCTCCGGTGGAGCCGCCGCCTGAAGGGACGCCGATCCCGCAGCAATGCGGAGCCGAGGCGGCCCGATCGCTGATCGGTTCGCATGTGGGGGCGGTGTCCTTCCCCCAGGGCGCCAACGTCCGGGTCGTCTGCACCACCTGTCCGACGACGAAGGACCTGCGGCCCGATCGCCTGAACGTCCGGTTCGACCAGGCCACAGGGATCATCGAGCGCGTGGACTGCGGCTGAGCCCGCCCTTGGCCGCCGCCGCCTTTCGCGACAGGATGGCGGCGAGGGCAGGGGAGGCCCCGATCATGCGCAGTCTTCTGATGGCCGGCGTCGTCCTGACCGCCGTCCTGATCGGCCCCGCCGCCGTCGCCGACGCCACTGCGGAACGGGCCATGCTGGACCGGATCGAGCGACCCCAGGTCTGCGGTCCCGCGGACCCGGCGGATGCGGGGACGCCCGTCGCCGACATGGTCATGGTCGCAGGTTTCGGAACGGGCGGGTTCGTGGTCGACACCGCCGTCCCCGAGGCCCAGGCCTGGTTCAACCACGCGGTGCGGCTGCGCTGGGCGTTCGAACACAAGGAAGCGGTGCGGGCCTTTCGCAAGGCGCGCCTTCTCGACCCGACCTGCGGCATGTGCGCCTGGGGCGAGGCCTGGGCGCTGGGTCCCAATCTGAATGGCGGAGGCAATGACGACGCCAGCCAGGCCGACGCCCTGAAGGCGGCGCGCGAAGCGCGTCGGCTGGCGCGGCGGGCTACGCCGATGCAGCGCCAGATGATCGACGCCATGGTCCAGCGCTATTCAGGCCTGAAGGGCACGCGCGACCGCCGCTTCGCCCTGGCCATGGACCGGATCGCCCGCCGCAACTCCTCGGACGTCACGGTGGCGGCCATCACCGCCGACGCCTGGATGCTGAAGGCCGACGAATGGTGGGATGACGACGGCAAGGCGAAGGACCCGGGCATCACCCGCGCCATGGGACTGCTGGAACAGGCGCTCGCTGCAGCGCCGGACGATCCGGGCGCCATCCACCTCTATATCCACCTGACGGAATGGTCGGATGATCCGCACAAGGCCATTCCCTACGGCGAACGGTTGGCGGCGCTGGCGCCCGGCGCCAGCCATCTGGTGCATATGCCGTCGCACACCTTCTACCGCGTCGGCCGGTATCGCGACGCCATGATGTCCAACGTCAACGCCGTGGCCCTGGACCGGCAATACGACGTGCTCGCGCGGCCCCCGGGCGGGGTGCCCGGCATGCCGCTGCACGGCCACAACATTCATTTCGGCATGGGCGGCGCCCTGATGGCCGGCGGCGCCGGGGAGGGGATGAAACTGGCCGAATGGTTCCTGGCCACCTACCCGGACATACCGGCCGACAACATGTGGCGGCAGATGGTCGCCAACAACGCCTACGCCAACTACGGCCGGTTCGGCTCGCCGGCCCAGGTCGCCGCCCTGCCGGAGCCCGCCGCCACCCATCCGATGCTGCGCGTCAGCTGGCGCTATGCACGCGGCGAAGCGGCGGCGCGGGCCGGGGATGCGGCGGCCGTCCGCGCTGAGGCCGAGGCGATCAGCACCCTGCGCGCCGATCCGTCCTTCGCCTCCGGCCCGATGGCCGCCGAGCGGCGGGACTTCACCGAACTGTCCCAGCGCGTCCTCGAAGGCCGGGCGGCGATGATCGCCGGCGACGCCGACGCCGCCATTGCGGCCTTCACCCGCGCGGCAGCGATCCAGGGGCAGGGCGAGGAGGGCGGCGATCCGCCGATCGTCTGGTACCCGACCCGCCGCAGCCTCGCGGCCGCCCTGTTGCTCAAGGGCGACGCCGCCGCCGCGCGGGCCAAGGTGCTCGAACTGATCGAGGACTGGCCCAACGATCCCTACAGCTATTTCGTCCTCGCCGAGGCCGAGGCGGCCCTGGGGAACGCCGCCGCCGCGACCGAGGCCCGGCGTCGCTCGAGGATCGAATGGATCGGCGGCGACATGGACCTGAAGCTGGCCTGAGATCCCCGCCTCAGGCCCCGGCGGCGACGGCCATATTGTCGATCAGCCGGGTGCGCCCCAGCCAGGCCGCCGCCAGGATTCGCCCGGGCGCGTCGGCCACGCCGCCGGCGTAGGCCGCCAGATCCCCGGCGCGGCGGACGGCGACGTAGTCGACATGGCTGAATCCCGCGCGGAGCAGGGCTTCGCGCGCATCCTCCTCGACGGTCTCGAGAGCGACGCCCGAAGCGGCCGCGACCGCGGCTTCGGCCAGGACGCCGTTGAGCCGACGGGCGACCTCCAGCTCCGGCGCGGACAGATAAGCGTTGCGCGACGACAGGGCCAGGCCGTGCCCGTCCCGCATCGTCGGCGAACCCACGATCTCGGTCGGGATATCGAGATCGCGAACCAGCCGCCGCACGACCATCAGCTGCTGCCAGTCCTTCTCGCCGAACACGGCGACGTCCGGCTGGACCTGGTTCAACAGCTTGGCCACCACCAGGGCGACGCCGCCGAACATCTGCGGCCGGAACTCGCCCTCCAGGCCTTCCGCCGGTCCGCCGACGTTGATCGTGGTCGTGGCGTCCGCCGGATACATCTCCTCGACCGTGGGGGCGAACAACAGGTGGCATCCCGCGCCGGCCAGCAGGTCCGCATCCTGCGCCTCCTGCCGCGGATAGGTCCCGAGGTCCTCGTGGGCGGCGAACTGGGCCGGATTGACGAAGACGCTGGCGACCACGCGATCGGCCCGTCGTCCCGCCTCGTGCACCAGCGCCAGGTGGCCGTCGTGCAGGGCGCCCATGGTCGGGACGAAGCCGACGGTGAACCCTTGCCGCCGCCAGTCGCTTACAGTCTCACGCAGCGCCGCAATGCTGCGTACCACGGGAAGAGGTCGGGTCTCGGCCATGATGAATGGATTAACCTTTCAGCTTAAGCCTGATTGTGAACCGGGCGGCAAATACTGCCGTGTCAGTGTCGGCTTATGACGCCCAGCCTCCTCATTCGTCCAGTCGTGGTGCTCGTCGCGGCCGTCGGCCTGAACGCCTGCGGCATGATCGAGAGTGATCCGCACCGGTTCGAGAATCTCGCCAACTCCGTCGCCGCCATCGACCTCGACGGCCGGGGCGCGGCGACGCCCGCCCGCACCGCCGCCGAGGCGGGCCTGCGTCCGGCCCTGCGGGTCGAGGTGATGGACCCTCACGCCCTGTGGGACGCGCGCGACGGGTTGGACGGCGCCGTCGAGCGCGCCGCGCCCCGACTGGTCGCCGCCTCGGCCCCGGCCGTGGCCGACGCTGTGGTGCAGCAGGTGTCGACCCGGATCGAGGCGGCGTCGTCCCGCGTCGGCCTGCGCCCGGCCATGGGACCGCGCGCCGCGACGGCCCCGCGAACCGGGCCGGGCCTGGTTCAGCTCGGCGCCTATTCCAGCGAGGCCGCGGCCCGTTCCGCCTGGTCCCGACTCAAGTCCGGCCAGGCCGCCTGGGCCCTGAACGGCCTGTCGCCGGTCTATGAGGGCGTCGAGGTGGGCGGCCGGCATCTGGTCCGTCTCAAGGTCGCCACGCCCGCCGCCGGGGCTGCCGCGGTATGCGCCGCCGCCGGCATCGACGACCCCTGGTGCAATCGGGTCGCCTGACCGCCGCATCCACAGCCGCCGTCCATCCTGTCGTTGACGTCCGGGCCCGCGGACGCGATTCTGCGAAGTCACGGCCGCGTGTCTGAGTCGGCGGCCGCCTGAGGGGCGTGAACATCCATGGCTGACCCTGCGGTCATCGTCGTCGGCAACGAAAAGGGCGGGGCGGGCAAGTCCACCCTCGCCATCCACATCGTCTGCGGCCTGTTGCACGCAGGCCGGCGCGTCGCCATCATCGATCTGGACCTGCGCCAGCGGTCGATGGCCAAATTCTTCGCCAACCGGGCCGCCTGGATGGCCGGCAACGGCCAGACCCTGCCCATGCCGGTCGAACCCGACATGGGCGACGGCAAGGCCCTGGCCAGGGCGGATGAGCAGGAGCAACTGGCCCGCTTCGAGGCCGCGATGGCCCAGGCGCGGGCCGAGGCCGACGTCATCCTGATCGACACCCCCGGCGGCGACACCCTGCTGTCGCGCACGGCCCACGGGATGGCCGACCAGATCGTCACCCCGATGAACGACAGTTTCGTCGACTTCGACCTGCTGGGCCAGATCGACCCGGTCACCCTCGAACTGCTCAAGCCCTCGATCTATTCCGAGAGCGTCTGGGAGGCGCGCAAGCACCGCGCCGTCACCGAAGGCCGCAACGCCGCCATCGACTGGATCGTGGTGGTCAACCGCATGGCCGTCGCCGCCGCCCGCAACCGTCAGCGGCTTGAGGACCGGATGGAGAAGCTGGCCCGCAGGGTCGGCTTCCGCATCGGCCCCGGCCTGCGCGACCGGGTCATCTATCGCGAGCTGTTCCCGTTCGGCCTGACGGTGGCCGACCTGTCCAACGACGTCCGCCCGGTCGCGGTCTCCCTCGCCCATGTCGCAGCGCGGCAGGAGATGCGCAGTCTGATGCTGGCGCTGGGACTGGACGGCAGCGCGCTGGACGCCCCGCTGGACGCGGCGGCGTGATCTCTTGAACCTCGCCTGGCTGGTCCTGGCCGGCATCGCCGTCTGGGCCCTCGTGCGGCTGGGTCGCCAGGGCGAGCGTCGCGGGCGAGCCCAGTGGCGGGTCGCCGCCACCCTGTTCAGCGCCGTCATGCTCGGGGCCGGCGCCCTGCTGGCCTTTCGCGGCGCCTGGCTGCCCGCCGTCGGGCTGATAGGCGCCGGCCTGTGGCTGACCCTCGCCTCGCGTCAGCGCGCTGTGGCGCCGCGTGCTGAAGCCATGAGCCCGGCCGAGGCCCGCTCGCTGCTCGGCGTCTCCGCCGCCGCCACGCCGCAGGAGATCAACGCCGCCTGGAAGCGGCTGATGGGCCGCGCCCACCCCGACCAGGGCGGCACGGAAGGCCTCGCCTCCCGTCTCAACGCCGCCCGCGACCGGCTACTGAAGGGTTAGGCCTCAGCCTTCTTTGCGGTCGCCTTCTTCGCCGGAGCCTTCTTCTTCGCCGCGGGCTTCTTGGCCGCCGTCTTGGGCGCGGCCTTCTTCGCGGCCGGGGCCTTCTTGCCCTTGGCCGGAGCCGCCGCGGCGCGGGCCGCCAGCAGCGGCAGGGCCTGCTCCAGCGTCAGATCCTCCGGCGCCGTGCCCTTGGGCAGGGTGGCGTTGATCTTGCCCGACTTCACATAGGGGCCGAACCGCCCCGCCATGACGTGGATCGGCTCGCCCGTCTCCGGGTGGGCGCCGAGGTCCTTGAGCGGCGCCGTGGCCGCCCCGCGTCCGGCGAACTTGCCGGCCCGCTTTTCGGCCAGCAGCACCACGGCGCGGTTCAGGCCGATGTCGAACACCTCGTCGATGTCGGCGACATTGGCGTAGGTGCCGGCGTGCAGCACGAACGGCCCGTAGCGGCCGAGGCCGGCGGTGATGGGCTTGCCGTCCTCGGGATGGATTCCGACCTCGCGCGGCAGGGCCAGCAGGCGCAACGCCTGTTCCAGCGCGAGCGTCGCCGGCGACCAGCCCTTGGGCAGGGATGACCGCTTCGGCTTCTCCTCGCCGGGGATGGTGGTCTCCACATAGGGGCCGAACCGCCCGATCTTCAGCGCCACCGGCGCGCCGGTCTCGGGATCGACGCCCAGGTCGCGGTCGCCCCCGTCCTCGACGCCGGTCGCGGCGCCAAAGCCGCGCGTGTAACGGCATTCCGGATAGTTGGAGCAGCCGATGAAGGACGACTTCATCTTGAAGCTGGCCTTCAGATGCAGCCGGCCGCTCTTGCACAGCGGGCAAAGACGCGGATCCGTCCCGTCGCCCTTGTCCGGGAACAGGAAGGGCCCGATCGCCGTGTCCAGTTCGTCGATCACGCCCTGACGCGCGGTGACCGCGTCCGTCGCCGGCTTCAGCTGGCTCCAGAAGTCGCGCAGCACGACCTTCCAGTCGAGGTCTCCGGCGGAGACCTCGTCCAGCCGGGTCTCCAGCGCGGCGGTGAAGTCGTACTCGACCCACTGGGTGAAGAACTGTTCGAGGAAGGCCGTGACCAGTCGCCCGTTGTCCTCGGGAATGAACCGGTTCTTGTCCATGCGGACGTATTCGCGGTCGCGCAGGGTGGTCAGGATCGAGGCGTAGGTCGACGGCCGGCCGATGCCGAGCTCTTCCAGCTTCTTGACCAGGGTCGCTTCCGAGAAGCGCGGCGGCGGCTCGGTGAAATGCTGGTCGGTGCGGATGGCCTCGACCTTCGCGACTGCGCCTTCCTTCAGCGCGGGGAGGCGGGTCGTGTCGTCCTCGTCGTCAACGCCGTCCTTGGGCTTGTCGTCGCGGCCCTCTTCATAGACGGCGATGAAGCCGTCGAAGGCCACGACCTGGCCGGTGGCGCGCAGGCCGGTCTGGCCGTCCGGCGTCTCGACGTCGACCGTGGTCCGGTCCAGCCGGGCGGACTCCATCTGGCTGGCGATCATCCGCTTCCAGATCAGCTCATACAGCCGCGACAGGTCGCCCTCGAGGCGCAGGCTGTCGGGGTGGCGGGTCAGGTTGGTCGGCCGGATCGCTTCGTGCGCTTCCTGAGCATTCTTCACCTTGGTCTTGTAATATCGAGGTTGTTCCGGGACGTAGGCCGGTCCGAACCGGTCGGCGATGACCTCACGCGCCTGGGCGATGCCCTCGGGGCTGACCGACAGGCCGTCGGTCCGCATATAGGTGATCAGGCCGCCCGTATCGTCGACGCCCTCATACAGTTTCTGCGCCGCCTGCATGGTCCGCTGGGCGGTGAAGCCCAGCTTGCGCGCGGCCTCCTGTTGCAGGGTCGAGGTGGTGAAGGGCGGCGAGGGGCTGCGCTTGACCGGCTTCTTCTCGATCGACTTGATGGTGAAGCTGCCGGCCTTGATGGCGTCGCGCGCGGCGTTCGCCATCGCTTCCGAAGTGATGTCGAGACGCTGCACCCGCTTGCCGGCGTGTTTGACCAGCCGGGTGGTGAAGGGCGGGCTGTCGGCGGCCAGATCGGCCTCGACCGACCAGTATTCCTGGGCCCGGAACGCCTCGATCTCCATCTCGCGGTCGACGACGATGCGCAGGGCGACCGACTGCACCCGTCCGGCCGAACGCGCGCCCGGCAGCTTGCGCCACAGCACGGGCGACAGGGTGAAGCCCACCAGATAGTCCAGCGCCCGGCGGGCCAGATAGGCCTCGACCAGCTCCATATCCAGCTGGCGCGGATTGGCCATGGCCTCCAGCACGGCGGCTTTGGTGATGGCGTTGAAGGTGACCCGCTGGACCTCGGTGTCCTTCAGCGCCTTCTTCTTGGTCAGGATCTCCAGCACGTGCCAGCTGATCGCCTCGCCCTCGCGGTCGGGGTCGGTCGCCAGGATGACGCGGTCGGCCTTCTTGGCGGCCTCGGCGATCTCCGACATCCGCTTCGAGGCGCGGGCGTCGACCTCCCAGCTCATGGCGAAATCGTCGTCGGGCAGCACCGAGCCGTCCTTCGACGGCAGGTCGCGGACGTGGCCATAGGACGCCAGGACGGTGAAGTCAGGGCCCAGGTATTTGTTGATGGTCTTGGCCTTTGCGGGGCTCTCGACAACGACGAGGTTCATGCGGGGAGGGGGCCTTGCGCGGGCTCGGAAAGGGGGCGGAACGTGGTTGGCGCGAGCGCCGCTGTCAATCGGGACTGGAATTCAGGGCGATCGCGCGACGATCAGACCGCCCGGCAGCAGCTCGGCGCGCCCGGCCAGATCGAGCTCCAGCAGGACCGCCGCCACCGTCCCGATGGGCAGGCCCAACGCCCGCGCCAGCTCATCGCGCGGCGTCGGCGTGGGCGACAGCAGGGCGGCGACCCGTTCGATCAGGGCCGCGTCGATGTCGTCCCCGACGCCGTCGAAAGGATTGTCCGGCCCCGGCTCGCCCAGCGTCCGCAGGGTCGAAAAGGCCCGTTCCACATCCTCCAGTCCCTCGCACAGGATCGCGCCCTGGCGCAGCAGTTCGTTCGGTCCTCGCGACCGCGGGTCCAGCGGCGAGCCCGGCACGGCGAAGACGTCGCGACCCTGTTCGCCCGCCAGCCGGGCGGTGATCAATGAGCCTGAGCGCAGCTCGGCCTCGACCACGATCACCCCGCGCGACAGGCCGGAAATGATGCGGTTGCGGCGGGGGAAGTCCTTCGCCTGGGCCCGGGCGCCCATCGGGCTCTCCGAGACGACGCAGCCCTGTTCGACGATCTGCGCATAGAGGTCGGCGTTGTCGGGCGGATAGACGTCGTCCACCCCGCCGCCGAGAACGGCGACGGTCCCGGTCGGCAAGGCCCCGGCGTGGGCGGCCCCGTCGATGCCGCGCGCCAGGCCTGACACGACCACATGGCCGGCCTCGCCCAGTTGCTGCGACAGCCCGCGCGCGATCCTCTGCCCGCCCGCCGAGGCGATCCGGGCGCCGACGACGGCGATACACGGCCGCGCCATCAGAGCCGCGTCGCCCAGGGTCCACAGCAGCGGCGGGGGTGGGTCGATGGCGGCCAGCACTTCGGGATAGTCGGGGTCGCCGAAGACGATCAGGCGGGCTCCGGCGCGCCGGCCGGACTCCAGTTCGTCCGCGATACGCTCGACCGGGGGCAGGGCATGGCCGTGGCCGCCGCCGCGCCGGATCAGATCGGGCAGGGCCTCAAGGGCGCGTTCGGCGGTCGCAAAGCGGTCAAGCAGCTGCCGGAAGGTCACCGGACCGACCCGGTCGGTCCGCGCCAGACGCAGGCGCGCGAAACGCTCTGCGTCCGGGAGGGTCACCCCTTCTTCGCGCCGATCCGGGGTTCGGCCCCCTTCAGGATGCGGGCGATGTTCTCGTGGTGGCGGATCCAGATCAGCACCGCCGTCGCCACGGCGAGCGCGACGATCGGGGCGGGCGCCGGCAGGCCCATCAGCGGCAGGGGCAGCAGGGCGAGCAGCGGGGCTGTCACCGCGGCGATCAGGGCCGCCAGCGACGACATCCGGAACAGGGCCGCCACGATCAGCCAGACCGCGCCGGCCATCAGGCCCAGCGGCCAGGCGGCGGCCAGCAACAGGCCGAAGAAGGTCGCCACCCCCTTGCCGCCCTTGAAGCCGAGCCAGACGGGGAAGAGGTGGCCGAGGAAGGCCGAGCCGCCGGCGACGGCCGCCAGCGCGGGTACGCCCGGGAACAGGGCCTGGACGATCAGATAGGCCGCCGCGCCCTTGCCGGCGTCGAGCAGCAGGGTGGCGATGGCGAGGTCCTTGCGGCCGGTTCGCAGCACGTTGGTCGCGCCGATATTGCCCGAGCCGATGCTGCGCACGTCCTCGCCGGTCGCGAGACGCGTCAGGATCACGCCGAACGGAATCGAGCCAAGCAGGTAGCCGCCGACCGCCACAAGGGCGAGCGTCCCGAGTGCGGGGCCGACCAGATCCTGCAAGTGATTCGCTCCCCTTTAGCGTGCGTCGTGCACGATGCGTCCGCCGACGACGGTGAGCAAGACCCGGCCCTGCAATCGCCGCCCGTCGAAGGGCGAGTTCTTCGACTTGGACTTCAGCGCGTCGGCGTCGACCACCACCGGCGCGCCGGGATCGAACAGGATCAGGTCCGCGGGCGCGCCGGTCGCCAGCACGCCGGCCTCCAGCCCGAGCAGGGTCGCCGGGCCCTGGGTCAGGGGGCGCAGGATGTCGAGCAGCTCCAGCCCGTCCTCATGATGCAGCGTCAGGGCGGCGGGCAGCAGGGTCTCCAGCCCGACCGCGCCCGGCGTCGCCTCCGCGAAGGGCCGCCGCTTGTCCTCGGCCGGGGCAGGCGCGTGGGCGCTGGTGATGGCGTCGATCAGACCGTCGCGCACCGCCTCGATCAGGGCCTGCCGGTCGCTCTCGGGCCGCAGCGGCGGGTCCAGCCGATAGAAGGTGCGGTAGTCGCCGATGTCGATCTCGTTGAAGCACAGGTGGTTGATCGACACCGAGGCGGAAACCTCGAGCCCCTTGGCCCGGGCCCGCGCCAGGGTCTCCAGCGCGCCCTCGGTCGAGATCTGGTCGACCAGGAAGCGCGCGCCGGTCTGTTCGACCAGCGCCAGATCCCGTTCCAGCTGGATGCGTTCGGCGATCGCGGGCACGCCGGCCAGGCCCAGCCGGGTCGCCAGTTCGCCGCTGGTCGCCACCGCGCCCTCGCTCAGCCACGGATCGGCCGGCCGGCACGAGACCAGTGCGTTGAAGGCGGCCGCATAGCTCATCACCCTTTGCAGGGTGCGGGTGTTGGCGATGACCCGGTCGACATCGGTGAAATACAGGGCGCCGGCCTCGTCCATCAGACCGATCTCGGCCATGTGGACCCCGTCGCGGGCCTTGGTCGCCGCGCCGGCCGTCCGGACGTTGACCAGCCCCAGGGCCGCGCCGCGCCGCAGGATGAAGTCGATCATCGCCGGATCGTCGATGGCCGGGTCGGTGTCCGGCTGGATGACGATGGTGGTCACCCCGCCCGACGCCGCCGACAGGCTGGCCGACTTCAACGTCTCCCTGGGCTCGGCCCCCGGCTCGCCGGTCTTGACCCGAATGTCGATCAGGCCCGGCGACAGGCAAAGGCCGTCGGCGTCGATCGCCATGACGCCGGCCGGCGCGACCGCGCCGCCGCCATGGACGACCTCGGTGATCCGCCCGTCCTCGACCAGCACCGCGCCGGGACCGTCATAGTCCGTGGCCGGGTCCAGCAGCCGCGCATTCAGTATGGCGATGGCGCTCATGCGGCGTCTCCGTCCAGCCGCGCCGACAGGGCCGCCAGCACCGCCATCCGCGCCGCCACGCCCATCTCGACCTGATCCTGGATCAGCGACACCGTCAGGTCGTCGGCCACGTCGGAGTCGATCTCCACCCCGCGGTTCATCGGTCCCGGGTGCATCACCTTCGCTCCGGCGTTGGCCCAGGACAGCTTCTCGCGGTCGAGGCCCCAGAAGCGGAAATATTCGCGGGTCGAGGGGATCAGCGCCCCCTCCATCCGCTCCAGCTGCAGCCGCAGCATCATCACGACGTCGCAGCCCCTCAGCCCCTCGCGCATGTCGTGGAAGACCTCGCAGCCCCAACGGTCGGCGTCGCCGGGCACCAGGGTCGGCGGCCCGATCAGCCGGACCCGCGCCCCCATCATCGACAGCATCGACACATTCGACCGCGCCACCCGGCTGTGGGCGATGTCGCCGCAGATGGCGACCGTCAGCCCGCCCACGTCCCCGAAGGCCCGGCGCAGGCTCAGCAGGTCCAGGAGGGCCTGGGTCGGATGCTCATGCCGCCCGTCGCCGGCGTTGACCACGGCGCAGCCGACCTTCTGCGACAGCAGGGCCGCCGCGCCCGAGGCCCCGTGCCGCACCACCAGCACGTCCGGCTTCATGGCGTTCAGCGTCGCCGCCGTATCGATAAGGGTCTCGCCCTTGGCCGTGGACGAGGTGCGCGGGCTCAGCGCCGTCACATCGGCCCCCAGCCGCTTGGCCGCGATCTCGAACGAGGCGCTGGTGCGGGTCGAGTTCTCGAAGAACAGGTTCATCACCGTGCGCCCGCGCATCAGGTCGAGCGACTTGGAAGACTGGCGATTGAAGTCGACGAAGGCGTCGGCCAGATCCAGCAGCGGCGGCGTCGTGGCGGCGTTCAGATCGCCTGCGGACAGGAAATGGCTGCGCGGGAACGGCGCCAGCCGCTCGAGAATCATATCGGTGAGGGCGGCGGGCTGGCTCATCGAGGCCCGCCTATAGGGCCGTGCGCGGCCGAACGGAAGCCGCCCATGTTCAGATCCTGTGCTCAGATATAGCCAAAGGTCGCCAGCAGGATCGGGATGGTGAAGGCGCTCGCCACCGTGGTCAGGGCCACGACCCCCGCCATCAGCGGCGCGTCGCCCCCCATCTGGCGGGCCATGACATAGGAGGCGGCCGCCCCGGGCGACGCCCCGGCCAGCAGGGCCAGCCCTTGCGCCATCCGGTCCCCGCCGAGAGATCCGGCCAGCCAGTACATGCCCACCGGCAGGACGATCAGCTTGATCGCCGTCACCGTCAGCATCAGCACGGGCCGCGATACGGCATAACGGAAACTCAGCCCCGCCCCGGCGGTGATCAGCCCCAGGGCGATGGCGCCGGGCCCCATCAGGTCGAAGGTCGCCATCACCAGCGCTGGCCGGGGCGCGCCCGACAGATTCAGCGCCGCCCCGATGCCGCAGGCCCAGATGATCGGATTTCTCAGCAGTGACGACAGGGCCAGTCGCCAGCCGCCGCCCTGACCCGCGCCCCAGCGCGCCAGCACCAGCACGCAGACTACGTTCAGCGCCGGCGCCAACACCCCGAAGGCCACGGCCGCGACCCCGAGGCCCGCGGGCCCGAACAGGGCGCCGGCGACCGGCAGGAAGACGAAGCCGTTCCAGCGGATCACGCCCTGGAAGACGCTGGTGAAGGCCGGATCGGTGATCTGCAGCAGCGGCTTGGCCAGGACGGTCAACAGCGCCACCGTCAGGGCCACCGCCACCGTCGCCATGGCCACGGGTCCCGCCGCCCCGCCGGCGAAGTCCGCCCGCCAGACGGCGGGGATCAGGAAGGCCGGATAGAAGGCGAAATAGGTCAGCCGCTCGACCGCCCGCCAGCCGTCGTCGTCGAGGAAGGCGCGCTTCTTCAGTCCCCAGCCCAGCGCGATCATGGCGAAGACCGGCACGACGCCGGTGAGCAGGGCGTTCATGCCCTCAACCGGTCCAGCGCGCCCTGCAGGATCCAGGCGGCGGCAGTGCGGTCGACCACGTTGGCGCGGCGCTTGCGGTTCAGGTCCAGCTCCCCGATCAGGAACCGCTCCACCGCGCTGGTCGACAGCCGCTCGTCCTGGAAGGCGCAGGGCACGGCGCGGATGCGCTGCAGATTGCGGGCGAAGGCCCGGCACGACTGCGCCCGCGGCCCCTCGGAGCCGTCCATGTTCAGCGGCAGGCCGATCACCAGCCCCGAGGCGCCGCGCCCGTCCATCAATTTGAGTACGGCGTTGGCGTCGTCGGTGAATTTCGTCTTGCGCACCAGCGACAGCGGGCTGGCGATCATCCGGGTGGTGTCCGAGACCGCCACGCCGATGGTCTTCTCGCCGAGATCCAGCCCCAGCCACGGCGTGCCGGGGGGCGTCGAGGCGGCGAGGTCTTCGAGCGTCAGAACTGTCACGGTCTGGCGGTAGGACTGGCGAGCCCCCCTGTCAAAGTGCAAGGTGGGCGATCGTTGATGGGGGAACATCCGATGAAGCCAGTCACCTTCCTTGTCGCCCTGCTGGGGCTGACCGCCTGCGACGCCCAGGTCGAGAGCCGCAAAGCCGCCGTGCCCACCGAACAGGCCGCCCCGGCGCCCGCCGCTCCCCTGACCGCCGCCGGCCCGGCCGCGGTCGTCCAGCCCGACGCCGACCCGAATCAGCAATGGGCCGCCTCGGTGGTCAGCGTCGATCCGCTCAAGGCCCAGGGCGACCGGACCGTCAAACTGTTCGGCACGGCCGGCGGCGATCCGGCCATGAACGGCCTCTACACCCACGTCGCCTTCTTCGATTCCCCGGCCGAGGGCTGGCGCGTGTTCCGGATCGGCGACGTCCTCGACTACCGGGTCCTGTCGGAGGCCCCGGGCCGGGTCGATCTGGAGATCGACGAGAGCGTCATGAACGAGGCTTCGGGCGAGATCGGCAGCCGCACCCGGCGCATCATCGTCGGCTGGGCGGCGGCGGCGGACGGCTCCGTCCCGGCGACGGTGACGGTCACCCCGGCGCAATAGCGGCGAAAACGTCAGAATCCTTGTGAAACCGGGGCCGGGCGGCTAATCCCGCCCGTTCTGGTTTCGCATTTGGAGGGCCGCATGGCCATCGACGCCGCGACCGTGCGCCGGGTGGCGCATCTCGCCCGCATCAAGACCCCTGAGGACCGGCTCGAGCCCCTGGCGGCCGAGCTGAACGGCATCCTCGCCTGGATCGAACAGCTCAACGAGGTCGACGTCGCCGGCGTCGAGCCGATGACCTCCAACGTCGCCCAGCCCATGCGCCTGCGCGACGACGTGGTCACCGACGGGAACAAGGTCGCCGACGTCCTCTCCAACGCCCCGAAGTCCGCCGACGGCTTCTTCGTCGTGCCCAAGGTGGTCGAGTAGGATGTCTGATCTAACCCGCCTCACCCTCAGGGCCGCCCTCGACGGCCTCAAGGCCCGCGAATTCTCGTCCGAGGAGATCACGAAAGCCTTCGTCGCCAATATCGACGCCGCCAATCCGCGCCTCAACGCCTATGTCGTCCAGACCACGGACAAGGCCCTCGCCATGGCCCGCGCCTCCGACGCCAAACTGGCGAAGGGGGAGGGCGGCGCCCTCGAAGGCGCGCCGCTGGGGATCAAGGACCTGTTCTGCACCGACGGCGTCCAGACCACCGCCGGCTCCAACATGCTGCGCGGCTTCGTCCCGCCCTATGAGTCCACCGTCACCTCCAACCTGTGGCGCGACGGTGCGGTCATGCTGGGCAAGCTCAACATGGACGAGTTCGCCATGGGCTCGTCCAACGAGACCAGCGCCTTCGGCCCCGTCGTCAACCCGTGGAAGTCAGCGACTTCCAACGCCGACCTGACCCCGGGCGGCAGCTCCGGCGGCTCGGCCTCGGCCGTCGCCGGCGACCTCTGCCTGGCCGCCACCGCCTCGGACACCGGCGGCTCGATCCGCCAGCCCGCCGCCTTCACCGGCACCGTCGGGATCAAGCCCACCTACGGCCGCGCCAGCCGCTTCGGCATGGTCGCCTTCGCCAGTTCGCTGGACCAGGCCGGTCCGATCACCAAGACGGTCGAGGACGCCGCCATCCTGCTGCGCTCGATGTGCTCGTATGATCCGAAGGACGCGACCAGCCTCGACGTCGAGACGCCGGACTGGACCCAATCCCTCGGCCAGTCGGTCAAGGGCCTGCGCATCGGCGTGCCGAAGGAATACGTCGTCGACGGCATGCCGGCCGAGATCCAGGCGCTGTGGGACCAGGGCATCGCATGGCTCAAGGCCGCCGGCTGCGAGATCGTGCCGATCAGCCTGCCGCACACCAAATACGCCCTGCCGGCCTATTACATCATCGCCCCCGCCGAGGCCTCGTCCAACCTGGCCCGCTACGACGGCATGCGTTTCGGCCACCGCGCCGAGGGGACGACCTCGCTGACCGACCTCTACGAGACCAGCCGCGCCGAGGGCTTCGGCAAGGAGGTCCAGCGCCGCCTGACCATCGGGGCCTATGTCCTGTCGGCCGGATTCTACGACGCCTACTACGTCCGCGCCCTCAAGGTCCGCCGCCGCATCGCCATGGATTTCGACGCCGTCTGGGACAAGGTCGACGCCATCCTGACGCCCTCGACCCCCTCGGCCGCGTTTGCCCTGGGCGACAAGCAGATCGACCCGCTGCAGATGTATCTGAACGACATCTTCACCGTCACCGCCAACCTCGCCGGCCTGCCGGGGATCTCCGTCCCCGCCGGCCTCGACAAGGGCGGCCTGCCGCTGGGCCTCCAGGTCATCGGCAAGGCGCTGGACGAGGCGACCGTGTTCCAGGTCGCCAGCGCCCTGGAGGATGCGGCCGGGTTTGTCGCCAGGCCCGAGAAGTGGTGGTGACGCCGAGGCTCCTGAGCAAGACGTTCGTGGTGATCTACTGGATCGCCCTGCCGCTCTTCGGCCTCATCGCCGTCGGCGGAGCTCTCGGAGCAGGGTTCGCCGATCCGCCCGTCGCGTCGCTCTGGACGGCCCCCGCCCTCGGCGCCGGGATATCTGCCCTGATCATCTGGCGACTTGTCCTGCATCATCGCGCGCTTGCGGCGACCCGCCAGATCACCGACGCGGACCTCGAACTTTTCTCTGACGCTCAAGAGAGCGAGAAGACCAAATGACCGAAGTGAACACCAAACTCATTCAGGGCCGCACCGGCCCTTGGGAAATCGTCATGGGGCTGGAGATCCACGCCCAGGTGGCCTCGAAGGCCAAGCTGTTCTCGGGCGCCGCCGTCGGCTTCGGCGCGGGTCCGAACGAGCAGGTCTCGCTGGTCGACGCCGGCTTCCCCGGCATGCTGCCGACCCTGAACAAATACTGCGTCGAACAGGCCGTCCGCACCGGCCTCGGCCTCAATGCGCAGATCAACAAACGCAGCCAGTTCGACCGCAAGAACTATTTCTATCCCGACCTGCCGACCGGCTATCAGATCAGCCAGCTCTACTTCCCCATCGTCGGCGAGGGCGTCGTCGAGGTCGAGGCCGAGGACGGCTCCTTCTTCAACGTCGGCATCGAACGCCTGCATCTGGAACAGGACGCGGGCAAGCTGATCCACGACCTGTCGCCGACCGAGAGCTATGTCGACTTGAACCGCGCCGGCACGGCCCTGATGGAGATCGTCTCCCGGCCGGACATCCGCTCGCCGGAAGAGGCGGTCGCCTACGTCAAGAAGATCCGCACCATCCTGATCTATCTCGGCACCTGCGACGGCGACATGGAGAAGGGCAATCTGCGCGCCGACGTCAACGTCTCGGTCTGCCGCGAGGGCCAGTACGCCAAGTACAAGGCGACCGGCGACTTCAGCCATCTGGGCACGCGCTGCGAGATCAAGAACGTCAACTCGTTCCGCTTCATCTCCCAGGCCATCAACTACGAGGCCCGGCGCCAGATCGAGATCCTTGAGGACGGCGGCAAGATCGATCAGGAGACCCGCCTCTACGACGCCACGGCCGGCGAGACCCGCTCGATGCGCTCCAAGGAAGAGGCGATGGACTATCGCTACTTCCCCGACCCCGACCTGCTTCCGCTGGAGCTGGAACAGGCCTGGATCGACGACATCAAGGCCGGTCTGCCGGAACTGCCCGACGCCAAGCGCCGCCGGCTGATGGCCGACTACGGCCTGTCGCAATACGACGCCGTGGTGCTGATCTCGGAACAGGCCAAGGCCGACTATTTCGAAGCGGCGGCCAAAGGCAGGGATGCAAAGCTGGTGTCCAATTGGGTCACCAACGAGCTGTCGGCCCGCCTCGCGGCGGACAACCTCGACTTCGACCAGAGCCCGGTCCCGGCCGCCCACCTCGCCCAGCTGGTCGAGCTGATCGAGACCAACGTCATCTCGTCGAAGATCGCCAAGGAGGTCTTCGACCACGTCTGGAACGGCGAAGGCTCCCCCGCCGAGGTCGTCGAAAAGCACGGCCTCAAACAGGTCACCGACACCGGCGCGATCGAGAAGGCCATCGACGACATCATCGCCGCCAACCCCGACAAGGCCGCCGCCGTCGCCGAAAAGCCCCAGGCCCTCGGCTGGTTCGTCGGCCAGGTCATGAAGGCCACCGGCGGCAAGGCCAACCCCGCCGCGGTGAACGACATCCTGAAGGCCAAGCTGGGGCTGTAGGTCTCCTCGCCACGCAGTGGGGAGGGGGACCATCCGCAGGCGAAGGAGGGTGGAGGGTGCGGCCGCGCCAACCCCTCCACCGCGGCGCGAAGGCCGTCTTCTGCCGATCGGCGGCCATATCGGCTCCGTGATCATGGCGCGCCGCCAGCGTAACCTCCACCATCCGCCCCGTGCTGACGCAGGACAGGTCCGGGGCTCGGAAGTCGGTCCAGGATCCGTTTTCCGGCACCGTGCAGGGACCGGATCCGACCCGTTGCCGACATCCAGCCAAGGCGTCCGGGAGCCCGCATATGATTGTTGGCGGACTTCGAGGCGCGCCCGATTGCATGATCCAGATCAATGCCGGGGTGCGTGCTTTGACCACATTCAAACTTCACCGAGGACACCGAGCATGATCAAGGAAATCGGAATCCGCGAGGCGGTCGGCGTGTTCCGGACGGAAGCGGATTTGCAGGGCGCCATCGACGAGTTGATGACCTCCGGTTTCGACCGCGCCGAGATCAGCCTGTTGGCGAGCGAACATGTCGTCGAGGAGAGGCTTGGCCACCGGTACAACAAGGTGACGGAGACCGAGGACGATCCGGCGATTCCCCGCTGCTGCTACGTGTCGCCCGAATCCGTCAGCGCGGCGGAAGGCGGCCTGATCGGCGGCCTGCTGTACGTCGGCGCCATCGCGGCCGCGGGGGCCGTCCTGGTCAGCGGCGGCGCGCTGGCTACGGCCCTGGCCGGAATGGCCGTGGCGGGCGGCGGGGGGGCGCTGGTCGGCGGCCTGCTGGCGAAGCTGGTGGGAGATCGCCACGCTGAGTACCTGCAGGAACAGCTGGAGCGGGGCGGCCTGCTGCTCTGGGTGAGAACCTGGAGCCAGGAGGACGAACGCCGCGCCGTCGAGATATTGAAACGGCACTCCGGCGCGGATGTCCACGTCCATGGCGCAGCGACCTCTGCCTGAAACAACGACTGACCATGCGAGGGTGGCATGACCCACGACGTGAAGACCATCGAGGTGTTGCGAGAAGCGCTGGACGATGAATATCGGGCGCGCGCGACCTACCAGAAGGTGATCGACACCTTCGGCCCTCTTCGTCCTTTCGTGAACATTGTCGAGGCTGAGGATCGGCATGCCCAGGCGCTGCTGGCCCTGTTCGCCCGTTTTGGCGTGGAGCCTCCCCCGGACAAATGGGCCGGCCGGGTCCCCGCTCCGCCCGACCTGCTGGAGGCCTGCCAGGCAGGAGTTGATGCCGAAATCGAGAACGAGGCCATGTACGAACGCCTTCTTCGCCAGACCGAGCACCCTGACGTCCTGGCGGTCATGAGGCGGCTTCAGCAAGCGTCGCAGGAGCGCCACCTGCCTGCCTTCCGGCGTTGTCTGGAGCGGATGGGCGGCGCAGACGGGACAGTCCCCCATGCCGTCCGGATACCGCCTTCCTAGAAGGGGTTCAGCGTATATCCATCCTGTTGGAGCAGCGTGTGCATCGTCATGGCGGACAGCGACAGACGCACGCCGGGCAGCAGGGCGTCCGGTTCGATTCCGGCGTTTGCGGCGGTCTGGCCGCACAGGAAGATGTCGACCCCGTTGGCGACCAGCGCCGCGATCAGTCCGGCGTTGGCGTTGGCT
>SCVB01000017.1 GCA_004296955.1 Brevundimonas sp.
GCGCCGCGCGGCATGCCGCAGATCGAGGTCGCCTTCGACATCGACGCCAACGGCATCGTCCATGTGACCGCCAAGGACAAGGCGACCAACAAGGAACAGTCGATCCGCATCCAGGCCAACGGCGGCCTCTCGGACGCCGACATCGACAAGATGGTCAAGGAAGCCGAGGCCAACGCCGCGGCCGACAAGGCCCGCAAGGAGATGGTCGAGGCGGTCAACGCCGCCGACAGCCTGATCCACTCGACCGAGAAGGCCATGGCCGAATACGGCGACAAGGTCGGGGCCGATGAGAAGGCCGCGATCGAGACCGCCCTGGCCGAGCTGAAGACGGCCAAGGAAGGCACGGATCCGGAAGACATCCGGACCAGGACCAACACCCTGGTCCAGGCCTCGATGAAGCTGGGCGAGGCCATGTACGCCTCGCAACAGGGCGCCGGCGACGGCGCTGCGGCCGAGGCCCCCGCCGACGACGGCGTGGTCGACGCCGAGTTCGAGGAAGTCTCGGGCGACGACGACGAAAAGAAGAGCGCGTAAGCCACACCGCTCGCGCAATCACCGCGGCCCCGCTTGTCTCGCGACGGGCGGGGCCGTTTCATGAAACTTGCATCATCGCACCGGGCGCCCATGTCAGCCCGGTCAGCCGATACGGTCTTTCCGCCCGGCAAGAGGCGCGGACCACCGGCACGGGTAAGAGGACGAACGCCTGATGGCGACGCGTGACTATTACGAGGTCCTGGGGGTCGAGCGGACGATCGACGCCGCCGGGCTGAAGGCGGCCTATCGCAAGCTGGCCATGCAGCACCACCCCGACCGCAACGGCGGGTGCGACGACTCCATGGCGCGGTTCAAGGAGATCTCCGAGGCCTATTCGGTGCTTTCGGACGAGCAGAAGCGGGCCGCCTACGACCGCTTCGGCCATGCGGGCGTCAACGGCGGCCAGGGCGGTTTCGGCGGCCAGGGCCAGGGCTTCGCCGACGTCAACGACATCTTCTCCCAGGTCTTCGGCGACGCCTTCGGGGACGTCTTCGGCGGCCGCGGCGGCGGCGGGGCCCGCCAGCACGGACCGCGCCGGGGCTCGGACCTGCGCTATGACCTCGAGATCACCCTCGAACAGGCCTACAAGGGCTCGGACGTCGAGATCGCGGTGCCCACCACCGCCGCCTGCGAGACCTGCGAGGGCTCCGGCGCCAAGAAGGGCGCCAAGGCCTCCACCTGCACCACCTGCCAAGGCGCCGGCCGCGTGCGGTCCGCCAACGGCTTCTTCCAGGTCGAACGGACCTGTCCCCATTGCGGCGGGGCCGGCACGCGTCTCGCGGCCTCGGACGCCTGCACCGCCTGCGCCGGCCACGGCCAGGTGCGCAAGAACCGCACCCTCCAGCTCAAGATCCCGGCCGGGGTCGACGACGGCTCGCGCATCCGCCTGTCGGGCGAGGGCGACGCCGGCGCCCGCGGCGGCCCCCGCGGCGACCTCTATGTCTTCATCTCGGTGACGCCGCACGAATTGTTCGAGCGCGACAACCTCGACCTGCTGGTGACCGTGCCCGTGGCCATGACCACCGCGGCCCTCGGCGGCGAGATCGACGCCCCCTGCCTGGTCTCGGAGGCCTGCGACGGCCGCTGCAAGGCTCCGGTCAGCGTCCCCGCGGGCTCCCAGACCGGCAAGACGGTGCGCATCAAGGGTAAGGGCATGCCCCACCTGAACGGCCGCCAGCGCGGCGATCTGGTGGTCGAACTGTTTGTCGAGACGCCGACCGACCTGACCGCCCACCAGAAGGAGCTGCTGCAGGAGTTGGCCGCCTCCCTCGGCGAGAGCCAGACCCCGCGCAACTCGTCCTTCGCCGGCAAGGCCAAACGCTTCTGGGCCGACATCCTGGGGTCGGAAGCGCCGCAGTAGGCGGGGCGTGCCGGGATGACGGCGCTCGCGAATGCCGCCACTATGTTCTGTGAACTGACAGGGGTCTGAGTTGAGCGTCATCTTCCACGCCGGCATTTCCGGCGCCCGGGGCCGCATGGGCCGGGCCGTCTCGACCGTTCTCGACGAACGCGAGGACGTGGTGGTCGCCGCCCGTTTCGACCGCGGCGAGGTTCCCGACCTGTCGCTGTGCGACGTGATCATCGACTTCTCGACCCCCGACGCTTCGGTCGAACTGGCCCGGATCTGCGCCGAGCGCGGCGGACCGGCCCTGGTGATCGGCTCGACCGGCCTGACGCCCGAGCAGGAGACCGACATCCACAAGGCCGCCGAGCGGATCGCCATCGTCCGCAGCGGCAATTTCTCGCTGGGCGTCAACATATTGATCGGACTGGTGGAGCACGCAGCCCAGCGGCTGGACGCGGCCGACTGGGACATCGAGGTGCTGGAGACCCATCATCGCAAGAAGGCCGATGCGCCTTCAGGCACGGCCCTGATGCTGGGCGAGGCCGCCGCCAGCGGTCGCGACGTCGATCTCGCCGATGTCCGCAGCCCGCCCTACGACGGCATCACCGGCGAGCGCGCGATCGGAAAGATCGGCTTCGCCTCCCTGCGCGCCGGCGGGGTCATCGGCGAACACACCGTCCTGTTCGCCTCGACCGACGAGACCCTGACCCTCAGCCATTCGGCCATCGACCGGTCGCTGTTCGCCCGCGGCGCCGTCGCCGCCGCCGCCTGGGTCCGCAGCCGCAAGCCGGGCCTCTACGACATGCAGGACGTGCTGGGCTTCCGGCAGGCCTGATCCTGGCAGGCTCGCGCCTGCCGGGGCGCTACGTTCGCGACGCGGTCGCTCACGACTTGAGCGCGGACTCAAGGGTTTCCGGTCAAGTCCGCGCGAAGCGCCAGGCCGCGTCGGGTCGACAGGGCGGAGCCCTGTGACCGCGGCCCAACATCAATGCGCGTGCCGGCGATGACCGTGGCCGCCGCCCGTGAACAGCGACTTGATGAAGAACATCACCGCGATGACCACCGCGAAGCCGAGGAACAGCGCCAGCACCGTCATCCAGAAGGTCATCGTCAGCAGCGGCGGCATGACGAAGGCGCCGCCGTCCAGCAGGGGCCGCAACAGGCCGACGAGGATGAAGACCAGGGCCGACCCGAGCGAGGTGGCCCACAGCCGGCCCCACGACGGCATCATGAAGGTCGCGATCACCGCAATGATCAGGCCCGTGACCTGGTTGATGGTGTCGAACCCGCCCTGGGCGAGGCCGAACACGCCGGTCAGAAACGCACCGATCGAATCGAACAGGGACTCCATACGCCAACCTCCTGGTTACGGCCCAAGCTTGGCCGGAAGCAGAGTTAACGCCGGTCGGCGGAAATGGCTCCGCTATCGGCCCGTCGAGCCGAACCCGCCGGCGCCGCGCGCGGTTTCGTCGAGGCTCTCGACCTCGATCATCTCCGCCTGTTGGTGGCGGGCGATCACCATCTGGGCGATGCGCTCGCCGCGTTTGATGACGAAGGGGTCCTGGCCATGGTTGATCAGGATGACCCCGACCTCGCCGCGATAGTCGCTGTCGATGGTGCCGGGTGAATTCAGGCAGGTGATCCCGTGCTTGAGCGCCAGCCCTGAACGCGGACGCACCTGGGCCTCATAGCCGGGGTCCAGCGCGATCTTCAGGCCCGTGGGAACCAGCGCCCGGGCGCCCGGCGCCAGCGTCAGGGGCGCGTCCTCCGCCACGGCCGCGCGCAGGTCCATCCCGGCCGACCCGCCGGTTTCATAGGCCGGCAGGGGCAGGCCTTCGGCATGGAACAGGCGTTCGACGCGGACGGTGGTCATGCGGAGGGACTTTCAGGCTTTGAAGTGATCGGCGATGCGGGCGGCCAGCTTCCGCGCCACCTCGGCCTTGGACTGGCGCGGCCAGGTCTCGGCGGCGCCGTCGCGGGTGAACAGGGTGACCGTATTGCCGTCGGCGCCGAAGACGTCGTCGGAGACGTCATTGCCGACGATCCAGTCGCAGCCCTTGCGCGACAGCTTGTTGCGGGCGTTGACCTCGAGGTCCGTGGTCTCGGCGGCGAAGCCGACCACGAGCCGGGGCCGCTTCTTCCCGGCCGCGGACACCCCGGCCAGAATGTCGGGGTTCTCGATCAGCGACAGCGACGGCGGGCCGCCGGGCGCCTTCTTGATCTTGCCCGAGGCGACGCCGTCGACCCGCCAGTCGGCGACCGCAGCGCTCATCACCGCGATATCGGCCGGCAACGCCGCCGTCACCGCCGCCTGCATCTCGCGCGCGGTCTCGACCTGCACGCGTTCGACGCCGACCGGCGCGGCCAGGGCCACGGGCCCCGACACCAGCGTCACCTGCGCGCCCAGTCGGGCCAGGGCTTCCGCGATGGCGTAGCCCTGTTTGCCGCTGGAGCGGTTGGTCAGGCCCCGTACGGGGTCGATCGGTTCGAAGGTCGGCCCCGCGGTGACCACGGCCCGGCGCCCGGCCAGCGGTCGCCCGTCGGGTCCCGCCAGCAGCCCCTCGATGGCGCCGAGGATCGCCGCCGGCTCGGCCATCCGGCCCGCGCCGAACTCGCCGCAGGCCATTTCGCCCTCGTCCGGCCCGACCACCGCCACGCCGTGGAAGCCGTCAAAGCCCTTTAGCCGCTCGACATTGGCCTGCACCGCCGGGTGCAGCCACATCCGCACATTCATCGCCGGGGCCAGCAATACCCGCTTGTCGGTGGCCAGAAGCGTGGTCGAGGCCAGGTCGTCGGCCAGGCCGTTGGCCGCCTTGGCGATCAGCCCCGCCGTCGCCGGGGCCACCACGACCAGATCGGCCCAGCGCGACAGCTCGATATGGCCCATGGCCGTCTCGTCATCGGGCATGAACAGGGCGCTGCGCACGGGATGTCCGGTCAGGGCGGCGAGGGACATGGGCGTGACGAAGGCGGCGCCGGCCTCGGTCAGGATTGTCCGCACCTCGCTCCCGGCCTTGCGCAGCAGGCGCACCAGCTCCAGCGCCTTGTAGGCGGCGATGCCCCCGCCGACGATCAGCAGGATCTTGCGTCCGGACAAGGGGGGCGTGGTCATGCCGCTGATCTAGCGACGCCGCCGCGCGACGTCGAGAGGAACCGGGTCGAACAGGAACATTGCAGGAACATATGACCTGTGGTTATCTTCCGGTTGGCGTGTTTCAACCATGGGAGGGTTATATGATCGCCAAGAGGGGTTCAGTGTGGCTGGTTGCAGCATTGCTGGGACTGGCCGGATGCGGCAACGGCGGCTCGGCCGTCGAGACGCGGGACCGCGCGGCCGGAGACGCGGAGGCGACCCTGACCGCCGCCGCCGCGCCGGCGGGCGGCGGCGGGGCCGCTCCGGAACAGGTCCAGCCGGCGCTGACCGCAAACCGGCGCGAAACCGTCGACGCCAAGATCAACCGGCTGTTCGAACGCAACGGGGCCGATTTCGGCGCGGCGACGGCCGAGGCCTATCTGGCCAGGATCGAGGCCTTCACGACCCGACCGCCCGCCGGCACCGAGCGGGTGGAGCGGGCGAACGGCGATGTCCTGCTGTACCAGGCCTCGACCAACACCTTCGCCGTGGTGTCGCGGGACGGCGCGCCCAGGACCATGTTCAAGCCGCGCGACGGCGCCGCCTACTGGACCGAGCAGAAGGCCGCCGCGCCGAATTTCGGCCGGCGACAGCCGTCAGAGGGGTAGAGGGTCCGGATCGGACGAGGGGTCAGGCCTCGTCCGTCTCCTTGCGCTCGGCCATGTCGCGGATCAGTTCGAGGGCCAGTTTCTGCTGGCGGGTCGAGAGCTGGGGCGCCAGGCGGCTGATCTCTATGGTGTAGCGGGTAGCCGGAAAATCGTGGTCGAAACCGCCGCCGCCCTCGGCCATGCCGGCGATCTGGGCGCCGGTCAGACCCTCGAAGAAATAGCCGATGTCGACCTTGAAGAAGCGGGCGATGTCCCAGAGCTTGGACGCCGAGATGCGGTTGGCGCCCTTTTCGTATTTCTGGATCTGCTGGAAGGTCAGGCCGAGGGCCCGGCCGAGATCGCTTTGGTTATAGCCGAGCGCCAGGCGTTTCTCGCAAACGCGCCGACCCACGTGCCGGTCCACCGGATGAGGACCGTCCTCGCCCTTGCCTCTCGCCATCGTCCGTACGTCCTTCGGTTGCTTACCGCCAAGCCTGAATGCGCTCGCGATTCGTCCCTGTCATCAAAAAATGCAAAAACGGCGGCGCCCGGTCCAGCCACGGTTGAGTAACCGGTTTTCACCCTCTCGCGAGGCGTGAATTCGCTCCGGGCCCGTCGAATCAGCCCGTCGTCGATGCTCGCCGAAGGCGGCGCCAGGGCGCCACGACCGCCAGACCGGCCAGCACCGCCAGCCAGAACAGCAGATCGCCGACCCGCCCGTAGAGGGTCACCGCCGTCGGCCGCGGCAGGCGCGCGTCGATGACGCCGCTCTCGCCCGGCTCCAGCCTCTGGTCGTCGATCACCCGCCCCCAGGGATCGATCATGGCCGAGACCCCGGTCGGCGTGGAGCGCACCACCGGAAGGCCCGTCTCGATGGCGCGGTAGGAGGCCAGGTTCAGGTGCTGGAGCGGTCCGGAGCTGCGGCCGAACCAGGCGTCGTTGGAGATGTTGACGATCCACGCCGGCCGTCCGGCGGCTCCGGCGGTGAAGCCCGGATACAGGCTCTCGTAACAGATCAGCGGCTGGGCCCGCGGGGCGCCGGGTATGTCGATGGGCGCGGGGCGCGGGCCGGCGCTGAAGTCGGTCGGCATATGGGTCAGGCTGCGCACGCCGAGCGCGCCGAGCAGGCCGCCGGCGGGCAGATATTCGCCGAACGGCACCAGCCGGTATTTATCATAGACGCCGGTAATCCTCAGCCCGTCGCCGCCCTGGTCCGTCAGCACGAACAGGCTGTTGAAATAGCGCGCGCCGTCCGGCGCCGTCGGATCGGGAAGGCCGCGTCCCAGGCCGATGATGAGGCTCTGACCCGGCTGCACCGCCCGGGCGATGGCCAGGGACTCCGGCGAGCCCGGGGCGAAGACCTGGTTGGCCGAAGCCGGCAGGGCGCCCTCGGGCCAGATGATCAGGTCCGGCGTCACCGCGCCGGGGCGGGCGGTCAGATTGACATAGCGGTCGACGATGCCGCGATAGGCCTCGGGCGTCCATTTCGATTCCTGGTCGACGTCGGCCTGGACGATGCGCACCACGGTGTCGGTCAGCTCGAGTTGCGCCTGGGCCAGCCGCACGGCCCCGCCGACCATCAGGGCCGCCAGGACCAGGGCGCCGAGGACCGCCGACCCGATCCGGGCCTTGCGCGGCCCGGCGTTCAGCAGCGGCCCGAAGGCCGCCGCCGCCGCCACGGTGACGAAGCTGAGGCCATAGACCCCGCCGAGCGCGGCGAATTGCGAGGCCGCCGAGCCCGCCTTCCAGCTGGCCCCCGCGGGGTTCCAGGGGAAGCCGGTCAGGATATGGCCGCGCAGCCATTCCAGCATGCAGAACAGGGCGGCGAAGAAGAGGACGCGCTTGACGCCCGCGGGCAGGAAGCGCCGGTACAACGCCGTCGCCGTCCCCCAGAAGAGGCCCAGCCCGATCGGCAGGAGCGAGGCGGCGAACGGAGCCATCCAGGCCTGGGCCGGATTGACCAGAAACGCCTCGGCCACCCACCAGCAGCTGATGAAGAAATAGGCGAAGCCGGCCAGCCAGCCCATCCAGAAGGCGCCGCGGGTCGAGGTCGCGCGCTCGGCGAGGAACATCAGCAGGGCGTAGCCGAGCAGGCCGGGCAGGATGCCGAACGGCGGATGGGCCAGCGCCGCCGCCGCCCCGGCGGCCAGAGCCAGACCGATACGGCCGAGGCGCAGGATCAGCCGCGCGCGGGGGCCGTCGTCGTCAAGCGTCGCCTTAAGAAGGTTCATGGGGCCTGTATGGGTCCGCGACGCCAAGACTGGCAAGAAGGGTTCGCTCCTCCGCCTCCATCGCCTCGGCCTCGGCCTCGTCGACGTGGTCGCGGCCCAGCAAATGGAGCACGCCGTGCACGGTCAGGTGGGCGAGGTGGTCGGCCAGGGTCTTGCCCTGCGCTTCCGCCTCGGCCGCGCAGACGCCGAAGGCCAGCACCAGGTCGCCCAGATGCGGCGCGGCGCTTTCCGCGGCGGGAAACGACAGGACATTGGTCGGCTGGTCGCGGTCGCGGAACCGGGCGTTGAGGTCGTGCACCGCCGCATCGTCGGTCAGCAGGACGACCACGTCGCCCTCGATCGCGCCCAGCGCCGCGGCCGCCGCCCGCTCGACCACCGCGGCGGCGTCCGGCAAGGCGACGGTCCAGGCCTCATCCTCGATCTCGACCTCGATCACGAGTCGGGGTCCTCGAGATCGGCCGCCGGGCGGCGGCTGGCGGCGTCGGCGTCATAGGCGCGCACGATCCGCTCGACCATGGCGTGGCGGACCACGTCCTGGGCCTCGAACCGCTGGACTCCGACCCCTTTCACATCCTCAAGGATGCGAAGGGCGTGTTTCAGGCCGGAATCGCGCGGATTGAGCAGGTCGACCTGGGACGGATCGCCCGTCACCACCATGCGCGCGCCCTCGCCCAGCCGGGTCAGTACCATCTTCATCTGCAGTCGCGAGGTGTTCTGGGCCTCGTCGACGATGATGAAGGCGTGGGCCAGGGTGCGGCCGCGCATGAAGGCGATGGGGGCGGCCTCGATCTCTCCCTTGTCGCGCCGCCGGCGCACGTCGTCGGGCCCGAGGATGTCGTTCAGCGCCTCCCAGATCGGGGCCAGATAGGGGTCGACCTTTTCGTTCAGGTCGCCGGGCAGGAAGCCCAGCTTCTCGCCGGCCTCGACCGCCGGCCGGGTGATGACCAGCCGGTCCACCTGCCCCCGTCGCAGCAGGGAGGCGCCATAGGCCGCCGCCAGGAAGGTCTTGCCGGTGCCGGCCGGGCCCACGCCGAAGGTCAGTTCGCAGCGGCTCAGCAGAGACAGATAGTTGGCCTGGGCCGCCGTCTTGGGCGCGATCGCCCCGCGCCGTCCGACCGGCAGGGCGACCGCGTCGGGGGCCACGCTCCCCTGCCCTGCCCGCGGCTGGGCCACCGCAGCGCCCAGGGCCGTACGCACATCGGCCTCGGTGATCTCCGCCCCGGTCTCGGCGCGGTTGACGAGGGTCTCGATCACCCGTTTGGCCTGGGCCCGGTCGCGGGCCGAACCATTGATCGACACGCCGCCGCCGGGGGTCTCGACCAGCACCTTGAAGCGGTCCTCGATCAGGGCGAGGTGCCGGCTGTTGGGCCCGATGACGGCGCGCAGGGCGGCGTCGCCCAGGGCCAGGAACTCACTCTCACGGGCCATCAGACCCCTTTCTGCTGCAAAAGCCGGCCGCCCAGGGATTTGAAGCCGCCGCTTTCGATACGGACCGGAACGATCTGGCCGATCAAAGGCGCCGCGTCCTCGACATGGACCGGCTGCAGCCAGGGCGAGCGGCCCGTCGCCTGCGCGCCGAACCGGCCCGGCTTCTCCAGCAGGACCGGTATGGTCATGCCCGTGCGCGAGGCGTTGAACGCCGCCTGCTGTTCGAACAGCAGCGCCTGCAGGACATGCAGCCGCTCGCGCGCCGTCGCTTCGGGGACCTGCCCCGCCATGGTCGCGGCGGGCGTGCCCGGCCGCGGCGAATACATGAAGGCGAAGGCCGAGGCGTAGGTCACGCGCCGCACCAGATCCATGGTCTGTTCGAAATCGGCCTCCGTCTCGCCCGGGAAGCCGACGATGAAGTCGCCGGACAGGGCGATGTCGGGCCGCGCCGCCCGGATGCGGTCGATCAGGTCGAGATATTTCTGTCGCCCGTGCTTGCGGTTCATCGCCCGCAGGATCCGGTCCGAGCCCGACTGCACCGGCAGGTGCAGCCACGGCATCAGCGCCTCCAACGCGCCATGGGCGGCGATCAGGTCGTCCGACATGTCGTTGGGGTGGCTGGTCGTATAGCGGATGCGGTCGATGCCGGGGATCTCGGCGAGCGCATACGCCAGCTTCGCGAGGTTCGAGGGAGACCCGTCTGGCCCTTCCCCGTCATAGGCGTTGACGTTCTGGCCCAGCAGGGTGACCTCGCGTACGCCGCGCGAGGCCAGATCGCGGGCCTCCGCCAGCACCGCGGCGACCGGCCGCGACCATTCGGCCCCGCGGGTGTAGGGCACGACGCAGAAGGTGCAGAATTTGTCGCAACCCTCCTGCACGGTCAGGAAGGCGGTGAAACCCTCGACCCCGCGCGCCGCCGGAAGGGCGTCGAACTTCTCATTGGGGGCGAAATCGGCGCCGATCCGCTCGCCGCGGGCGCGGGCGGTTCGGGCCAGCAGTTCGGGCAGCTGGTGATAGGCCTGCGGCCCGACCACCAGATCGACGGCGGGTTGGCGCCGCATGATCTCCTCGCCCTCGGCCTGGGCGACGCAGCCGGCGACGGCGATGGTCATCGTCCGCGAGACCTTCGCCCTCGCGTCCTTCAGCTCCCTCAGCTTGCCGAGCTCGGAATAGACCTTCTCGGCCGCCTTCTCGCGAATGTGGCAGGTGTTGAGGATGACGAAATCCGCGTCTTCGGCCGTGTCGGTCGCGGCATAGCCCAGCGGGCGCAGCACATCGGCCATGCGCTCCGAGTCATAGACGTTCATCTGGCAGCCGTAGGTCTTGATGAACAGGCGCTTCGCCGGCGCGCCCGCATCATCCGACGGCGTCGGAGACAGGAGGGTTTCGGTCATCGGACGGGCTTTCTAGAACCCCCGCGCCGTTTGCGCCACTCGCGCGCCGTCGTCAGACCGCGCCGTCGCGATGGGCGTTGCGGGTGAAGATCAGGCCCTCGCGCTTGGACGGCTCGGCGCCCTCGATCGGCTTGCCGTAGAGCTCCAGCTTGTGACCCACCAGTTCGAAGCCCAGTCGTTCGGCGATCTCGGTCTTGAGCCGTTCGATCTCGGCGTCGAAGAATTCGATCACCTCGCCGGTGCGGGTGTCGATCAGATGGTCGTGGTGGTCGTCGCCCGCCTCTTCATAGCGGCTGCGCCCGTCGCCGAAATCATGCTTCTCGACCACGCCGGCCTCCTCGAACAGGCGGACGGTGCGATAGACGGTGGCGATCGAGATGTGCGGATCAATGGCGGCGGCGCGGCGGTACAGTTCCTCGACGTCCGGATGGTCGTCGGCGCTGGACAGGACCCGGGCGATGACCCGCCGCTGCTCGGTCATGCGCATGCCGCGCTCGGCGCAGAGTTTCTCGATCCGGTCCATGACGGCAGGATAGGCGGGCCGCCCGTCCTAGGGAAGCGTCGCCGTCAAGTTGCGAGCCAGTATCAGCGCATCCTCGCGCCCGCCGTCGGGACGGGAGTAATAGCCGGGCCGGCGGCCCGCCCCGGCGAAGCCGGCGGCGGCGTAGAGGGCCAGGGCGGGGGCGTTGCCTTCGGCGACCTCGAGGAACAGCCGCGTCGCGCCCCGGGCGGCGGCCGCCCGGCTCCCCGCCCCGACCAGCCGGGCGCCCAGCCCTTGCCGCCGGGCCGCCGGCCGCACCGCCAGGGTCAGGATCTCGGCCTCGTCGACGACGGTCCGCAGCAGGATGAAGCCGTCCGCCTCCTCGAGGGCGAAGACGCCGGCCTGGCCCAGCAGGGCCTCGAAGGCGGCGGCGTCCCAAGGCGCGGCGAAGGCCTCCGCATGGAGAGCGGCGAGGCGTGCGGCCGTCTCCCTCACGGGACTCTCGCCGGGGCGCGGGCCTGACCCGGCAGGCGGGTCGGCGGGACGGCGTCGGGCGCGCGCAGATAGAGGGGGCGGGGGCGGGCGAGCGCCGGATCGGCGGCCGCGGCCAACCGGGCGAGGGCCTCGGGCGCGGGCCCGTCCAGCACCAGCAGCCGGGGACCGGCCGCGGCCGCGGCGAACAGGGCCGCGCCGGACCCGACCAGGACGGCGTCGGCGCCGAGGGTCCCGATCCGGGCGGCGGCGTCCTCCAGCGTCAGGGCCGCGGGGGGCCCTTCGGCCCGGCCGTCGCGCCAGAAGCGGGCGTAGACCTGACCGCGCCGGGCGTCGATCAGGGCGGCGACGGTCGCAGCCTCCCCGGCCGAGGCCGCCAGGGCGTCGAGGGTCGAGAGCCCGACCACCGGCCGGTCGAGGGCCGCGCCCAGGCCCTGGGCGAAGGACAGGCCGACGCGCAGCCCGGTGAATGAGCCGGGGCCGACGGTGACGCCGATCCGGTCGAGATCGGCGAAGTCGACGCCCGCCGCGGCCGCCGCGTCCCGGGCGAAGCCGGCGATGCGTTCGGAATGGCCCTTGACCATCGGCTCAGAGCGCAGGCCCGGCCGCCGCGCCTCGCCGCCGACGACCTCGAACACCCCGGCGGTGCACAGGCCCAGGGCCGTATCGATGATCATCAGCCTCATGCCGGCGCCCCCGCGCCGCGGGCCGTCAGGCGTCGCGCGCCAGCGCCCGGACGATGCGCGCCACGGCCCGGCGCAGGTCGCGGTCCTCGATCAGCGGAAAGCCCGCCGCCACGGTTCGGCCGTCGGCGGTCGCCGTGATGAAGCGCAGCGCCTCCCATCCCGCGTCGGCCGCGCCGCGCGCCGTCTCGACCGGCGGGAAGAAGGTCTCCACCGAGGTGCCCAGAACGGTAGCCGCGCGGTGCAGACGCGAGGCCGAGATGCGGTTCTGGCCGGTTTCGTATTTCTGCACCTGCTGGAAACTGATCCCCAGCTGCTGGGCCAGGGCGCTCTGCGACAGGCCCAGGGCCGACCGCCTCAGCCCGATACGCGCCCCGACATAGGCGTCGACCTCGTCCCGTCCGCCGATCCTGGCCATGCTCCCGCGCCTCCGTCCGCTCGCAGCCGGAGCGTTTCATGGAAACGGAAATATTGCAACAGATTCGTTTCATTCAGCGCTCCAGTCGGGCCACGATGGCGGAGACGGCCCGCGTCTCCGCACGGGCGATCTTCTGGCGCGCCGCCAGCCCGCCGGCGCCGCCGCGCACGGTCAGGGTCTCCGCGTCGGCCCCTTCATAGAGGCGCACCCGGACCTCGCCGTCCGCCATCTCGATCACGCAGCCCTGGTCGCGCCGCGGCCAGCGCCCCGGCTCATATTCCACCACCACCCCCGAGACGGCCCAGGGGGCGAGGTCGTCGTTGGACAGCGGCAGGCGACGGGTCTGGTCGGCGGTCCGGGAGGGCGCATGAACGAAGGCGCGGCCCTCACTGGCCATGCCCGGGCCGGCCGGGACCTGGCGCAGCAGGTCCTCGGGCGTGGCGTCGAGGGCGGCGGTCAGCCGGCGCTGGACGTCGGGCCGGAACAGGCCCGACCGTTTGCCGGACTCGTACAGGCCCCAGCCCTGGCTGGTCATGCCCGCCTGCCGGCCGGCCTCGGCCTGGCTCAAGGCGCGCTCGCGGCGCAGGGCGGCGAGGGCCTCGCCGAGACGCCGGGCGTCGCTGTCGCTTTCGAAACGGGGCATGGGTCGATGATGGCGCCGACTTCGGCGGGAAGCGAGGACGGATTCGTTTCAGCAGGTTTGCGCAACCGCTCGGCGCGCGGCGGCTCGCTGCTTGAGCGCGCTCAGATCACCTGTTCGACGCTCGTCACTTCGGGGATGTAGTGTTTCATCATCTGCTCGACCCCGGCCTTGAGGGTGGCGGAGGAGGACGGGCAGCCGGCGCAGGCGCCGCGCATGCGCAGGGTCAGGACGCCGGTCGTCTCGTCGAAGCCGTCGAACAGGATGTCCCCGCCGTCCTGGGCCACGGCCGGCCGGACCCGGCTGTCCAGCAGCTGTTTGATCTCGGCGACGATGTCGGAGTCATCGCCCGCGTCGCCGGCCTCGGCCGCCTCGTCGCGCATCAGCGGTGCGCCGGAGACGAAATGATCCATGACGGCGGCCAGGATCGGCGCCTTCATCTGCGCCCAGTCCCGCCCGTCGGCGCGTCTCGTCACCGAGACATAATCCGCGCCGAAGAAGACGCCGGCCACGTCCTCCAGCCCGAACAAGGCCTCGGCCAGGGGCGACGCCGCCGCCTCGCCGGCGTTGAGGAACTCCCGCGGCGCCGCTGCGACCTCCCGGCCGGGCAGGAATTTCAGCACATTGGGATTGGGCGTCGGTTCGGTCTGGATGAACATGACACTCAAATGCGCCGGCGGAGGGTCGGGTTCAAGAGCGGCGCGGCGCCGCGCCCGGCGTCAGGCCAGGTCCTCGATGTCCTTCTCGGTCAGCTCGCCGGGCACGATGGTGACCGGCAGCTTGCGGCCGGTGAAGGCCGCGCCCTGTTTGACCACGGCCGAGACCAGCGGACCGGGTCCGCGCCCGCCGCCGCCGGCGGCCAGGACCAGGATCTTGATCTCGGCGTCCTCGCCGACGACCTTGCGGATGGCGTCCTGGGGTTCCCCCCGCTCGATCAGCAGCACCGGCGTCGCGCCGGACCGCTCCGCCGCCTCCTCGGCCCATTTGTTCATCGAGGTCTCGGCCTCGGCCCGGGTCTGGCGTTCGATCTCCTCGCGCACCCCGGCCCAGTGGGCGTCGGAGGCCGCGGCCGGGATGACGCGCAACAGGGCGACGCGGCCGCCCGTCGATCGGGCCCGCCGCGCCGCATAGCGCAGCGCCGCCTCGAACTCCGGACTGTCGTCGACCACCACCAGAAACTTGCGCGGCATCAGCCTCTCCCTCGGCCGGGTACGCTAGCAGATCGGCGAGCCAATCACCTTATTCATCCTGCCGACGACGCGATCTCCCGGATCACCGAGTTGGCGATGGTCAGCTTGGCGAAGGTCCAGCCCGAGCCCGAGGCCTCGATCTCGTCGACCGAGGCGCGCACGCCCTCGACCATCGCCTGACGCGGCCCGATCCAGCCGTCCACGGCGGCCTCGGCGGTCGCCTCGCTGACCCCGACCGCAACGTCCGCGGCCTTGGCCACGGCCCGGGTCAGGGTCGCCTGTTCGGCCATCAGGTCCTCGATCAGACGGCGCACCGCCAGCCGGTCGAAATGATCGGCCGAGGGCACATTGCCCGCGCCCGCCCGCAGCCGGTCGAAATCGAAGGCCGCGCCCACCTGGTGGTACAGCATGGCCATGGCCGGTTCCGGCCAACCCGCCTGACGCGACAGGTCGCCGATGTCGGCGGTGGCCACCAGCGGCCGCAGCATGGCGAAATCGCGCGCCATGGCCTCCGGCACGCCGAGGGCGGCGAAGCTCTGGACGCGGGTTTCCAGCCGGCTCTGCTCGAAGCGGGACAGCACCGTCCCGCCCGCCGCACGCAGCGAATCCGCCGCCGGACGATAGGCGGCGACCAGGGAATCGACCGTGCAACCCGGCCGCATCGCCCGTCGCGACAGCCAGAAGGTCTGGCGCCGCAGGACGGTGGCGATCTCCTGGTACAGGACGGTCTGGGCCCCGGCCGGGATCTTCAGGTCGAGGGCCGAGACCTGGTCCCAGGCCTGGTCGAGACGGAAGATCTGACGCGCCGCCTCGAAGGCGATGACCATGGCCGCGGTGTCGCAACGGGCCGACTGGCGCAGCCGCTCGGGGAAGGTCGCGCCGCACATGTTGACGATCTCGTTCGACAGGATGGTCGAGACGATCTCGCGGCGCAGGCGGTGGCGCTGCATGTCCGCCTCGAATTTCGCCAGCGGGGCCGGGAAATAGCGGACGAGTGTCTGTTTGAAGAAGGGGTCGTCCGGGGCCGTCGAACCGACGATGTCGTCGAACAGCTCCAGCTTGGAATAGGCGGTCAGAACGGCCAGTTCGGGCCGGGTCAGGGCCTGGCCCGCCAGCTTGCGCTCGGCCAGTTTCACGTCGTCGGGCAGGCCCTCGACCTTGCGGTCCAGCTTCCCCTTGGCGCCCAGCCACTGCATGAACCGCTGCTGGGCGTCGAGCGCTTCGGCGCCCTCGGCCTCCTGCAGGGACACGGCCAGGGTCTGGTCGTAGTTGTGCACCAGCACCTTGAGCCCGACCTCGTCGGTCATGGAGGCCAGCAGGGCGTTGCGGTCCTCCGACTTCAGCGCGCCCGAGGCGATGGCGGCGCCGGTCAGGATCTTGATGTTGACCTCGTGGTCGGAGCTGTCGACCCCGGCCGAGTTGTCGATGGCGTCGGTGTTGATGCGGCCGCCGCTCATTGCAAAGGCGATCCGCCCGGCCTGGGTCAGGCCCAGATTGGCGCCCTCGCCGATGACCTTGGCCCGCACGTCTCCGCCGTCGATGCGGATGGCGTCATTGGCCTTGTCGCCGACCTGGGCGTCGGTCTCGTTCGGCGCCTTCACATAGGTGCCGATGCCGCCGAAATAGAGCAGTTCGGCCGGGGCCAGCAGGATGGCCTTCATCAGGGCCGCCGGGTCGAGCACATCCTCCTGGATGTCCAGCGCCGCCTTGATCTCCGGGCTCAGCTCGATCGACTTGGCCGAGCGCGGGAAGATGCCGCCGCCCTTCGAGATCTTCGACTTGTCGTAGTCCTGCCAGGATGAGCGCGGGAGTTTGAACATCCGGTCCCGCTCGATCCAGCTGGAGGCCGGATCGGGGTTGGGGTCGATGAAGATGTCGCGGTGGTCGAAGGCGGCGACCAGTTTGATGGCCTTCGACAGCAGCATGCCGTTGCCGAACACGTCGCCCGACATGTCGCCGACGCCGACGACGGTGAAGGGCTCGCTCTGGATGTCCTTGCCCATCTCGCGGAAATGCCGCTTCACGGCCTCCCAGGCGCCGCGGGCGGTGATGCCCATGACCTTGTGGTCGTAGCCGACCGATCCCCCTGACGCGAACGCGTCGTCCAGCCAGAAGCCGTAGTCGGCAGAAATGCCATTGGCGATGTCCGAGAAGGTCGCCGTGCCCTTGTCCGCGGCCACGACCAGATAGGGGTCGTCGCCCTCGAACCGCACCACGCCCTGCGGATGGGTGACGGCGCCGGACTTGTCGATGTTGTCGGTGATGTCCAGCAGACCCGACAGGAAGGTCTTGTAGGCGCGGATGGCCTCGGCCTGCTGGGCGTCGCGGTCGCCGCCGGCGCGGACGATGGCGGCCAGATGTTTCGGGAAGAAGCCGCCTTTCGAGCCGACCGGCACGATGACGGCGTTCTTGACCTGCTGCGCCTTCACCAGGCCCAGCACCTCGGTGCGGAAATCGTCGCGGCGGTCGGACCAGCGCAGGCCGCCACGGGCGACCGGGCCGAAGCGCAGGTGAACGCCCTCGACGTGCGGCGCCCAGACGAAGATCTCGCGGAAGGGTTTGGGCAGGGGCAGGTCGGCCAGTTCGCGCGAGGCGATCTTGATCGAGATGTGCGCCTTGTGGGCCCCGTCGGCCCCCGTCTGATAGTAGTTGGTGCGCTTGATCGCCTGGACCAGCAGCACCATCCGCCGCAGGGCGCGGTCGTGGTCGAGGCTCTTCACTTCCTGCAGCAGGCCGTTGATCTGTTCGACCAGCCGGGCGACCTCGGGCTCGCGGCTGGCTGCGTCGCCGCCCGCAGCGGGATCGAATTTCGCCGCGAACAGGGCCAGCAGGCCCCGCGCCACGGCCGGATAGTCGCGCAGGGCTTCCTCCTGCAGCGCCTGGGACGGATCGAGACCGGTCTGCTGGCGGTAGCGCGCCAGGGTGCGCACCAGCGCCGCCTCGCGCCAGTCGACGCCGAGCTCGAGCACCAGCCGGTTGAAGCCGTCGCTCTCCGTCCTTCCGGTCCAGACCGCCGAGAAGGCGGCCTCGAAGGGGCCCTTCACATCGCTGAACTGCAGACCGCCGCCGCGCGGGTCCTCCAGCAGGAATTCGTGGACGTGGATGTCCGGCTCGCCCGCCGGGCGCAGGGCGTGGCCCCACTCCTCGAGCGTCTTCAGACCCATGTCGGCGAGGATCGGCAGCACATCCGACAAAGGCACCGCCGCGCCGCGGCGATAGAGTTTGAAGCGAAGGTTGAGCGGCCCGTCGCGGTCGGTGCGGAAGGCCCGCACGGCCACCGGATCGCCGCCGTCGTTCAGCCCCGTGTCGTTGAGAGCGTCGACGGCCTGCAGGTCGCGCACGGCCTCGGTCGCGTCATAGCGGTCGCGATAGCCGGCGCCGAAGGCCTCGGCCCAGCGGGCGCTGAGCGGACCGACGGCGACGTCGTCGACATCGGCCTCGCGCAGGGCGCTCTCAAAACGGTCGATCCAGCTGCGTCCTGCCTCGGCGATCTCGGCGTCCAGCGCCGCCTGATCCGGGCACGGATGATCTCCCGGCGTAACGCCGATGATATAGTGGATGCGGACCAGCGGCTGGTCGGACAGCTGCGGATACCAGGCCGAGAGCCGGCCGCCCCAGGCCCGGGCCAGGATCTTGCCGATCCGCTCACGGACCGAAGCGTCGAAACGCTCGCGCGGGATGAAGGCGAGGACCGAGACGAAGCGGTCGAACGGGTCCTGCCGGGTGAAGGTCTTGATCCGCGGCCGGTCGTGCAGGTGCAGAATGCCGAGGGCGATCTCGAGCAGCTCGTTCTCGCTGACCTGGAAGAGTTCGTCGCGGGGGTAGTTTTCGAGGATGTTCTTGAGCCGCTTTTCGCTGTGGCTGCCCGCCGCCTTGCCGGCGCGGATCAAGGCGTTGGCGACCTTGCGGCGGATCAGCGGCACCTGGGTGGCGGTCTTGTCATAGGCCTCGGCCGTGAACAGGCCGACGAACCGGGTCTCGCCCGAGGGCCGGCCGTCGGGCCCGAACCGCTTGACCCCGATATAGTCCATGTAGGCGCGGCGGTGGACGCGGGAACGGACATTGGCCTTGGCCACGGTCACCGGTTCGGACAGGTCCAGCTGCCGCTTCATCGACCGCGTCAGCACCGCCGGTTCATTGGCGCGGCGCAGGACGGTGCGCTCGGGATCGACCAGGACGCCGAGGCCGACGCCCGACTGCGACAGGGGCGCCTCGGCCTCGTAGCCGCCGTCCTGATTGCGCGGATAGTCATAGTCGCGCGCGCCGAGGAAGACGAAATGATCGGCCTGCAGCCACTGCAGGAAGGCCAGGTTCTCGGCCAGGACCTCCGGATCGACGCCGCGGGGGGAGGCCTCGAGATGGGCGATCGAGCGCGCCATCAGGGCGTTCATGGCGGCATGATCGGAGACCGCGCCGCGCACATCGGCCATGGTCTGGGCCAGGCCCTCGCCGAGGGCGTCGCGGCGTTCCTGCGGCAGGGGGTCGATGACGACCACGATCAGCGACACCCGCTGGCCCCCGATCTCGACGATCGGATGGTACATCGAGCGGACGGTGACCCCGGCCTCCGCCAGTTCGCCCATGACGCTGTCGACGAGGAAGGGGCGGTCGTCCTGGACGATGGCGATGCTGTCGTAGCCGGCCGGCCGGCCGTCGGCGCCGGTCAGCGGGCCGATGGAGATGCGCGCGGCCTCGCCCGGCCTGTGTTCGCACGCCCGGCCCCAGACCGAGGCCAGCAGGACGCCGAGGTCGGCGCCGCTCAGCTCGGGCGTCTCATCCGCCGCATAGTCGTCCCAGGCCTGGGCGAGGTAGGAGCGGGCGTCGGGGCCCGGCTGGCCGCCGACGGCGGCTGCAAAGCTGGCCTCCAGCGCCTCCAGGGGGATTGCCTGAGGGTGCGGTTGGGCCGTTTCGCCGGACATGGACAGGACTCTTCTGGACGCGGCCTCGTCAGCGGACCGCCGGAGATGGGCGCCAGACTAGGCCGCTTTGCCGCCCGGGCAAGCGTCCGTGTCGGACGGCGCCTGACTAGGCCAGGCGGCGCGCCTCGGGAACCCCCAAAAACGACGGCGCCGGCCCCGTTTCCGGAGCCGGCGCCGCGCCAGGCGAGGTTCGAAGGGCGGCGTCCTAGAAGCGGACGTTCATGCCCAGCTTGATGGCATGCAGCTCCATGCCGTCATTGCCGCGGGCGATGTCCGTGCCGGCGGTGTTCGGCGGCAGGATGAAGGGGTTGGTCGGCCCCGCCGTGCCCGGGCCGGCCCGGACCACATAGTCGCCGGGCTGCAGGTTGGTGAACAGATATTCGCCGGTCAGGGTGAAGTTGGGCGCCAGGGCCCATTCCACGCCCGCGCCCAGCTGGTAGCCGTCGGCCTCGTCGTCATTGACGGTCTCGGTGAAGCTGTTGGCGGTGTTGGTGGTGCGGAAGCTGTTCTGCACCTTGGCCATGGCGCCGCCGCCGGTGACATAGAGCAGGGCCGGGCCGGTGGCGAAGCCGGCGCGCAGCCGCAGGGCCGCCATCGACTCCAGTTCACGGGTGAAGACATAGGCGGCGGGCGTCGTGCTGAACGAGGTGACCGAATCCTCGACGTCCGCGGCGCTCAGTTCGCCGACGGCGCCGACGACGAAGGCGCCGAACTGCATGTCATAGCCGAGGCGCACCGAACCCTCGACGCCGGTCGGATCGAGGTCGCAGCCGTCCGCCGGGGTCCGGCCGAGGGCGGCGCCCGAGCAGGAGCCAGGAGAAAAGGCGCTGGCGGTGGCGCCGCTGAGGACCACGGTATCGTCGAACTGGCCGTCGAAATCGCGGTCGAAGACGAGGCCTTCGCCGGAATCCTCGTTGTTCTCCAGCACGCCGCCGTAGACGCCGACATAGGGGCCGCTCCAGTCGGGGACCGACTGGGCGAGCGCGGGGGAGGCCACGCCGGCCAGCAGCAGGGTCAGGGACGCGGCGGAAATCGTCTTCATCATCAGGGAGGTATCCTTCGAGCTCGGCGCGGAACACCCGCGGTTCGCCCTTCCGCCGCCGCTAACGCAGGCTGCGGGCTCCCTGTTCCGACGCGCCGGGCATTTCGCCACGACCGGGATGGGTCTGTGGCCTGAATGGCGCGCTCGGGGACCCCGGAAAAGACAAGGCCGCCGAACTTGCGTTCGGCGGCCTGCTTGGACCGGCGCCCAGGAGGGGGGAGGGGTGGCGCCGATCTGTTCCGCCACGGCCTTGGGGGAGGGGAGGGGGCCGCGGCGACAGGTGTGAAATAGGCGCCGCTTGTGGCCAATCAAGGGCGCCCGGACCGCCTCAGCCGGCCCCGGACTGCGGCGGGTTGACGCGGGCCCGCCGGGGCCTCGGCGGCGCGGGCTCCGTCTCCTCGGCATAGGGTTCGCCGTCGCCGGACAGCAGGATGGCCATCCAGCGCGAGCCTCTGAACTCCGCCAGTATGGCCATGGCCATGACCGCCAGCGGCGTCGACAGGAACATCCCGACCACGCCCCACAGCTGGCCCCACAGGGCCAGCGACAGCAGGACCACCACCGGGTCGATATTCTGGTTGTCGCCCTGCATGCGCGGCTGGATGAAATTGCCGCTGATGAACAGGATCGCCTGCAGGCCGCCCAGCAGGATCAGGGCGGGCCAGTAGCTCTCGAACTGGACGAGGGCGAACATCGGCGGGGCGAGGCCGGCGACCGCGCCGCCCAGCACCGGGATGAAGCCGACGATGAAGATGACGAAGGTCCAGAACTCGGCGTTCTCAAGTCCCACCCACCGCATCAGCAGCCAGGCGGCGGCGCAGATCATCGCTCCCGTCACAGTCTGGACCCACAGATAGCCCTCGACCCCGCCGCGCACGCGCTGGAACACCTCGAGCGCCTCGCCGCGGGCGGTCCGTTCGGGGAACATGCCGATGATCTTGCGCCGGAAGCCGCTCTGCGAGGCCAGCAGGAAGCCGAGATAGATCATGACGAAGATGGCGCCGGTCACCACCCCCTGGGCCTGCCGGGCGATCATGGCGAGGTACTGGGGGGCGTCGAGGCGCGAGATCAGCTCGGACGCCGTCGGCGCGGCGGAAATGCCCAGCAGCCGCGATCCGTCGAGGATGATCTGGTCGAGGCGGGGTCCGATGCGGGACGAGATGTCCGAGGCGTCGGTGAAGAAGCTGAAGGCGCCGTTGGCGATGAAGGCGATCGAGGCGAAGAAGCCGACCACCACCACCACCAGGGCCGCGAGCCCGGCCCAGCGTCCGGGCACGGGCGTGCGGTCCTCGATGGACCGCTTCACCCCGTCAATCATGATCATCAGGAAGATGGCCATGGCCAGGGGGGTCAGTATGTCCCTCAGCCAGTACAGGGCGGCGCCGCCGGCGACGACGGCGATCAGCACCAGGGCGTTGCGGGCCACGGTTGAGGTCGGCAGGGCGATGGGGGGCTTCATCGTCATATGGTCAGGGTCCATGCGGTCGGCGTCAATCCAGCCTTGAACCATTCCCGCCGCCGGTAGAGCATGAGCGCCGCCCCCCGCCCGGAGTTCCCATGTCTGAAGCCGCCCCCGGCCTGTTCCTCGGCCAATCCTCGGACAGCGGCGCTGGCCGGCCGGAACAGCTGCTGTTCCACCGCGCCAACCGTCACGGCGTCGTCGCCGGCGCCACCGGCACGGGCAAGACCGTCACCCTGCAGATCATGGCCCAGGGCTTTTCCGACGCCGGCGTGCCGGTCTTCTGCGCCGATGTGAAGGGCGATCTGTCCGGCATCTGCGTGCCGGGATCGCCGAACGAGAAACTGCTGGCCCGCGCCGCCGGCATGGGGCTGACCCTGACGCCCCGGGCCGCCCCGACGGTGTTCTGGGACCTCTACGGCCTCAAGGGCCACCCGATCCGCACCACGGTCAGCGAGATCGGGCCCCTGCTTCTGGCCCGGATGCTGAACCTCAACGAGGTGCAGGAAGGCGTGCTGTCGGTGCTGTTCCATGTCGCCGACCAGGAAGGCCTGCTGCTGCTCGACCTCGACGACCTGCGGGCGATGCTGGTCCATGTCGGGGAGAACGCCGACCGCATCGGCCGCGAGGTCGGCAATGTCGCCCCCGCCTCCATCGCCTCCATCCAGCGCGCCATCCTTCAGCTCGAGCAGCAGGGCGGCAAGGCTTTCTTCGGCGAACCGGCCCTGCGGCTGGAGGACATGATGCGCACCGGCCTCGACGGCCGCGGCCAGGTCAATGTGCTGGACGCCACGAAGCTGATGGCCAGTCCGCGCCTCTACGCGGCCTTCCTGCTGTGGCTGCTGTCGGAACTGTTCGAACAGCTGCCCGAGGTCGGCGACCCCGAGAAGCCGCGCCTCGTCTTCTTCTTCGACGAGGCCCATCTGCTGTTCAACGACACGCCCGACGCCCTGCGCGAAAAGGTCGAACAGGTCGTCCGGCTGATCCGCTCCAAGGGCGTCGGCGTCTATTTCGTCACCCAGAACCCGGCCGATATTCCCGACAGCGTCCTGGCCCAGCTGGGCAACCGCATCCAGCACGCCCTGCGCGCCTACACTCCCGCCGAACAGCGCGGGCTGAGGGCGGCGTCGGACAGTTTCCGCGCCAATCCCGCCTTTGACACCGCCGAGGCCATCCAGGGTCTGGGCGTCGGCGAGGCCCTGGTCTCGACCCTCGACGAAAAGGGCGCCCCGCATGTCGTGGCCCGCACCATGATCCGCCCGCCCGACAGCCGCCTCGGCCCCGCCACCGACGCCGAACGCGCCGCCGTCATGGCCGCCAGTCCGGTGCGCGGCCTCTATGAGGCCGTGGTCGACCGCGAATCCGCCGAGGAAATCCTCGCCGCCCGCCGGGGCGAGGCGGATCAGACGGCCGCCGAGGCGAAACTGGCCGAGGCGCGCGCCAAGGCCGACGCCCTGGCCGCGAAAGACGCCGAAAAGGCCGCCGCCGCCCGCGACAAGCTGGAGGCGCGCGAGCAGGCCCGGTACGAGCGCGAATCCGCCCGCCCCCGCGCCCCGGCCCGCCGCTCGACCCGCGAAACCCCGATCGAGGCCGCGACCAAATCCGTCCTGCGCACGGCAGGCAGCACGATCACGCGGGAACTGCTCCGGGGTCTGCTGGGCGGGTTGCGGCGGCGGTGAGTTCGTTCCGGCCCCCCTATCCGGCGAAGGTTGTGCTTCTGCTTCCGTTGAAACACCCCGAGCGACTTGCCCCATTCGTCGAGGAATGCCTCATGGATCGGGTGGAGTTGATCGCTGTCGTCGGCGACGGTTGCGTCGAGATCGAGAACGAGATTGACGAACTTGTCGTTGGCGATGGCTCGGACAAGGCCCGCTTTGTCACCACCAGTTCTCATCCGGACGAGCCCTTGGCCGATGCTTTGAGCATGGCCGAGCTCTGGTTCACCGACGGCGAAAACCGGGTGGAGCTAATCTGTCTCTAGCGGTCCCGCGGAACCAGCCGCCACATCCTGAGCGGATGGCGCACCGACCCCGCCTCCTCGCCGGCCGCCGCGCCGCGGCCCATGTAGAAGTCGGCGCGGACCGGGCCGCGGATGGCCGAGCCGGTGTCCAGCGCCATCACCAGACCCTGATAGCTGGCCCGGGCCCCGGTCAGATTGCCTCCGTCGGCGCTGATCCAGACCAGGTCGCCATAGCGCCAGTGGGCCGGGTCGACCGCGATCGAGCGGCGGGCGATCAGCGGAATCCCTGCCGCCCCGTTCGGATGGCCGCCGTCGTCCGGGTCGACCGCGAAGAAGATGTAGCGGGGGTTCAGCGCCATCACCGCCCGCGCCTCGGGACCGCGATGGGCCGCCAGCCAGGCGCGGATCGCCTCGCCCGAGGTGCCGTTGGCCGGCAACAGCCCCTGTTCCGCCATCGGCCGGGCGATGCCGGTGAACGGCCGGCCGTTGTCGGCGGCATAGGCGGCGCGAGCCGTGGTTCCGTCCTCGAACGTCAGGTATCCCGAGCCCTGGATCTGCATGAAGAACAGGTCTTCGGCCCGCATCCAGGCGAGGGCGGAAGCCTCCAGCTCCTCGCGGGGCGCCGCCTCGATATCGGCGCGGACCGCCATGACGTCGCCGCGCGTCCAGTAGGCCGGACGCGGCAGGACGGGCATGTCGAACTCGGCGTCAGGGGCGTGGCGGGCGGCGTACTCCGGCGCAAAATAGGACGTCAGCAGGCCCGGACCGCCGTCCGCCGTCACGGCCGCCACAACGGTGAAGCCGCTCTCGAAGAAGGCCCGCGCCATCGAGGGGGTCACGGGTTTCGAGGTCTGTTTGATGTGCATGGCCCGGGCGCACTGGGTGCGGGAGGCGGCGTCGCGGGCGACGGCGCAACCGGCGGCCCAGGCCTCGAAGGCCGCCAGATGGTCCTCGTCGTTCCAGCCGGGCAGGGTCGCGGGGCCTTGCCCTTCCGGAGCCGGGGCGGGTCCGGGCGACGGCGCGGGGGCCGGAGCCGTCGTCCCCGTCTCCGGCGAAACCGGCGGGGCGGTCGGCGTTGTGGCGCAGGCGGCGAGCGTCAAGGCGAGGCCGACAAGGACCGTCGCGCCGGAAAGCCCCCGGCGGCGCGCGCCGCCCGACATCATGCGGCGGCGGGTTCGGTGCGGGCCAGGACCCAGTTGGGATCGCTGGCGCCCAGGGTGCGCTCGAAGGTCCACAGTTCGGCGACGCGGCGTTCCTCGATCTGCGGCTCGGCGGAAACGTCGGCGGAGGTCACCGTATTGCGCAGTTCGGCGAGGAAACGGACCTTGGCCGTCGCCCGGTTCTCCTCGGCCGAGGCCAGTTCCAGATCGGCCCGGGCCGGGTGAAGGAATTCGGCGACCTCGGTCTCGCCGCGGCTCTCGCGCGCGGCGATGCCGGCCTCGAACGAGGCCATGACGGTCGGGGTCAGCAGCGGCTTCAGGGTCTCGCGATCGCCGGCGGCGTAGGCGCGGACAATGGTTTCATGGGCCTGGCGGGCGCCTTCGAGGAAGCGCAGCGGGTCAAAGGCGGGGTCGCGGGCCTTCAGACCGGCGATGGAGGCCAGGGTGACGGCGTCGAGCACATTGGGCCGGCCGGGGCTTTGGTCGGCGGCGGAGGCGGCCGGGGCCAGGGCGGGCTTGGCGCGGGCGTCGTCCTCCGGCTGGCGGCCGACCTTCTTGCCCAGCACATTATAGAGCTGGAACAGGACCACGGCGGCGATCACGGCGAAGATGACGATCTGGATCTGAACCGGCGGCACTGGCAATCCTTGGCTGGCGGCCGGGCGGGAGCCGGACGCGAGGGGAGACGATTAGGGGCTGATATGGGGACGCGCAACCGGAACCGCCCTGCCCGCAGGCGAGCATCGTTGCCGCACCCTGCGCCTCGTGCTAGTCGCCGCGCCTTCCCGGCGCCTTATTCCGGCGTCGCCCACTCTTTCAGACAGACCGACCGATGACCGACGCCGCGCCTCCTTCCGACGCCAAGACCGCCGCCCCGCAGGCCCCGTCCGGTCCCGGCTTCCGCATCGTGGCCCAGTACGTCAAGGATCTCTCCTTCGAGAACCCCAAGGCCCCCGACAGCCTGCGCGTCGACGGCAAGCCCGGCATCGACATGGGCGTCGAGATGAACGCCCAGGGCCGGCCCGACGGTCTGTTCGAGGTCGATCTGCGCCTGACCATCAAGGCCACCACCGAGGCCATGACGGTCTTCAACATCGAGCTGCTGTACGGCGGCCTGTTCGCCCTGCAGGGCGTGCCCGAGCAGGACATCGAGCCGCTGCTGCTCATCGAATGCCCGCGCTACCTGTTCCCGTTCGCCCGCGAGATCATCGCCCGGGCGACCTCGGACGGCGGCTTCTACCCGCCCTTCATGCTGGACCCGATCGACTTCGCCGGCATCTACGTCGCCCGCCAGCAGTCCATCGCCCGCGGCCCGGCGGAAGCCGGACAGGCGTAGGGACGGCGCCCTAGGCTTCCACCCCGTAGGCCGCCCACAGCGACCGGTCCTTCAGATTGGCCTGCAGGAAGGCGAGGTGGATGGCCAGCTCCGCCTCGCTGGTCCGGACCGGCAGGGGCCGGGGCCGGGGGCCGTAGCCCTGGGCGGCGACCGCTGCGGCCGCCGCCGTCACCGTCCGCGACGCCGACAGGTCCAGCCGCCGCTCCTTGCCGCCCTTGAGCTCCAGATAGACCTCGGCCAGCAGCCGGGCGTCGATCAGGGCGCCGTGCAGGGTGCGTTCGACCAGCGACACCTTGAACCGCTTGCACAGGGCGTCGAGCGAATTGGCCATGCCCGGAAAGCGGGTCTGGGCCAGTTTCAGCGTGTCGATCCAGCGGTCCTCGGGGAAGAGGGCGCGGCCGCAGCGGCCGAATTCATGGTCGATGAAGTTGCGGTCGAACTGGGCGTTGTGGGCGATGATCGGGGCGTCGCCGATGAAGTCGCACAGGTCGATGACGATCTCGGCGAATTTGGGGGCGTCGCGGACCTTTTCATCGGTAATGCCGTGCACCCGGATGGCGTCGGCCGGGATCGAGCGTTCGGGATGGATCAGGCGGTGAAAGGTCCGCCCCGTCGGCAACAGGTCCTCGATCTCGATACAGCCGACCTCGATCATCCGGTCGCCCGTGCGCGGGTCGAAGCCGGTGGTCTCGGTATCAAGGACGATTTCGCGGGACATGGACCCTTATTGGGACGGTTCGCCCGATTTCGGAAGACCGCGCCGGGGCGGCGTCCACCCCGGGGCGAGAACCATCCCCACGATTTCATTCACCCGCGCCCGCGCCGCCTCCAGCCCGACGCCGGTGTCGATGACGAAGTCGGCGCGCCGGCGCTTTTCGGCGTCGGGCAGCTGCCGCGCCAGGATGGCCTCGAACCGCTCGCGGGTCATGCCCGGCCGGGCCAGCACCCGCGCCGCCTGGACCTCGGCCGGAGCGGTGACGACCACCACGGCGTCGACCGCAGCATCGCCGCCGGTCTCGAACAACAGCGGGATATCGAGCACCGCCAGCTTCACGCCGCGGGTTTCCGCCGCCGCCAGATCGTCGAGCCGCCCCTTCAGCACCAGCGGATGCACGATCGCCTCCAGCCGCCGGAAGGCCTCGCCGTCGCGGCCGAGAGCCTCGGCCAGACGGATCCGGTCGACCGCGCCGTCGACCACAACGCCCGGGAAGGCAGCGCCCACCGGGTCCACAGCGGCCCCGCCCTTCGCATAGAGCCGGTGAACGGCGTCGTCGGCGTTCCACACCCGGGCGCCGGCGTCGGCGAACATCGCCGTCGTCGTCGACTTCCCCATGCCGATGGAGCCGGTCAGGCCGAGCACGATCATGGCGTCTCTCCGAGAGCGGCCAGGGCCAGCGTCCGGACGTCCGCCGCGGGCGGGTCCCGGCCGAACAGGGCGTTGAACGAAGGCCGCGCCTGGCCGATCAGCATGGCCAGTCCATCGACGGTCGCCAGCCCGCGGGCCCGGCCCTCGGCCAGGAAGGCCGTCTCGAGCGGGCGATAGGTCATGTCCATCAGGACAGCGTCGTCCCGCAGTTGGGACATGGGGATTTCGGGCGGGACGCTGAGGGCGTTGACCACCAGGACCGCCGCGCCGAGGGCCTCCGTCCCGACCACCGTCGCGCCGAGGTCTTCCGCCAGGATCCCGGCCCGGGCCCGGGTCCGGTTCAGGACGCCGACGCGCGCGCCGGCGGCGATGAGGGCCGCCACAGCGGCCCTCGCCGCGCCGCCTGCGCCGAGCACGACGACTGCCTGATCGCGAACGTCCAGCGCCGGCGCCTGTTCGGCCAGCGCCGCCATCAGGCCGACGCCGTCGGTGCTGTCGGCCCGGACCTGTCCCGCCTCGAAGATCAGCAGATTGGCGGAGCCGCAGGCGCGGGCCGTCTTGCTGGCCTCGTCCGCCAGCGCCAGCGCCTGTTCCTTGAACGGGGCGGTGACGTTCAGCCCCCGCAGACGCCCGGCGCGACCCTCCGCGACCAGGGCGGCGAAGGCCGCCGCATCGGCCGGTTCGAAGGCGCGATAGTCGGCGTCCAGCCCCGCGGCGGCGATCCAGTCGCCGTGGATCAGGGGACTGAGGGAGTGGCCGATCGGTCGCCCGGCCACGCCGGCCTTCACGGTCACGACCTCAGCACCCCGACGCGGCGCAGCTCGGCCAGCACCGGCCACAAAGGCAGGCCCAGGACGGTGAAATAGTCGCCCTCCACCGCCTCGAACAGCTGCGACCCCATGCCCTCCAGCCGGTAGGCGCCGACGCAGGCCAGCAGGCCCTCGCCCTCGGTCGCGAGATAGGCGTCCAGAAAGGCGTCCGAAAAGTCGCGCACCCGCATCGTCGCCGTATCGACGCCGGACCAGACGACCTGCCCCTTGTGGGCCAGGGCGGCGCCGGAATGCAGCTGGTGCGTCCGTCCGCGCATGGCCTGCAGCCGGCCGCGCGCTTCCCCGAGCGACCCGGCCTTCGACACCAGTCCGCCGTCGAAGGAGAGGGTCTGGTCGGCGCCCAGCACCCAGGCGTCCGCATCGTGTCGGGACACCGCCAGCGCCTTGACCCGCGCCAGTTCGACCGCCAGCCCGGCGGCGTCGGCCGGATCGTGGACGGCCTTGACCGCGTCCTCGTCCACATCCGCGACCTGGACGGCGAAGCTCACGCCCGCCTCGGACAGCATGGACCGCCGCGCCGCGCTCTTCGACGCCAGGATCAGCCGTTCGGAGGGCGCGGTCACCAGGCCGCCCCCAGCCGGCGCGTGCGGCGTTCGTTCAGCAGGTTGATGATGGCGGCGGCCGTCTCCTCGACCGAGCGGCGGGTCACGTCGATGACCGGCCAGCCCCGCCGTTCGAAGGCGCGTCGGGCCTTCACCGTCTCCTCGCGCACCGCCTCATGGTCGATATAGGCGCTGGGCTGGTTGGCGTTCAGACCGTCGAGGCGGTTCTTGCGGATCTGCACCAGCCGGTCGGGCGAGACGGTCAGGCCGACGACCAGCGGGTTCTTCAGCCCGACCAGCCGCTCGCCGTCTTCCTGGCCCGGCACCAGCGGCACATTGGCGGCGCGGATGCCGCGGTGGGCCAGATAGATGCAGGTCGGGGTCTTGGAGGTGCGGCTGACCCCGCACAGGACCACGTCCGCCCCTTCCAGCTGGATCGACGTGCCCTGGCCATCGTCGTGGGCCATGGCGTAGTCGAGGGCGGCGATGCGGTTGAAATAGTCGGTGTCCAGTGCGTGCTGGGCCCCGACCCGGGTCGACAGGGCCGCGCCGAGATAGCGCGACAGGGCGCCGACCAGGGGGTCCAGGGCCGCGATCTGGGGCATGTCCAGCTTGCGGCAGCCGTCCTCCAGCTGTTCCCGCAGTTCGCGGTCGACCAGGGTATGCAGGACCACGCCGGGCGAGGCCGCGACCTCGTCCAGCACACGCTCCATCTGCTTGCCGGACCGCACCAGGGCGTAGATGTGCTCGATCGGAATGACCCCGTCGAAACGGGCGACGACGGCCTTGGCCATGGCGTTCAGGGTCTCGCCCGTGGAGTCCGAGACCAGATGGACGTGGAAATAGGTCGCCAGCCGCGAGGGGCCCGAGGCGCGGCCCGGGCCGGACGATCCTGCGCTCATCGGCGGCTGTCCATGATTGCGAGACTCCTGTGGACGGGACGGGGCGCCGTCGGGGGCGACCGGGGCGCCTTTTCCTATAGCCGGGCCGGAGGCGGGCCGCGAGCGGGGACAGAGGTGGACGGCCGCCCGGGGACCGGCGGGATTCGTCCCAAGGGCCAGCCCGCCCGCCGATTGGCCTGTGGAGATCCTTAACGAGACGTTAACGGCGCCCAGGCCGCCCGCCGCGCTGCGCCCGCCAAAACCCGTCGTTAAGGCCTCGTTAGGATTTATCCCCGCTTTCACCAGCCCGGTGGAGACCGGCCCGTCCGATGGTGACGGATTCCGGAAAACTGCTCCTGGACCGGAGAAAAGGGCCGACTTGTCCCCGTCGTCCCCCGCCCTGCCTTCTACCTCCGAATCTCAAGACTCTTTTCTTGAGAAGGATTGGAAGGGTGCGACACGGACGGGGTTGAGCGTGACCGGGCCCGCCGGTAGGACCAGAAGCAGATGACCGTTTCCCCCGACACCCCCCTGCTTCTCAAGGTTCTCGCCGGCGAGGCGACGGCCCGACCGCCCGTATGGTTCATGCGACAGGCCGGGCGCTACCTCCCGGAATACCGGGCGCTGCGGGCGACGACGCCGGACTTCATCTCCTTCTGCCTCGATCCCGAGAAGGCCGCCGAGGCGACCCTGCAGCCGATGCGGCGGTTCGGCTTTGATGCGGCCATCGTCTTCGCCGACATCCTGCTGATCCCCCAGGCCCTGGGCCAGGAGGTCTGGTTCGAGGCCGGCGAGGGACCCCGGCTCGGCGCCCTGCCTTCGGTCGACTCGATGCGGGAGCTGACGGCGGGGGCCGGCGAGGCCCTGAAACAGGTCGGCCAGACCCTGTCCCTGGTGCGGTCGCAGCTGGAGCCGGAACGGGCGCTGATTGGCTTTGCGGGCGCCCCGTGGACGGTGGCCACCTATATGCTGGACGGCACCGCCCGAACCATCGGCAAGGGCGAGCGCGCCCAGGCCCGGACCTATGCCTATGCCGAGCCGGAGAAGGTCGCGGCCGTGCTGGACGTCCTGGTCGAGGCCACGGCCCATTATCTGAAGATGCAGGCCGACGCCGGCGCCCAGGTGCTGAAGATCTTCGAGAGCTGGGCCGAGGGCCTGCCCGACGACCTGTTCGAAAGCCTGGTCCTGGGACCGCACCAGAAACTGGTCCGGCGTGTGCGCGAATTGGGCGTCACCACCCCCCTGATCGGCTTCCCGCGCGGCTCGGCGGCGCTGGCCGAACGCTACGCCGCCGAATGCGACGTCCAGGCCGTAGCGCTGGACACCGCCTGTCCGCTGGAAGTCGGCAAGCGGGTCCAGGCGATCAAGCCGATCCAGGGCGCGCTCGACCCCCTGCTGCTGCGCGCCGGCGGACCGATGCTGGACCGCCGCGTCGACCAGCTGCTCGAGGCCTGGGGGCAGGGGCCGTGGATCTTCAACCTCGGCCACGGCATCCTGCCCGACGTGCCCATCGCCCATGTCGAACAGGTCCTGAAGCGGATCGGCGCCCGATGACCGTCCCGGCGGGGCGCCGCATCGCGGTGGTGCTGTTCAACCTCGGCGGACCCGACGACCAGGCCTCGGTCCGGCCCTTCCTGTTCAACCTGTTCAGCGATCCGGCCATCATCGGCCTGCCCGCGCCGTTCCGGACCCTGCTGGCGGGCCTGATCTCCAGCCGTCGGGAGAAGGCCGCCCAGGCCAACTACGCCCTGATGGGCGGCGGCTCGCCCCTGCTGCCCGAGACCCGCCGCCAGGCCGCCGCCCTGGAGCAGGCCGTGGCCGGTCTCCTGCCGGACGACGAGGTCCGCGCCTTCATCGCCATGCGCTACTGGTCGCCCCTGAGCGAGGAGACCGCGGTGGACGTGGCCGCCTTCGGTCCCGACGAGATCGTCCTCCTGCCGCTCTATCCGCAATTCTCGACCACAACGACGGAATCCTCCCTCAAACGCTGGGCCGAGGTCTATGCGGGGTCGGGCGTCAGCCGGACCGTCTGCTGCTATCCCGAGGCCGCGGGCTGGATCGAGGCCCAGGCGGCGGGGGTGCGGGACAGGCTGGCCGAGGCGGCCGACCGCCCGGTCCGGGTTCTGTTCTCGGCCCACGGCATTCCGGAAAGCCTGATCGCGAAGAAGGGCGATCCCTATCAGGAGCAGATCGAATCCACCTGCGCCGCCATCGCGGCCCGCGTCGGCCTGGCCGATGACGCCTGGGCGATCTGCTACCAGAGCCGGGTCGGGCCGATGAAATGGCTGGGGCCGTCGACGTCGGAGGCGATCGCCCAGGCCGGCCGCGACGGGGTCGGGGTGGTGGTGACGCCGGTCGCCTTCGTCTCGGAACACATCGAGACCCTGGTCGAGCTGGACATCGAATACGCCGAACTGGCCCACAGCCTCGGCGTGGCGCGCTATCTGCGCGCGCCCGCGGTCGGGCTCGCCGCCCCCTTCATCGAGACCCTGGCCAGGGCTACGGTGGAGGCCCTCGGGCGGGGCGGCGTCGCGCCCTTCGGCCCCGGCTGCCGGGGCGGCTGGAAGGCCTGTCCGCACCGCAAGGAAAGGGAAGCCGCGTGAACGCCTATGACCTCGTCCGCGGCCTGCATATCCTGGCGGTGATCGCCTGGATGGCGGGCATGCTGTTCCTGCCCCGGCTCTATGCCTATGACGCGGAACAGGCCGGCAAGGCCGAACCCCTGCGCTCGGAGATGCAGGGGCTGCTGCGCCTGTGGCAGACCCGGCTCCTGCGCATCATCATCAATCCGGCCATGATCGTGGCCTTCGTTTTCGGCGGGTGGCTGTTGTGGCTGCGCGCCGGCGAGGGATCGGACTGGAGCATCCTGCTTCAGCCGTGGATGGTCGCCAAGCTGTCCGGGGTCCTCGCCCTGTCGGCCTGGCATGGCTTCCTCGCCGGGGAACGCCGGAAGATCGCCGCCGGGACCTCGACCCGGTCGGGCAAATTCTGGCGCATGACCAATGAGATCCCGTTCCTGATCGCCATCGTCATGGTCCTGTCGGTGACGACGGAATGGACCTTCGGCTGAGCCGCTCCGCTTGACCTGAGGCCCCCCGCGTGGTTTCGCTGGCCGCGAACCGTCCTGCAGGAGTCTGGGGCGGTCCCACTCTTTGCGACGCCCGCCGATCTCGCCGGGACGACCCGTCGCCTTCCCACCCGGCCGCAAGGCCAGACATCGCTGGATTTTACCGCCCGCGCGACGCCCTCGTCGCCGCGGCGATGCTTTTGATTGCACGCCATGACCGATATCACCGACACGCCCGAGACCGATGCGACCGCCGAGGCCGAAGCGCCCGAGGTCGGCAATGAACTGGCCGCGTCCGACCTGCCGATGGTCGACCAGGAGCATGGCGACGACGACGACGACGGCGAGCCGATCGTCCCCAACGGCCGCATCACCCTGCAGGAGCTGAACGAGAAGACGCCGGAAGATCTGGTCGCCTTCGCCGAAAGCCTCGAGATCGAGAACGCCGGCAATCTGCGCAAACAGGACCTGCTGTTCGCCATCCTCAAGGCCCTGGCCGACGAGGAGGTCGAGATCATCGCCGACGGCGTGCTGGAGATTCTGCCGGACGGCTTCGGCTTCCTGCGCAGCCCGGACGTCAATTATCTTCCGGGGCCGGACGATGTTTATGTCTCGCCGTCGCAGATCCGCCGTTTCGGCCTGCGCTCGGGCGACACCATCCACGGCGCCGTCCGCGGTCCGCGCGAGGGCGAGCGCTATTTCGCCCTGCTCAAGGTCGACACGATCAATTTCGAGGACCCGGAAACGGTCAAGACCAAGGTCCTGTTCGACAACCTGACCCCGCTCTATCCCGAAGAGCGGCTGCACATGGAAATCCAGGATCCGACGCTGAAGGACCGCTCGGGCCGGGTCATCGACATCGTCGCCCCGCTCGGCAAGGGCCAGCGCTGCCTGATCGTCGCCCCGCCGCGCGTCGGCAAGACGGTGATGCTGCAGAACATCGCCAAGTCGATCGAGAAGAACCATCCGGAAGTCTTCCTCATCGTCCTGCTGATCGACGAACGGCCTGAAGAAGTCACGGACATGCAGCGCACGGTGAAGGGCGAGGTCATCGCCTCGACCTTCGACGAGCCGGCCACCCGCCACGTCGCCGTCGCCGAAATGGTCATCGAAAAGGCCAAGCGCCTCGTCGAGCACAAGCGCGACGTGGTCATCCTGCTGGACTCGATCACCCGCCTGGGCCGCGCCTACAACGCCACCGTCCCGTCCTCGGGCAAGGTCCTGACCGGCGGCGTCGACGCCAACGCCCTGCAGCGGCCGAAGCGCTTCTTCGGCGCGGCGCGCAATGTGGAGCAGGGCGGGTCGCTGACCATCATCGCCACCGCCCTGATCGACACGGGCTCGCGGATGGACGAGGTGATCTTCGAAGAGTTCAAGGGCACCGGCAACTCGGAGATCGTGCTGGACCGCAAGGTCGCTGACAAACGCATCTTCCCGGCCATCGACGTGCTCAAGTCGGGCACCCGCAAGGAAGAGCTCACCACGCCGAAGGACCAGCTGGCCAAGACCTATGTCCTGCGCCGCATCCTCAATCCGATGGGCCCGCAGGACGCGATCGAATTCCTCATCGACAAGCTGCGCCAGTCCAAGAACAACGCCGATTTCTTCCAGTCGATGAACACCTGACGGCGGTATGGCCGCTGTTTCACGTGAAACAGGAGCGGGACGATGAAGGTCAATATCGAGATCGAATGCGAACCGGCGGAGGCGCGGGCCTTCCTCGGCCTGCCCAATGTCGAGCCGCTCAACGACCATCTCGTCGCCGAGATGAAAAAGCGCATGGACGAAAACATGTCCGCCATGCAGCCCGACGAACTGATGAAGACCTGGACCAGCTTCGGCATGCATGCCCAGGACCAGTTCCGCAAACTGATGGAAGCGGCCGTCAAGCCGTGACGCTTGTCTCCTCCCCACAACATGGGGAGGGGGACCATCCGAAGGATTGTGGAGGGGTGAAACCCCGGACACCGTCGGATATGGCGAAACCCCTCCACCGCTTCGCGGTCCCCCTCCCCATGTTGTGGGGAGGAGACACGGCGTGACCGACACCATTTTCGCCCTCGCCACCCCGCCCGGCCGCGGGGCCATCGCCATTCTGCGCCTGTCCGGTCCGGCGACGGAGGCCGCCCTGTCCGCGCTCGGCGCCGGCGACCTGAAGCCGCGGCAGGCCTCCCTGCGCGATCTCGCCCATGACGGCCAAACCATCGATCAGGCGCTGGTGCTCCGCTTCCCGGCGCCGAATTCCTACACCGGCGAGGACTGCGCCGAACTGCATCTGCACGGCGGCCGCGCCGTGATCGAGGCAGCGGGAGAGGCCCTGGCGGCGCTCGGGCTCCGGCCGGCCGAGCCCGGGGAGTTCACCCGGCGTGCCTTCGAGAACGGCCGGATGGACCTGGCCCAGGCCGAGGCGGTGGCGGATCTGATCGACGCCGAGACGGCCGCCCAGGCGCGTCAGGCCCTGGGGCAACTCGACGGCGCCTTGAGCCAGACCTACGCCGGCTTTCGCCGCGATCTGCTGACCACCCTGGCCCTGGTCGAGGCCGAGATCGACTTTCCTGACGAGGAGATTCCCGACCAGCTCGCCCGGACCGCCGGTCCGGTCCTGGACCGGTTGATCGCCGACCTGAAGGCGGCCCTGGCCGACGCCCGCCGCGGCGAGCGGGTGCGCGAGGGCTACCGGATCGTCCTGATCGGCGAGACCAACGCCGGCAAGTCGTCGTTGTTCAACGCCCTGGTCGCGCGCGAGGCGGCCATCGTCACCCCGATCGCCGGGACGACGCGCGACGTGCTGGACGCCGACCTGATCATCGGCGGCCACGCCGTCACCCTGTCGGACACGGCCGGTCTTCGCGCCAGCGAGGATCCGGTCGAGGCCGAGGGCGTCCGGCGCGCCCGGGCGCGGGCCGAAACGGCGGACCTGCGTCTGTGGGTCCGCAGTCCCGGGGACGCCGAGGGCGAAGCCGCCGCCTTCGTCCGGCCGGGCGACCTGCTGGTCCTCGCCAAGTCCGACCTCGGCCCGGCCGCGTCAGTCGCGGGGCTTGAGACGCTTTCCATCAGCGCCGCCAGCGGGGAGGGGCTGGTCGCCCTGCACGACTGGATCGCCGCCCGGCTGGCGCGGGACCTTTCGGGCGCGGATTTTCCGGCGGTCACACGAGAGAGACACCGACGTCGACTGGGCGAGGCGCTGGCCGCCGTCGAGGCGGGCCGGGCCGCGCTGGACATCGCCCCCGAAATGGCGGCCGCCGATCTGCACCGCGCGGCCGACGCCCTGTCCCGGGTTACCGGAGCGATCGGGGTGGAGGACGTGCTCGGTGAGATCTTCTCGACCTTCTGCATCGGCAAATGATCCGTTTCACGTGAAACCGCCGCGCGGCCAAGGTGGCGGATGGGACCGTTTTGCCCTATGTGGCCGCCCATGAAGACCTTCGACGTCATCGTCATCGGCGGCGGCCACGCCGGCTGCGAGGCCGCGGCCGCGGCTGCGCGCGCCGGCGCGCGTACGGTGCTGCTGACCCAGAAGCTCGAGACCATTGGCGAGATGTCGTGCAACCCGGCCATCGGCGGTCTCGGCAAGGGCCATCTGGTGCGCGAGATCGACGCCCTGGACGGACTGATGGGGCGGCTCGGGGACCGTGCCGGGATCCAGTTCCGTCTGCTGAACCGCTCCAAGGGCGCGGCGGTCCAGGGACCGCGCAGCCAGATCGATCGCCGCCTGTATCGCGAGGCCATGCAGGCCGAACTGGCGCAGACGCCCAACCTGAACCTGATGGCGGGCACGGCTGAAAGCCTGATCCTCGACGGCGGCCGGGTGGTCGGCGTCGTGACCGGGGAGGGGGTCGAGCTCCGGGCCGGCGCCGTGGTCCTGACCACGGGCACCTTCCTGAATGGCGTCATCCACAAGGGCGACCAGCGGATTCCGGCCGGCCGTCACGGCGAGGCCCCCTCGACCGGTCTGGCCGCCGACCTCTATGGCGCCGGCCTTCAGATGGGCCGGCTGAAGACGGGCACCCCCGCCCGGCTAGACGGCCGCACCATCGCCTGGGACCGGCTGGAAATGCAGCAGGCCGACGCCGAGCCCGTGCCGTTCAGCTTCCTGACCGAACGCATTGACGTGCCCCAGATCGCCTGCGGCGTGACCCATACGACGGAAGAGACGCACCGGATCATCGCCGACAATCTCGGCGACAGCGCCGTCTACGGCGGTCACCTGTCCGGCCGCGGCCCGCGCTACTGCCCCTCGATCGAGGACAAGGTCGTCCGCTTCGCCGACAAGACGTCGCACCAGATCTTCCTCGAACCCGAAGGCCTCGACGACCCGACCGTCTATCCCAACGGCATCTCCACCTCCGTGTCGGACGCGACCCAGGCGGCCTTCCTGCGCACCATCCCGGGGCTGGAGGCGGTCGAGGTGTTTCGGTTCGGTTATGCGATCGAGTACGACTATGTCGATCCGCGCGAGCTGACCCCGGCCCTGGAAGTCAAGAAGAGCCCGGGCCTGTATCTGGCTGGCCAGATCAACGGCACCACGGGCTATGAGGAGGCGGGCGCGCAAGGCCTGCTGGCCGGACTGAACGCCGCCCGCGCAGCCGGAGGTTCCGATCCGGTCGTGCTCGGACGGGACCAGGCCTATATCGGCGTCATGGTCGACGATCTGGTTACACGTGGGGTGACCGAGCCCTACCGGATGTTCACCAGCCGGGCGGAGTACAGGTTGACCCTTCGCGCCGACAACGCCGATCAACGGTTGACTCCGCTCGGCATGAGCGCCGGGATCGTCTCATCGACGCGCGCCTCGGCCTATGCCGCCAAGGCCGCCCAGCTTGAACAGGCGGCCCGTGTTTCACGTGAAACCCTGTTCACGCCGAAGGAGGCCGCGGCCCTCGGAATCCACGTCAACGCCGACGGCCAGCGCCGCTCGATCCGCGACCTTCTGGCTTTTCCCGGTGTGACCCTGGAGACGTTTGAAGCCGTCCGACCCGAAATCCGCAGTTGGTCCGCCCAGGTCCGGCAGCAGGTGGAGATCGATGCGGGCTACGCCGGCTATCTGGACCGTCAGGCCTCCGACGCGGAAGCCCTGCGCCGTGAGGAGGCCCTCGCCCTGCCGGTGGACCTGGACTACGCCGCCATCGGCAGCCTTTCCAACGAGGTGCGCGAGAAGCTGACCCTCGTCCAGCCCCGCACCCTCGGCCAGGCCGGTCGCATCGAGGGCATGACCCCCGGAGCCCTCACGGCTCTGCTGTCGCATGTGAAGAAGACGAAGGTCGCGGCGTGAGCGCTCTGGATGCGGCCGGCTTTCAGGCCCTGCGCGACGCCACGCCGGCGCAGATGGCCGACCTCGGGACGCTGATCGAGCGCCTGACCGCGGCCAATGCGGTGATGAACCTCGTCGGACCGGACACGATCCCTGACGTCTGGAACCGGCACATCCTCGATTCCGCCCAACTGCTCGATCTGGCGCCGGGCGCCGCGACCTGGGCCGATCTGGGCGCGGGCGCCGGCTTCCCGGGTCTGGTCCTCGCCATCCTGCTCAAGGACCGGGCGGACAGCCATGTCTGGCTGATCGACAGCCTCGGCAAGCGCTGCCGCTTCCTGCAGGAGGTCGTCGACGCCCTGTCGCTGCGGGCCACGGTCGTCAACGGCCGGGCCGAGGAACAGCGGATCAAGGTCGATGTCGTCACCGCCCGCGCCCTCGCGCCGATGGACCGGCTGCTGGGCTATGCACAGCCTTATCTACAGCGCGGCGCACAGGGGCTGTTTCTCAAGGGGGAAAAGGCGGAGGCTGAGTTGATCGACGCCCGCAAGGTCTGGCAGTTCGACAGCGACCTCTCCGTCTCGCGCAGTGATCCGCGCGGCCGTATCGTTTCCGTCCGGAGCCTCCGACGTGTTCAAAGCCGGTAAGACCCGCGTCCTCGCCGTCTCCAACCAGAAGGGCGGGGTGGGCAAGACCACCACGGCGATCAACCTCGGCACGGCGCTCGCCGCGATCGGCGAAAAGGTGCTGATTGTCGACATGGACCCGCAGGGCAATGCCTCGACGGGTCTGGGCGTTCCACGTGAAACACGGCGGGTGACCATCTATGACGTCATCGTAGACGGCCGGTCGGTCGACGAGTCCGCCGTCCCCACCACGGTGCCCGGCCTCCATATCGTGCCCGCTGACGCCGACATGTCAGGCGTGGAGATCGAACTGAGCCAGGCCGATCGTCGCTCCTTCCGCCTGCGCGACGCCCTGCAGGGGCAGGGGGCCGACGGCACGACCCGGTATGACTATGTGCTGATCGACTGCCCGCCGTCGCTGAACCTGCTGACCCTCAACGCCATGGCCGCCGCCGACGCCGTGCTGGTGCCGTTGCAGTGCGAGTTCTTCGCCCTCGAAGGCCTGACACAACTGATGAAGACCATTGAGATGGTGCGGCAGAGCCTGAACCCGACGCTGGAGATCCAGGGTCTGGTCCTGACCATGTACGATCGGCGCAGCACCCTGTCGGGACAGGTCGCCGCGGATGTACGGGCCCATTTCGGCGACAAGGTCTATGAGGCGGTGATCCCCAGGAACGTCCGCGTGGCGGAAGCTCCGTCCTTCGGCAAGCCGGCGCTGATCTACGATCTGAAATGCGCCGGCAGCCAGGCCTATCTGCGCCTCGCCCGCGAGGTGGTGGCGCGCGAGAAATCCCGCCGGCTGCAGGCCGCGTGATGATGAATAGAAGAACGGAATCAGTCAGTTGAGCGAACGTCAGCGCGGCCTTGGTCGGGGCCTCTCCGCCCTTCTCGGAGAACAGGTGGCCGAGAGCGCGCCGGTCGACGGCGCGCCGGCGCCTGTCGGCGTGCGCATGGCGCCCATCGAGAGTCTGAGACCCAACCCGGACCAGCCGCGCAAGATCTTCGACCGCGAGGACCTCGAGGAGCTGGCCGCCTCGATCCGCGACAAGGGCGTCTTGCAGCCCATCCTCGTCCGCACCCAGCCGGGCGAGGACGGGGCATGGCAGATCATCGCCGGCGAACGCCGCTGGCGCGCGGCCCAGCTGGCGCGGCTGACCGAGGCGCCCATCATCATCAAGGAGATGGACGACGTCGCGGTGTTCGAGGTCGCCATCATCGAGAACGTCCAGCGGGCCGACCTCAATCCGTTGGAGGAGGCCGACGCCTATCGCCTTTTGATGGAGCGGTTCGGCCGCACCCAGGACGCGGTCGCCGGCGTCGTCGGCAAGAGCCGCAGCCATGTGGCCAACACCCTGCGCCTGCTGCAGCTGCCCGAGGAGGTGCTGCACCACGTCCGCACCGGCAAGCTCAGCGCCGGTCATGCGCGCGCCCTGATCACCGCCCCCGATCCCGCCGCCCTGGCCGACCAGGTCGTGGCCGAGGGACTGAATGTCCGCCAGGCCGAGGCGCTGGCCCGCCGCGCCGCCGATGGGCCGAAGGCTCGCAAGCCCGGCGCCTCTTCGACCGGCGGCGAAGGGTCCGCCGATGTCGCCGCGCTGGAGCAGGACCTGGCCGACGCGCTCGGCCTCAAGGTCGAACTGGCCGACCGGGGCGGCAAGGGGGAGCTGACCATCCGCTACGGCACCCTCGAACAGCTCGACGACCTGTGCCGTCGGTTGATGCGGGGCTGAGATGTCGAAGGCGGCGGACGGGATCATCGATCTCTACAGCCGCCGGGCCGCCGATTGGGATGCGGATCGGGGCCGTAGTCTGATCGAGAAGCCGTGGCTCGACCGGTTCCTGGCCCATGTGCCACGGGCGGGATCGCTTCTGGATCTCGGCTGCGGCTCGGGCGAGCCGATCGCCCGCTATCTGATCGAACAGGGACAGCGTGTGACCGGCGTGGACGCTTCGCCGGGAGCGATCGACCTGTGCCGGGCGCGTTTTCCCGACCACGACTGGGTTGTCGCCGACATGCGCGGTCTGGACCTGGGGCGACAGTTCGACGGGCTGATCGCCTGGCACAGCAGCTTTCACCTGAGCCGGTCGGACCAGCGCGCCCTGTTCACGGTCTTCGCTCGCCATCTGACGCCGGGCGGGGTGCTGATGTTCACCTCGGGCGACGAGGACGGGGAGCGGATCGGCCAGTGGCGCGGCGAGCCGCTCTATCACGCGAGTCTGTCGACGGCCGCCTATCGCGAGCAGCTGACCGCGGCCGGCTTTGATGTGATCGACCACGCCGTGGGCGATTACACACGGGACGAGGCAACGGTCTGGCTCTGTCGCCGCGGTGGTGGCACGATGGCGGAATGACCGACAAGCCGAGCAACCCGACCGCCGAAGCCATGAAGAAGGCGCTCGCCGCCAAGAAGACAGCGTCCGGAGCGCCGTCGTCTGGCGGCTTCAAGCCCGCCCAGCACGCCGAAAAGTCGATGGCCCGCCAGAGCGCGGCGGCGAACAAGCCTGCTTTCCGCAAGGCCTCGAAGCGGGGCTGACCCCGCCTAAAGCCCCAGCCGCCGCGCCCGCGCCGAGATTTCGAGCAGCAGGCGTTCGGCGATGAGCTGGTCGGGCGAGCCGGTCGTCTTGGTCGCCACATCGGCCGTGTTGACGCTGTCCAGCACCCGGTCGAGGTCCTCCAGCCGCCAGCTGCGCGCCTGACGCAGCATCTCGGCCTCCTGTTTCCAGAATACGCCGGAGGCCTTGGCCGCCTCCTTGGCGCCGGCGCCATTGGACTGAAGCACATTGAGCCGGCGCAGCTTGCCGAGGTGGATCGAGGCCTGTCTCACCGCCATGACAGGCGATTCCCCCTCGGCCAGGGCGCGCCGCAGCCCGGACTGGGCGGGGCCGGGCCGGCCGCCGAAGGCCTGCAGGGCCGCGTCCTGGAGCGAGGCGTCGGCCTCGACGCCCAGATGCAGCTCCAGCTCGGCGACGTCTATGGTCCTGCCGGAGCCCGGGCCGATATACAGGGCCAGCCGTTCGATCTCCTGCCGCATCAGCCCGCGCTCGCGCGGCAGGCGGCTGACGAACCGGTCCAGGGCGTCGCCGGTCAGGCCGACCTTGTCGGCGGCCAGGGCTTCGCGCGTCATCCGCGCCACATCGCCGGTCTCGTCCTCGTAGCAGGCGATGCCGACCGCCCCCTGCGACGCCTCGGCCGCCTTGCGCAGGGCCGAGTCCCGGCCCAGGGCCCCGGCCTCGATGACCAGCATGGCGTCGGGATTATAGCCGCCCTCGGCATGGACCTTGAGGGCCGCCGCCAGGAGCTTGTCGATCGAGGCCTTCTCCGAACCCAGCCGGACGCGGACCAGACGGCGGCCGCCGATCATCGACAGGGCGGTCAGGGCCTCTTCCAGCCGGGCCTCGTCGCCATCGATGTCGCTGTCGGTCAGGACGGTGACGTTGAAAGGATCGTTGAGATCGGGCGTGATCGCCTTGCAGAGGATTTCGGCGCGTTCGGCGACGCCCGAGCGGTCCTTGCCGTGGATGACGGCGGCGCGGACGCCCCGGTCCGGCGATTTGAGGAAGCGATCGACTTCGGGGCGTTTCGCCAGAATCATCGGGCGTGCATCATGGCAGGTCCGAAAGGGCCCGCAGCAGGTCGAGCCGGATCAGTCGGGCCAGTTCGGCGGCGGCGCGCTCCTCGCCGTCCTGCTGGGCCGCGATGGCCGCGAAGGGCTGGTCGGCGGCGGCATAGGTGGTGGTGACGGTCTCGACGCCGGAGCGGGCCGGGCCGCCATCGACCGGGGTCAGGGTCCAGGCGCCGCGAACGGTCAGTTCATAGCGGGTGGCGGTGTCGTCGATACGCCGGCCGAGCGGGCGACGCGACTGTTCCAGCGCCGTCTCGAGCCGCCACAGGGGAGGCTGGGCGCCGTCGCGGCCGAGGGCGTCCTCCAGCTGCTCGCGGACGCGATAGCCGAGACGGTCGTCCTGGGTAGACACGGCGATGCGCGACAGGGACGAGCCCGCCGCGGCCTGGCCGTACAGGGGGGTGAAGCCGCAGCCGGCCAGTCCCACAAGCGCGACAAGAGCGACCGCCAGGGCGCGCATCAGCCGACCACCAGATTGACGATGCGATCCTTGACCACCACGATCTTCCTCACCGTCTGACCCTCCAGCCGCGCCTGGACGTCGGGGTCGGCCAGGACGATGGCTTCGACCTCGGCCGGCTCCAGCCCCCGGGCGACGCGGATCTCGCCGCGGCGCTTGCCGTTGACCTGGATGGGCAGGGTCACCTCGTCGTCGGCCGCCAGGGCCGGGTCGAATTCCGGCCAGGGCGCGTCCAGCACCATCCCCTCTTCGCCGAGCCGCGTCCAGCACTCCTCGGCCAGGTGGGGCGTGAAGGGGGCGACCAGGCGAACCAGGGCCGAGAGGGCCTGACGCCGCGCCGCGCCGCCGGCCGCCGCATGGTCGCGCACCACGGCCACGAAGGCGTAGAGCTTGGCGATGGCCGAGTTGAAGCGGAACCCGCTGACGCCTTCCGAGACGGCCTTCACCGCCTTGTGGGTCTCGCGGATCAGGGCGGCGTCGGACTCATGGGCGGGGGCGTCGGGATCGAAGCCGTCGACCTCGGTCCAGACGCGCTGGACGAACCGGCTGGCGCCCTCGACGCCGCCCGGCGTCCATTGCACGTCGCGTTCGGGCGGGCTGTCGGAGAGGACGAACAGGCGGCCGGCGTCGACGCCATAGGCCTCGACGATCTCCTGCGGGGCGACGACGTTTTTCTTCGACTTGGACATCTTCTCGATGTCGCCGATGACCAGGGTTTCGCCGGTCGACAGCTGGCGGGCGGAGCGTTTGCCGGCGTCATTGGCCAGCTCGACATCGGTCGGTTCGACCCAGGCGCCGTCGGCGCGACGGTAGGTCTCATGGACCACCATCCCCTGGGTGAACAGGCCGGCGAAGGGTTCGCGCACCGACATCAGGCCGGCGTCCGAGAGGGCGCGGCTGATGAAGCGGGCGTAGAGCAGATGCAGGACCGCGTGCTCGACCCCGCCGATATACTGGTCGACCGGCAGCCATTTGTCGGCGGCGGCGCGGGAGATCGGATCGGCGGCCGTCGGATCGGTGAAGCGGGCGAAATACCAGCTGGAATCGACGAAGGTGTCGAGGGTGTCGGTCTCGCGCACCGCCTCGCCGCCGCAGGTCGGGCAGGATACGTGCTTCCAGGTCGGGTGGCGGTCCAGCGGATTACCCGGCGTGTCGAAGGTCACATCCTTCGGCAGCTCCACCGGAAGCTGGTCGGCCGGAACGCCCACAGGTCCGCATTTGGCGCAGTGGATCACAGGGATGGGACATCCCCAGTAGCGCTGGCGGCTGACGCCCCAGTCGCGCAGGCGATAGATGGTCGCGCCCTCGCCTTCGCCCGCCGTCTCGATCCGGCGAATGGCCTCGGCCTTGGCCGCCTCGATCTCGAGTCCGTCGAGGAAGTCGGAATTGAACAGCCGGCCGGGACCGACATAGGCCTCTGTTTCAACGCCGAAATCGTCGCCAGCGCCATCGGGTCTCACGACCGGGACGACCGGCAGTCGGTATTTGCGCGCGAAGTCGAGGTCGCGCTGGTCGTGGGCCGGGCAGCCGAAGATGGCGCCGGTGCCGTATTCCGACAGGATGAAGTTGGCGATCCAGACCGAGACCTCGCGGCCGTCGAACGGGTGGACGACCTTCAGCCCGGTGTCGAAGCCGATCTTTTCGGCCTGTTCGATCTCGGCCTGGGTCGAGCCGCCCTTGCGGCATTCGGCGACGAAGGCGGCGGCGGCCGGGTCGTTCCCGGCAAGCTCGCGGGCGACCGGGTGGTCCGCCGCAATGCCCATGAAGCTGGCGCCGAACAGGGTGTCGGGGCGGGTGGTGTAGATCTCGAGGCCCTCGGGCGCGGCGACGGGCGCGTCTCCGGCCCATTTCCAGGTCATCTGCAGGCCCTTCGACCGGCCGATCCAGTTCTCCTGCATCAGCCGGACCTTGTCGGGCCAGCGGCCTTCCAGCTCCTTCAGCCCCTCGATCAGTTCGTCGGCGTAGTCGGTGATGCGCAGGAACCACTGGTTCAGCTTGCGCTTCTCGACCACCGCGCCGGAGCGCCAGCCGCGGCCGTCCACCACCTGCTCATTGGCCAGGACGGTGTTGTCGACCGGATCCCAGTTGACGACCGAGTCCTTGCGATAGACCAGGCCGCGCTTGAGCAGCTCCAGGAACCATGCCTGCTGCTTGCCGTAATAGGCCGGATCGCAGGTGGCGAACTCGCGGCTCCAGTCCAGCGACAGGCCCAGCAGCTTCAGCTGGTCGCGCATGGCCGCGATATTGGCCCAGGTCCAGTCGCCCGGGTGTATGCCGCGCTCGATGGCGGCGTTCTCGGCCGGAAGGCCGAAGGCGTCCCAGCCCATGGGATGCAGGACGTCGAAGCCCTGGGCTCGCTTCGACCGCGCCACCACGTCGCCCATGACGTAGTTGCGGGCGTGACCCATGTGGATGGCCCCAGACGGATAGGGGAACATCTCCAGTACATAGTATTTCGGCCGGCCCGTGCCCCCGGTGGGCATGCGGAAGGCGTCGGCGGCCGCCCAGCGGGCCTGCTGGCGGGGTTCTGCGGTCTTGGGTTCGTAGCGAACCGGGGTCTTGGCCACGGGAGTCTTTCAGGCTGCTCCTTCAGGAACAGGCCCGACGGAGGCTAGTCGATGGGGAGGGTGTTCAGCCGGCGTTCGAAAGATTGAGCTGGCGCGCCTTGGTCAGGATGGCGTTTTCCAGATCGGTCTCGGTCTGGGCCGCGACCCGGGCGCCGGTCCAGCAGCCGGCCGTGTCGGCGTCGGCGTCCGGATCGGCCGGATTGGGGGTGCAGCCCTCGCGCATGACCTGTTTGGTGATGCTGACGTTCAGGGCGTCGGCGCGCAGGCGGCGGTCGAGGATGAAGACGGTCGCCTTGAAGCGCTCGTTCGGCGTCTGCGGGTCGATGTACCAGTCGTAGTTGATGACGCCGCCCCACGGGTCGGCGTTGGCCAGCGGCATGAAGCTCAGCGTGTCGAGGGTGGCGCGCCAGAGATAGGCGTTCACGCCAATGCCCGTCTGGGCCGATGCCGCGTCGCGGGTGTTGCCGCCCATGCCCGGAAGGCCGGGAAGGCTGCTGCATCCGCCCAACATCAGGCCCGAGGCGATCAGGGCGACCGCTGCGCCGCGAACCAGCACCATCGAGACTTCTCCATACGATCGTGACGTGCAGCGGACCGGTTCCAACGCACGCGCTGGCTCTCCCGAATAAGGTCCGAGCCGAAGCGTCGCTCTATAACACGGCGAAAAGGGGCTATGACAAGGCGAAGACGCATTCGGAGCCGCCTCCCCGTGTTCGTTTGGGGGCCAGATGAAGGCGCGGGGCCCGAATCCCGTGACGCTCGCGCCACAGGAGTCCTCCAGAGTCGCATGGAACCGGGGCCTGACGGCTCCGTTTCGTTGACCGGGCTCGCCAGCGGTGTCTACTTGCTGGCGATCACAGCGGTTCCCCGTTGTGATGTGAAGGACAGGACATGCGCTGCATGACGCGCAAGACGGGCGCTGTGATCGCCGGACTGGCCGGGGGGCTTGCGCTCCTGGCCATGGCCGATTCCGCCTCCGCCCAGTCAGCGGCTGCGTCCGCCCGCGCCCGCGTTCCCACTGTCTCCCTCAGCGAAGCCCAGGCCGCCCGCGCCGCGGCGGCCCAGCCCGGCTCGTCGCGCCTGCGTTTCACCGAGCGCGGCCGCTGGGGCCTGGACCTCAACCTGAACCAGCCGGTGGGCCGCGAGAGCAACCTCGGCGACGTCGAGGCCGGCGCCTATTACCGCGTCAATCCGCGCCTGCGCGTCGGCGCCTCCGCCGGCCTGGCCGAGCCCGAGAGCGATCCGGCCCGCGCGCCGCAGACCGATCGCCGCGCCGCCCCGCGCTTCCGACTGGAATCGATCTTCCGCTTCTAGTCCGGGCCGAACGCCGCCTGGATCGCCGAAATCGCCGCCAGACCGCAGGCGCCGGAGCCGATCAGGCCGCGCGCCTTGCCGGCGTCGATCCCGCCGAGCGCATAGACCGGGCAGGGCGCGGCCGCGACCCAATCGGCGAACACCTTCAATCCCAGCGGCGGCCTCGCCGCTGACGCGCCGCCGGCCGCAAAGACCGGCGAGGCCACCAGGGCGTCCAGTCCGGGGCTGGCCAGGGCTGACGCGGAGTGAGCCGCGCCGGTGATCCGCCAGTCAGGGCGCGCCGCGGCGATGCCGACGGCCTGGTCCAGGGCCCGTTCCGGCAGGTGGACGCCGTCGGCGCCGACCGCCTCCGCCAGTTCGGCGTCGAGACCGATCAGGAGCCGTACGCCGCGCGCCAGGGTGGCCTCGCGCAGGCGCCGGGCCGTCTCCCGGGCGTCCGCGCGACCAAAATGCCGGAACACCACGCCCGCGCCGGCGGGCAGCCGCGCCGCCGTCTCCCACGGCCGGGGCGTGCGGTCCGGGTCGGTGAAGAACAGCAGCGGCGGCAGGTCCGGCCCTGCCCGGCTGACTTTGGCGCCGTCCCGTGCGAGGACGCTGGCGACTTCCCACAGGATTTCGGCGTCTGCCCGGTTCATGACCTCCTCATCTCCCGAAGCCGTTCCGTCGTCCAGCGCCGTCGCCGCGCGGCTGGATTCCGTCCGCCGGCGCATCGCCGCCGCCTGCCGCGCCTCCGGCCGGGGGGCCGGGGCCGTGACCCTGATCGCCGTATCAAAGACCCAGCCGCCTGAAGCGATCGAGGCCGCGCTTGCGGCAGGCCAGCGCGCCTTCGGCGAAAACCGGGTGCAGGAGGCCCAGGGGCGCTGGGCCGGGCGCCGCGACCATCTGCCCGACCTCGAACTGAGGCTGATCGGGCCGCTGCAGTCGAACAAGGCCGCCGACGCGGTCGCCCTGTTCGACGTCATCGAAACTCTCGACCGGCCGAAACTGGCCGACGCCCTCGCCGCGGCCGGGACGCGCGCCGGAAAGCCGGTCCGGGTCCTCGTCCAGGTCAACACCGGCGCCGAGCCCCAGAAGGCCGGCGTCCCGCCCGCCGGGGTCGCTGCCCTGATCGACCACGCCCGGTCGACGGGGCTGACGGTCGAGGGTCTGATGTGCATTCCGCCGGCCGAAGAGGCCCCGGGGCCGCATTTCGCCCTGCTGCGCAAGCTCGCCCGGAGGCACGGGCTCGAGACGCTGTCGATGGGGATGAGCGGCGATTTCGAGACCGCCGTCCGCTTCGGCGCGACCCATGTGCGGGTCGGATCGTCGTTGTTCGGGGAACGAAAGGGGCCCGAAACGCCCTCTAGTGACTGAAAACCGTCCCGCTTGCCGTCCAACCCTTGGCGGATCGGGCGACGCTCGCCATTCTGGTGCCCATGCCCACGCCCAAGACCATACTGATCATCGACGACGACGACGACCTGCGCGAGGCCCTGGCCGAGCAACTGGCCCTGCACGAGGCCTTCCGGCCGGTGCAGGCCTCCACCGCCGCCGAGGGCGTGCGCATGGGGCGCGAGGTGCGGGCCGACCTGATCCTGCTCGACGTCGACCTGCCTGACATGGACGGGCGCGAAGCCTGCCGGCTGTTGCGCAAGGACGGGGTCTCGACCCCCATCATCATGCTGACCGGCCAGGCCTCGGACTCCGACACCGTGCTGGGGCTGGAGTCGGGGGCAAATGACTATGTCACCAAGCCTTTCCGTTTCGCCGTCCTGCTGGCGCGCATCCGCGCCCACCTGCGCAGCCACGAACAGTCAGAGGACGCCGTCTTCCGCATCGGCCCCTATGAGTTCCGGCCCGCCGCCAAGGTCCTGATCGACGACAAGGGGCGCAAGGTCCGGTTGACCGAGAAGGAAACCAGCATCCTCAAATACCTCTATCGCGCCGGGGCCAAGGCCGTATCGCGCGAGGAGCTGCTGACCGAGGTCTGGGGCTACAACGCCGGGGTCACCACCCATACGCTTGAAACCCATATCTATCGCCTGCGCCAGAAGATCGAGCCGGAGCCCGGCCAGGCGCGGCTGCTGCTGACCGACGCCGGCGGCTACCGGCTGCAGCCCTAGCCGGGACGCCACTCGCTGAGCGTCTCGCCCCCGGCGGTCTCGAAAGCGACGCGGTCGAGCTGGACTGCGGCGACGCAGACCGGGCGCTGGTCGGGATTGGCGGCGCGGCAACGGATGGCCCGGCCGTCCGGGAAGGCCGCGATCCGGCCTTCGAGACGAACCCTGTAGCCGCCGGCCGGGGCCTCAGGCCCGGCGTCGCCCGCGGCGCGGATCGTATGGGCGTAGGCGCGGCCGTTGCGGCGGCCCAGCCGGGAGCCGCCGGCCTCGAACACCGCCGCCAGTCCGACCGTCTGGGGCGAGGGCGCGGCCGGACCGCTGGCCAGGGGATCGGCCCGGACCGAGGGGCAGCCGTCGGCGTTCATCCATGCGCGGGCGACCCAGAAACCCTCGACGGCCTCCCAGCGATCCTGTCCGGCCCCGGCGATCAGGGCTGAACGGGTCCAGTCGCCGGGCGTCAGGCTGAGGCGGATGGTCTGGCGCTCGGGCCCCCATGACCAGCGCGCCAGGCCGTCGCCCGCGGCGCCGTCGGCCGGCGGCGCCTCCGGGCCCTCGCAGCCGAAGGCGAGCCGCACGTCGAACTGCCGGCCGACCAGCGGATCCGCGGCGGCGGCCGAGGCCCCCGCGGCGTAGTTCGAGGCGGCCGCGGCCACGGCCGTGAGCAGCTCGCGCCGGTCCAGTGCGGGATTCACGGCGGGATTCAGGGGCGGGGTCTCGGGGCTGCTGGCGGCGGGCGGGGTCGCCTCGGGCGGAGGGACGACGGGCTCGGCCTCTCTCTGGCAGGAGACGAGCAAGAGGCCGACCGTCGCAACCGCGACGACCGCCAACCGAGCGGGCATGACCGGATTCAGCATGGAACCACCCTAGCACGCCGATCGCTGGAATGGGGATGATCGGCCGAAAAGGTTGACCTGACCGGGGCGGGGGAGGCAGCAGAGCGCATGACCTTCGACCAGATCGCGGCCCTGCTGGTGCTCGTCGCCGTTGTAGGCGTGCTGGTCCACGGACGGGTCCGGGCCGACGTCGTCGCCCTGACCGCGGCCGCCGCCCTCCTCCTGCTGGGCGTGGTGCGGCCGGTCGAGGTCCAGGGAGCCTTCGCCAGCCCGGCCGTCATCGCCCTCGCCGGCCTGTTCGTCATCGCCTACGCCATCGAGCTGTCCGGCCTGCTCGGGCTGATGATCCGGCAGGCGACGAAGCTGGCGGCGCGGGTGGGGGCGGTCGGGGTCTGGGCGGTGATCGGCCTGTGCGGCGTGCTCGGCGGCTTTCTGAACAATACGCCGGTGGTGGTGCTGGCCGCGCCGGTGATCCGCGACGTGGCCCAGTCGCTGAAGCTGTCGCCGAAGCGGTTCCTGATGCCGCTCAGCCACGTTTCGGTGCTGGGCGGGCTGATGACCCTGATCGGCACATCGACCAACCTTCTCGTCAACGACATGGCGCGCAACGCCGGCCAACCGGTCTTCGGCCTGTTCGAGATCACGCCGGTGGGCCTGAGTATCGCCCTGGTCGGCGGCCTGTGGCTCTATTTCGTCGGCGCCCGCCAGCTGGGACGAAGCGTGGAGGCCGATGAGGCGGAGCAGGCGCGGCTGGCCGAGATGGAAGCGGCCCGGCGCCAGGCGGCGGCCGAGGCGGCGGCGCGAAAGCGACGCCTCCTGCCGTTCAACCTGCCGCGTCTGGGCGAGGCGCGGACCCATACAGACGGATCGGGCGACGCCCACCTGGGCGACGTGGCCCTGTTCGGGGCGGCCGACCGTCCGTTCCATCTGCGCCGGGCCCTGATCGCCCTCGGGGTGTTCGTTGCCGTGGTCGCCTCGGCCGGTCTCGGCCTCGCCCCCATCGCCGCCTCGGCCTTCGCCGGGGCTGTGGCCCTGATCCTGTTGCGGGTCATCACCCCTGAGGAGGCCTATGCCGGTCTGCGCCCCGAGATCCTGCTGCTGATCGCCGGCATGGTGGTCGTCGGCGTGGCCATCGAGGTCACGGGCCTGGCCGCGGCCGGGGCGGAAATGCTGATCGGCGTGCTCCGGCCGTTCGGGCCTCTGGTCGCGCTGATCATCCTCTACGGAGTCACCCTGTTCGCCACCGAGCTGCTGTCCAACGCCACGGTCGCGGTGCTGATCACGCCGATCGCGGTGGCCCTGGCCGAGAGTTTCGGCGTCGATCCCCGGCCCTTCCTGGTGTGCGTGATGATGGCCGCCTCGGCCGCCTTCGCCACGCCGTTCGGCTATCAGACCAATGTGCTGGTCTTCCAGATGGGCAACTACAGCTACATGGACTTCGTGCGCGTCGGGGTGCCGCTGAACCTGATCACCTGGGCGGCGGCGATGATCGCCATCCCGATCTTCTTCCCGTTCTGAAGCTCAGACCGCGAGATCCACCGTCACCGGGGCGTGGTCGCTGGGCTGGGTCCATTCCCGGACCGTATCGTGGATGCGGGCGCTGCCGGAGGTCACGGCCGGGGTCAGACCCGGCGAGGTCCACAGGTGATCGAGGCGGAGGCCGCGGTTCGACTTGCGGAAGTCGGCGGCGCGATAGCTCCACCAGCTGGCCAGCTTCTGCGGCTCGGGGATCTGGTCGCGGATGACGTCGCAGAAGCCGCCGGCGGCCTGCAGCCGACGCAGGGTCTCGACCTCCAGCGGCGTGTGGCTGACGATCTTCGACATGTAGCGGTGGTTCCAGACGTCGTTCTCGCCCGGGGCGATGTTGAAATCGCCGGCCAGGACCAGCGGCCGCTGCTTGTCCCGCCCCGACATCTCGGCGGTCAGTCGCTCGTAGAAATCCATCTTGTGATCGAATTTCGGGTTCAGCGCCCGGTCGGCGACGTCGCCGCCGGCGGGGATGTAGAAATTCTGCACCTCGACGCCGTCGACGGTCACCCCGACGCAGCGGGCGTGACCCTCGCGGCAGACGTCGAGGACGGGCGCTTCCGTGATCGGCTTGCGGCTGGCGATCGCCACCCCGTGCCAGCCCTTCTGGCCGCCGATCTTCAGATGGGGCAGGCCCATGGCTTCAAAGGCGGCGCGGGGGAACTGGTCCTCCAGGCATTTGATCTCCTGCAGGCACAGGACGTCGGTTCCGCTCTCGGCGACGAAGCGCGCGACCTGGTCGACGCGCAGGCGGACGGAATTGATGTTCCAGGTGGCGATGCGAAGCATATTTTCCGGGGGCGCGGTCAGAAGGCTCCGCCTTCTCGACCCGACGCGCCCCTGGTGCAAGCACAGGCTTCGCGCTCAAGCAGCGAGCCGCCGCGCGGCGAGCGTTAGCGCCCTCAAATAAAAAAGCGCCCGGTCGGGGGGACCGGGCGCTGAAAGTTCGTCTCTCTCACCGCCGGGAAGGGGATGAAATCCGTAGCGGGTCAGATCGGCTCCCGCCGACCTGTGACGAAAGTGCCACGGTCGACAAAAAATGTCAAACCGCTCGCTCGCCTCTCGGGCGAAATCAGTTCCGGCCGGGCCGGCGGGTCGGGTCGCGCAGCTGGAACAGGCTGGCGGCCAGGTTCGGGGCCGGGTTCAGGGACGTCAGCTGGGTCCGTGTGCTGCCGCCCTGGGCGTCGCGGATGGTCCATTCGTGCAGCCGGATCGGATTGCCGGCGAAGGACAGGATCACCGAACCCTCATTGGGCCGACGGGCGTCGCGGGCGGTGATGGCGAAGGCGCCGGAGGCCATGCGCGTGACCCGGTCGATGCGAACGCCCTGGTCGAAGCGGACGTTGCGGGCAAGGAAGGTCGACAAGGGCGTCTGCCCCAGCGGCACCTGGCGGAAGACGTTCAGCCGGGGGTCGTAGCGCTTGACGTTGGAGCCATCCGAGACGACCAGCAGGCCGGCCGGGCTGGTGTATTCGAAGCGCATCTTGCCGGGGCGCTGGAGATAGAAGCGGCCTTCCCGGCGCTGGGCCCCCGAAGTCTCGACGAAATTGCCCTGGGCCGAGGTCAGGCCCTGCAGATAGGTCTGGGCCTGGGCCAGGACGGCGCGGTCCTCGGCCGAAAGCGCGCCCTGGGCGGCGGCGGGCATGGCGGCGACGGCCGCAAGGGCGGCGGTTCCAAGCGCAAAGGCGCGGCGTGACACAGTCATAAGGGTCTTCTCCCGTTCGGGATGGTTGTTGATCATGCCGTCATGCGTAACCCGAAAGGCGCGGGCATGGCCCGAGCCTGACCATATTCCGACCTTCGGATGAAGCCTCGTTCAGCTTTCAGGCGATGACGACGGGGCCCAAACGCGGCAGGGACGCAGCCGTTGCCTGCTACATGGGCGGCGGGCCGGCCAGGATGTCGCGCTTGCCGGCGTGGTTGGCGGGGCTGACGACGCCCTCCTGCTCCATCCGCTCGATCAGGGAGGCGGCGCGGTTGTAGCCGATCTGCAGCCGGCGCTGGATGTAGCTGGTCGAGGCCTTGCGGTCGCGGGTGACCACGGCCACGGCGCGGTCGTAGAGGTCGTCGCCCGAGCCGCCGCCGCCCTCGTCGTCGAAGGCCGCGTCGCCGTCGCCGTCCGGATCGTCGGTGATCAGGTCCAGATAGTCCGGCTCGGCCTGACTGCGCAGGTGTTTGCAGACCTCGTCGACCTCCTGATCGGTCACGAACGGGCCGTGCAGGCGCGTGATGCGGCCGCCGCCGGCCATGTAGAGCATGTCGCCCTGGCCAAGCAGCTGCTCGCCGCCCTGTTCGCCGAGGATGGTGCGGCTGTCGATCTTGGAGGTGACCTGGAAGCTGATACGGGTCGGGAAATTGGCCTTGATGGTGCCGGTGATGACGTCGACCGACGGGCGCTGGGTGGCCATGATCAGATGGATGCCGGCGGCGCGGGCCATCTGGGCCAGACGCTGGACCGCGCCCTCGACGTCCTTGCCGGCGACCAGCATCAGATCGGCCATTTCGTCCATGACGACGACGAGGAAGGGCAGGGGTTCGGGGCGGATCTTCTCGGATTCATAGACGGGCCGGCCCTGGTCGTCGAAGCCGGTCTGGACGGTGCGTTCGAAATGCTCGCCCTTGGCCTGGGCCTCGCGGGCGCGTTCGTTGTAGCTGGCGATGTTGCGCACCCCGAGCTTGGACATCCGCCGGTAGCGGTCCTCCATCTCGCGCACGGTCCATTTCAGGGCGACCACGGCCTTCTTGGGATCGGTGACGACCGGGGCCAGCAGGTGCGGGATGCCGTCATAGACGCTGAGCTCCAGCATCTTCGGGTCGATCATGATGAAGCGGCACTCGGCCGGGCTGTGCCGGTAGAGGATCGACAGGATCATGGCGTTGACCCCGACCGACTTGCCCGAGCCGGTGGTGCCGGCGATCAGCAGGTGGGGCATGCGCGCCAGGTCGGCGACATAGGGCTCGCCGCCGA
>SCVB01000018.1 GCA_004296955.1 Brevundimonas sp.
GTACAGATTGTCAAAACGACCAGACGACTGGGCCACCTTTCAACGACATTTCAATGTGATATTTCCAAATATTGAAATCAAGCTTTTGTTTGATGAGCAATATTCTGAAACCATTGATGCCTACGTTACGGATAAATCAACGTGGTACAGAATCCCACTTGAGTTGGCGGGCACCGGCATGCTTCAGACCGCTCAAATACTTTCTTACATAAGCTATTTTCGGCCTAAGTTGCTCATCCTCGACGAACCTGACTCTCATCTCCACCCAAACAACCAGAGAGCGCTCTGCGAACTCCTGCAGAGTATATCTTTTGAGACCGACACTCAGATTGTCATAGCGTCGCACTCCCGTCATGTATTGGACGTCATGGGCTCGATTGGTTCTGTCATATCTGCGTCAAAAGGATCATTCAGCGTTGTAGAAAACGAACAAGAAATGTCTCTCTTGTTGGAACTTGGAGCTTTAGACCTCCAAGAAAGAATATTGGTCGATGGTATTGATGCAATTCTACTTACCGAAGACAGTGATACAAAGCCGATAAGAATGCTTGTAGATGGCACCGATGCTATCGCTGGCAAGCTTGAAATTATGTCCTATAAAGGCTGTTCTAACACAACATCTGCTGCACTATTGATTAAGTTTCTCAAAGCGGCACGACCAAATGTAGAAATATTTGTCCACCGCGATCGTGATTTTATGTCCGATGAAGACGCTGCGGGATGGCATCAAGAAATCATCGACCTGCACGCCAAACCTCTGATGACCTTAGGGCTTGACGTGGAATCGCACTTCCTCTCTCCCAAGCATCTTGAATTTGCTAATCCGGCGGTGGGTGAAGCCGAATTCGAGGAACTGCTTGTTGAAGCGAGGAGCGATATACTCGCGTCCCAGAAAGCGAAGGGCTTCAACCGGTTCCTTGATAACGAACGTCGGGAGAAGCGGTTTGCGCGCGTGGACCTGGGCGCATCGTCACTAAAAATCCATTCGGATGTTGAAAACAATCCGGTTCGCTTCATGTCCGGTAAAGACACCTTGGCGCGACTACGCCACATATACAAATCAAAACACGGGACGAACCTTCAGTCGTTTCAGTCGTCGGAGCATTTGCATCCGTTTCTTTCGCTAGACCCAAATCATTAACAACGAAACATCGCGCAACAGAGTTGGATACTTAGTCCTCTGACCTGTAGAACTGCCTCCCCCTAAAGCCTGCTCTTCCTGAACGCCTCCGCCTTCTCCGCCGCCGCATCCGCCCGCCACCGCTTCGGCGCGCTCTTGTCGACCGTCTCCCCCTCGGCGGTCAGGACCTCATTGGCGAACTCCAGGTCCAGCAGCTTCATCCGCTTGATCTCGTCGCGCAGGCGGGCGGCCTCCTCGAACTCGAGGTTGGCGGCGGCGTTGCGCATGCGGCCTTCGAGGTCCTTGAGGGCGGCCTGGAAGTTGGAGCCGGTGAAGGGTTTGGACTCCTCCTTCATGCCCGGGGCGGTCAGTTTGTCGAGGGCGCGGCTCTCGTAAGGGCTGGCCATGATCTCGCGGATGTCGCGCTTGACCGATTCCGGGGTGATGCCGTGTTCGGCGTTATACGCCTCCTGCTTCTCGCGGCGGCGGTTGGTCTCGGCGATGGCGCGCTCCATCGAGCCGGTCATGCGGTCGGCGTAGAGGATGACGCGGCCGTCGACGTTGCGGGCGGCGCGGCCGATGGTCTGGATCAGCGAGGTCTCGGAGCGCAGGAAGCCCTCCTTGTCGGCGTCGAGGATGGAGACCAGGCCGCACTCGGGGATGTCGAGGCCCTCGCGCAGCAGGTTGATGCCGATCAGGACGTCGAAGGCGCCCATGCGCAGGTCGCGCAGGATCTCGATCCGCTCCAGGGTGTCGACGTCGGAGTGCATGTAGCGGACGCGGACGCCCTGTTCGTGCATGTATTCGGTCAGGTCCTCGGCCATCTTCTTGGTCAGGACGGTGACCAAAGACCGGTAACCGAGACGAGCGACCGTCTTTACCTCATCGATGACGTCGTCGACCTGGTTGCGGGTGGTTCCGCTGACCGGGCGGATCTCGACCGGGGGGTCGATCAGGCCGGTGGGGCGGATGACCTGTTCGGTGAAGACGCCGCCGGTGCGCTCCATCTCCCACGGGCCGGGGGTGGCGGTGACGAAGACGGTCTGGGGCCGCATGGCGTCCCATTCGTCGAACTTCAGCGGGCGGTTGTCGATACAGCTGGGCAGGCGGAAGCCGTATTCCGCCAGGGTGGATTTGCGGCGGTAGTCGCCGCGGTACATGCCGCTGATCTGGCCGACGGTGACGTGGCTCTCGTCGACGAACAGCAGGGCGTTGTCGGGGATGTATTCGAAGAAGGTGGGCGGCGGCTCGCCCGGGGCGCGGCCGGTCAGCCAGCGGCTGTAGTTCTCGATGCCGGCGCAGGAGCCGGTGGCCTCCATCATCTCCAGATCGAAGCGCACGCGTTGCTCGAGCCGCTGGGCCTCCAGCAGCTTGCCGTTCTCGACCATCCAGTCGAGCGTCTCCTTCAGCTCGGCCTTGATGCCGGTGATGGCCTGGTTCAGGGACGGGCGCGGGGTCACGTAGTGGCTGGCGGCGTAGACGGTGATCTCGGTGAGGTCGGCGGTCTTCTTGCCGGTCAGGGGGTCGAACTCCTGGATCGATTCCAGCTCGTCGCCGAACAGCTGCACCCGCCAGGCGCGGTCCTCCATGTGGACGGGGAAGATCTCCAGCACGTCGCCGCGCTTGCGGAACATGCCGCGGTCGAAATTCAGGTCGTTGCGCTTGTACTGGAGCGCGATCAGGTCGGCCCGCAGCTTGGACTCGTCGATCTGGTCGCCGACCTTCAGGGTGAAGGTCATGGCGGTATAGGTCTCGACCGAGCCGATGCCGTAGATGCAGCTGACCGAGGCCACGACGATGACGTCGTCCCGCTCGAGGATCGCCCGCGTCGCCGAGTGGCGCATGCGGTCAATCTGCTCGTTTATGGAGCTGTCTTTCTCGATGTAAGTATCTGATTTCGGGACATAAGCTTCCGGCTGATAGTAGTCGTAGTAGCTGACGAAATACTCGACGGCGTTGTCCGGGAAGAAGGATTTGAACTCGGAATAGAGCTGGGCGGCGAGGGTCTTGTTGGGGGCCAGGATCAGGGCCGGGCGCTGGGTCTGTTCGATGACCTTGGCCATGGTGAAGGTCTTGCCCGAGCCGGTGACGCCGAGCAGGACCTGGTCGCGCTCGCCCGTGTTCGCCGTGGCGACGAGCTCCTTGATGGCGGCGGGCTGGTCGCCGGCGGGGGTGTATCTGGTCTCCAGCCGGAACGGGATGTGTTTGCGGTCCTGCGGCCGGTCGGGGCGGTGCGGGGTCCAGTCGGCGGGCTTGCCGGGGGCCTCCTCGGGCGTCAGGCGCGGGCCGGCGACGGGGGCGAACATGGGCATGCGGTTCGTCGCCGTCGCCGGATCGAAGACGAAGGGCGCGGCCGCCTCCGCCACCCCCGAGGGGTTGGGGACGTGGACGGGCTTGCCGGGCTGGGAGGGGGAACGGGCCATGAACAGCAATCTAGGGGGCGGGAGGCGGTAACGCCACAACGCCGGGGCGTCGCGGGGGGATGCGGGAGGGCGGCTGCTGACAGCAGGGTGTCAGCAGGGCGTCAGGTTTGCGGTGTTGCGACGACGGCGGTCCTCAAGCAGGCTGGTCCTCCAACGGGAGACGACGGGATGCGACGGGCGAGGATGGCGACGGCGCTGACGCTGGGGCTGCTGCAGGCGGCGACGGCGGGCGGAGCGGGGGCGCAGACCCCGGCGGCGGGGGCGGCTCCGCAACGGCCGCCCCAGGCGCAGTGCCAGGCGGTGAAGGACATCGACTTCCGGGCGCTCGAGCGCGAACGGGCGCGACTGCCCGTGGCGACCGGGACTCCCGTCGACGATATGCTGGACGTCGTGCGCATTCCCGACTGGGCGGCGCGGCGGCCGCCGGAGGACGCCTCGATCGTGATCCGTGCGCGGATGCCGCCGGGCGGAGGCTACAGCTCGGACCACCGGTCGGTGGTGTGGCGCGAGGCGGACGGGACCTGGTGGTTCTGGCGCCACAGCGTCCGCGAGGGCCCGCCGGCCCCGCCGCCTGTCTCGCCTCAGGGCATGGGCCCGGACGAGGTCCGCGCGTGGGATGCGGCTCAACGCGCCGGCCGCACGGACGAGGAGCGTTGGTGGCCGCCGAAGGAGGGCCGGCTGGCGGCCAGCAAGGCGGCGCAGATGGAGGCGGCGTGGAGCGATCCGTGCCGCGCCTGGGATCCGGACTGGTGGCCGCACGAGGTTCCGCTGAACCGGCGCATCGACGGATCGCGCCGCCGGGTCTGCGCCCAGGACAGTTCGGCCATCTTCGCCGACATTGCGGAGGCGGGGCGACCGCGCCGACAGGTGGGCGGGTCGTGCATCAACGCGACTCCGACCTATCAGATGATCCAGAACGCCGCCTACGCCGCCGGGGATCCCGCTCCGCGGTGATTGCGTCCGAAAACCGCCGGACATCGCCCCCGGATCGGAGCGAAGTCGCCGGCTTCCAGGGAGATACGCCATGACCGCCTTTCGCGATCTGCACCGTTCCGGCCTGCTGATCCTGCCCAACGCCTGGGACGGGGGGTCGGCGGCGCTGATGCGGGCGAAGGGGGCGAAGGCCATCGCCACGACGAGCGCGGGCGTGGCCTGGGCGCTGGGCTGGCCCGACGGAGACGCCCTGCCGGTCGAACGGGTGTTGCAGGTCTGCACGGACGTGGTGCGGGCGGCGCAGGGGCTGCCGGTGTCGATCGACTTCGAGGGCGGCTACTCCGACGACCCGGCTGCGGTCGCGGCGCCGGCGAAGCGGCTGGTCGAGGCCGGGGCCGCGGGGATCAATATCGAGGACGGGGGCGGCTCGCCGGAGCTGCTGGCGGCCAAGATCGCGGCGATCCGCGCGGCGGTCGGACCGGACCTGTTCATCAACGCCCGCTGCGACGTGTGGCTGAGGGGCGTCGGCGAGCCCGGGACGCGGGTGGCCGAGGCGGCGCGGCGCGGGGCGATCTATGCGGCGGCGGGGGCGGACGGGCTGTTCACCCCAGGGCTGACGGACGCGGCGGACATCGCCGCCATGGTCGCGGCCACGCCCCTGCCGCTGAACCTGCTGGCGTATCCGGGCCTGCCGGATGCGGCGACGCTGAAGGGGCTGGGCGTGCGCCGGCTGAGCGCCGGGTCGGGCGTGTGCAGCGCGATCTGGGGCCGGGCGGCGGCGCTGACCGAGGGTTTCCTCGCGGACGGACGGTCGGAGCCTTTGGTGGAGGGGGCGATGGGATGGGCGGAGGTGAACGCCCTCATGACGACGCAGGGCTGAGCATGCACCTCACCCTCTCCTGGCTGCCAAGTCCGATCGGGCCGCTGGCGCTGGCGTGCGACGACGCGGGCGTGCTGCGCGGGCTGTCGTTCGGGGACGGGCTGATCGGGGCGATGCGGCGGGAGTATCCGGGCGCGGCTCTGGCCGAGGGGATCGCGCCGGCGGCGGTCTCCCGCGCCATCGCGGCCTATTTCGACGGCGACCGCGAGGCGCTGGCGCGGGTCGACTGGTCGCTGGAGGGCGCGGCCGCGGGCGACGGCTTCCAGGCGCGGGTGTGGCGGGCGCTGGCCCAGGTGCCGGCGGGCGTCACCATCAGCTATGGCGAGATGGCGAAACGCGCCGGCGAGCCGGGCGCGGCCCAAGCGGCGGGGACGGCGCTGAACCGCAACCCCATCCCGCTGGTGCTGGCCTGCCACCGGGTCATCGGCGCCGACGGCTCCCTGACCGGCTTCGGCGGCGGGCTGGAGCGGAAGGGGTGGCTGCTGCGGCACGAGGGGGCGCTGCTGATCTGAGCAACGCCCCTCGTCGGGTTTCTAGCGGCGCACCTGGACCCGCGCCTCGAGATCCGCCCAGCGGCGGGTCAGGTCGCGGAGCTCCTCGCGCAGGCGGGCGGCCTCGGCGCGGCTGATCGAGCCGTTGCGCTCGCCGGCGGCGATGCGGGCCTCGATCTGGACGGCGCGCGGGTCGGCGCCGTAGCCGCCGTCGTCATAGCCGCCGCCGTCGCCGATGCGGCGGTCGAGGTCGGCGAGGCGGGCGGTCAGGTCCTGACGCTCGCGGTCGCTGAGGCCGTCGCGCTCATAGCTGGTCTCGACCCGGACCAGGGCGTCGAAATCGGAGCGCAGGCGGGTCGCCTCGGTGCGGCTGATGCGGCGGTCGCGCAGGGCGGCGTCGACGCGGGCGTTGAAGGCGACCCGCTGGTCCGCCAGCGACCGCCAGCCGTAGTCGTCGCCATAGCCGCCGTCGTCGCGGGCGTCGCCGACCCGCTGCGACAGGGCGTTGTAACGGGTGCGCAGATCGGCGCGTTCCTGGGTCGTCAGCCGGCCGTCGGCGGCGTAGCGGGTCTCCAGCTGGACCAGGGAATTGTATTCCGAGCGCAGCCGGGTCGCCTCGCTGCGGCTGATCGAGCCGTCGCGCACCCCGGCGTCGATCCGGGCCTCGAGCGCCACGCGGCGTTCGGCCAGCGGACGGCGGCCCTGGTTGTAGTCTTCCTCGACCTGCTGGTCATTGCCGAAACTGTTGCCGAACACGGCCCCGAACAGGGCGCCGATGATGCCGCCCGGCTGCTGCGTCGCCGCCTGGCCGCCGTAGCCGCCGTCGTCCGGATAGAGGGCCCCGACCGTGGCCCGCGCCCCGGTGCAGGTCAGCACGCCGTCGCGGTTCGAGATCGAGGAGCGGCAATCGACCGGCCGCAGCGAGCTCCAGCGCCAGCCGCCGTCGGCCTGGCATTCGGCCGAGACATAGCCGTTCTCGAGCTGCTGCACATTGCGGCACGAGCTGGGGAGGTCGCGGGCCTGGCTGCTGTACGCCGTATAGGGCGTCTGCGCCTGGGCGGCGGTGGGGGCGGCGCCGGCGGCCGACAGGGCCAGGGCCCCCGCGGCCAGGGCCGAGAGCGTGTGCGAGAAAGCGGTCATGGGGGTGTCTTTCCGGGTGGGGGTTGCCCTGTTGCCGGAGAGAACGGGAGTCGATGGGGAAAGGTTGCGGCGTCTGAATCCCTCTCCCGGCGGGAGAGGGAGGGGCCCGACCGCGCAGCGGTTGGGAGGGTGAGGGGTTACGGCGCCGGACGCCCTGGACACCGTAACCCCTCACCCCTGCCCCTCTCCCATTGGGAGAGGGGATCAGTGTGCGCTATCCCTGCCCCATGACCGCCCTCCCCCTGCCCGACCTGCTCCTCCTGCTCGCCGCCCTGGCCGCGGCCGGGCTGGTCGGGGGGCTGGTGGCGGGGCTGTTCGGGGTCGGGGGCGGGACGGTGATCGTGCCGGCGGTGTTCTACGCCTTCGAGGTGCTGGGCGTCGGGGGCGAGGGCAATCTGCATACGGCGATCGGGACCTCGCTGCTGACCATCGTCGCCACCTCCTGGCGGTCGCTGAAGGCGCATCGGGCGCACGGGGCGGTGGACGAGACGGTGCTGAAGACCTGGACGCCGTGGGTGGCGGCGGGGGCGCTGGTCGGGGCGGCGGTCGCGGGGGTCACCTCGATGCAGGGGCTGGCCATCGTCTATGGCGTCTGCCTGCTGGTCGTGGCGGCGCAGATGGGGCTGCTGCCCGAGCGGGTGACGCTGAGGCGCGACCTGCCGGAGGGCTGGGGACGGCGCGCGACCGGGACGCTGATCGGCGGGCTGTCGGCCATGATGGGGATCGGCGGGGGCAGTTTCGGCGGCATGATGATGACCCTGTGCGGGCGGCCGATCCATCAGGCGGTGGCCACGGCCTCGGGCTTCGGCCTGGCCATCGGGGCGGCGGCGACCCTGGGGTTCGTGGTCTTCGGCTGGGACGCGGGCGGGCGGCCGCCGCTGTCGCTCGGCTATGTCAACGTCCCCGGGGCGATCGTGATGGCGGTGCTGACCACGGCTGTGGCGCCCCTGGGGGCGAGGCTGGCCCATTCGCTGGACCGGGCCGTGCTGAGACGGGCGTTCGCGGTGTGGCTGTTGCTCACGGCGGCGGCGGTGGTGGTGAAGGCGCTGTGAGGGTCG
>SCVB01000019.1 GCA_004296955.1 Brevundimonas sp.
ACCATGGCGTAGGCCATGGCGAGATAGCCGAAGATGGGCTTCTTCGAGAAGGTCGAGACGATGTGGCTGATGATGCCGAAGCCCGGCAGGATCAGGATGTAGACCTCGGGGTGGCCGAAGAACCAGAACAGGTGCTGGAACATGACCGGGTCGCCGCCGCCGGCCGGGTCGAAGAAGCTGGTGCCGAAGTTGCGGTCGGCCAGCAGCATGGTGATGGCGCCGGCCAGGACGGGCAGCGACAGCAGCAGCAGGAAGGCGGTGATCAGCACCGACCAAGCGAACAGCGGCATCCGGTGGATGGTCATGCCGGGCGCGCGCATGTTGAAGATGGTGGTGATGAAGTTGACCGCGCCGAGGATCGAGCTGGCGCCCGCGACGTGCAGCGAGAAGATGGCCAGGTCCATGGCCGGTCCCGGGTGGCCCTTGGTCGACAGGGGCGGATAGATGGTCCAGCCGCCGCCGAAGCCGAGGCCGCCGCCGGGCTCGCCGGGGACGAACATCGACAGGATCAGCAGCACCCAGGCCGCCACCAGAAGCCAGAACGAGATGTTGTTCATGCGCGGGAAGGCCATGTCCGGCGCGCCGATCATGATGGGCACGAACCAGTTGCCGAAGCCGCCGATCATCGCCGGCATGACCATGAAGAAGATCATGATCAGGGCGTGGCCGGTGACCACCACGTTGTAGCCGTGGTTCGACTGCTGGATCAGGCCCAGCAGATGGACCCCGGAGCCCTCACGGAAGATCTGGATGCCGGGCTCGGCCAGTTCCCAGCGGATCAGGCCGGACAGGGCGCCGCCGACCAGGCCCGCCATGATGGCGAACAGCAGGTAGAGGGTGCCGATGTCCTTGTGGTTGGTCGACAGGAACCAGCGGGTGAAGAAGCCCGGCTTGTGGTCATGATGCCCGTCGTGGTCGTGGGCGAGGTTTTCGGCTGCGGTGGCCATAGCTGTGGGGCTCTCGCGGTTCGTTACTGGGCGGCCGGAGCGACGGCGGAAGCCGTGGCGGGCGCAGCGGGTTGAGCGGGGGCGGCGACGGGAACGGCCGCATCGGCGGCGGTCGGAGCGCCGGTGGCGCCGGCGGCGACCTGGGCGGCGGTGCCGCCCGGGGCCTGATCCGGCGTGCGCGGCGTCATCGAACCGCCCTTGGAGGCGACCCAGGCTTCGAACTCGGCCTGGGTGACGACATTGATCTGGATCGGCATGAAGGCGTGGTCGACGCCGCACAGTTCCGAGCACTGGCCGTAGAAGACGCCGACGCGGTCGGCGCGGAACCAGGTTTCATTGACCCGGCCGGGGATGGCGTCAGTCTTCAGGCCGAAGGCCGGCAGGGCGAAGGCGTGGATCACGTCCGTGGCCGTGACCAGCACGCGCACCGTCTTGCCGACCGGCACCACGATGGGCTCGTCGGCGGCCAGGCGGTACAGGCCGTGCGGCATGCCGCGGGCGGCGATCTCGTTTTCCGGCAGCATGTTGGAGACGTATTCGCCAATGCCCTGGTCCGGATATTCATAGGACCAGTTCCACTGGTTCCCCGTGGCCTTCACGGTCAGGTCCGGCGTCGGCATGTCGTGGTAGGCGAACAGCAGGCGGAACGAGAACAGCGAGATGCCGACCAGGATCAGGACCGGCAGCACCGTCCAGATGATCTCGATCAGGGTGTTATGGCTCCACTTGGCCGGAACCGGGTTGGACTTCTTGTTGTAGCGGACGACGATCCAGATCAGCAGCCCCAGCACCAGCAGGGTGATGAAGGTGATGATCGGCATCAGGACCGCATCGTGGAAGAAATGCGCCTCGACCTTCAGCGGCGAGGCCGCCGGCTGCAGGCCGAGCCCTCCCGGCGTCGGCTGACCCACCAGCTCCGTGGCCCACGACGGCGTGGCGGAGAATACGGCCAGGCTCAGGGCGGTGATCCCACCGCCGACGATCGCCCGGGCCCGCGTGCCCATCCCCATGCGAGATATCCTCATAAAACCGTTTCGCCGCAAAAGTTTGCGATTGGATCGCAAACCAGCGCCGGGACCCGGCGGTCCACGGCGGTACTTCGGGCGGTCCATATCGCCCCCTCCGACGCTTGCCAAGCGATTGCCGCCGGAATGAACGCCGCAGGGGCTCTCATCCCCGGATTAAATCTCCGTCATGTTATGACAGCTACCTTGTGTCGCCAGATACCTTGCGATACGTCTTGGTCATCACAAGGAGGGCCCACAGTGCCTGAAACAATCGAGATACAGCTGAAAAAGGGGGTGCTGACGCTCTGCGTCCTGGCCCTGCTGAACCGGCACGACAGCTACGCCTATGAGATCGCCTCCACGCTTTCGGACGCGATCGATATGGGGGAGGGCACCATCTATCCGCTGATGCGGCGGATGCAGTCCGACGGGCAGGTGGAGACTTATCTGGTCGAATCGCCTTCCGGGCCGTCGCGCAAATATTATCGCCTGACCGACGCCGGCCGCCGGGCGCTCGACGCCCAGACGACCGAGTGGCGCGCCTTCGCCCGCGCGGTCGAATCGGTCCTGGAGGCGCCGGCGCAGCCCGCCGCGGCCCCGGCCCGGACCAATGACGACCTGACAGCCGAAAGGGGAGCTGAACAATGACCCGCGCCGAATTCATGGGCCGGTTGCGTCGGGGCCTCGTCGGCATGCCGACCGCCGCCGCCGCCGACATCGCCTCGGACTACGAGATCCATTTCGAGGACGGCCTCGCCGCCGGACGCTCCGAGGCCGAGGTGGCCGCGGCGCTCGGCGATCCGGAACGGCTGGCGCGCGAGTTGCGGGCCGAGGCCGGCGCCCAGCGCTGGCACCAGGAAAAGAACCCCTCGGCCGCGGCCGGCGCCATCTTCGCCGTGCTGGGACTGGGGGCGATCGACATCCTGTTCCTGCTGCCCATCCTGATGAGCGTGGCCATGACGCTGTTCGGCCTGTTCATGGCCGCCATCGGCATCTTCATCGGCGGCGGCGCGATCATGGTCGCGGGACCGTTCGCCGGGTTCCCCGGCGGCCCCGCCGCCGCGATCCTGGCCGGCCTCGGCTTCATGGCCGGCGCCACCGCCATGGCCGCCCTGACGGCGATCGCCACCATCTGGCTGGTCAATGGCGTCGTCTGGTTCGCCCGCCTTCACTACCGGCTGCTCAAGCCGGCCCTCGACCCCCAGCCGCAATACCAGGCCCAGGAGAGCCAGAGATGATCAAACCGCTTTTCATCATTGCCGGCGCCGGTGCCCTGCTGGCGGCCGCCTCCCTCGCCGGGGCCGCGGCTCTCGGCGGCGCCGACCTGAAGCACAATGACTGGGTCTGGTCGCTCAGCGACAACGACGTCGGCGGCGACAATTTCCACATGCGGCGCGGCCGGGCCGAACCCGACGTCACCCGCACCCTGGCCTGGGCCGGCGGCGAACGGCTGCAGATCGAGGTCCCCTGCGACGTCATCTATGTCCAGGGCGACGCCCCGGGCGTGGTGGTCACCGGGCCGAAGGAGCTGGCCGACCGGGTCCGCATCGTCGGCGACCGCCTGACGCTCGACGACGACGACCGCACCGAGCACGGCTATATCCGCTGGACCGGCGACGGCTTCCACGTGTGGAGCGCCGACGACCAGCTGAAGATCACCGTCACCGCGCCGGCGGTCAGCAGCTTCGACGTGGTCAGTTCGGCGGACCTGATGATCCGCGACTATGACCAGCCGCGGCTGAACCTGATCCTGTCCGGTTCGGGCGACGTCACCGCCCGGGGGGAGACCCGCACGCTGCAGGTCGACGTCTCCGGATCGGGGGACGCCGATCTGGCCGCTCTCAACACGGTCGACGCCGACGTCCGGGTGTCCGGCTCGGGCGATGTCCGGGTCGGCCCGACCGGCAAGGCGGACATCGACATCTCCGGCTCCGGCGATGTCGATCTGACCCGCCGGGCCGCCGCGGTCATCCGCACGCTTTCCGGTTCCGGCGATCTCGACGAGCAATGACCCGGTGACGCGGGGACGGTCAGCCCCTACTTAGGCTCCATGACCGTCCCCGTATCCCTTCCCGCCATTCTCGATTCCGCCGACGTCGGCTCCGATGAGGCCCTGACCATCCTGCAGGGGGCGCTGGCGGGCGCCGACGACGGAGAATTGTTCCTCGAACGGTCCGAGCTCGAATCACTGATGTTCGACGACGGGCGGCTGAAATCGGCCGCCTATGACGCCTCCGAAGGCTTCGGCCTGCGGGTGGTGGCCGGCGAGACCGCAGGCTACGCCCACGCCAACGAGATCAGCGGCCCCGCCATCCGTCGGGCGGCCGACAGCGCAGGCCTGGCGAAGGCCGGCCATGCGGGGATCGCCGCCGAGCGGCCGCGGGCCACCAACCAGCAGCTCTACGCCCCGGTCGACCCCCTCGCCTCCCCCGCCTTTTCCGACAAGATCGCCCTGCTGGCCGAGATCGACGCCTGGGCCCGGGCCCGCGATCCGCGCGTGGTCCAGGTGTCCGCCAGCCTGGTCGGCGAGCGGCGTCACATCGAGATCCTGCGCGGCGACGGCCGCCGCGTCACCGATATCCGCCCGCTGGTCCGGCTGAACGTCTCGGTCACCGTCGAGAAGAACGGCAAGCGCGAGAGCGCCTCGTCCGGCGCCGGGGGACGGGCCGGATTCGAGACCTGGATCGCGCCCGATCGCTGGCAGTGGCAGGTCGACGAGGCCCTGCGCCAGGCGCTGGTCAATCTGGAGGCCGTCGACTGTCCCGCCGGGGAGATGGACGTCGTGCTGGGCGCCGGCTGGCCGGGCGTGCTGCTGCACGAGGCCATCGGTCACGGCTTCGAGGGCGACTTCCACCGCAAGGGCAGTTCGGTCTTCACCGGGATGATGGGCAAGCGCGTGGCCGCCCCGGGCGTGACCGTGGTCGACGACGGCTCTATCGCGGGCCGTCGCGGCTCGCTGTCGGTCGATGACGAGGGCACCCCGACCTCGCGCACCGTGCTGATCGAGGACGGCATCATGGTCGGGCTGATGCACGACCGGCTGTCGGCGCGTCAGCTGGGCGCCCGCGCCACCGGCAACGGCCGGCGCCAGTCCTTCGCCCACGTGCCGATGCCGCGCATGACCAACACCTTCATGGAGGGCGGCCGGGATTCGCAGGCCGACATGATCGCCTCGACCAAGCGCGGCCTCTATGCGGCCAATTTCGGCGGCGGCCAGGTCGACATCACCAACGGCAAATTCGTCTTCCAGTGCACCGAGGCCTACCTGATTGAGGACGGCAGGATCACCGCCCCCGTGCGCGGCGCGACCCTGATCGGCGACGGGGCCACGGCCCTGCAACACGTCCTGATGATCGGCGACGACTTCGCCTTCGACCCGGGCGTCGGCGTCTGCGGCAAGGGCGGCCAGGGCGTGCCGGTCGGCATCGGCCAGCCCAGTTTGAAGATCGCGGGGCTGACGGTGGGGGGAACGGCTGTCTAGGGATTAGGGATTAGGGATGAGGGGAAGACTTGGGAGCCTGCCCCTTCGCTTCGTGACCCTTGGTCCTTGGTCCTTGGTCCCTAGTCCCTAATCCCTAATCCCTAATCCCTAGTCCCTAATCCCTCACCCCTACTTCCACTCCGGCCCGACGACCTCGAAGCCCCGCGCCTTCAGTCCGTCCAGCACGCCGCCTTCGTCGGCGAGCAGGCGGATCGGGGCGACGCCCATGGTCACGCCGGGCGAGATCATCGCCGTCTCTATCGCCGCCGCCCACTGCTGTCGGAGCTGGGGCGCGATCTCGGGGTCGCCCCAGGGCCAGCACTCGTTGAGCGCCCGGTCGATCGGCGAGGCGACGACGTCGGCGACCCGCAGGGCGCGCCAGTCCTCCGCCCGCTCGCGCGCCGCCTCCGGCCCCTGTTCGGCGGCGGCGATGGCGGCCTGGACGCAGGGAACATGGGCGCTCTGGGGCGCTGTGATCAGGCTGTCGATCAGTTCGTCGCCGCGGACGGTGCCGACCGGGCGCACCGAGACCCGCGCCCTGCGGGCCGCGCGGCGGATCACGTCCATGGCGTCGTCGCCGCCGCGGCGGGCGGCATAGCCGGCCTTGTCCTGCATCAGGTCGAAGCCGAGGATCAGCAGGCTCTTGTTGCGCCAATCCTCATTGCGCTCGTCGGCCATGACGGTCTCGAGCCGAGCCTGCCAGTCCGGCGTCAGATAATCGGCGCTGGTCTGCCCGTTCGGCATCCGGGCGATGGTGCGGATGCGCCATATGACGCGCAGCACGTCGCTGAACGAGGCCCGCCCCTCCTGCGGCGTGAGGATCTGGTCCGACCGGGCCGCGGCCGCCTCAAGGTCGTCGGGACGCCAGGCCAGGTCGCGCGGAATGCCGGTGATGGCGCCGACCAGGATCAGGGTGGTGTCGCCCCGGGTCACCGTCCACATCGGCGCGCCCGAGCGCCGCGCGAGCACCACGACCTCGTCCAGCTCCGCAGCCTGGGGCTCAGGGGTCTGGGCCCCGGACGCCGCGGGGAATCCCGCTCCGGCCAGCAGAAGCAGGGCGGACACCGCTACGGCGATCTTTCTCACAGCTTTAACAGCCCCGCTTGAATAGAAACGAGTAACGACGCGCCCATTTCAGAACACAATCGTGACGGTCCTGTAATACTGTCTTCGATTTAATCCACCTGTCTGTCTTGTAACTGGAGGACGGCGCGACAGGACGCCACACCTTCGTCACACGACGAGGGGAATCCTGCAATGACGAAGACCATCCTGCTGGCGACGACGGCGATCCTGATCACGGCAGGCGCCGCCTCCGCCCAGACGCCGGGCGAGCAGAGCGCCGCGCCGCAGGCCGAGGCGAACCAGCAGGGCGTGCTGGTTTTCACTCCCGACTTCTTCGCCGACCAGCGCCCCAACACCGCCCTGGACATGGTCAATCGCGTCCCGGGCTTCAGCGTCGTCGACGGCGACGGCAGCCGCGGCTTCGAGGGATCGGTCGGCAACGTCCTGGTCAACGGCGCCCGGCCGGCCTCCAAGAACGACACCGGCTCGGCGGTCCTGTCGCGCACCCTCGCGACCCAGGTCGAGCGGATCGAACTGGTTCGCGGCGGCGCCCCCGGCATCGACATGCAGGGCTTCGCCGTGGTCGTGAACGTCATCACCCGCAGCGAATCCAGCCGGCAATCGGTGCTGACGCTGTTCGGCAACCTGTTCGACGGCGGCCAGGACCTGTTCGGCGGCAGCTACCAGTTCACCGCCAAGGAGGGCGACACCACCTGGGGCGTGACCCTCAACGACGGGATCTCGATGAGCGACGCCGACGGCGTGGGTCCGGTGATCCGGCGGGACGCGAACGGCGTGATCATCCGCCAGGAGGACTATTACAACAACCAATTCGGCGGCAACACGGGGATCCGGGGCAATTTCGCCACGCCCTTCCTGGGCGGCAAGATCGATCTGACCGCGCGCTACGGGGTCAATGACTATCATTCGATCAATCTGCAGACGGCGCCGGACGTGCTGCGCGAGAACTATTTCGACGACGACGGATCGAGCGGCGAGTTCGGGGCCGTCTATACGCGACCGCTGAGCGCCCGGCTGAACCTGGAGACCCGGTTCATCCACCAGTTCAACACCTTCGAGGGGATCTCGACGGCGCGGACCCGGGTCGGCGGGGTGGACAGCCCCGAGCAGCGGTTCGTCGGCGAGGGCGACGCCTCCGAGACCATCCTGCGCGGCACCGTGCGGTTCGAGCGCTCGCCGGCCCTGACCTTCGAGACCGGAGGCGAGGTCGCCTACAACATGCTGGACACCCAGCAGGCCTTCACCGTCGGCGGCGCGCCCGTGGTCCTGCCTTCGGCCTCGGTGCTGGTCGAGGAGCTGCGCGGCGAGGTCTTCGGCAAGAGCACCTGGCGCATGCGTCCCGACCTGACGCTGGAGGCCGGTCTGCGGCTGGAAGGCTCGACCATCAGCCAGTCCGGCGACGCCGACCAGGAGAAGAGCTTCTTCTTCGCCAAGCCCCGCTTCCAGGCCACCTGGACGCCGATGGCGAACAACCAGTTCCGCTTCCGTTTCGAGCGCGAACTGGGCCAGCTGGACTTCGGCGATTTCGCCGCCTCGGCCGACCTCAGCGACGAGAATGTGCTGGGCGGCAACGTCGACCTGGAGCCGGAACAGCGCTGGATCACCGAACTGACCTATGAGCGCCGCTTCTGGGAAGACGGCATCATCAGCATCGGCCTGCGCCACGACGAGATCGTCGACGCCATCGACGTCATCCCGCTGGACATGGGCCTGTCGGCGGTCGGCAACATCGGCGACGGGACGCTGGACCAGCTGGCGGTGAACATCCTGGTGCCGATGGACAAATTCGGCTTCAGCGGCGGTCGCCTGGGCTTCCGCAACACCTGGAACCACACCGAGGTCACCGATCCGACCACGGGCGAAACGCGCGCCATCTCGAACCTGCGCCCGTCCCAGCCGGTCTTCACCATCGCCCAGGACATCACCTCGTGGAAGCTGCAGTGGGGCGGGGCCTATATCGTCAGCCTGGAGCAGATCGGCTACGATCCGGACCAGACGTCCGGCTTCCGCGGCTCGGACTATTTCGAGTTCTGGGCCGAGTACAAACCGACGCCGACCATCTCGCTGCGGGCCCAGCTCAATATCTGGAACGATTTCGAGGTCGAGCGGACCGTCTATGCCGATCGCACCCCCGCCCGTCCGGTCGCCTTCGTCGAGAACCGCTACATCGACCCCCGCACCTTCGTGTCGTTCCGGGTGCGCAAGACCTTCTAGGCCCTCTCGTCGCCGCAAGCCTGACAGGGATTTAATCCACCTGTCCCGCTTGTAACTGGAGACGCCCGCGGTCGCCGGGCACCGTTCGCCCAACCGGGAGAGGGACGGATGACCAAGGCGATCTGGCTGGCCGGGACGGCGGCGTGTTCGCTGCTGGGCGGACCGGTCATGGCGCAGACCGCGCCGGGTCCCGGCGCGCCCGTCGCCGACGCCGCGCGACAGGGCGTGCTCGTCTACGAGCCCGTCTTCTTCGCCGACGCCCGGCCGGACACCGCCCTGGACATGATCTCCCGCCTGCCGGGCTTTGCGTTCGAATCGGGCGACAGCGGCACGCGCGGACTCGCCGGCACGTCCGGAAACGTCCTGATCGACGGCCGCCGGCCGTCGACCAAGAGCGACAGCCTGGACCAGATCCTGCGCCGCATCTCGGCCGCCGGCGTGGCCCGCATCGAGCTGATCCGCGGCGGCGCGCCGGGCATCGACATGCAGGGCCGGTCCGTCGTCGCCAACGTCGTCCTGATCCGCAGCGTGAGCACCGAGCGGGTGATCGAGACCAACGCTTATTTCTATCCGGACGGCTACATCGGCCCGGTGTTGTCGGCGCGCTGGTCCCGGCGTGACGGCGACAACCAGACCGAGGCCGCGATCAGCGGCTTTTCCGACCGCACCGACGGCACCGGCGAGGGCTTCCGCCGGCGTTACGACGCCTCGGGCCATCTCATCCAGGACGCCGACCTGGTGTTGTGGGACCGGATCCGCACCGTGCGCGCCACGGGCGCCGTCCAGCGCCGCATCGGCGGCGGCCTGCTGCGCGTCAACGGCCTGGTGAGCTGGTTCGGCAACGAGAATTCGCAGGACCTGCTGATCCGGTCCGGCCCCGGCGTCGACAGTTTCAACGACGAACAGTCTGACGACATCGACAGCGAGCTGGGGATCAACTGGACCCGCGACCTGGGGCCCCGCACCGGGATCGAGCTGACCGGCCTGCAGCGCTATTCGACCGAGGATTACACCGGCGTCTCCGCGAGCAGCGGCGACAGTTCGACCTTCACCGCCGACTCGACCACCGGCGAAAGCATCGGCCGCGCCATCCTGCGCTTCCGGCCCAACGATCGCTGGGCCTTCGAGACCGGGGGCGAGGCGGCCTACAACTTCCTCGACAGCGCCACCGCCTATTCCGAGAACGGCGTCCCGATCCCGTTGCCGTCATCCTCGGTCAAGGTCGAGGAGCTGCGCGGCGAGGTCTTCGGCCAGGCCACCTGGCGGCCGGGCCCGACGCTGACCATCGAGGGCGGCCTGCGCGTCGAGGTGTCCGAGATCAGCCAGTCCGGCGACAGCGACCTGACCAAGTCCTTCGTCTATCCCAAGCCCCGCATCCAGGCGACCTGGACGCCCTGGGCCGGGCACCAGTTCCGCTTCCGCGCCGAGCGGGAGGTGGGCCAGCTGGACTTCGGCGACTTCGTCGCCTCGGCCGATATCGACATTGGCCAGGTCGAGGGCGGCAATCCGGATCTGGAGCCGGAGAAGACGACCGTGCTGGAGGCGATCTACGAGCGCCGCTTCTGGGGCGAGGGCGTGTTCGACGTGACCTGGCAGCATCTGGAAGTCGAGGACGTTGTGGACGTCATCCCCCTGAGCGGCGGCTTCGACGGCGTCGGCAACATCGGCGACGGCACGGCCGAATTCTTCCAGCTGCGCCTGACCCTGCCGACCGACCGGCTGGGCGTTCCCGGCGGCCGGTTCCAGACGCGGGGCAGCTGGTCCTCGACCTCGGTGCTCGATCCGGTGACCGGCGAGGAGCGCCGTTTCCAGGGCAACCAGGCCTTCGGCTGCGGCGTGGCCTTCACCCAGGACCTGATGGGTGGCCGCTGGTCGTGGGGCTTCAACCACGGCTGCAACGTCGACAAGGGCCGGGCCTTGCGGGTGCGCGAGGTCCGCGCCTTCTACGCCGAGCCCGAGGTCAGCGCCTATGTGCAGTGGAAGCCGGCGCGCGACCTGACGGTCAAGGTCGATCTGGGCAACGCCACGGATCGCGCCAACGGCTATGACCGTGAGATCTACACCGGCCCGCGCGACAGCGCCCCGCTGGCCTTCCGCGAGGTGCGCCGCACCCGGATGAGCCCCTGGCTGTTCCTCCAGATAAGAAAGACCTTCTGAAGAAGGCGGCCCCACCCCGAAACTTGCGGCGCGCCCGCCCTCAGCGCGCCAAAAAGGGCGGAACCTTCCGGTTCCGCCCTTCCTGTTTCCGACCTTCGGATCCGTTGCGGGACCCTAGGGGTGGGTGACGCTCCGGTCTTCCTGGCCGCGATCGGTCAGGTCGGGTCCGGGGTGGTTTCCGGCGTCATTGGCGCCGTGCGACCAGCCCTTGATCAGGAAGCTGATCAGGATGAAGGCCACGCCGATGCCCACGCCCCACTGGCCGAGCTTGTTGAAGCCGTCCAGCGAGGTGGCGAGCGCGCCCTGCGGGTCCAGAACCTGGCCGCCGACCGTCTCGGTGCCCATCAGGCCGGCGATCTTGCCGCCGACGAACTGGGCGATGGAGCTGGCCAGGAACCAGACGGCCATCATGAAGCTGACGACCGAGGGCATGGACAGTTTGGTGATCTCCGACAGCCCCACCGGCGAGAGGAAGAGCTCCCCCGTCGTGTGCAGCATGTAGAGCAGGGCCAGGATCATCAGCGGCATCTGGAAGGTCGGGCTGACCATGCCGGAGCCGGCGGCCCACACCACCACCAGGAAGCCGAGGCCGACCTGGACCAGGCCGAGACCGAACTTCATGGTCGGGTTGGGATCCATCTTCTTCGAGGCCAGCCAGGCCCACAGCGCGGCGAAGATCGGGGCGAAGATGAGGATGAAGCCGGCGTTGAAGGACTGGACCTGCGCCGCCGTGATGGTGGCGTCGATCCAGAAGCCCGAGGGCGTGACGCCCGCGGCCGCCAGCTGGGCCGGCGTGCCGATGGTGATGCCGAGGAACTGCATCGCCACGGGGGTGATGGTCAGGTCCACGTTGCGGTCGGCGAACAGGTTCAGCGAGGTGCCGGCCTGTTCGAACAGGGTGAAGAAGACCACCGCGCCGAAGATCAGCACCAGGGCCAGCATCATGCGCTGACGCTGCGCCCAGGTCTTGCAGACGCCGATGATGACCCAGAGGATCGCGGCCAGCGACAGTAGCGTCGAAATGCCGAGAACCGTGCCGACCAGGGCGTTGCGCTGGACCATGAACCAGACGACGCCGACGCCGAGGACGCCGAGGATATAGATCAGCCATTCGCGGTTCAGCGGGCCGATCATCGGCCGCTTCAGCAACTCGGGATTGGGGGGCTCGCCCTTACCCTGCAGCAGGGGCTTGCCGAGCACGAACACGACCCAGCCCAGCGCCATGCCGACGCCAGCCAGGCCAAAGCCGGCCCACCATCCCACGGTCTGCCCGAGGAAGCCGCACAGCACGGCCGCCCAGAAGGCGCCGAGGTTGATGCCGTAATAGTAGAGGGTGAAGCCGGAATCCCGGCGCGGATCCCCTTGGGGATAGAGCTGGCCAACGATCGTGGAGATGTTCGGCTTCAGGAAGCCGACGCCCATGATGATCAACGACAGGGCCAGGTAGAAGATGTTGACGCCGCCCATGTCGCGGGTCTGCGCCATCTCATAGCTTCCGGGCGCCAGGGTCGCCGGCAGGGTCGAGCCCTCGGGCAGTCCCGCCACGGCGATGCCGCCGCCTTCGGCCGGGCCGAAGGTGTAGTTCTGGCCATTGACGACAATGGCGACCTCGCGGCTCGCGCCCCGGCCTTCGGCCGAGATGTCATAGGCCGTGCCGGCATAGGTCAGGGTTTCGGTGGCCGGACGGCCCTCGAGGGCCATCATGCCGTGACCGGCGACCAGCAGCAGGGCGCCGAAGGCGATGGCCTTGCGGGTGCCGATGTAGCGGTCGGCGAGAATGCCGCCGACCAGCGGCAGCAGATAGACCAGCGAGGTGTAGGAACCGTAGGTCGACCCCGCCGTGGCGTCGTCGAACAGGAAATGCTGGGTCAGGAAGAAGATCAGGATGCCGCGCATGCCGTAGTAGGAGAAGCGCTCCCACATTTCGGCGAAGAACAGGATGATCAGTCCGCGCGGGTGGTTCTTCAGGATCTGCATCAGCACGGGGATGCCCGTGAGCAGCGTAATGATCAGGCCGGCTATGATGACGATGTTCATGCCTGGTCTCCCCGGATGCGTCGGGACTTGAACCCGCCGGGCGTCGAAAGCGCCCCTCCCTTGTCCGTTTTACTCAACGGCTCACTCCCATTTTGCTGCGCCCCACCTGACGCGCGAAGGCGCATAACCAGCACGGGCCGCATGGCCGGACAAGGGTTAAGGGTAAATTGGCTGTGAGGTGGCGCCGTATGGAGGGAGGCGTCAGGATGGTCGGGAATCAGTCCGGACAGGGTGAGATGACGACGACACGGCGGTCGATGCTGATCGGGACGGGGGCGACGATGGCCCTCGCCGGCTGCGGCCCGGCCTCGCCGCGTCCGGCCGGAGACGTGATCGCGGCGGGACAGCCGGCGGCCCTGCTGATCTGGGCCGTGGCGCGCGAGCGGCTGGCCGGCTGGCCCCGCAAACCGACGCCGGACTGCCTGGCGGCCCTGCCGCCCCTGGCCGCCTCCCTGCCGGAACTGGGCGCGCTCGGCGGCGGCCGCCCGGCCAATCTGGAAGCCATCGCCGCGCTCCGGCCCCGGCTGGCTATCGACTATGGCGACACGGATCCCGAGAACCAGGCCCTCGGAGACCGCATCAAGGGTCGACTGGGCGTCGACTGGCGCCTGATCGACGGCGCCCTGACGCGCATCCCCGAGGCGATCCGCGAAGCCGCCGTCGTGCTGGAGGCCGACCGCGACGCCGCCGCCCTGGCCGACGAGGCGGCCCAGGTGCTGGACCTCTGGAGCCGCGTCCGGGCCGGGCCGTCCTTCTACTACGCCCGCGGCGTCGACGGGCTGGAGACCGGCTTCCGCGGCGCCCTGGCCACGGAGGTGCTGGAGGGCGCGGGCTGGACCAATGTCGCCGAGGGCGCGCGCGATATCGGCCGGGTCACGGCCGAACAGGTCGCCGCCTGGGACCCGGAGGTGCTGGTCACCCTGAACCCGGCCTTCGCGGAGGCCGTTCGCCACAACCGGCTGTGGCGCCGACGCCCTGACGGTCGCCTCCGGCGGCTGCTGGTGCTGCCGGACCACCCCTTCGGCTGGATCGACCGGCCGCCGTCGGTGAACCGGCTGCTGGCCTGCGCCTGGCTGGCCGATCCGGGCGGATCCCAGATGACGATCGCAAGCCTGACGCGTCGCCTTTACGGCATGGCGCCGGTCGAGGTGGCCCTGCCGCAGTGGATCCGGTGAAGCCCCGGGGAGGCGCCCTGCTTCCCCTGGCCCTGGTCCTGCTGGCGCTGGCCGGGGTCCTCGCCGTGATGGCGACCGGGCCGCTGGGCGTGTCGCCGGGAGAGCTGCTGGCGGCCGCGGCCGGGCGGGGGACGCCCGAGGCGGAACTGGCCCTTGCCCTGCGCGGCCCCAGGCTTCTGGCGGCGGTGACCTGCGGCGCGGCCCTGGCCGGGGCGGGGGCCGGATTCCAGATCCTGTTCCGCAATCCGCTGGCGGCCCCCGACCTGCTGGGCGTCTCCTCCGGCGCCGGCCTCGGCGCGGCCCTGGCCCTGCTGTTCGGCGTCGGTGCCGCCCTGGTGCAGGGCGCGGCCTTCGCGGGCGGCCTCGCCGCCGGCGGACTGGCCCTGGCCTGCGCCGCCCTGACCCGCAGCGGCGACGGACGTCTGGCCCTGATCCTGTGCGGCGTCGTGGCCGGGGCCCTGGCCTCGGCCGGGCTCGGTCTCGTGGTCGTGGTCGCCGAACCCTATGCGCAACTGCCGTCGATCACCTACTGGCTGCTCGGCTCCTTCACCCGGGCGACCCTCGGCGAGGCCGTCGGCGGTCTGATCCCTGTCGCCCTCGGCGCCGCGGTGCTGATCTGGCTCGGCTACCGCCTCGACATCCTGTCGCTCGGCGACGAGCAGGCGCGGTCGCTGGGCCTCAATGCGCGCCTGCTGCGTCTGCTGGCCCTCGGCGCCGCGGCCCTGATGACCTCGTCGGCGGTGGCCGTCGCCGGGGTGGTCGGCTGGATCGGCCTGCTGGCGCCGCACGCCGCACGCCTGATCGTCGGCGAGCGGGCGGGACAGCTGATCCCGGCCGCCATGGCGCTGGGGGCCCTGTTCGCCCTCGTCATCGACCGGCTGGCCACCGCCTTCGGGCCGGCGGAGATCCCCGTGGGCCTGCTGTCCGCCGCCATCGGCGCCCCGGCCTTCCTGATCCTGTTCGTCGCCGCGTCGAGGCGGTCGTGAGCGGCCTGCGGCTGGAGGGGCTGGTCGCCGGGCGGGGCAAGGGCTTCCGCCTGCCGGCGCTCGACCTGATGGTGGCCGCCGGCGAGGTGCTCGCCCTGATCGGTCCCAACGGCGTGGGCAAGACCACCCTGCTCAAGACCCTGGCCGGCCTGCTTTCGCCGGTGTCCGGCGCCGTCGTCACGGGTGGCGCGCCAGCCTATCTGCCGCCGCCGGGGGCGGTGTCCGCCGGCTTCTCCGCCCTGCATCTGACGGCGCTCGGCCGGGCGCATCTGCGCCGATGGTCGCCGGGCCTGACGCCGGAGGACGTCGAAGCCGCGCGGGGCGCGCTCGACCGGCTGGATGTCGGCGTACTCGCCGACCGTCCGTTCGACCGCCTGTCCAGCGGCCAGCAACAGCTGGTCCTGATCGCCCGCCTGTTCGTGCAGGACGCCCCGGTCTGCCTGCTCGATGAGCCCCTGGCCCTGCTGGATCCGGCCCATGCCCAGGCGGTCGAGGCGGCGATCCGGGCCCTGGCCGGTGAGGGCCGGGTGGTCATCGCCTCGACCCATCACCTGCCGTTCGCCGCCCGTGCCGACCGGGTGCTGGCGCTGGGGCCGCACGGCTTCGAGGCCGGCCCGCCCGCCGGGGCCCTCACACCCGAGCGCGTCCGCGCCCTGTTCGGGGTCGAGGTCGCCGGCTGTCCGTGCTGCGGTCAGGCCTTGAGTTGAGGGTGGTGGTTGAGGCTCAGACCTCGACCAGATCCAGGCGGCGCTCGATCCGATCCAGCCGCACGCCGAAGTGGTCCATTCGCCGGTTTACCGACACGAAGTTCTCCTCGATCGAGGTCATGCGCACCTTGATGTGGTGCATGTCTTCCTTGATGTTGGCCAGGTCAGACTCAATCCGTCCAAGCTGCGCCTGGATTTTCTGAAGCACCGGAACAACGATGTCGGTCACCTCTGACATGATGCGAACATAGCGTGAAAACGGAGACTCGCCAATGACCCGCTGGTTTGCAGGCCTCGCCCTGGCCGCCCTGTTCGCCACGCCCGCCGCGGCCCAGGACGCGCCCAGTTGGTCTTTCGCCATCCACGGCGGGGCGGGGGTGATCGAGCGCGACAGCCTGACGCCGGAACAGGACGCCGCCTATCGCGCCGCCCTGCACCGCGCGCTGGAGGCGGGGTCGGCGGTGCTGGCCAACGGCGGCTCGTCGCTGGACGCGGTCCAGGCGGCGATCGAGCTGATGGAGGACGATCCGCTGTTCAACGCCGGGCGCGGGGCGGTCTTCACCGCCGCCGGCCGCAACGAGCTGGACGCCGCCGTGATGAACGGTTCGGACCTGACCGCCGGCGCCGTGGCCGGCCTGACCACCACCCGCCATCCGATCGCCGCCGCCCGGGCGGTGATGGAGCGGTCGCCGCACGTCATGCTGATCGGCGAGGGGGCGGATACGTTCGCCGCCTCGGTCGGGCTTGAGCAGGTGGATCCGACCTTCTTCTTCACCGAGCGCCGCTGGCGCGGGCTGGAGTCGGCGTTGCGGGCGCAGAACCTGCCGATCCCGGAGCGGCCCGCCGGCGCGCCGGGGCCGCAGGCGAAGAACGCCCTGCCCGCCCCGCCCCTGAACGAGCGCAAATTCGGCACGGTCGGGGCGGTGGCGCTGGACAGCCAAGGGCGGCTGGCGGCGGGGACCTCGACCGGCGGCATGACCGCCAAACGCTGGGGCCGGGTCGGGGATGTGCCGGTGATCGGGGCGGGGACCTACGCCTCCAACCGCGAGGGCTGCGCCGTCTCGGCGACCGGCGACGGCGAGTTCTACATCCGCGCCAGCGTCGCCCGCGACATCTGCGCCCGCATCGCCGGCGGATCGACGAGCCAGGCCGCCGCCCAGGCGGAGGTGGACGACGCCCTGTCCCTGGGCGGCTCGGGCGGCGTCATCGTCATGGATGTCGAGGGCCGGCCGAGCTTCGCCATGACCACCTCGGGCATGTACCGCGGCTCGATCTCCAGCGACGCCCCGGCGGGGGTGGCCATCTACGGCGACGAGGACCTGCGGCCGTGACCCAGGGCGCGACCATCGACCTGGCCGACAAATTCGCCGCCTTCACCGACCACTGGCGGCCCCGCGTGGCCGCCCGGCTGAACGGGCAGGACGTGCGGCTGGTCAAGGTGCTGGGCGTCTTTCCCTGGCACAGCCACGCCGACGCCGACGAGATGTTCCTGGTCTGGAAGGGCCGCTTCCGGGTCGAGTTCCGGGACCGGGTCGAGACCCTCGATCCCGGCCAGTTCATCGTCGTGCCGCGCGGCGTCGAACATCGCACCGCCGCCGACGATGAGGCCGAGGTGCTGATCTTCGAACCGTCCGAAGTGATCAACACCGGCGACGCCGCCGTCTCCGGCTTCACCGCCCCGCAGGGACAGACGATCTGATGGCCAGGCCCGACATTCCCGGCGTGATCGCGCCGCCGCCGCTGATCTATCTCGGCTTCCTGTTCGCGGGCTGGGGACTGGTCGAACTCGCCGGCCGGCCGGAGGCGATCGAGGCCGGCCTGGGCTGGCTGGCCGCCGGCTTCAACCTCGCGGTCGACGTCCGCCGCGGCGTCGCCCTGACCCTGATCATCGGCGGCCTGCTGCTGGACGGGATGGCGGCGGGGCTGTTCCGGCGCCGGGGCACGGCGGTCGAGCCGTGGAAGCCGTCGACGGTCCTGATCGACGAGGGCCCCTATCGCTTCAGCCGCAACCCGATCTACGTCGGCTTCGCCATCACCTATGTCGGCCTGGCCATAGCCATGGACAGCTGGATCGCCCTGTTGCTGCTGCTTCCCTGTCTGGTGGTGGTGGACCGGTTCGTGATCCGGCGCGAGGAGCGCTACCTCGCCGCCAAATTCGGGCCCGCCTATGAGGCCTATCGCGCAAGGGTCCGGCGGTGGCTGTGAGCGACGACGAGCTGTCGGCCATGGCCATCGAGGAGCTGGACCAGGCCTGCAGCCTGATCTGGCCCGAACTGGCGAAGATCACCCCCTGGGGCGACAGTTTCATCGGCATCGCCCCGTCGGGCCGCGAGGTCGAGATCGAGCGCCGCTATCTGTGGGCGCTCGAACCGGCGGGCGCCGTGGCCGTCGAGATCGAGGTCCGCGACGTCGGGGCTCGCACCGGCGCCGAGGCGCGGGCGCTGATCACTCCGCCGCGCTGAGCGCCGATCCGCATTCGCCCATGACGGGAATCGATCGCGCCGTTAACCTTTCCCGTTGCCAAGCGGAGCCGTGGGGGCAAGATGCGCCCCGAACGGTTCACGGGTTTCGAGGGGGAGCAGCATGTCCTACGGCGCAGACTTCGCCACCGCCGACCCGGCCAACGCCCCGCTGGACGCGCCGCTGTTCATCGGCGCCGATCCCTTTGTCTGGGGCGCGATCCTCCTGGCGCTCGCCGCCGCCCTGCTGGCCGGCTATTTCTGGGGCGTCCGCACGCGTGACAACAGCGCCGACGCCGCTCACGCCATCTGGGAGGCGATCCACGACGCGACCCGATCCGCCATGGGCGCGGACGACAACGCCCTGAAGGGGCAGGCTGAAGCCTTGCGGAAGGTCGTCGACGAACGGCTGGGCAAGACCCTGAAACTGGCTGGCGGCCTGTCGGGCCGGATCAAGAAGCTGGATGACGCCATCGCCGGCAAGGGACCGGTCCAGCCGAGCGCCGGCGGTGGTCAGGCCCCGACGCGAACCGGTGGCGGTCCCGGGGGCGATTCGACCCCGGGCGAGGCGGGCCAGGGCGGGAACGGCGGCGGCGGCGGCGGAGGCGGCGGCGCGGCGGCGTCAGCGGCGGCCAGCGTCACGGTCGTCACCATTGGTTGCCCGACAGCACCGACGTCGCCGACGCCGCCGCCGACGACGCCTCCCGCGGTCGGCGACCTGAGCCATCGCGAGCAGACCGACGCCCTGCGGCTGGCCGTCGCCGCCTTCAACCAGCACTGGCGCGACGAGCCGGCCCGGGTCGGCGAACTGCGCGCGGCCCATGCCGAACTGTCCAATCCCGGTCCCGCGCCCAAATCGTCCGGTCACGGCAAGGCCCATCACGGCGGACACTGAAAACCCGGTTTCGCCCTCCGGAGAAACCGCCTAAGCCTTGGGCCATGAAACTCGCCTCGCTCAAGCACGGCCGTGATGGTCGCCTCGTCCTCGTCTCCAGCGACCTTGCCTGGTTCACCGACGCCTTCCTGATCGCCCCGACCCTGCAGGCGGCGCTGGACGACTGGGACCGGGTTGAACCCGACCTGCGCGCCCTGGCCGAAAGCCTCGAACACGGCGGCGTGCCGCGCGGCCGGTTCCACGAGCGCGAGGCCGCCTCGCCCCTGCCCCGCGCCTATCAGTGGGCCGACGGCTCGGCCTATGTGAATCACGTCGCCCTGGTGCGGCAGGCCCGCGGCGCCGAAATGCCCGAGAGCTTCTGGACCGACCCCCTGATGTACCAGGGCGGATCCGACGGCTTCCTCGCCCCGCGCGACCCGATCCCGCTGGCCGACGAAAGCTGGGGCTGCGATCTCGAGGCCGAAGTCGTCGTCGTCACCGGCGACGTGCCCCAGGGCGTGTCGCGCGAAGAGGCGCTGGAGTGCATCCGCCTGGTCGGCCTCGTCAACGACGTCTCCTTGCGCAACCTGATCCCGGCCGAACTGGCCAAGGGCTTCGGCTTCGTCCAGTCCAAGCCCGCCTCGGCCCTGTCGCCGGTGTTCGTCACGCCGCGCGCGCTCGGCGACCGCTGGGCCGACGGCAAGCTGAAGGGCGAACTGAACGTCCAGCTGAACGGCGCCGATTTCGGCAAGGCCGACGCCGGCGTCGACATGACCTTCGACTTCGGGACCCTGATCGCCCATCTGGCCAAGACCCGCAGCCTGTGCGCCGGGACCATCATCGGCTCGGGCACCGTCTCCAACCGCGACGCCGACGGCGGACCGGGCAAGCCGGTCAGTGAGGGCGGCCTCGGCTATTCCTGCATCGCCGAGGTGCGCACCGTCGAGACCATCCTGCGCGGCAAGGCCGAGACGCCCTTCCTCAAGGCCGGCGACACCGTCCGCATCGAAATGCTGGACGACCAGCACCACTCGATCTTCGGGGCCATCGAACAGACCGTCGAGGCGGTCTAGCCGCCCGCCAGACGCAGGGCCTCTTCCAGCGCCCGTTCGGCCGGGACCGGCACGTCCGGCGTGACGCCGACGCCTTCCCAGTTCGCCCCCGTCAACGGATGCCGCGCCACGCCGATCGGCATGATGACGGTGAACCACGGCCCCAGGTCCATGGCGATCGAGGGATTGGCTCCGCCGCCGGTGACCTCGCCGACGATCGTCGCCCGGCCCGCGGCCTGAAGGTCGTAGGCGACGGCCTCGGCCGCGGAGAAGGTTCCCGGTCCGACCAGCACCCAGATCGGCTGGGTCGGGAAGGTCGGCCCCTCGACCGGATTGGCGAAGCGCTCGAAGGTGTCGCGGCCGTCCTGGACGCAACCCTCGGGATCGCCCGGATCGGGCTTGCAGCGCCGGAACAGGATGTCCTCCAACCGCATCGGCTGCGGCGCCAGATGCCCCATCAGCTGGCGCAGCGCGACCTCGCCGCCGCCCAGGTTGTCGCGAAGGTCCAGCACCAGGGCGCGAGCCCCGGCCAGTCGCCCCATCGTCGCGTCGATCGCCGGCGCCGAGTCCGGATGGCCGCTGAACGAGGCGAGGTTCAGGTAGGCGACGCCGCCGCCCAGAAGCCGCGCCTCGCGCACGCCCCAGCCGTTGCGCGCCTCTTCCGCCGCCATGGCCGCCATCGACGGCGGCGGCCCCTCGACCGCGACGTCGTCGCGGCTGCGCGGCTCGATCCAGACCTGCAGATGTTTGTCGCCCGACACGGCCAGCAGGTCGGCGTTGATCGCCTGACGGAAGGCTTCCGGGTCGGTAAGGGCCAGATAGGCCTCGCGCCGCTCCGCCAGCCGCGCCCGGATCGCCGGCGTGCGGTCCTGCATCACATAATGGGCCAGCCGGCGGTCGAGGGTGTCGAGCGCCCGCACGCGATGGGCTTCGGTAATGGCGGCATGGGCGTCCGCCTCCGCAAAGGCGGCGGCTTCGCGGGCCATCACCGCCGCCGGCCCCTGGCAGGACAACACCAGCCCGCTCAGGGCGACCGTCAACCATCGTCTCATCTCGCACCTCGCTCCGCTTCATGGACCAGAGGCGCGCGCGAAGCTTTACGGATGCGCAGGGGGGATTAAGCTTTGGACAGTTGCGCGGCCCGATTGCGGCGACGCCGCCGGGTGAAATCCATGGAGACGACGACGTGAGCATCTCTGCCCTTGTCGGCCTGGTGCTGTTTGGCGCCGTCATCCCAGCAGGGCCTGCTCGCCCCCAGGACGCGGCCGAGGACTGGGATCTGACGGTCGACCCCGCCCAGCAACTGACGATGGCCAGCCTCGATTTCGGCGGCAACGCCATCGCCCTTCGCTGCAAGGCCGGCGTACTGGACTTCTTTCTGACCGGAACCCCGGCAACGACGGAGGCCTTCCGGACCGTCCAGGTCACAGCGGGCGGAATCCTCGACGAACGTCAGAATTGGCAGGTCCAACCGGGGGCGCCGGTGCTGTCAGCCACCGAGCCGGACCGGCTCGCCCGCCAGTTGCGGGCGGGCGGCGACCTGAATCTCAGAATCGAACCCGTGGCGGCGGATGAGCGGGCGATACGCTTCCGCCTGACCACGCCGCCGTCGGCCGCCTCGCTGGATCAGGTGTTGTCGGCGTGCGGAGCCGCATTGACCGATGAGTGGGATTTGCGGCCAAGGGCGTCCGCCGGTGTGATCTGGGAGCATCTGGCCACCCCGGAATATCCCAGAGCCGGTCTTCGGGAAGGGGTTCCCCTGGCCACGGTGCGGCTGGCCTGCATCGTTCCGGCCAATGGTCGCTTTGATGAGTGCCGGGTTCTGTCCGAGACCCCCGGGGGCCTTGGCTTTGGCCGGAACGCGCTTGCGGCCGCGCGACAGTCGCGGGTGGCGCTGCCGGAGGGCGACACGGGTTCGGTCGGCAAGGTCGTCCAATTCACCGTCCGGTTCCGGCCGTCGGAGTAGCCGCCGCCAAGGTTGACGAACTCCGATCTTCGCCACAAAAAGTTGTGATACGCCCTGTTCCGGATTGTGCCGCATGAAGCATTCCTTCGTCGCCCTGCTCGCCAGCGTCGTCGCCCTGCCGGCCCAGGCCCAGGTCGCCCCGTCCGACTGGGACGTCCATCGCGATGCGGCCCGGAAGTCGGTGATCGCCTATTCGACGTTCGATGTCGGGCTCAGCGTGGGCTTCCGCTGCACCGACGGCGCCTTCAACGCCGTCCTCGCCGGCCTGCCGCCCTCGCGCAACCGGCGGCGCACGCTGGAGCTGACCTTCCGCGACGACAGTCCGTTCATGTCCATGTGGACGACCACGACCGACCCCTCGGTCGTCGTCAGCGACTTTCCGGCCCCCCTGGCGCGCGACTTCCGCCAGGGCGGACAGCTGCAGGTGATGGTGCCGGGCGGCGCCGCCGACGGGCGCAACCTGCGCTATGTGATCGAACTGTCCCCTTCGAACGCGGCCATCGACGAGGCCCTCACCGCCTGCGGCCGGCCGCTGGTCGACCCGCGCGACGCGGAGCTCGAGGCCATCGGGGAATCGGAACTGCCGGTCGGCCTCGCCTGGGAGCGCCGGCCGCAACCCCGCTATCCGGCCACCCGCTATGCCGAGGGCTCCGTCGTCACCACCTGTCTGACGACGCCGGAAGGGAGGTTGCGGGACTGCGTGATCGAGATGGAGCATCCCCATGACGGCGGCTTCGGCGAGGCCACCCTGCGAGCTGTCGAACGGGCCCGCCTGCGCAATACGGCCCAGCCCGGCGCGCCGGTCCCGCCGCGGCTGATCTCCTTCCGGTCGAGCTTCATCCAACCCTGACCCGGCCCGCCGATCGCGATTGACCTGATCGGACCGCGCGAGCTACCAAGCGCGCCTGCCGAAGCGAGCAACCGGCCTGTGCGGGCGTGGTGGAACTGGTAGACGCGCCGGACTCAAAATCCGGTTCCGAAAGGAGTGTCGGTTCGAGCCCGACCGCCCGCACCACAGGTCGAGGTCGGCGGCGCTAGCCGCGGCTGACGACTTCCCCGTCTTCCTTGACGAAACGATCCGGCGTCCGCTCCAGCAGGTCGAACACCTTCTCCGACGGCCGGCACATCGCGGCTCCCTTCGGCGTGCGCACGATCGGGCGATTCACCAGCACCGGATGCTCGACCATGGCGGCGAGGATGGCGGCGTCGGAAACCTCCGGCTCCAGCAGGCCGAGTTCGGCCGCCGGCGTGCCCTTGCCGCGCAGGGCCTCGCGCGGCGTGAGACCGGCCTCGGCGAACAGGGCGGCCAGCTGGTCCGCGGTCCAGCCGGCTTTCAGATATTCAACCACCTCGGGCCGGTAGCCGGCGGCCTCGACCATGGCCACGACATTGCGCGAGGTGCCGCAGGCGGGGTTGTGGAAGACGGTCACGGGAAAGGCGTCGGGCATCTCAGCGCTCCTTATCGGCGTTGCGGCGGACAGCGGATCCGGCCTCGTACCAGCCCTTCGAGCGATTCACGATCCACACCACCGAGAGCATGACGGGCACCTCGATCAGCACCCCGACCACCGTCGCCAGGGCCGCGCCGGAATTGAGGCCGAACAGGCTGATCGCCGCCGCCACGGCCAGTTCGAAGAAGTTCGAGGCGCCGATCAGGGCCGACGGACCGGCCACGCAATGCGCCTCGCCGGTCGCCCGGTTCAGCCCGTAGGCGAGGCCGGCGTTGAAATAGACCTGGATCAGGATCGGCACGGCGAGGATGGCGATGACCAGCGGCTGGGCCAGAATCTGTTCGCCCTGGAAGCCGAACAGCAGGACCAGGGTGGCCAGCAGGGCGGTGATCGAGACCGGGCCGAGCCGGTCGAGCAGCCGCTCCAGCTCCGCCTCGCCCCCTCGCGCCAGCACCGCCCGGCGCACGATCTGGGCCACGATGACCGGAAGGATGATGTAGAGGCCGACCGAGATCAGCAGGGTCGCCCACGGCACGGTGATCGCCGCCAGCCCCAGCAGGAGGCCGACGATCGGGGCGAAGGCGACGATCATGACGGCGTCGTTCAGCGCCACCTGGCTGAGGGTGAAATTCGGCTCGCCGTCGGTCAGCCGGCTCCAGACGAAGACCATGGCGGTGCAGGGCGCCGCGGCCAGGATGATCAGGCCGGCGATATAGCTGTCGATCTGGTCGCCGGGCAGCCACGGCCGGAACAGCATGGCGATGAACAGCCAGGCGAGCAGCGCCATCGAGAACGGCTTGACCGCCCAGTTGACGAACAGGGTCACGCCGATGCCGCGCCAGTGCCGTCCGACCTGGCCCAGGGCGGCGAAGTCGACGCGCAGCAGCATGGGGGTGATCATCAGCCAGATCAGGCCGGCGACCGGCAGATTGACCCGGGCGATCTCCAGCCGGGCGATGCCCGCGAAGACGTCGGGCGCCAGCCAGCCGAGTCCGATCCCGACCACGATGCACAGGGCGACCCAGAGGCTGAGCCAGCGTTCGAAGACGGACATGGGTCAGGCCTCCGTCGCGCAGCAGGTCGCCCGCGCCGCCGCCTCGGCGACCGGCGCACAGACCTCCGACGCTCCGCCGCAGCAGTCTTCCGCGAGAAAGGCCATCAGTTCGCCCATGCGGTCGAACCTCGCCGAATAGATGATCGAGCGGCTCTCGCGCCGCGAGGCGATCAGACCGGCCTGCAGCAGGAGCCCCAGATGGGTCGAGAGGGTGCTGGGCGTCAGCGCCAGCCGACTGGCGACGACGCCGGCGGCCAGACCCTCGGGCCCCGCGCGGACCAGGGCCCGGAACACCGCCAGCCGACTCGGCTGGGCCAGGGCCGAGAGGGCCTGAATCGCGGCTTCACTGTCCATCAGCAGCAGGCCGCGGCTTCGGCCGGTCGCACCGCGGCCACGCCCGGCGCGCAGCAGGCGCCGCCCGTGTCCGCGGCCCGGGGCGCCGCGTCCTCGCCATAGGTCGTCGCCTCGCCGAAGGTGTGGAAGGTCTCCCAGGCCAGGCCGGCGGGGTCGCGTATCCAGGCCTTGTCGGAGCGCGCATAGCAGCACGACGCCCCGACCTGGTCGACGACCTCCTCTCCAGCCGCCCGCAGTCGGCCGGCGAGAACCGCGAGCTCCTCGACGCTGTCGACCTGGATGCCGACATGGTCGAGGCCGACCGTCGAGCCCTGGGTGGAGATGGCGAAATTGACCGCGGGATCGTCGAGCATCCATTTGGCGTAGTCATCCTTCCGGACCGTCGGCTCCACGCCGAACAGCGCGCGATAGAAGGAGATCGACGCCGGGAGCTCCGGCACGCGGACATGGAGGTGAAGGCGGTTCATGGTCTCGGCTCCTCTTATATTTCGGCATTTCTCGAATTGTCGAACCATCTTGTCAACCGTCTTGTTTTGGAGAGGCGGTTGACCATCTGGACCGGATGTCCGTCGCCGCCCCCGAACCCGCCCCGCCCGCCGTCAAGGGGCCGGGGTTCCCCGAATTCGTGGCCCTGATCGCCATGATGATGGCGCTGAACGCCCTCGCCATCGATTCCATGCTGCCCGCCCTGCCCGCCATCGGCGAGGCCCTGGGCGTGGTCTCGGAGAACAGCCGCCAGTGGGTCATCACCGCCTATCTGCTGGGCTTCGGCGTCACCCAGATCATCTACGGCCCCCTGGCCGACCGCTACGGGCGCAAGCCGGTGCTGATGGTCGGCCTGGCTCTCTATGTCGTGTTCAGCGTGCTGGCGGCCTTTTCACCGAGCTTCGAACTGCTGATCGCCGCCCGGGTCGGGACCGGGATCGGCGCCGCCGCCCTGCGGGTTCTGGCCGTCTCGATCGTGCGCGACCGCTATGCCGGACGGACCATGGCGCGGGTCATGTCGCTGAGCTTCCTCGTCTTCCTCGGCGTGCCGATCCTGGCCCCCGCGCTGGGCCAGTTGATCCTCAGCGTCGCGCCCTGGCCCTGGGTGTTCGGCGTCCTGGCGGTCGGCGGAACCGCCTTTGCGACCTGGGCCGCCCTCCGCCTGCCCGAGACCCTGCACCCTGAAGACCGGATGCCGATCCAGGTCGACCGCATCGTGGCGGCCTTCCGGCAGGCGCTGACCAACCGGCAGGCGATCGGCTACACCCTGGCCATGACCGCCATCTCGGGCGCCCTGTTCGGCTTCATCAACTCCAGCCAGCAGATCTTCTTCGACGTCTTCCACGCGCCGCAGCTGTTCACGGTGGTGTTCGGGGCGGTCGCCGGCGGCATCGCCGTGGCCTCGCTGCTGAACGCGCGGCTGGTCGAGCGGCTGGGCTCGCGGCTGATCTCGCACACCGCCCTGCTCGGCTTCATCGCGATGTCGGCGATCCATGCGGCGGTGGCGATCAGCGGCCATGAGACGATCTGGACGTTCGCCGTCCTGCAGGCCCTGACCATGTTCTGCTTCGGCTTCATCGCCGGGAACTTCGGGGCCATGGCGATGGAGCCGATGGGTCATATCGCGGGCACGGCCTCCTCGGCCCAGGGCTTTATCTCGACCACCTTCGGCGCCTCGCTGGGCTTCCTGATCGGCCAGCAGTTCAACGGCTCGACCGCCCCCCTGACCGTCGGCTTCGTCGGCCTCGGGCTGACGGCTTTGGTCTTTGTCCTGGTCGCCGAGCGCGGGCGGCTGTTCAGGGCGCGAAACCTGGCGCCGGTTCTGGCGCCCTCTTGATCTTTTCGGCCCGGCGGGGCGTTGTCCCGCCAGGAAACGCACCCGGCCCGACCGACCGCACAAGGTCGGCGGGACATTTGGTCGAGGACTTTCAATGATCCGCAAGTTTGGACTGGTCTCCGCAATGGCGCTCGCCGCCGCTCTTGGAGGGTGCGCCATGACGCCCGGCTTCGGCCCGTCCTCCGGCTCCGACATGCCGCCCCTGCCGGCCTCGGCCGCCGCGCCCGCCGAATATGCGCGCGACACCCACACCTATGCGCGGCCCGAGATCGCCCATGTCCGCCACGTCGCCCTGGACCTGACCGCCGACTTCCGGGCCCAGACCCTGTCCGGCACGGCCGCGCTCGATATCCAGGGCGTCCCGGGGGCCACGGAGGTGGTGCTGGACATCAAGAACCTGGACATCCGCGGCGTCTCCGACGCCTCGGGCGCGCCGCTGCAATATGAGACGGGCGCGCTGGACGCCATCAAGGGCCAGCCGCTGACCGTCCGCTTCCCGGCCCTGGCCGCGGGTGAGACGCGCCGCATCGTGGTCGCCTATTCGACCCGCCCGGACGCGGCGGCCCTGCAGTGGCTGACCCCGAGCCAGACCGCCGGCGGCGCGCAGCCCTATCTGTTCAGCCAGGGCCAGGCGATCCTGACCCGCACCTGGGTGCCGACCCAGGACAGCCCCGGCATCCGCCAGACCTATGACGCCCGCATCGTCGCCCCCGCCGAGCTGCGCGTGGTGATGAGCGCCCAGCAGCTGACCCCCGAGGGCGAAGCGGCCGGCCCGGGCATGAAGGCCTGGCGCTTCCGCATGACCAATCCGGTCCCGCCCTATCTGATCGCCATCGGCGTGGGCGACCTGGCCTTCGCCGCCATCGACGAGCGCACAGGCGTCTTCACCGAGCCCTCGCGTCTGGCCGCGACGCGCGCCGAACTGATGCCGACCGCCGACATGGTCGACGCGGCCGAGCGGCTGTACGGGCCCTATCGCTGGGGCCGGTACGACCTGCTGGTCCTGCCGCCCTCCTTCCCGTTCGGCGGGATGGAGAACCCGCGCCTGACCTTCGCCACCCCGACCATCATCGCCGGCGACCAGTCGCTGGTCTCGCTGGTGGCGCATGAGCTGGCGCACAGCTGGTCGGGCAACCTCGTCACCAACGCCACCTGGAACGACATGTGGCTGAACGAGGGGTTCACCGTCTATTTCGAGAACCGCATCATGGAGGCCCTCTATGGCGAGGACCGCGCCCTGATGCTGCGCGCCCTCGGCTGGGGCGACCTGCAGTCCGAAATGGAGGGTCTGTCGCCGGCCGACACGCGCCTGCACCTCGACCTCGAGGGCCGCGATCCGGACGAGGGCCTGACCGACGTCGCCTATGAAAAGGGCGCCGCCTTCCTGTTCACCATCGAACGCATCGTCGGCCGCGAGCGGTTCGACGCCTGGCTGAAGGGCTATTTCGAGCGCAACGCCTTCCGGCCGATGACCACCGAATTGTTCCTCGAGGACATCCGGGCCCACCTCGTCACCACCCGCGCGCTGGAAGACCAGCTGATGATGGACGCCTGGATCTATCAGCCGGGCATGCCGTCGAACTGGCAGCCCCCGGTGTCCAACGCCTTCGCGCCCGTCGATGCGGCCGCCGCCGCCTTCGATGCCGGCGGCCCGGCCTCGGCCATCCCCTGGGCCGGCTGGTCGACCCAGGAGCGGCAGCGCTTCCTGGCCTGGCGCCCGGCCGATCGCGCCGGCGATGCCGACTGGCTGACCCCGGCCCAGCTGGCCGACCTGGAGGCGACGCTGAAGCTGCGCGAGGAAGGCAATGCCGAACTGGTCTTCGCCTGGCTGGATATCGCGGTCCAGCACCGCTACCAGCCCGCCGTCCCGACGCTGGAGCATTTCCTGACCACCATGGGCCGGCGCAAATTCGTCCTGCCGCTGTTCACCAGCCTGTGGGCCGAGGGCGACTGGGGCCGACCCATCGCCACCCGCATCTACGCCCGCGCCCGCTCCGGCTATCACCCGGTCACCACCGGTTCGGTGGATGCGGTGGTCGGCCGGCCCAACTAGGCCGGATGGCCGGTTGGTTCATCACGAAGGACACGAAGAAGGCCCGATAGCCGCCGCGGGCGACCGGGGCCCATGACGCCCCGTCGACCTCCGGCCCCCTCGTGTCCTTCGTGCCTTCTTCGTGTCCTTCGTGATGAACCTCCGCGCCTGCCCCGCCCCGGCCGCCTGCTCCCTTCCATGTGACCGCCCCCGCCTTGGCTTCCGCCCTTCAGGCCACTAGGTTCCGCGCCACAACGGCGGCCTACGCCGAACGCCTTCTCAAGGAGACGCCCCATGCACGATGCGCCCCAATCCGACGCGGCCGCCCGGCTGGACAAGGAAAACCCGCTCGGCGTCGACGGCTTCGAGTTCGTCGAGTTCACCGGCCCCGATCCAGCGGCCATGGTCGCCCGGCTGGAGCTGATGGGCTTCACCCAGACCCATGTGAATCCGGCCAATGACGTGGTGCGGATGAAGCAGGGCGACATCACCCTGCTGGTCAACCGCTCGCCCAAGGGTCAGGCCGCTGATTTCGCGACCGAGCACGGCCCCTCGGCCAACGGCATGGCCTTCCGCGTGAAGGACGCGAGGGCCGCCTTCGAGGGCGCGACCGCGCGCGGCGCCAAGCCAGCCGAAGGCCACGACGGCGGCGCCCTGGCCGGCGGCTATCCCTATGTCCTGCAGGGCATCGGCGGCTCGTTGCTCTACATCATCGACGCCTATGGCGAGGCCGGCTCCCTCTATGACGGCTGGGACGAGATCGAGGGCTGGGAGGAGGCGGAACGCAAGAACTCCGTCGGCCTGTTCAGCCTCGACCACCTGACCCACAACGTCCGGCGCGGTCAGATGCGCACCTGGTCCGGCTTCTACGGCGACGTCTTCGCCTTCGAGGAGCAGAAATATTTCAACATCAAGGGCAAGGCGACCGGCCTGCTGTCCCAGGCGATGATCGCGCCCGACCGCGCCATCCGCATCCCCCTGAACGAGAGCCAGGACGACAACTCCCAGATCGAGGAGTTCCTCAAGCGCTACAACGGCGAGGGCATCCAGCACATCGCCCTGGCCACCGACAACATCTTCGAGACCGTCGAGGAGATGAAGCGGCGCGGCATTCCCTTCCAGGATACGATCGAGACCTATTTCGACCTGATCGACAAACGCCTGCCCGGCCACGGCGAGGACGTGGCCCGCATGCGGCTGAACCGCATCCTGATCGACGGCTCCGACGAGGACGGCCTGCTGCTGCAGATCTTCACCCAGGACACCTTCGGCCCGATCTTCTTCGAGATCATCCAGCGCAAGGGCAACCAGGCGTTCGGCGAGGGCAATTTCCAGGCCCTGTTCGACTCCATCGAGCTGGACCAGATCCGGCGCGGCGTCATCAAGGTGGAT
>SCVB01000020.1 GCA_004296955.1 Brevundimonas sp.
GCTGGCCTTGGCCAGAACCATCGTGATCGCCGCCGTCAGCGTCGTCTTGCCGTGGTCAACGTGACCAATCGTGCCGATGTTGCAGTGCGGCTTGTTACGTTCGAACTTTTCCTTGGCCATGGCCAAAACTCCTGTGGCCCGGAAGGGGGCGTTGGTCAGCTAGAGAATTCTGGAGCGGGTAGACGGAATCGAACCGACATATTCAGCTTGGAAGGCTGCTGTACTACCATTGTACTATACCCGCACGGAGACCGGGTCCGGCCGAAGCCTTCCCCGGCCGACCCGATATGGGGTCCGGACCGTTGTTTCGAAAGCGCGTGGTGGGGGAAGCAGGACTCGAACCTGCGAAGCTTACGCAGGGGATTTACAGTCCCCCCCCTTTGCCGCTCGGGACATTCCCCCAGCGCGTTTTCGAACCGTCGGACCGATGCCCCGAAGACCTTTCGGTCGTCGAAACAACAAAAGCTCTCGGTGTCCCGCGTCGCCTGGTTTAGGAGGGGCGCCAGACCCGAAAGCCCTCAGGGCTCCAAATCGGAGGGCGTCTTATAGTGTCGAGAAATCCAGAACGCAACGACCGGAAATCGGGCAAAAAACCGGTTTTCGGCGACAAGTCCTCGGCCCGTCCGGGCGGGCCCGGAGGGGCCGCCAAGGGTCCGTCCGCCGGCGGCCCCGACCGTGGCGGCTGGAACCCCAATCCCAAGCCGAAGAGCTTCTCTGATTCCGCGCCCCGCGCCTCGCGGGCCAAGGCGGACGCCGATAATTTCGTCTGGGGCCGCCATCCGGTCATCGCCGCCCTGGCCAATCCGGCCCGCAAGGGCATGGGCCGGTTGCTGGCGACCGCCGACCGGGCCGCCGAACTGGAGCGGGACAAACTGGCCCACGGCCACAAGATCGAGATTCTCGAGGCCCAGGCGATCGACCGGATGCTGCCGCCCGGCGCGGTGCACCAGGGCCTGGCCTTCAAGGTCCAGCCGCTGGAAGGCGTGGAGCTGGAGGACATCGCCGATCCGGCGTCCGGCGTCATCGTCATGCTGGACCAGCTGACCGATCCCCAGAACGTCGGCGCCATCTTCCGCTCGGCCCTGGCCTTCGGGGCGAAGGGAATCGTGGTCCAGGACCGCCACTCCCCCGCCCTCGCCGGCGCCCTGGCCAAGGCCTCGGCCGGCGCCACCGAACGCCTGCCCTGCGCGCGGGTGACCAATCTGAGCCGGGCGCTGGAGAAGCTGGCCGACCTCGGCTGGCGGGCCGTGGGCCTGGACGGCGCGGCTGAGCTGACCCTGGACCAGGCCCTCGATTCGCGGCCGACGGTGCTGGTCATGGGCTCGGAAGGCGACGGCGTTCGCCGACTGGTCGCCGAACACTGCGACACCATGGCCCGTATCCCGATGCCCGGCGGATTTGAGAGCCTGAACGTCTCGAACGCCGCCGCGGTGGCGCTGTATGAGGCCAGCCGCAAACAGGCGTCCTGACCGGCTCGCCGATCATCGCTTGATCCCGCCCTATTCCCTGCCCTAGACGCGCGCCATGGAATTCCTTTCGTCTCCCGAACTCGCCAGCCAGGCCACCGCCCTCGGCCAGGTGCTGATGATCGATCTGGTGCTGGCGGGCGACAACGCCGTCGCCGTCGGTCTCGCCGCCGCCGCCCTCGCGCCCGAACAGCGCAAGAAGGCGATCCTGATCGGTCTCGCCGCCGCCGTCGTGCTGCGCATCGGCTTCGCCCTGATCACCGTCCAGCTGCTGGCCATCATCGGCCTGCTGCTGGCCGGCGGCGTTCTGCTGCTGTGGGTCTGCTGGAAGATGTGGCGCGAACTGCAGGAGCAGCGCACCCACGACCAGGCCGAGGCCGAGGCCGAGCTGGAGACCGCCCTGTCCGCCCATCACGGCGGCGGCCCGCCCCCCGAGGCCCTGGGCCTCAAGCGCAAGAGCTTCGGCGCGGCCCTGCTGCAGATCATGATCGCCGACGTCACCATGTCGCTGGACAACGTCCTGGCCGTCGCCGGCGCGGCGCATGAACATCCCATGATCATGGTCTTCGGCCTGATCCTGTCCATCGCCCTGATGGGCGTGGCCGCGACCTTCATCGCCAAGCTGCTCACCAAGCACCGCTGGATCGGCTACGTCGGCCTGGTCATCGTCCTCTATGTCGCCCTGCACATGGTCTGGGACGGCGCCCGCTCGGTGATCGTGCGGACCGACCGCATGGACGCCTTCAACGCCTCGGCCCCGGCCTTCCTCGACATCAGCGAGGAGGAGAAGGCCAAATTCCTCAAGGGCCTGAAGAGCGAGGACAGTTCGACGCCCGCGACGGCGCTTCCGGCCGGGCCGGCGGATGCCCCGCCGCCGGCCGCGGCGGTCACGCCAGCGTCCTGAGACCAAAAAAAGGCCCCGGAGCGATCCGGGGCCTTTTGTTTGTACCCGTCCGTCCCGCCCGCGGGATCAGGCCCCGCCGAACCGTTCGCTCCACTCGGCCACCTGGGCGTCCTCGATCTTGGTGAACAGCACGCTGGCCGCGGCGACCGTCTGGCCGCGCGGCAGGGCGTCGAGCAGGGGTTCGTCCGCCGTCGGCCAGCTGAGGTCCGTCGCCCCGACCGCCGCTCCGATCTTCACCGCCGAAGCCGGCATGACCGGCGCCGCCAGCCGGGCGAACAGGGCGACCAGGTTCAGACCGGTGCGCACCCCGACGGCGGCGCGGTCCACATCGGTCTTGAAGGCGGTCCAGGGCGCGGCCTCCTGCAGATACTCATTGCCCAGCACCCAGACGGCGCGCAGGGCCACGGCGGCCTTGCGGAATTCCATGGCCTCGAACTGGGCCGTGGCCTCGGCGATGCCGGCGCGCAGGTCGGCCTCCAGCTTCGCCTCCAGCGGCCCCGGCTCGCCCGCGTCCGGCACGACGCCCTCGAATTTCGACTCCGCGAACTTGACGATCCGGTTGACGAAATTGCCCAGCACGTCGGCCAGGTCCTTGTTCGTCGTCGACTGGAACTGCTCCCAGGTGAAGGCCGCGTCGGAATGCTCGGGGCCGTAGGCCGTCAGGTGCCAGCGCCAGTAGTCGGCGGGCAGCAGCTCCAGCGCCTGGTCCATGAAGACGCCGCGCTTCTGGCTGGTCGAGAATTTGCCGCCGTACCAGTTCAGCCAGTTGAAGGCCTTGAGCGTGTCGACCGTCCTCCACGGCTCGCCCGAGCCGAGAATGGTCGCGGGGAAACTGACCGTGTGGAAGGCGACATTGTCCTTGCCCATGAACTGGACGTAGCGGACGTCGTCCGCGCCCTCATCGGTGCGCCACCAGTCGCGCCAGGTGCGGCCTGTCGCATCCGCCCACTCCTCGGTCGCGCCGATGTATTCGATCGGGGCGTCGAACCAGACATAGAAGACCTTGCCCTCCATGCCGGGACGCGGCCCGCCATCGGGACCGACCACCGGCACGCCCCATTTCAGGTCGCGGGTGATGCCGCGGTCGATCAGGCCTTCGTCGAGGTGTTTCAGGGCGATCGAGCGGGCCAGGGTCTGCCAGTCGGTCTTCGAATTGATCCACGTCCGGATCCGGTCGGCGAGCTTCGTCTGCAGCAGATACAGGTGGCGGGTGTCCCGGACCTCGAGATTGCGCGAGCCCGACACCGCCGAATACGGATCGATCAGATCGGTCGGGTCCAGCAGCCGGCCGCAGTTGTCGCACTGGTCGCCCCGCGCGCCGACGTGGCCGCAGTGCGGACAGGTGCCCTCGACATAGCGGTCGGGCAGGAAGCGCGCGTCATCGACCGAATAGATCATCCGGTCGACCCGCTCCTCGATCAGGCCGTTCTTCTCGAGGACCTCGGCGAAATGCTGGGTCAGCCGCTGGTTGGGCGCGTTCGACGACCGGCCGAACCAGTCGTAGCTCAGGCCGAAGGCCTCGCCGGCCGCCTTCTGGACCTCGTGCTGCTCGTCGCAATAGGTCCGCACGTCCTGACCGGCGGCGGCGGCGGCCAGCTCGGCCGGCGTGCCGTGCTCGTCGGTGGCGCAGATGTAGAGCACCTCATGCCCTTGGGCCCGCTTGAAACGGGCGTAGACATCCGCCGGCAGCATAGAGCCCGCCAGATTCCCCAGATGCTTGATGCCGTTGATGTACGGCAGGGCCGAGGTGATAAGGATGCGGGACATGGGGGCCGGGGGTTCGAGGGTCGAGGGTCGAGGGTCGAGGGTCGAGGGTCGAGGGAGATCGGTTAGTGGCGAGTGCGGGCCGAATTCGCAACACCCGGGGCGGGCTCGAGACCAAAACCCCGCCTCTCGACCCTCGACCTTCGACCCTCAGCCCTCGCCCCTATGCCGGCAGCCGCCGCGCCACCCTGACGAACCGCCCCGTCAGCAACACCGACGACACCAGGCTGGCCACGATCACGGCCCAGACCAGACCGTTGACCCCGATCTCGTGCGCCCACCACCAGCCCAGCGGCATCATGACCAGGCTGTAGGAGGCGAAATGCATGATCGTCGGCCACCAGACGTCGCCCGCGGCGCGGTTGGCCGAGGCCGACACCACCTGGATGCCGTCGGCGACGAAGAACAGGGTGGTCAGCACCAGGGCCGGGATCACCACGGCCAGCAGGGCCGGATCGCGGTTGTAGGCGCTGGCGATCAGGGGCGCGCCCGGCCAGACCACGAGGGCGACGGCCAGGGTCAGGCCGGTCACCACCCCGATCCCGACCAGGCCCGCGCGCAGCACGCCGCGTCCGTCCCTTGCCCCATAGGCGCGGCCGACCAGCACCGCCGTCGCCGAGGACAGGCCCATGGGAACCATGAAGACCATGGCCGAGACGTTCAGGACGATGGCCCAGGCCGAGGTCTCGACGGCCCCCAACTGGCCGGCGATGAAGGTCATGGCCGCGAAGGCCCCGACCTCGATGAAATATGAACTGCCGGCGCCGTAGCCGACCTTGCGCTGCTCGCGCTCGTCGGCGCGGTTGCGGGCCGGACGCTGGAACACGCCCAGCGCTCGCGCCTCGGGCAGGCGGACGATGTAGACCAGCAGGAAGACGGCCAGCGAGGTGCGGGCGAAGAAAGTCGCCCAGGCCGAGGCCACGGCGCCGTCGATCCCGAGGCCGAGGATGTCCGGCACGAGAAGAAGATTCAGAGCCAGGTTGAGGCCGTTGGCGATCCACATGGCCCACATGCCGGCGCGCGGCCGGTGCATGGCCTCAAGGAAGAACTGGGCCGCCACGCTGACCAGATAGCCGGGCATGGAGAGGGCGAAGACGACCAGCACCGGCGAGGCGCCCTCGGCCAGTCCGTCGGCCAGACCCATGTGGCGCAGCGCCCAGGGCCCGATCAGGATCAGGCCGATCATCGAGGCGAGGCCCAGCTGAAGCGAATAGGTCACGCCGCGCCTCAGGACCCCGCCCACCTCGCCGCGCCGGCCCTCGCCGAGCAGGCGGGCGGTCATGACCTGCACCCCCATCATCAGGCCGACCGCGGTGGTGACGACGATGGCCGTCGGGGCCAGGGCCAGCGAACTGAACGCCAGCTCCAGGCCGGACCAGTTGCCGACCACGATCACATCAGTCAGCCCCATGGTCATGATGCCGAGCCGCGCCAGCACCACCGGCCACGCCAGGTGCAGCAGGTCCTTCAGGGTCGCGCGGGTCTGGATGTTGAAGCCGATCATGGGAGGCGCGACAGGCCACGGCGGAGGTTGAAGGTCAACTCAAGAAGTGCGCACGAGTCATAAGCACAGCTGGGTCTCCCGGAGGGGAAGCGAGAACGTCCGCAGCCGCTTCCCCCTGCCCGCGAAGCCGCTTAAACCGGCCCCATGCCCAAGTTGACCTCTGCGATCGACCCGCACAGCCCCGCCTTCAAGGCGCTGGACGCCCACAACCGTGCGCTCCGCGACGAGCTCCATGCCCGGGTCGCCCAGGCGGCGCGCGGCGGATCCGACGCCAGCCGCGACCGCCATGTCGCCCGCGGCAAGCTGCTGCCCCGCGACCGGGTCGAACGCCTGCTTGACCCCGGCTCGCCCTTCCTTGAGATCGGCCAGCTGGCCGCCTGCGACATGTACAAGGGCGAGGCCCCCGGCGCGGGCATGATCTGCGGCGTCGGCCGGGTCTCGGGCCGCGAGGTGATGATCGTCGCCAACGATCCGACGGTGAAGGGCGGCGCCTATTTCCCGATGACGGTGAAGAAGCACCTGCGGGCCCAGGAGATCGCCGAGCAGAACCGCCTGCCCTGCGTCTATCTGGTCGATTCCGGCGGCGCCAACCTGCCCCACCAGGCCGAGGTCTTCCCCGACCGCGACCATTTCGGCCGCATCTTCTTCAACCAGGCGCGGATGTCGGCCAAGGGCATCCCCCAGATCGCCTGCGTCATGGGCAGCTGCACCGCCGGCGGCGCCTATGTGCCGGCCATGTCGGACGAGAGCGTCATCGTCCGCAACCAGGGCACCATCTTCCTCGCCGGCCCGCCGCTGGTGAAGGCCGCCACCGGCGAGGTCATCTCCGCCGAGGAGCTGGGCGGGGCCGAGACCCATGGCCGCCGGTCCGGCGTGGTCGACTATGTCGCCGAGAACGACGAGCACGCGCTGGAGATCGTCCGCACCATCGTCGACAGCCTGAACACGGTGAAGACGGTCGAACTGGATGTGCGGGAGCCCCGCGCCCCCGCCTTCGACGCCGAGGAGCTGTACGGCCTGATCCCCGACGACGTCCGCGCGCCCTACGACGTGCGCGAGGTCATCGCCCGCCTGGTCGACGGCTCGGAGTTCGACGAGTTCAAGGCCCTGTACGGCACGACCCTGGTCTGCGGCTTCGCCCGCATCTGGGGCTATCCGGTCGCCATCCTGGCGAACAACGGCGTGCTGTTCTCCGAGAGCGCGCTCAAGGGCGCCCACTTCATCGAACTGGCCTGCAAGCGGAAGATCCCGCTGGTCTTCCTGCAGAACATCTCCGGCTTCATGGTCGGCGGCAAATACGAGGCCGAGGGCATCGCCAAGAACGGGGCCAAGCTGGTCACCGCCGTCTCCTCGGCCGAGGTGCCCAAATTCACCGTCCTGATCGGCGGCAGCTTCGGGGCCGGCAACTACGGCATGTGCGGCCGCGCCTTCGGGCCCCGCTTCCTGTTCACCTGGCCGAACAGCCGGATCAGCGTCATGGGCGGCGAACAGGCCGCCGCGGTGCTGGCCACCGTCCACCGCGACGCCGACAGCTGGACCCCGGAGGAAGCCGAGGCCTTCAAGGCCCCGATCCGCCAGAAATACGAGGACGAGGGCAACCCCTACCACGCCACTGCGAGGCTCTGGGACGACGGGGTGATCGATCCCGTCCAGACGCGGGATGTGCTGGGTCTGGCGATTTCGGCGAGCCTCAACGCCCCGATCCCGGAGACGACCTTCGGCGTGTTCCGGATGTAGTCAGGGCCGGCGGAGGATCTTCTCCATCGCCTTCCCCTTGCTCACCTCGTCGACCAGTTTGTCGAGGTGGCGGATCTCGCGCATGAAGGGGTCCTCGATTTCCTCGACGCGATAGCCGCAGATCATGCCGGTGATCAGGAAGCGGTTCGGGTTCATCGCCGGGGCCTCGGCGAAGAAGGTCTCGAAGTCGGTCTTCGCCGCCAGCAGGGCCTCCAGCTGGTCCTGGGAATACCCCGTCAGCCAGCGGATGACCTCATCCACCTCGGCGCGCGTGCGGCCCTTCCGCTCCGCCTTGGCGACATAGTGGACGTGAACGCTGGCCACGCTCATGCGACGGACGCGGTCGTTGGCGCTGGTCTTCATCAGGTCGGCTCCGGTTCCCGTTCGGCCCGCCCCGGATCATAGGCCGGGAGGTCCAAAGAGCCGAATACGGGGCCGACAAGCCGGGTCGTCAGAAGACGGCCGGCCGCACCGGCTCGTCCAGGGCCCAGCGGTACGAGTCCGGGCCGAACGGCAGATCGAACAGATGCGGCGCCCCGCTGCCAGGCTCGGGATGGGCGTGCAGTTCGAAGGCGGACAGGAGGGCGCGGCGCGTGCGCTCCGCGGCCTCGCCGTGAACGCCCCGGCGCTGCAGGATACGGCCGATGACCACGTCGCGATGGGCGGCGCCGCCCTGGGCTCTCAGCTGTTCGCGTATCTCGGCGGCCAGCCGGACCTTGGCCGGAGTCAGTCGCGCGGGCTTGCGGCTTCGGGCGGGCTTCGACATGCGGCGACCTCGTCCTTGCAACTTCCGTTAACCTTTCGGCCATCAAGACGAGCGGCCGCGCCCTGTCAAGATAACCATGGTCGACGACCGCGCCACGCTGCCATTTGACGAGCGATGCGTTACAGACGGGGCAGCCGCGAAGGAACCCGCCATGCGCAAACCGACCGAAGCCGAAATGAACGCCCTCGACATCACCCCGGGCGAAGCCGCCGAGATCAACGCCATCGCCCATCCGCTGCTCGCCGATCCGGCGCCGGACTCCGATGACGATCTGGTCCGGATCGACTCCACCGCGGACGGCGTCGTCTTCGTCACCATCAACCGGCCGGACAGGCGCAACGCTTTCGACGCCCCGACCATCGCCGCTCTCTATGAGGCCTTCGAGACCCTGCAGGGCGCCGACCACGTGCGGGTGGTGTTCATCCGCGGCGCCGGTGGGACCTTCAGCGCGGGGGCCGACCTGGCCTGGATGGCCGACGCCGCCCGCTGGTCCGAAAGCGACAACCGCGACGACGCCATGGGCCTGGCGAAGATGCTCAAGGCGCTGCACGACGTCCCGGCCCTGACCGTGGCCCTCGTCGAGGGCGCGGCCATGGGCGGCGGGGCCGGAATCGTCGCCGCCTGCGACATGGCCGTGGCGGTCAAGGGAACGAAATTCGCCTTCTCCGAAGTCAAGCTGGGCCTGATCCCGGCGACCATCGCCCCCTATGTGGTCGAGGCCGTCGGCGCCCGCACCGCGCGAGCCCTGTTCATGACCGCCGAGCTGTTCGACGCCGAGGCGGCGCGGGGCTACGGCCTGATCGACCGGGTGCTGGACAGCGCGGACCAGATCGACAGCTTCGTCACCACCTTCGCCGACAGCATGAAGGCCTGCGCCCCGGGGGCCGTGGGCGAGGCCAAACGCCTGGTCAACCACGTCGCCGGCCACAGGATCGATCACAGCCTGATGGAAGAGACCGCCAAGCGCATCGCCCGCGCCCGCGTTTCGGCCGAAGGCCAGGAGGGGGTGCGCGCCTTCCTCGACAAGCGTAAGCCCGGCTGGACGCAGTAGATTCGACGGGGGCCGGCATGTCGGGGGAACTGGAAACGGCGGCGCTGGCTTCGGGCGGAGGCTGGCTGAAGTGGAAGCGTGAGCACGCCGACATTCCGCCCGGCACGCCGTGCGCCAACTGCGAGACCCCGCTGGAGGGGACCTACTGCCATGTCTGCGGACAGCTGGCCGAGGATTTCCACAAGTCGATCTGGAAGCTGACGGTCGAGGCGGTCGAGTCGCTGCTCCATCTCGACGGCCGGTTGTTCAAGACCCTTCCCGCCCTGTTCCGGCGGCCAGGCCAGCTGACGCGCGACTATCTGGACGGCAAGCGGGCCTATCAGGTGCAGCCGTTCCGGATGTTCCTGGTGATCCTGCTGATCGCCTTCTTCGTCGGCCACGCCGCGACCAAGGCCGGGGGCGGCCATGACGCAGATGCCGTCGCCGGCGCCACGCCCGCAACGACTCCCACCATCAGCACCCGCCTCGTCACCCCGGGCGGCGAGGCCATGGCCGAGTTCGAGCGCGAGGTGATGGCCAATCCGGACATGACCGAGGCCGAAAAACAGACCCAGCTGGCGGCCGCGCGCGGCGACTGGGTCGCCTTCAGCCGCAGCCTCGGCGCCGATGTGAAGTCCAGGGCTGAGGTCAACGCGGCCGCGGCGCCGAAGATGGAAGACGACGGCGCCGAACAACTCCGCAGCGTCCAGCACTGGTTCGACGCCCGGATGCAGGCCGTCCGCGACGATCCGGCCCGGTTCGCCCTGATCCTCGAGATCTGGGGGCATCGCGTCGCCATCCTCGCCCTGCCCGTCTCGGCGCTGATGCTGACCCTGCTGTTCGCCTTCAACCGGCGCTACTACGTTTTCGACCACGTCATCTTCTCGATGCACTCGTTGTCGTTCCAGCTGATCCTGCTGACGGTGATCATGGCGTTGGGCATCCTGACGCCGCTGGCGTGGTGGCTGCTGCTGCTGGCGCCGGTGCACCTCTATCTGCACATGAAGGGGACCTACCAGCGCAGCGTGATCGGCACCCTGGCGCGGATGTTCGCCCTGTGGACCATGACCACTGTGACCTTCACCCTGCTGATCCTGCTGTGGCTGTACCTCGGTTTCAACGAGATGGCGGGACACTAGGCGCGGCCGTGCCGCCGAGGCAGTCGTCACCTAGCCACTAGCCACCAGCCACCGGCCACCTCTACAACCGCGCCATGTTCAAATCCGTCCTGGTCGCCAATCGCGGCGAGATCGCCTGTCGCGTGTTCCGCACCGCCCGCCGCATGGGCGTCCGGACCATCGCCGTCTATTCCGAGGCCGACGCGAAGGCCCTGCACGTCCGCGAGGCCGATGACGCGGTGCTGATCGGCCCCGCCCCGGCGCGCGAATCCTATCTGGACGGCGCCAAGGTGCTGGCGGCTGCGAAGGCCACGGGCGCCGAGGCCATCCATCCCGGCTACGGCTTCCTGTCCGAGAACGCCGACTTCGCCGAGGCCGTCATGGCCGCCGGCCTGGTCTGGATCGGCCCGCCGCCCGCCGCCATCCGCGCCATGGGGCTGAAGGACGCCGCCAAGTCCCTGATGATCGCGGCCGGGGTGCCGGTCACCCCCGGCTACCTTGGCGAGGACCAGTCGCTTGAACGCCTGCAGACGGAGGCCGACGCCATCGGCTATCCGGTGCTGATCAAGGCCGTCGCCGGCGGCGGCGGCAAGGGGATGAAGAAGGTCGAGCGGGCGGAGGATTTCGCCGCCGGTCTCGCCGGCGCCCAGCGCGAGGGCCAGGCCTCCTTCGGCGATCCCCGCGTCCTGATCGAGAAATACATCACCCGTCCGCGCCACATCGAGGTGCAGGTGTTCGGCGACAGCCACGGGAGCGTCGTCCACCTGTACGAGCGGGACTGCTCCCTGCAGCGCCGCCACCAGAAGGTGATCGAGGAGGCCCCCGCCCCCGGCATGGACGCGGCCGCCCGCAAGGCGATCACCGACGCCGCCGTCCGCGCCGCGCTGGCCGTGAACTACGAGGGCGCCGGGACCATCGAATTCATCGCCGACGCCTCCGATGGCCTCAAGGCCGACCGCATCTGGTTCATGGAGATGAACACCCGGCTGCAGGTCGAACACCCGGTCACCGAGGCCGTCACCGGCGTCGATCTGGTCGAATGGCAGTTCCGCGTCGCCGCCGGCCAGCCCATGCCGCTGAAACAGGACGAGATCGAGCTGAACGGCTGGGCGATGGAGGCCCGCCTCTACGCCGAGGACCCGGCCAACGGCTTCCTGCCGAGCATCGGCAGGCTGGAGCATTTCGTCATGCCTGAGCGGGCCCGCGTCGACACCGGCGTGCAGCGCGGCGGCGAGGTCAGCCAGTTCTACGACCCCATGATCGCCAAGCTGATCGTGCATCGCGACACGCGGGAAGCCGCTGCGGAAGCGCTCGCCGACGCCTGCGCCGAGGTCGAGGTCTGGCCGGTCCGGACCAACGCCGGCTTCCTGGTCCGCTGTCTGGAACACCCGCGCTTTGTCGAAGGCGACGTGGACACGGGCTTCATCGGGGCCGAAGAGGCGTCCCTGGCCGCCGCTGAGCCCTCGGCCAAGACCCGGGCGGCGGCCGTGGCGACGGTCGGACTTCGAGCCGACGAGGCCCAGCGCGACGCCGCCGCCTCGCCGTGGACGGATGGTCTGTTCGCCTTCCGCATGAACGGCGCGTCGACCACCCCTGTGGTTCTCTATCGCGACGGAGAGCGCCTGCAGGCGGAAATGTCCGGCGTCTATCGCGAAGGCGCCCCCCGCCACTCCGCCTTCGACGTCCATCTGGATGGCGAGGCGTTTCAGGCCATCGGCATCCCCGCCTATGTCTTCATCGATGGGGAACAGGTCTCGGGGGCGGACACCGGCGACAGCCGGGTCGTCGTCTTCGAGGAAGGCGATGCGTTTGAGTTCTCGACACGCCTGCGGGGCGCGGCCGGCGGCGGAGCCTCCGACGGCGCCCTGCGCGCGCCCATGCCCGGCAAGATCGTCGCCACGCCGGCCAGACCCGGCGACACGGTCACGAAGGGCCAGCCTGTCGTGGTGCTGGAAGCCATGAAGATGGAGCACGCCCTCGTCGCCCCGTTCGACGGCGTGGTCGGAGAGATCAGCGTCGCTGTCGGCGATCAGGTGGCGGCGGACGCGGTTCTGGCGGTCGTTACGGCCGGCTGATCCCGGACCCGGTCAGCGGAAGCCGACCCCGCCCACCGGCGTCGTCACCTGGGCGTCCCCGAACGTCGCAATCAGAGGCAGGCCCCGCGCAATGGCGGCCTTGACCTCCGGCACCTGGAGCGACGCCCGGTGCGCCGCCTCGTCGCTCCAGACCTCGGTGACCCAGATGGCATGCTCGTCCGCCGGATCGTGGGCGACGATATAGCTGAGGCAGCCCGGCATGGTCCCGAGGCTTTCCAGCAGGATTGCGGTCAGGGCGTCGCGCTGGCCCGGCGTCGCCGTCATCTTGCCGATCAGTCCATACATGGCGCGTCCATTCGTCCCCGCTCTCGCCACGGAGGCGAGGCCCGGGACCGCCAGTCCGGCGAAGCCCGTGATCACGCTGCGTCGTGCGAGTCGCATGGCGAGTCCTTACGCCGCCGGCCGGGCCCTGTCTTGCGTCGTCGGCCGGGCGCTATCGCCGGGGACAGGTCCTGATGCCCAGCAGGGTGTAAAGCGGGCAGGTTCCGAACAGGCCGGTCAGCAGCGGGACCAGTCCGACCCAGCCCCAAGGCGTCTGGGGACCGACGAAGACGATGGCGATCAGGGCCAGCCCGACGATCACGCGCAGAATTCGGTCAAGGCCGCCGACATTGGTCCGGAACATGATGTATCTCCCCAGTGAGGATTTGAAGATCGGCGGTTCCGGGAAGCGCCGCCTTGATCCAGAACAAGCGCCCGACCGCGCGGAGTTGCGCCGGGCCGCACCGGGAAAGAGGATCGTTTGCCGCTTCACATGATCAAGCTGTGCGTCGGCGTCGCCAAGGTGGAGACGCTTGAGCGGCGCGCCGCCAAGGGCGAATGGCTGACGGTCCAGACCCGGATGACGCCCAAGCGCGCGACCGAACTGGAGGACGGCGGATCGCTGTACTGGGTGATGAAGGGCTCGGTGGTGTGCCGGATGCCGATCCTCGATGTCGCCACCAAAGGCGAGGGCAAGGCCAGCATGTGCCATATCCGCCTGTCGCCCGACGTCATCCGAACCGCTCCCCAGGCGCGCCGGCCATTCCAGGGCTGGCGCTATCTGGAGCCGAAGGACGCGCCGATGGACCTGTCCTCGCTCGACGCCGGCGAGGTGCCGGAGGACCTGGCGAAACGGTTGCGGGAGATGGGGGCGTGGTAGCGATAGGGGATTAGGGATGAGGGATTAGGGATTAGGGCAGGATGCTGCGACCATCCGGCCCGCACGGCCTTGATTCCCTCATCCCTCATCCCTCATCCCTCATCCCTAATCCTAAGATGCCCGCTCCGCGTTCCGACCGGCTGGAAGACGCCCTCCATCGCATCTTTGAGGGCGGGAAGAAGACTCGCGCCAGCTGGTTCGCCCTGACGGGCGGAGAGACCCTGTTCGCCGAGGGCGACGCGGCCGACACCCTCTATCTGCTGCGCAGCGGACGTCTGGGCGTGTTCCGACGCGATCACGACGAGGACCGCCCGCCCCAGTTCGTCGGCGTCATCCGGCCCGGAGAACCGGCCGGCGAGATGGCCATGCTGGCCGGGACGCAGCACACCGCCGACGTGGTCGCCCTGCGCGACTGCGAGATCCTGGCCCTGCCGCGCGAAGCCTTCTTCGAGGCGGCCCGTACCGAACCCGACCTGATGGTCGAGCTGTCGCGGCTGATGATCCAGCGCGCGCGCGACCGGCGTTCGGGCGGCGGCGAGCCGAGTGTCTTCGGTTTCATTTCGGCCCGGATTCGCCCGATCCGGGCCTTCGTCGAACGAATTGCCGCCGCCGTCGAAGCCGACGGCTTCAGCTGCCAGGTGATCGACCACTCCGCCCTCGCCTCGGCCGCCGACTGGTTCAGCCGGGTCGAGGACGCCCATGACTTCGTCCTCTATGTCGCCGAGATGGACGAGCCGGCCTGGGCCGCTCTGTGCGCACGCCAGGTCGATCGCGTCTTCGTCGTCGGCAACGGCCTGATGGCGCCGCCGAACCGGCCCATGCCGCACGCCGGCGTGCTGGACGCCCAGCGTCGCACCGACCTGATCCTGCTGCGCGATCCACGCATGGCCCGTCCGGCAAACACCGCCGTCTGGCTCGACGCTGTCCAGCCCGGCCGCTGGTTCCAGGCCATAGAGGGCGATCAGGCCGACGCCGACCGCATGGGGCGGGTCATCACCGGATCCGCCGTCGGCGTGGTGATGTCCGGCGGCGGGGCCCGCGCCTATTCGCACATCGGCGCCCTGCGGGCCCTGCACGAGGCGAAGGTGCCGATCGATTTCGTCGGCGGCTCCTCCATGGGGGCCGTGATCGCCGCCGGCCCGGCCATGGGCTGGTCGCAGGAGGAGCTCGAGGCCCGGATCCACAAGGCCTTTGTCGAAAGCGACCCCCTGTCGGACATCACCTTCCCCATGCTGGCCATGACCCGCGCGAAGAAGGTCGAGTGCCTGCTCAAGGACGCCTATGGCGAGACCGATCTGGCGGATCTGACACGGCCCTTCTTCGCCGTGTCGACCAATCTGACCAGCGGCAAGATCGAGGTGCATCGCCGCGGCCTGATGCGCCGCGCCATGCGCGCCTCCATCGCCATCCCCGGCCTGCTGCCGCCGATCGTCATCGACGGCCAGGTGCTGGTCGACGGCGCGGTGCTGAAGAACCTGCCGACCGAAGTCATGCGCCAGATGCACAGCGGCCCGATCATCGGCGTCGACATGTCCCAGACGCGCGGCGTGGATCCGGACCTGATCGAACACCCGCCGTCGATCTGGCGGCTGATCGCAACGGGCGCCTGGCGGCGCGGGCCGCCGATCGTCTCCATCCTGATGCGGTCCGCCACCCTGACCACGGACGCGGACATCGAAAGTTCCCGGGCGGCCACCGACGTCCTGATCCAGCCGACCCCCGATGGTCTCGACATCCGCGACTGGAAGGGTTTCGACGCCGGCGTCGCCGCCGGCTATCTGGCCGCGTCCGAGACCCTGGCGAAACTCGACGGACCGGTGACCGGCCTGCGTCGTCGCCGCTCGGTCAGCGACGTTGCGCCACCAGAAACAGCCGGGGGAACGGCAGCAGGGTCACACCGTCCGGACGTCGCGGAAAAGCTTCGCCAAGGCGCGCGCCGAGGGCGGAAAGGTACGCCGCCCGCATAGCCGGATCTTCGAGCGCAGCAAGGACGGGGCGCAGGGCTGTTCCTTTCATCCATTCCAGCACCGCATCGGGTCCGGACAGGGCGTGAAGATAGGTGGTCGACCAGATATCGATCTCGCCGCAGACGCCCGCCAGCAGGTCGTAATAGACCTCGGGCGACAGCAGGGGAGCGATCGTCTCCACCCCGGCCAACGACCCAGCCCACGGCCCCTCGGCCGTAGTCGCCCGCAAGAGGGAATGATGGCGCGTCTCATGCGCCATCGGCATCTGGACCGCCAGGATCCCGCCCGGCGCCAGCGCCCCGGCCAGTCGAGGCAGGAGGGCGGCGTGATCGGGCAACCACTGCAGCGCGGCGTTCGCCAGAATCAGGTCGACGGGAACATCGGGCCGCCAGGCGGCGATGTCGCCCTGACTCCAGTCGACGTCGGCGTCGAGGCTTCGCGCCCGTTCCAGCATATCCACGCTGGAATCCAGGCCGTGGACCACGGCGGACGGATATCGTCGCTTCAGGAGGACCGCGTGCTGGCCGGCGCCGCAGCCCAGGTCCCAGATCTCGCGCAGGTCGAGGTCGCCGGGCAGGCGCAGCAGCAGATCGAGGGCGGCGCGATCGCGCTCGGCCTCGAAGCGGCAGTATTGTCGGGGGTCCCAGGCGGGCGGCGCGTCGGTCATGCCGGAAAACGCCTCCTCGGAGTGGGAGATGGTACCGCCTCTCAGGCTTGAACTGAGGACCTCCGGTTCCACAAACCGGCGCTCTAACCAACTGAGCTAAGGCGGCGCAGGGCCCATGCGGGCGACGCGAGGGCGGGTTCTAGCGGGACCGTCGGGCCTGATCAAGCAAGCCGCGCGGATAATCGACACGTCACAGACGAAAACGCCCCGGAGGCGGACCTCCGGGGCGCTGACGCTGTCTGTATCGGACCGTTAATCAGCCGGCGGACGGAAGCGAACGTTCCATTCCACCCGGGCGCCGACGGCGGCGCCGTCAACCGTACCCGGGGTCACCCGCGAACGGCGGGCGGCGGCCAGGGCGGCGGAGCCGAAGCCCATGCCCGTGGGATCTTCCGAAACCACCCGGCAATCGCTGAGGCTGCCGCTGGGCTGCAGGGCGCAGCTGACGCGGACCGTGGCGATCTGGTCGACGCCGCGCGATGCGGCCCGTTCCGGATATTCCGGCGCGACCTGGCGGCCCCAGACCGGGTTCGTCACGACCGACGGCCGCGGCGGAGCCGGGGGAGCCGGAGGCGGCGGCGGACCGGGGACGATGACCGGGGGACCCCGGTACTCGACGCGGTCTTCCTTCTTCGTCGGCTCGATCGGCAGCGTCACCGGAGGCGGCGGCGCGTTCGGGACGACGACCGGGGGACGCACCTGCAGCTTGGGCGGCGGGGGCGTGTCCGGCGGAGGCGGCGGCGGCGGCGGGGGCGGCGGGGGGACCGGCTCGATGATCTCCACGTCGACCGCGTCGTCGGAGTAGTTCACCTCACGCAGCTTGAACCGCGCATTGATGAAGTAGAAGGCCAGGACCGCGAACAGGATGCTCACGATCAGGATGCTGATCAGAAGGACGCCCGGGGGCACTCCGAACAGACCCTTGGCTTTCGGCGCGTCGTACCTGGAACGGTGATATTCGATGTCTGTCATGATTTCACCGGTTCCTACTGAACGTCCGTATCTTCACCGACCAGGGCAACGCTGTAGAAGCCATTGTCCTGGAGCGAATTCATGACCTGCATGAAGTCGCCATATCGGGTCGTGCGGTCGGCACGAATGAAGATGCGTTCGTCGGCGGGATTGCGCCGTCCGATCTGGGCCGTCAGCTCCGAACCGATTTGGTCCAGTTCGACGGGAGAATCGCCCAGGAAGGCCCGACCGTTGCTCTGGATAGAGATGTAGATCGGTGTGGGCGGATTGGGGGCGAGCGGAGCAACGGCACGTGGCAGTTTCACCTCGACGGATGGCGCCGCAAGAGGGGCCGCCACCATGAAGATGATGAGCAGAACCAGCATGATGTCCACGAAAGGCGTGACATTGATCTCGCTGTTCTGCTCGACTTGGTACTTGCCGCCGCCGCCGCCTGAAAGTTTGGCGGCCATCGAGCTTACGCTCCCTTGTCGAGGTTACGCGAGATGGCGTTGGTCAGTTCGGCCGAGAAACCGTCCGAACGGGTGCCGTACGCCGAGATGCGGGTGTTGAAGTAGTTGTAGAAGATAACCGCCGGGATAGCGGCGAACAGACCGATGCCGGTGGCCAGCAGCGCCTCGGCGATACCGGGGGCGACGACGGCCAGGTTGGTCGTGTTGGTGTTCGCGATGCCGATGAAGGAGTTCATGATCCCGTAAACGGTGCCGAACAGACCGATGAACGGACCGGTCGAACCCACCGAGGCGAGGAACTGCTGGCCGCCCGAGAGGCGCTTGGCCAGGCCGGCCTGCACCGCGGAAACCGCTTGCTGGGCGCGCATCAGGGCCGAGTCGGCGTGATCGCCGGTGACCGAGAGGCCCGCCTGACGCGAGAGCTCGATTTCGTCGGTCGCCGCGGCGGCCATGTCGGCCAGCGGGTTGCCGTCGAACTCGTCCGCCGTGGCCACGCGGCGCATGTCGGCGATCGTGCGGGCCTGGCGGAAGGATTCCAGGAAGTTGTCGGTGCGGCGGTTCAGGGCGCCGAACTCGAAGATCTTGATGAGCAGCAGGACCCAAGAGAAGACCGAGGCCAGAACGAGGCCGATCATCACGGTCTTAACGACCGGGTCGGCGTCCATGAACATGCTCGCCGGAGTCATCTTGCCGTGGTTTTCACCACCGACGACGGCGGGCTCGGCGGGGTCGGCGGCGGGAGCGGCCGGGGCGGCTGCGGCGTCAGCCGCGGGAGCGGCGGCGGCGGCGGCCGGATCGGCGGCGGGGGCATCCTGCGCGAGAACCGGCGTGCCGGCCATAAGGACGCCGGCGGCGGCCATGGCCAGGAGGATGTTGGTCTTCTTGATATCGAACATAGTTCGCCAGTTCCTGCTGTTTGGTCTGACTTGTGGAACCCAAAAGAAACGGCCGCAGACGACGACCGCCCTCGATGAAATTCTTGTCCGCGGAGCGAGGTCAAGGAACCCCGATCTCTGGAACGCCTCCTGACGCTTCCGGTTGCCAAATGGCTTCCGGCGCGGCGCCGACTGACTTGGGGAAACTGTTTTCCCCGCCTCCGCCAACTGCCCGCAAAGGAACGCGGTCAAGCTCCTTTGGCGAACGCATACCAGAGCGTCAAGTGCGCGACGGCGCTTTTCCCCTCGCAAGGGAGCCAGCACGTCCGAAGCCGAAGATTCAGGCCGAAAGCGACATTTTGATGATCGATGACGGCCGCTTTCCGCATTCGGGAAGGGGCGATGGTGCCTGGGGGCGGATTCGAACCACCGACACGTGGATTTTCAATCCACTGCTCTACCAACTGAGCTACCCAGGCGCACGCGTCGCGGCGCGGAGGCGGCGTCTATAGGCGAGGGTTTCCGGGGTGTCCAGCCGTCTGGTCAGTCTTCGTTCGGGTCGCCCGACGAGACGTCGTCGACGCTGTCGGGGATGACGTATCCGCCGGTGAACCAGCGCTGCAGATCAACGTCCGCACAGCGCTTGGAGCAGAAGGGCTTGTATTTGGCGTCGGCCGGATGCCGCCGGCAGGTCGGGCAGGTCGCCATGGTCAGCCCTCCTCACAGGTGAAAGCGCCCGGCGCGATCGCCGGGTCGGCGATGAGATGGGCCCGCGGCCCCAGTTCCGCCACCCACGGCGCCGCAAGGACGGCGTCGCCGGGCGCGCAACGCAGCGATATCCGGGGCGCCCCGGTATTCGACAACAGGCCGGCCCTGAGGCTCCGCACAATGTCCTGCGCCCGGTGTTCGGGGCGGCGTCGCCCGTCCGGACCGTTCAGCACCTCCTCGAGCGGAGTCCGCCGCCACGGCAGGGCCAGCTGCAGCACGCCGAAGCGGTTGACGGGCCCGAAGACGACCTCGGGGTCGCCGCCGAACGCCTGTTTCGCCGCCGCCATGACGACATCGCCGTCCTGGCCGGTCCCGATCAGGTCTATGGCTGTCAGGCCGCCCCAGCGTTTCAGCCGGATCAGGCGCGCGGCATGGTACAGCCCCTGCCGATTCGCCCGCGTCCGGGCCTGGGCGCCGAACGAAACCCCGGGGCCGGGGGCGAGGTCGAGATCGACGGCGATCAGGGCGCGGGTGCGTTCGACCCTCAGGTCAAGCCCGGTGTCGGGAAACCGTTCGCCGGGCCGACCGGCCTCCTCCTCGGCCTCCCGGCCCGCCCGGATGGCGGCGAGGCCGGCGACCGGGGCGACGCCGGGCGCCAGGCGGGCGAGGGTCTCGGCCACAGTCGGACCCGGCGAGAGCAGGCGCGGCGCCCCCTCCCCCGCCCCGATCAGGCGCAGCGTGGGCCCCTTGCCCTCGCGCGGCTCGGCCGAAACCTCGACCTCGACCTTCTGGCCGTCGGCCAGGCGGTCCTGCCCCCTGAACGGCAGGAAGCCGGCCGCGACCGCGCCCAGATCGACGAAGGCGCCCTTCAGCCCCGGATGGACCTCGGCGACACGGCCGACGCTGCGCGCGCCGAGGCGGTGCTCGAGGACATCATCGTGACGCTGGATAAGCAGGTGTTCGAAGCGGCCGTCCCGCGCGATTACGCCCCGGACCTCGCCGGGCGTCTCGTCGAAGAAGACCTCGAGGCCGCTCACGGGCGCCAGCCGGCGCCGTTCAGCAGGTTGACGGTCTCGAACAGCGGCAGGCCCATCACCGCCGGATAGCTTCCGACCAGCCGGGTGACGAAGGCTCCCGCCCGGCCCTGGATGCCGTAGCCGCCGGCCTTGCCGCGCCACTCGCCCGAGGCGACGTAGGCGGCGATCTCGAGGTCGGACAGGACCTTGAAGCTGACGCGGGTGTCGACCACGCGCCGTGTGGTCCGGACGCCGGCCGTGACCGCCACGCCCGTGAAGACCCGGTGATTGCGGCCGGACAGGAGTTTCAGGAACCGCGTCGCCTCGACTTCGTCGGCCGGCTTCTCCAGCAGTCGCCGGCCCACGGCCACGACGGTGTCGGCGGCGAGAACGACGGCGTCGGGCGACCGGGCGGCCACTGCCTCGGCCTTGGTGACGGCCAGCCGCGCGGCGAGGCGCGACGGCGTCTCGTCCTTCATCGAGGTCTCGTCGATGTCGGCGGGGTCGACCCGGTCGGGCGTGATCCCGACCAGCGCCAGCAGTTCGATGCGGCGCGGGCTGGCCGAGGCCAGCACGAGTTCAGGACGCGACAAGCGCGCGCCCTTACTTGAAGCGGTAGGTGATGCGGCCCTTGGTCAGGTCATAGGGCGTCATCTCGACCAGGACCTTGTCGCCGGCCAGCACGCGGATGCGGTTCTTGCGCATCTTGCCGGCGGTGTGGGCGATGATCTCGTGGTCGTTGCCCTCGAGCAGCACGCGGAAC
>SCVB01000021.1 GCA_004296955.1 Brevundimonas sp.
AACGCGGACCCGGCCGTCAACTACGGCGGCATCGGCGCGGTCATCGGCCACGAGATCACCCACGGCTTCGACGACCAGGGCCGCAAGGTCGATGGCGACGGCGTGCTGCGTGACTGGTGGACCGCCGAGGACGCCGCCAAATTCGAGGAGCGCGCCCGCGTTCTGGGGGCCCAGTATTCGGCCCTCAGCCCATTCGAGGGGACCCACGTCAACGGCGATCTGACCATGGGCGAGAACATCGCCGACCTTGGCGGCCTGCTGCTGGCGCTCGACGCCTACCACCTGTCCCTGAACGGGGCCGAGGCGCCGGTGCTCAACGGCCTGACCGGCGACCAGCGCGTCTTCCTCGGCTGGGCCCAGGTCTGGCGTGAAAACTCGCGCGACGAGGCCCTGCGCCAGCAGGTGACCACCGATCCGCACTCGCCGGCCCAGTACCGGGCCGCGGTGCCGCCGCGCAACATCGACGCCTGGTACGCGGCCTTCGGCGTCCAGCCCGGCGACGAACAATACCTCGCCCCCGAGGCCCGCGCCCGCATCTGGTAGGCGCAGGTCACAGAGACGACGACGGCCCCGGCGAGTGATCGCCGGGGCCGTTTTCGTTTAGCCCCTGTCCCCACGCCGGCCCGCCCGGTCCGTCGCGCCCCGCCCCCTCATCCATCCTCAAGAGTGACTTCATACCCTCGTTCTGATATATGAAACATCATAAGTGAGGTTTCATATGATTACCGGCCCGCAGATTCGCGCCGCCAGGGCGCTGCTCGGAATCGACCAGCGCGAGCTGGCGCGTCTGTCCGGCCTGTCGACCCAGACAATCCAGCGCATGGAGGCCTGCGATGGCTCGGTGCGGGTCGTGGTCGACAGCCTGGAGAAGGTGATGACGGCGATCTCGGACGCCGGCGTCGAACTGATCGTCGAGGGCGTCCCCAGCACCGGCGTCGGTCGCGGCGTGCGGCTGATCGACAGGAAGGCGGCGGACAGCGATGAGCGCTGACTGGAAGCTGTTCCTGCCCAAGTCGATCACCGTCCTGCGTCAGGGCTACGGCCTGCCGGACTTCCGCGCGGACACCATCGCCGGGCTGACCGTGGCCGTGGTCGCCCTGCCCCTCGCCATGGCCCTGGCCATCGCCTCGGGCGCGGCCCCCGAAGTCGGCCTGGTCACCGCCGTGGTGGCGGGCCTGCTGATCTCGGCCCTGGGCGGCAGCCGGTTCCAGATCGGCGGCCCGACCGGCGCCTTTGTCGTCATCGTCTACGGCGTCATCGCCCGCTACGGCTACGACGGCCTGCTGATGGCCACGCTGATGGCCGGCGGCATACTGATCGTCGCCGGACTGGCCCGCGTCGGGACCCTGATCAAATACATCCCCGATCCCGTCACCACCGGCTTCACCAGCGGCATCGCCGTCATCATCATGGCCAGCCAGATCAAGGACATCCTCGGCCTGCAGGCGGAGAATGTCCCGGCCGAGCTGATCGCCAAGCTGGAGGCCCTGTGGGCGGTCCGGGACAGCCTCAGCCTGCCCGCCCTGGGCCTGTCGGCGGCCTGCGTCGCCGGCATCCTGCTGCTGCGCCGCTACGCTCCGCGCGTCCCGGGCTTCCTGGTGGTGACCGTGCTGGCAGCAGGGGTGGTCGCCGTGACCCAGCTGCCGGTCGAGACCATCGGCTCGCGCTTCGGCGAGATGAACGCCCGCCTGCCCGCCCCCAGTCTGGACTTCTGGCGCTGGGAGAATGCGGCGGCCCTGCTGCCCAGCGCCCTGACCATCGCCCTGCTGGCGGGGGTGGAATCGCTGCTCTCGGCCGTGGTGGCCGACCAGATGACCGGGCGCCGCCACCGCTCCAATGTCGAACTGGTGGCCCAGGGCGTGGCCAATATCGCCTCGGCGACGGTCGGCGGCCTGCCCGCCACGGGGGCCATCGCCCGCACCGCGACCAACATCCGCTCCGGGGCCCGGTCGCCGGTAGCCGGCATGCTGCACGCGGTCTTCCTGCTGCTCTTCATGCTGCTGCTGGCGCCGGTGATGAAGCTGGTGCCCATGGCGGCGCTCGCGGCCATCCTGGTCGTGGTGGCGCTGAACATGGCCGAGGCGCACCGTTTCCGCCTGATCCTGCGCACCTCGCACGGCGACCGCGCCGTGCTGCTGGCTACCTTCGGTCTGACGGTGCTGGTCGACCTGACCGTCGCCATCGAGGTCGGCATGGTCCTGGCCGCCTTCGTCTTCATGCACCGGATGGCGGGCCTGGCCTCGATGGAGGGCGGGGCGTCGATCATCGAGGGCGACCAGGACGACCTGCCGCCCGGGCCGCGCGCCCGTTACCGGCCCAACCAGGGTCTGCCCGACGACATCGGGGTGCTGACCTTCCGGGGGCCCCTGTTCTTCGGCAGCGCGGGGGTTCTCAAGGACGCGCTGGACCGGATCGGCGCGCGCAAGCGGATCTACATCCTGCGTCTGGAGGAGGTGCCCCTGCTCGATCCCACCGGGGCGTTCGCCCTCGGCGATCTGCTGAAGCGGCTGCTGGACGAGGGAGACGAGGTGCTGGTGGTCGGGGCCGGCCATGGCGTCCTGCGCGCCCTGCTGCAGACCACCTCCAAACCCCTGCTGAAACGCGTCCGCTTCGTCCACACTTTCGAGGCGGCGCGCAAACGGGTCCTCGGCGCCCCGGGTCCGGACAACGAAACGGCCGGTCCCCCGTCAGGAGAACCGGCCGCCAGTCAGGCCTGAAGGGTGAGCCGATCAGCCGACGATCTGGTCGTCCGTGAAGAATTGGGCGATCTCGATGCCGGCGTTCTCCAGCGAGTCCGAACCGTGGACCGAGTTCTCGCCGATCGACAGGGCGAACAGCTTGCGGATCGTGCCGTCAGCGGCGTCCTTCGGGTTGGTGGCGCCCATGACTTCGCGGTACTTGGCGACGGCGTTGTCGCCTTCCAGCACCTGGACGACCACCGGCTCGGCGGTCATCTGGCCGACCAGCTCGCCGTAGAACGGGCGTTCGGCGTGGACTTCGTAGAATTTCTTGGCTTGCGCTTCGGTCAGTTTGACGCGGCGCTGGGCGACGATGCGCAGGCCGGCGCCCTCGATCACGGCGTTGATCGCGCCGGTCAGGTTGCGGCGCGTGGCGTCGGGCTTGATGATCGAGAAGGTGCGTTCGGTCATGGGAGTGACTTCTTGTTGGGAGATTGAAGGTCGCGGGCTTATAGCGGCGCCCTCCCCGGTTTCCAACCGCCACACAATTTTGCCTCTATCGCGCGCCGCAAGGCGGCTCGATGCGTCAGGGGCCGCCCGAGATTACGACCGACCATGCTCCAGATCACCGACCTGACCTTCAACGCCTGGGGCCGCAAATTCCTCGAGGACGCCTCCGTCTCCCTGCCGCCCGGCGCCAAGGTCGGGCTGGTCGGCCGCAACGGCATCGGCAAGTCGACCCTGTTCAAGCTGATCCTTGGCGAACTGGCCGCCGGCGGCGACGAGATCAGCCTGCCGAAGACAGCCCGCATCGGCTCGGTCGACCAGGAACACCCGGCCACCTCCGTCAGCGTGCTGGAGACCATCCTCGAGGCCGATGAGGAACGCCACAGCCTGCTGGGCCGTCTGGAGACGGCCGAACCCGAGGAGATGGGCGAGATCTGGACCCGGCTGATCGAGATCGACGCCGACGCCGCGCCCGCCCGCGCCGCCGAAATCCTCGTCGGCCTCGGCTTCGACCATGAGAACCAGCAGCGACCGATGTCGGAATTCTCCGGCGGCTGGCGCATGCGCGTGGCGCTGGCGGCGGCCCTGTTCGCCGAACCGGACATGCTGCTGCTCGACGAACCGACCAACTACCTCGACCTCGAAGGCGCCCTGTGGCTCGAGGCGCGGCTGAAGAAATACCCGCACACCGCCCTGATCATCTCCCACGACCGCGAGATGCTGAACGAGGTCTGCACCCACATCCTGCACCTCGCGAACCGCAATCTGACGCTCTACACGGGCAACTACGACCAGTTCGAAAAGGCCCGCGCCGAAAAGGCCCGGCTGCAGCTGTCGGCCAAGGCCAAGCAGGACGCCGAGCGCGCCCACCTCCAGGCCTTCGTCGACCGCTTCAAGGCCAAGGCCTCCAAGGCCGCCCAGGCCCAGTCCCGCATGAAGCGGCTGGCCAAGATGCAGCCGGTGGCCACCACGATCGAGGAACGCGTCGCCCCCTTCATCCTGCCGTCGCCGCCGCGCCCGCTGGCCCCGCCGCTGATCCGGCTGGAGCGCGCCAATGTCGGCTATGAGACAGGCAAGCCGATCCTGCGCAATCTCAACCTGCGCATGGACCTCGACGACCGCATCGGCCTGCTGGGCGTCAACGGCGCCGGCAAGTCGACCTTCGCCAAGATGATCGCCGGCGCCCTCAATGTCTCCGAGGGCGAACTGCACCGCGACCGCAAGATGCGGGTGGGCTGGTTCCACCAGCACCAGATCGAGGCCATGGATCCGACCGACACGCCGCTGGAGATCATCCGCCGCGCCATGCCCGAGGCCTCGGAGAGCAGCCGTCGCTCGAAACTGGCGCAATGGGGCCTCGGCTATGAGAAGCAGGAGACAACCGTCGCCAGCCTGTCCGGCGGCGAGCGCGCCCGCCTGCTGCTCAACCAGGTGGCCATGGACGCGCCCCACGTCCTGATCCTCGACGAACCGACCAACCACCTCGACATCGACAGCCGCCGCGCCCTGCTCGACGCCCTGAACGACTATTCCGGCGCCGTCATCCTGATCACCCACGACCGCTCGCTGATGGAGATGGTCGCCGACCGCCTGTGGCTGGCGGCCGACGGCACGGTGAAGCCCTTCGAGGGCGACATGGACGACTACGCCAAATTCGTCCTCGACCGGGCGAAGGCGGCCGCGGTCAAGCCCAGCCAGATCAAGGACGAGACGGTCGCCGCCGCCGCGCCCGCGTCGAACAACAAGGGCAAGAAGAACGAAAAGAAATCAGGCCCCTCGCCCTCGACGCTGCGCCACGCGGTGAAGAAGGCCGAGGAGCGGATGGCCCAGTTGACCACCGAGATCGCCCGCATCGACGACGATATGGCCAACGCCTCGGTCAGCAATCCCAAGGCCCTCGAAGGCCTGACCCGGGCGCGAGCCAAGACCCAGTCCGACCTCGACGCCGCCGAGGCGGCGTGGGTGGCGGCCGAAGAAGCCCTGGCGGAGGTCAGCTGAGGGCGGCCGGAAAGATTAGTGTTCCGGTAACGGGAATCTCCGGACGGTGTCCCTGAACAAAAGGAGCTGTCCATGATCCGCCCCGCCCTCGTCGTCGCCGCCCTGCTGGCCGCCACGCCCGTCCTGGCCCAGGAACCGGCGCCGCAGCGCTATCAGCTGGATCTCTCGGTCATTCGGAGCGGCGTCGAGGTCGTATCGACCCGCACCCAGATCCTCGAGGACACGTCCGCCAGCGCCTCGGCCAGCATCGGCGGCACCGTCTACGAATTCGAGGCCAACCTGTTCGCCGTCCAGGGCGACGGCGCCGACGCGCAGATGCAGCTTGAGGCCCATCTGGCGCGCGGCGAACAAGAGATCGCCGCCCCCCGCCTCACCTTCCTGCGGGGCTCGAAAGCCGCCGTCCGGGTCGGCGACGGGTCGGGCGACCTCCTGACGATGACCATCACCCCGATCGAATAGACCGGCCGGGATCGCGAACGCCTACTTTCCCCGGGCGGAAAGCGGCATACTTGCGAATCCATGCCCATCCGCCGCCTCCCCCCTGAAACCGTCAACCGCATCGCCGCCGGCGAAGTGGTGGAAAGGCCGTCGAGCGCGGTCAAGGAGCTGGTCGAGAACGCGCTCGACGCCGGGGCCGCCCGGATCGAGGTGCAGGCGGACGGCGGCGGCCTGACCCGCATTCTGATCGCCGACGATGGGCACGGCATGGCGGCGGACCAGCTGGCCCTGGCCGTCGAACGTCACGCCACCTCCAAGCTGGAAGCCGACGACGCCGGCGACGTCGACCTGCTGCGCATCTCCACCCTCGGCTTCCGCGGCGAGGCCCTGCCCTCGATCGGTTCGGTCGCCCGGTTGACCATCACCAGTCGTCCGCGGGAGGGCGGCGACGCGCACCAGATCACCGTCGAGGGCGGCGACCAGCGCGCCGTCGCCCCCTCAGGCTTCCCGGGCCCGCACGGCGCCCGCGTCGAGGTCCGCGACCTGTTCTACGCCACCCCCGCCCGGCTCAAATTCATGAAATCCGAGCGCTCCGAGGCCATGGCCATCTCGGAAGAGATCAAACGCCAGGCCATGGCCCATGAAGGAGTCGCCTTCACCCTCGACCTCGACGGCAAGACCACCCTGCGGCTGCCCGCCGAACACCCGGGCGACGCCGGCCGGCTGAAGCGGCTGGCCGCCCTGCTGGGCCGCGACTTCGAGGCCAACGCCCTGCTGATCGACCAGGCGCGGGACAATGTCCGCCTCACCGGCTACGCGGGCCTGCCGACCTATTCGCGCGGCAACGCCGGCCACCAGTACCTGTTCGTCAACGGCCGCCCGGTGAAGGACCGCCTGCTTCAGGGGGCCCTGCGCGGCGCCTATGCCGACTTCCTCGCCCGCGACCGCCATCCGGCGGCGGTGCTGTTCCTCGAGATCGACCCCCTCTACGTCGACGTCAACGTTCACCCGGCCAAGGCCGAGGTGCGGTTCCGCGACCCCGCGCTGGTGCGCGGCCTGATCGTCGGCGCCCTGCGCCACGCCCTGGCCGCCGCCGGCCACCGCGCCTCGACCACGGTGGCGGCGGACGCCCTCGCGGGGTTCCGGCCGCACACCGGCGTCGGCTCCGGCCCGGCGTACAGCCCCTCCTCGCCCTCGGCCCAGGGCTGGAGCGGCTGGCAGGGCTGGGCCGCCCCGGCCACCGCGACAGCGCAGATCATTCCCGGCCTCAGCGAACGGTCGGCGCGGGTGGAACCCGGCTATCAACCCGCAGACAACGACGGCTGGCCCGCCGACGCCGCCCCGGCCGCAGCCGACCTGATCGACTATCCGCTCGGCGCCGCCCGGGCCCAGTTGCACGGCACCTATATCGTCGCCCAGACCCGCGACGGCCTCGTCGTCGTCGACCAGCACGCCGCCCACGAACGCCTCGTCTATGAGCGGATGAAGGTGCAGATGGCCCGCGGTTCGGTGACCCGGCAGGCCCTGCTGACCCCCGAGGTCGTCGAATTGGACCCGGCCGAGGCCGAACGCGTCTCGGCCCGCGCCGACGAACTGGCCGAGCTCGGCCTCATCGTCGAACCCTTCGGCGCCGGCGCCGTGCTGGTCCGCGAGACCCCCGCCCTGCTCGGCGACACCGACGTCCAGGGCCTGATCCGCGACATCGCCGACGACCTCGCCGAACACGGCGCCGCCCTCGCCCTCAGCGAACGGCTGGGCGAGGTCTGCGGGACCATGGCCTGCCACGGCAGCGTCCGCGCCGGCCGCGTGCTGTCGGCGCCCGAGATGAACGCCCTGCTGCGCGAAATGGAGGCGACACCCCACTCCGGCCAGTGCAACCACGGCCGTCCGACCTATGTCGAGCTGAAGCTGGCCGACCTCGAAAAGCTGTTCGGACGGCGCTGAGGTCAGGCCGCCGCGGGCAGGCACATCTCGACGACCTGGGTGACCAGTCGGGACTGGCGCAGTCCCCCCAGGAACGGATCCTGCTCCGGCGGCACCATGAGCAGCAGGAACAGCACCGTCGACTGGACCAGGACAACCAGCGCCAGGACGACCAACAGGGCGGGTGACAGACCGGATCGCCGGACGCTCATGGAATCTCTCCGTACGGATACCAGTGGTATTCCGTCTCGCTCCCGGATCACAAGCCCACGAAAGCTGACTGCGGCCTATGCATAGGCCCAGGACACCGGCGCCTCCCCGACGGCGAGGGCGGGGGTCTGGCCGAGATCCCGGCCCCGCGCTATAGGGCGACGTCCAACCCCCGGGATCATCCCGACAGGAAGCCTATGTCCGAGATTGCGCGAAAGGCCTGAGGCCTCCACGGCGCTGACTGTGAAGAGCCTCTGAACCGCACGTCGGCGTCCCGGCCGAAATCGGTCCGATCGCGCTTGCGATCCGGCTCAGGTTTCGACCCGGAGCATCGCGCCGGCGCGACCTTTCACGCCTTTCCGGACATTTCCCATGAACATCTCCCGAGCGGAGCAGCGGACGCTGCACGCCCTGGCGCAGGGCGGCGCGATCGTCCTCGAACGCGACGCCGACGGCCGCATCCTGCGCGCCGACTGTTTCACCCGCGACGGCTTCCTGCTGACCGACTGCAATCTGTCGGTCTGGAAGAAGCTGAAGACCAAGGGGCTGATCGCCTCGATCGGCGGAGGCCCCTATCGGGTCAATCGCGACGGCCTGGCGCGCATGCGCAGCCAGCTCGACAACCGGGTCTCAGCCCGCCGCTGGTAGAGCCCTGAGGAAGAGGACGCGCGCGGCGCCGTAGTCGCGCGCGTCCAGTCGCGCATAGCCCGGCGTATCGATCTCCGGTTCGTCCGAGCCGCGCTCGAACACCACGACGGCGCCGGGCTTGAGCCAGTTCCCTTCCAGCAGCCGCAGCAGCGCCTGTTCGCCCAGGCCCTTGCGATACGGCGGATCGAGGAAGGCGAGATCAAAGGCCTCGCCGTCCGAGCCGGGTCGAACCCCGAGGTCGGTTGCGCTGCGCCGGTGCACCCGCGTGCGGCCCATGACGCCATAGGCGTCGGCATTTTCCCGAATGGCTCCGCGCGCCTCGTCATCCGTCTCCACAAACAGGGCGAAGCCCGCGCCGCGACTGATCGCCTCGAACCCCAGGGCGCCCGAGCCGGCGAACAGGTCCATGACCCGCAGCCCCTCCAGCGGCTCGGCCCAGGCGGCGTGCTCGAGAACGTTGAACACGGCCTGCCGCGCGCGATCCGAGGTCGGGCGCGTGCCCTGCCCCTCCGGCGCGACGATCGACCGGCCCTTCAGACTGCCTGCGACGATCCGCATGGATCAGCCCTTGGAGCGGGGACCGCGCGGCGAACCGCGCCCGCCGGCAGGACCCGCGCCCGGACGGGGGCTGCCGCGTCCACCGGCCGGACCAGCGCCGGTGCGGGGGCCGGCGGGCTTCGAAAAGCCGCCGGGCCGATCTCCGGTCTTTGCCGCGAAGGGCGGCTTGGCGCCCGGTTTCCGGTCGAACGGGCGCTTGTCGCCGGGCCGGTCGTCGGAGCGGGCCGCCGGCCGCGCGCCGGTGCGGGCGTCGCCGCGCGGGCGATCGATGAACTGGTCCTCGCGCGGCTTGAACACCCGCTTCGGCCGCTCGCCCGCCGCAGCCTCGGCGCCCTCGGGCCGGGCCCGGGGGGTGAAATTCTTCTTCGGATGCTCGAATTTCGGCGTGGCCTTGGCCCAGCCGGGCTTCTTCTGCGGACGGGCGGCGCGGTCCGCGGCGGCGTCAGCGGCGGCTCCGGCGGCCCGGACCCGGCTCGGCTTGCGCGACGGATCGGAAATGGCCGAGCCCGAAGCGCCCTTGTTGATCGGCGCAGAGGTGCGGCGGCCCGGAATGGGCGCCGGCGTCGACACCGTGTTCCCGGTCGGCAGGTTCTCGGGCCGGATGTGCTGGGCCAGCATCTCGCGGATCACGCGGGGGCCGACCTCCTCGACCGAACCGACCGGCAGGGTGCCCAGCTGGAACGGGCCGTAGGCCAGGCGGATCAGCCGGTTCACGGTCAGGCCGAGATGCTCCAGCACCTTGCGGACCTCGCGGTTCTTGCCCTCGGTGATCGAGACGCTGATCCACAGATTGGCGGGCGCATTGCCCTCGCTGTCCTTGGCCTTGTCCAGCGTCGCCTCGATCGGGCCGTAGTGGATGCCGTCGACGGTGACGCCGTCCTTCAGCGAATCAAGCTGCAGCTGGCTGACCCGGCCTCGAGCCCGGGCGCGGTACTGGCGCACCAGCTCGGTCGAGGGCAGCTCCAGCGCGCGGCTGAGCTCCCCGTCATTGGTCAGCAGCAGCAGGCCCTCGGTGTTGAGGTCGAGCCGGCCCACCGACAGGACCCGCGGCAGGCCGCTGGGCAGGGCGTCGAAGACGGTCGGCCGTCCAGCCGGGTCGGTGTGAGAGGTCAGCAGGCCGGCCGGCTTGTGATAGCGCCAGACGCGCGTCGCCTCCGCCGAGCCGATCGCCTTGCCGTCGACGGTGATCACGTCGTCGCGCGTCACCAGCACGGCGGGCGTGTCGAGGATCTTGCCGTTCACCGCCACCTTGCCGAGACCGATCAGCCGCTCGACTTCGCGGCGCGACGCGATGCCGGCCCGGGCCATGACCTTGGCGATGCGTTCGCTGCGCCGGGGCGCCTCATCGGCCTTCGGACCGGGCTTGCCGTCCTTGGAGAACGGTTTGCCGCCGGGCTTGCCGCCCGGTTTGCCGAAGGATTTTCCACCCTTCGGCGGGCCGCGATCGTCGCTGCTCTCGACGCGCTTGACGTAGGGTTTGCGGGGACCGTCGCGGCTGTCGTCTTGACGCGGGCGCGGCTTCTTGTCGTTGTCTCGGGGATGGCTGGCCATGATGAGCGGTTCATGCACATGGCCTTGGCGTGTGCGCAAGCGGCGGCGGACGCGGGAGAGACTCCCGTGGGCTGCGT
>SCVB01000022.1 GCA_004296955.1 Brevundimonas sp.
AAGGCCCGAAGCAAGGGCCGCCAGCCGGAGGGCGCGTGGAAAACGGCTGCGCGGGGCAGGTCAGCTTCGTCGAAACGGTAACAACACAACAGCACCGGGCGAGGCCCGGCCGCCCCGCGCACTCCCCGACCGCCGCGAAAGCAGGCGGCGAAGAGTCATGCGCGCTCGATTCTCCCTCCCCCGAAGTGGGGAGTGGAGGAAGGATGGGCGGAGCCCATCCGACGACGGGCGAGGCGCAGCCGAGCCCGGGTGGGGAACGCCAGTCCCGCACCGCTGGCGCCCGGCTTCGCCCTTCCCCACCCGGTCGCTTCGCGACCACTCTCCCCATGAAGGGGAGGGAGAACCGTACCACCCTCCACCCATGACACACCGGAACAAATGAGGCACAAGGCCGCCATGCTCGCCGACTCGACCCTGATCGCTCCGTCCGCCCCGTCGCCAAATGCGCCGTCTTTGGCCGACGCCCGGGCGACGCTGGAGCGGGTCTGGGGCCATGCGGATTTCCGCGGCCGCCAGGCCGAGGTGGTGACCGAGATCCTCGCCGGCCGCGACGTGCTGGCGGTCCTGCCGACCGGCGGCGGCAAGAGCGTCTGCTACCAGATCCCCGCCATGCTGCGGTCCGGGCTCGGCCTCGTGGTCTCGCCGCTGATCGCCCTGATGACCGACCAGGTCGAGGCGCTGAAACAGCAGGGAGTGGCCGCGGCCCGGCTCGATTCCGGCGTCTCCATGGACGACCGTTCGGCGATCTGGCGCCAAGCCCGGGCGGGCGAGCTGGACCTGCTCTATGTCTCACCCGAGGGACTGGCCCAGCCGCATCTGATCGACCGCCTGCACGACCTGCCGCTGAGCCTGATCGCCATCGACGAGGCGCACTGCGTCTCACAATGGGGACATGACTTCCGCCCCGACTACCGCACCCTGGGCCGGCTGGCCGAACTGTTTCCCGGCACGCCCCGCATCGCGGTGACGGCCACCGCCGACGCCCGCACCCGCGACGACATCGTCCGCTCGTTGCGGCTGGAGGATGCGAAGGTCGTCGTCGACAGCTTCGCCCGCCCCAATCTGCAGCTCTCGGCCGTGCGCAAGGAGAACGCCTCGCGGGCGAAGACCGACGCCGCCGTCATCGATCTGGTGCGCCAGCGGCGCGGCAAGTCGGGCGTGGTCTATTGCGGCAGCCGCGACGGCTGCGAGCGGGTCGCCGACGCCCTGAAGAGCGCGGGGACCAACGCCATCGCCTATCACGCCGGCATGGACGCCCGCGACCGCGACCGCCGGCTGGAACGCTTTCTGGCCGAGGACGGGGCCGTCATGGTCGCGACCATCGCCTTCGGCATGGGGGTCGACAAGGCCGACGTCCGCTTCGTCATCCACGCCGATCCGCCCGGCTCGCTGGAGGCCTACTGGCAGGAGATCGGCCGCGCCGGCCGCGACGGCGAGCCCGCCGAGGGCATCACCCTGTACGGCCCGTCCGACATCGCCTGGACGCTGAAGCGGCTCGACGGCCGCCCCATGGCCGAGGAGGTCAAGGCCGTGCAGGTGCGCAAGGCGCGCCAGCTGTTCGCCATGCTGGACGGGGCGACCTGCCGCCCGCAAACCGTACGCCGCTATTTCGGGGAGACGGCCGCCGAGCCGTGCGGCCTCTGCGACCTCTGCCTCGATCCGCCCGCCGTCTTCGACGCCACCGTCCTCGCCCAGAAGGCCCTGGCCGCCGTCCAGCGGCTCGGCGAACGCTTCGGCAAGACCCGCGTCATCGACCATCTGCTCGGCAAGACGAAGGACGTCCAGCCTTGGGAGACGGCCCTGTCGACCTGGGCCATCGGCGCCGACGTCGCCCAGCACAGCTGGCGGGACGTGGTCGACCACCTGATGTTCGAGGGCCTGCTGGTCGAGGACCCCAACGACGGCAAGCCGCTGGTCCGCATCGGCGACCCCGAGGCCGTGCGCGCCGTCTATCGCGGCGAACGGGTCGTCGAGGTCCGCCTGACCCCGGCCCGGGCCGGCGGCGGGACGAAGGAGCGCGTCCGCACCGGCCGCAACGCCGCCCTCGAGACCCTCGACGCCGATGTCCGCGCCCGCTTCGAGACCCTGCGCGCCTGGCGACGCGACCGCGCCGCCGAACAGCGGGTCCCGCCCTATGTCATCTTCCAGGACAAGACCCTGCTGGAGATCGCCATGGCCGAACCCGGCACGCTCGAGACGCTGGGCCACATCTCCGGCGTCGGCCAGACCAAGCTGGACCGCTACGGCAAGGGCGTGCTGGAGGCCCTGCTACAGGCGCCGGACTGAGGCTGTGGACTGAAACCGCGGTTCGCCGGTTAAGCTTCGGTCAATGTCTCGGAAGGGGGGCCTTAAACTTTCGTCGTCACAGTCCGACGGTGATCCCAAGCCGTTCTCCGTCCCCGGTCGACAAACTGGCTCTGGCCGTCGTGCATCAGCCCGACCGCGCCATTCCTGCGCCCGCCGGCGCGCGCGAGGAATCCCTGCGCCTGCTGCTCCAGACCGCCGCCGATTCCGGCGTCGCCCGGGTCGCCACAAAGCCCGACGGCGACGGCGAACGCTGGCTCGGCCAGGCCTGGCCCTTCCCCTCGCCCTTCCAGGTCTCGGTCCGCACCGTCCCGGTCAGCGACGGCGTCGACCGGGTCGAGGCCCGCGCCCGCCGTTCGCTGGAACGCCTCGGCCTGCCGCGCGGCGACCTGCTGCTCGTCTCGAGCGCCGCCGACCTCGCCGGCGCCGAGGGCCGCGCCCTCTGGGACCGGCTGCTGGCCCTGAAGGACCGCGGCCTGTACCGCCGCGTCGGCTTCTGCGCCACGGTCGAGGACGGCCCGGCCCTGCTGGCCCGGCGTTTCCAGCCCGACGTCGTCCAGCTGCGCTGCAACCTGCTCGACCAGCGCGCCCAGCATTCCGGCGTTCTGTCCGAACTGGCCGCCCTGGACGTCGCCGTCCACGCCTCGTCGGTCTTCGCCGACGGCCTGCTGTTCATCGGCGCCGAGGCCCTGCCGCCCGAGATGCATCGTCACGCCCCGACCCTGTCGCGCATCCGCCGCCGCCTGGCCGAGGCCCGCGTCGATCCGATGCAGGCGACCCTGGCCTACGCCATGGGCCTGTCCGAGGTCTCCGCCGTGGTCGCCAGCATCGCCTCGGCCGCCGAGCTGCGCGCCGTGGTCGCCGCCGCCCACGCCCCGACCCCGGCGCTGGACTGGGCCTCGCTGCAGCTGGAGCCGGCGACGATCGCCGCCGCCGGCCCCCGCCGCGTCAGTAGCGCAGCCTGACACCCGCCCAGGCGGACCGGCCCGGCTCGCCGTAGCCGAACACCTGCTGATAGCGTTCGTCCGTCAGGTTCTCGATCCGAACGGTCAGGGTCGTCGTTCCGGTCAGCGCCCAGGACGCGTTCAGCCCCGCCGTGACGAAGGCCTCGCGGACCCCGCCGGCGTCGTCCTGGTCGCTCTCGGCCCGCACCGTCAGGGCCCCGGACAACCGCGCGCCGGTCCAGCCCAGGGTCGCCGACCCCGACTGTTCGGGAACTCGCAGCAGCCGGGCGCCGGTGGTCTCGTCCCGGGCGTCGGTCCAGGCCCAGGCCAGGCCCAGATCGAAGCCGCCGCCCAAGCGCGCCCGGCCCTCCAGCTCGACCCCGTCGGTCGCCGTCTCGGCGACGTTGACGTAATAGCTGTCGAAGCTCAGCGGATCGAAACCATAGGTGATCTGGTCCTCGACCGTCAGCCGGTACAGCGTCGCCCGGCCCTCGATGCGGCCGTCCGGCGAGACCCAGCCGACGGCGCCCTCATAGCCCGTCGCCGTCTCGGGCCGCAGCACCGGGAAGGGTTGGGCCGAAAAGCAGTAGTCGCAGACGGCCTGGCTGATCGAGGGCGCCTTGAAGCCCGTGCCGTAAGCGGCCGACAGGGTGACGCCGGCGCCGGCGTCGAAGGCCGCCGAGACCCGTCCCGTGGTTTTCGAGCCGAAGTCGTCGGTGTCGTCAAACCGCAGGGCCCCGGTCAGGCTCAGCCGGTCGGTCGGCTCGATCCGGACCGTGGCGAAGGCAGAGGTCGTTCCCAACGCCCTGACCAGGCCCGTCGACAGGCTGCCTTCCGTGTCCTCGCGCTCCGCCCCGAAGGCGAAGTCCACGCCCGCCGCCGCGCCGTCTGCCTGCCAGCGGAAGACCTGCCGGTCGGCCTCGAAGGCCGACGGGAAGTCAGTCACCGTCTCGCGGCGGATGTTGGAGGCCGAGAGGCTGAACTGGTGCGCCAGGCCGAAAGCGTCGAGACGCAGCCGTCCGAAGCCCGACCACTGCTCGCTGTCCTGGCTGCCGTCGGTGTCGGCCAGGACGTAGTCCGGCGCCGGATAGCCGTCGAGGTCGGCCTCGCTTTCGGTCCAGCGGAACGAACCGTCGACGGCGAGGCCGCCGGTCAAGGCGTAACGGCCTCGGACCCCTGCGGTCGTCGAGGCGAGCCCGTCGACCTCCACGGCGCCGTCGGCCGCGTCCGCGGCCGAAATCCCGTCGGTGTCGAAATGCGAGACCCAGGCGCCGAAGCCGTAGCGGTCGGTCGAGACGCCGGCCGCCAGCCGGCCCCGCACCGTGTCGAACGATCCCGCCTCGGCCTCCAGCGCCAGCCCGTCCAGATCCCGGGTGGTGAAGGCGATCACCCCGCCGATGGCGTCGGAACCCCACAGCGACGACTGCGGCCCCGACAGCACCTCGATGCGCTCGATGTCCGAGAGTTCGAGGCCGGAGAAGTCGAAGGCCCCGTTGACCTCGGCCGGATCGTTGACCGGGACGCCGTCGACCAGCACCAGCGTCTTGCCCGGCGAGGCCCCGCGCATCCGCACCTGGGTGACGCCGCCGAAGGCCCCGGAGCGCACCACCGACAGGCCGGGCACGTCTGTCAGGATGTCGGCGGCGAAGACCGCGCCGCGCTGGTCGATCGTCCGCCGGTCGATGACCCGCGCGCCGGGGGTGTCGGCGACGATGGCCGGCAGCCGGGTCGCGGTGACCACCACCTCGGGCAGGTCGTCCCCGGGGTCGTCGGGCGTCTGCGCATGGGCGGACAGGGGCAGGCATACGGCCGCGGCCGTCAGGGGAAGCAGGGATCGCAGCATGGCGATGTCTCCGTCGTTCCCGCGCGAGCGCATCGCGGGGACGTGAGGACGGCGACCGACTCATACCCAAAATTGGGTACGACGCAGGAGTCGGGTCGCCTCGACGGATCACCGCGTCTCTGCCTGGTCCCGGGCAGCGGACGGACGACGTCGGCGGCCAGGTCTCCTGGCTTGCGGGTCGTCAACAGCCGTCCGCGCCTTCCCGGTTGCCCAGTGACGTCGGGGATCGCTCCCCGAATTGGACGACGGCCTCGCCGCCTACAGTTGCGGGCACAGCCGCGGCATCTCACCGCGTTCCCTTAACCGCCTGCAGCGCTTGTTGCAGTGCAGTGGAGAACAGGCAAGCCCGCGCCATTCCGCTTGAGGCCGCGACCGCAATCCTTCACCCTGTCGCGACCCCATGAACGCCCCCCTCGTCCATCCTCCGACAGCCGACGCAGTCCCGTCCAGCGAGGGCGTGACGCCGGTCATGGCGCAATTCCTGGCGGCCAAGGCGGCCCAGCCGGACGCCATCGTCTTCTTCCGCATGGGCGATTTCTACGAACTGTTCTTCAAGGACGCGGAAATCGCCTCGGCCGCCCTCGGCCTCACCCTGACCAAGCGGGGCAAGCACCAGGGCCAGGACATCCCCATGGCCGGGGTCCCGGTGCACGCCCTGGACGGCTATCTGGCGCGGCTGATCCGGCAGGGCTTCAAGGCCGCCATCTGCGAACAGCTGGAAGCGCCCTCTGAAGCGAGGAAGCGCGGCTCCAAGGCCGTGGTCCATCGCGACATCGTCCGCGTCGTCACCCCCGGCACCCTGACCGAGGACAGCCTGCTGGACGCGCGCGGGGCCAACCGGCTGGCCGCCGTCTCGGTGCGCAAGGGCCGCGCGGCCGTGGCCGTGGTCGAGCTGTCGGCGGGCTCGGTCGACGCTGTCGCCTGTTCGCCGGACGACCTCGGCGCCGTCCTCGCCTCCTTCCGCCCATCGGAAGTGCTGGCGCCCGACCGCCTTTGGTCGGAGGAGGCGATCAAGGCGGCGCTTGACGGCTGCGGCGGCGTGGTCCAGGCCCTGCCGCAGGCCCTGGCCGAGCCGGTCGGCGCCCGTGTCCGGGTCGAGCGGCTGTACGGCGTCGCCTCTCTGGACGGCTTCGGCGCCTTCGAGGAGGCCGAGGTCTCGGCGCTCGGTCTGATCGCCGCCTATCTGGAGACCACCCAGGCCGGGAAGATTCCCGCCCTGTCGCCGCCCCGCCGTTCGGGCGACAGCGGCTTCCTGGCGATCGACCCGGCGACCCGGCTCAGCCTCGAGATCGACCGCACCCAGCGCGGCGAGCGCGAGGGGTCCTTGCTGGCCTGCATCGACCGCACCGTGACCTCGGGCGGGGCCCGGGCCCTGGCCGAGCGGATCGCCCGGCCCCTGCGCGACACCACGGCCATCAACCATGGACTCGACGCCGTGGAATGGCTGCTGGAGCGGCGCGACCTGCGCCGCGATCTGCGCGACGGCCTGCGCGCCTCGTCGGACGTCGCCCGCGCGGCCTCGCGCCTCGTGCTGGGCCGCGGCGGACCGCGTGATCTGGCCGCCATTCGCACCGGCCTGACGATCGCCGAGGGCGTCGCCGGCCTGTTCCCGCCCGGGTCGGACCCGCTGGCGGGCCCGCCCGCCCGCCTCGTCGCCTGCCTTGACCGGCTGACCCTGTCGCCGGATCTCGGCCGCCTGCTGGTCGATCTGGCGGAAGGCCTGGTCGCCGAGCCGCCGCATCTGGCTCGCGACGGCGGCTTCGTCGCCGCCGGTTACCGCCCCGAACTGGAAGAGGCCCGCCGGCTGCGCGACGACAGCCGCCGCGTGGTCGCTGATCTCGAGGCCCGCGCCGTGGCCGAGGCCGGCGTGCCGTTCAAGATCCGGCACAACGCCGTGCTTGGCTATTTTCTCGAGACCAGCGCCAAGGCGGCGGAACCCCTGCTGCGACCCACGGGCGACAGCCCCTTCATCCACCGTCAGACTCTCGCCAACCAGGTCCGCTTCACCACCGTCGAACTGTCCGAGCTCGATGCGAAGATCAGCCAGGCCGGCCATCGCGCCCTGGCCATCGAGGGCGAGACCTTCGAGACCTGGCGGCGCGCGGTCCAGTCGCTGGCCCGGCCGCTGCAGGCCGTGGCCGAAGCGCTGGCCGAACTCGACGCCCACGCCGCCCTCGCGGAATGGGCCGAGGAGGTCGGCGGCGTCCGCCCCGCCATCGACGACACGACCTGTTTCGAAGTCACGGCCGGGCGGCACCCGGTGGTCGAGGCGGCGGTGAAGGCCCAGGGCGATCCCTATACGCCCAACGACTGCAAACTGGACGGATCCGGCGCGGCCTGCGCCCGGCTGTCGATCGTCACCGGCCCGAACATGGCCGGCAAGTCGACCTTCCTGCGCCAGAACGCCCTGCTGGTGGTGCTGGCCCAGGCCGGGGCCTTCGTCCCGGCCCGGGCCATGCGGCTCGGCGTGGTCGACCGGCTGTTCAGCCGCGTGGGCGCGGGCGACGACCTGGCCCGCGGGCGCTCCACCTTCATGACCGAGATGGTCGAGACCGCCGCCATCCTGACCCAGGCCACCGACCGCAGCTTTGTGGTGCTGGACGAGATCGGCCGCGGCACAGCCACCTGGGACGGCCTCGCCATCGCCTGGGCGGTGGCCGAGGCCCTGCACGACCGCAACCGCGCCCGGACGCTGTTCGCGACGCACTATCACGAGCTGGCGGGCCTCGAGACGCGGCTGGGGCATGTCTGCAATCTGTCGATGGCCGCGCGGGAGTGGAACGGCGACCTCGTCTTTCTGCATGAGGCCCGGCCGGGCGCCGCCGACCGCAGCTACGGCGTCCAGGTGGCGAAACTGGCCGGAGTGCCCCCGCCGGTCGTCGCCCGGGCCCGCGAGGTGCTGGACCGGCTGGAGGGCGAGAAGACCGCCGCCGTCAGCCTCGACGACCTGCCACTGTTCGCCCAGAATCCCGGGTGGGCCGAACCGGCCCCGCCGCCGCGGTCTTCCGCCGTGGAGGACGCCCTGCAGGCCATCGAGCCCGACGAGCTGTCGCCGCGCGAGGCGCTTGAGGCCCTGTACCGGCTCAAGGGTCTGGGCCGCCGGTGACCGACGCCCTGGACGACCGGCTGGCGCGGGCGGCCTCGGCGCCCGATGTGCGCCGCGCCGTCGCCGCCCTGCTCAGGGAGTCCTGGGACGCCGCGCGCGCCCGCATCGCCCGCCGTCTGGAGGCCGGGGGCGAGGGGGTCGAGGTCGCCCGGCTGTACTCCGCCGCCGCCGACGACCTGCTGACTGCCCTGTGGCGATTCACCACCGAAAGCCTCTATCCCGCCGCCAACCCCAGCGAGGCGGAGCGGCTCAGCCTGATCGCCGTCGGCGGCTACGGCCGGGGCGTGCTGGCCCCCTTCTCCGACCTCGACCTGCTGTTCCTGCGGCCGTGGAAGCCGATCCCGCGCACCGAACAGGTGATCGAATTCATGCTCTACGTCCTGTGGGACCTCGGGGTGAAGGTCGGCCAGTCGGCGCGGTCGGTCGACGAATGCCTCGCCCTCGCAAAGTCGGACATGACGGTGCGCACGGCCCTGCTGGAGGCGCGGCCGCTGGCGGGAGACGAGAGGCTGGCCGCCGATTTCATCGACCGGTTCCGCACCCTCGTGACCAGGGCCGACCCGCGGCCCTTCATCGCCGCCAAGCTGGAGGAGCGCGACGTCCGGCACCAGAAGTCGGGGGCGGTGCGCTACCGCGTCGAGCCCAACGTCAAGGACGGCAAGGGCGGGCTGCGCGACCTCAACACCCTGTTCTGGATCGCCCGGTCCCTGGCGCCGGACAGCCCGCTGGGAGCGCGGGTGATGGACGACCTGCTGACCGCTCGCGAGCGCCGGACCTTCGAGGAATCCTTCGACTTCCTCTGGCGGGTGCGCGCCCATCTGCATCTCACCGCGGGACGGGCGGAGGAAAAACTGACCTTCGACCTCCAGCCCGAGGTGGCCCGGCGCATGGGCTGGCGCGGGCGCGGCGACGAGCCGGCCGTCGAACGCTTCATGCGCCGCTATTTTCTCGTCGCCCGGGACGTCGGCGGCCTGACCCGCGCCCTGTCGGCGAAGCTGGAGGCGCGCCAGCAGAAGCCGACCCTGAGCCTGTCGCGCCTGATCCCCGGCCGCAAGCGCAAGCTGGGGGTCGAGGGCTTCGTCGAGGACGCCGGCCGGCTGTCGGTCAAGGGGCCGGAGGTGTTCGCCGCGGCGCCCGAAAAACTGCTGCTGCTGTTCCGCACAGCGGACGAGCACGATCTGGACCTGCACCCGGACGCCTTCTCGGCGGTGAGCCGCTCGCTGTCGCTGGTCACCCCGTCGCTGCGTCGCGACCCCGAGGCCACCCGCGCCTTCCTCGACATCCTCGCGCACGGCCAGCGGCCCTATCGCGTCCTGACGCTGATGAACGAGACCGGCATGCTGGGCCGGTTCCTGCCCGAATGGGGGCGGATCGTCGGCCAGACCCAGTTCAACATGTACCACGCCTATACGGTCGACGAGCACACGCTCCAGGCCATCGGCCTGATCAACGACATCGCCCGCGGCAAGCTCAAGGCCGACCACCCGACCGCCAGCGAGATCGTCCACCGCATCGACGATTTCGAGGCCCTGATGCTGGCCATGCTGCTGCATGACGTGGGCAAGGGCGGCGACCGGGGCCAGCTGGAGGACGGGGCCATCGCCGCGCGGCGGGCCTGCGACCGGCTGGGCCTCGACCCGCGCCGCACCGAGTTCGTGGTCTGGCTGGTGCGCCACCATCTGGCGCTGAGCGACTACGCACAGAAGCGCGACGTGTCCGATCCGGCGACGGTCCGCGCCTTCACCGAACTGGTCGGCGATCCCGAACGGCTGAGGACCCTGCTCATCCTCACCGTGGCCGACATCCGCGCCGTCGGGCCCGGCGTCTGGAACGCCTGGAAGGGCGGGCTGATCCGCGACCTGTACCAGCGCACCGAGGCCGTCTTCCGCGGCGAGAACGTGACCCACGCCGATCCGCTGGACGACTATCCCGAACTGGTCGCCCGCGCCCGGCTGGACGGGGCGGCGGTCGAGGCGCTTGCCGAGTCGGACGCCGCGGGAGAGGACCACGCCGCCACCCGCGTCGCCGTCGCCGCCCGCGACAGGCCGGGGCTGTTCGTCGACCTGGCCGGGGCGCTGGCGGCCGCCGGCGCCGATGTGGTCGGAGCCCGGGTCGCGACCGCGGGAGACGGGACGGCGCTGGACGTGTTCGAGCTGCAGGACGGCGGCGGCGCCCCCTACGGCCAGGCCGAGCCGCGCCGCCTGACCCGGCTGGTGGCCGCACTGGAGGCCGCCGCGCGCGGCGGGGCGCGGATCGCCCCGGCGCCGGAGGCCGCGCCCAGTCCGCGCCGCGCCGCCTTCGATGTCCGGCCGACCGCCATGGTCGATCTGGAGGAAAGCCCAACCGCCGCCGTGGTCGAGGTCTCCGGCGCCGACCGGCCGGGCCTGCTGGCCGAACTCGCGCGCGTCTTCGCCGACAACGGGCTGTCGATCCGATCGGCCCATATCGCCGGCTTCGGCGAGCGGGCGGTGGACAGTTTCTACGTCACCGATCCGAAAGGCCGAAAACCGAACCCGGGCCCGCGCCTGGAGCGGCTCAGGGTCGAGCTTGAGGCGGTCCTCGACCGGACGGAGCGATCCGGGCCGCGGCTGTCCGCCCCCGTCCGGGCCAGCCTTCGCGACGTATCCGAGGTCGGCCGCCGGCGTTCGGCTCCGGACCCGGTATCGCCCGCGTCGGAAGCAGGATAAGCGCTGATCCACGCCCCCGTCCCGAGTTCGTCCAGAAGCCCGACATGAGCCTCGCCCGCAACACCCTGGTGCAAGCCACCCTGACCCTGGGCAGTCGCATACTCGGCTTCGCCCGCGACATGGCGCTGGCCGCCCGTTTCGGCCAGGGGCCGATGATGGACGCCTTCACCACGGCGCTGATGCTGCCCAACATGTTCCGGCGGCTGTTCGCCGAGGGCGCCTTCGCCCAGGCCTTCGTGCCGGTCTATGGCGGCGTCCGCGCCCGCGAAGGCGACGAGGCCGCGGCGGTGACGGCCTCCGAGGCCATGTCCTTCATGCTGGCGGTTGTGGCCGGCTTCTGCATCCTGTTGCAGGTGCTGATGCCGTGGATCATGCCTTGGCTGCTCTCGGCCTATCGCGACCAGGCCGGGATCATGTCGGTGGCGGTCACCGCCACCCAGCTGGCCATGCCCTATCTGGCCTGTATGACAGTCGCATCGCTGTTGTCCGGGGTGCTGAACACCGGCGGGCGGTTCGCCCTGTCAGCCGGCGTGCCCGTGTTCCTGAACCTGTGCACCCTGGCGCCCCTGCTGGCCGCCTATGTCATTCCCGCCAGCCAGCCGCAGGTCCTGCTGTGGGTCACCGCCGCCGTCACCCTGTCCGGCCTGATCCAGGCCGGCCTGCTGTGGTGGGGCGTGCAGCGGCTGGGGATCACGATCCGGCTGTCGTGGCCGCGGCTGACGCCCAATGTGAAACGCGCCCTGGCCCTCGCCGTGCCCGGCGCCATGGCCGGCGGCGCCATGCAGGTCAATTCCGTGGTCAGCCAGATGCTGGCCGGTTCGGACGAGGGCGCGCGCTCGGTGCTCTACAACGCCGACCGCCTGTACCAGCTGCCGCTGGGTCTGATCGGCGTCGCCATCGGCCTGGCCCTGGTGCCGCGCCTGACCCGAGCCTTCGTCTCGGGCGACCACGAGGGCGGGCGCAAGACGCTCGACGACGGCGTCACCCTGGCCATGGCCTTCACCCTGCCCGCCGCCGTGGCCCTGTTCGTCATCCCCTTCTTCGTCATCGACGCCACCGTGACCCGCGGCGCCTTCACCAGCGAGGACGCGGCCCGCACCGCCGACGTGCTGCGCCAGTTCGCCTGGGGCGTGCCGGCCTTCGTCCTGGCCAAGGTGCTGACCCCGCCCTTCTTCGCCCGCGAGGACACCCGCCGCCCGATGATCTATGCGGTCACGGCTGTGGTCTTCACCGTGGTGGTCGGGTCCGCCCTGTTCTTCTGGCTGTCGAGCCTCGGCGTCGACGGCGTGCTGGGCCTGGCCATCGCGACCAGCCTTTCGGCCTGGATCAATGTCGCCCTGCTGGCCGGAACCCTGATGCGCGAACATGTCTGGCGGCCCTCGCCGGCCTTCCTGTCGCGCCTTGCGCGCGTGCTCGCCGCCAGCGCCGTCATGGCCGGTCTGCTGGTGGTCGCCGGCTTCGGCTACGGGACCCTGAGCCGTGTCCTGCTGGCCAAGGAAATCGCCGTCCTCGTCGTCTGTGGCGCAGGCGCCCTTGTCTACGGCGCCTGCATCGTGCTTTTCCGCGCCGTCAGCGTGGCCGAACTGAAGGCGACGCTGAAGCGTGAACCGGGCGCTGTCGCGCCGACCGGACTGGATTGATGACCGACGACTCCCCCGCCGCCCCCGTTTACCAAGGCCCGCGCCGCGTCCTCAGCGGCATCCAGGCCTCTGGCGCCCTGCATCTGGGCAACTATCTCGGCGCCCTGAAGCGGTTCACCCAGCTGCAGGACACCGGCGCGCCCTGTTTCCTGTTCGTGGCCGACCTGCACGCCATCACGGTCTGGCAGGACCCGGCCCTGCTGACCGCCCAGACGCGCGAGATCGCCGCCGCCTATCTGGCCTCCGGCCTCGACCCGGCGCGCTCGATCATCTGGCCGCAGTCGGCGGTGCGCGCGCACTCCGAACTGGCCTGGATCCTCAACTGCGTCGCCCGCCTCGGCTGGCTGGACCGGATGACCCAGTTCAAGGAGAAATCGGGCAAGCACAAGGAACGCTCGTCCGTGGGCCTCTACACCTATCCGGTGCTCCAGGCCGCCGACATCCTGCTCTACAAGGCCACCGAGGTGCCGACCGGCGAGGACCAGAAGCAGCACCTCGAGCTGACCCGCGACATCGCCCAGAAGTTCAACACCGACTTCAACGCGCCGGGCTTCTTCCCCCTGCCCGAGCCCCTGACCCAGGGGCCGGCGCCGCGGGTCATGAGCCTGCGCGACGGCATGGCCAAGATGTCCAAGTCCGATCCCTCGGACCAGTCGCGCATCAATCTGACCGACGACGCGGACGCCATCACGGCCAAGATCCGCAAGGCCCGGACCGACCCCGACGCCCTGCCCGAGACGCTGGAAGGCCTCGAAGGCCGCGGCGAGGCGAAGAACCTGGTCACCATCTACGCCGCCCTCGCCGACATGAGCCGCGAAGCGGTGCTGGGCGAGTTCGCCGGTCAGGGCTTCGGCGCCTTCAAGCCGAAACTGGCCGATCTGGCCGTCGCCTCCCTGGCCCCGGTGACGGCGGAGATGCGGCGGCTGATGGACGACCCGGCCGAGATCGACCGCGTGCTGAAGGACGGCGTCGAACGCGCCGCCGCCATCGCCGATCCGGTGGTGGAGGAGGTCAAGAAGATCGTGGGCTTCTGGCGGCCCTGATCGCGACTTCCGGACCCCGCTTGCCCGGCCCGGCTGACGGCGCCCGCATCGCGCGCTAGAGGGGAAATCATGCAGGCGAACCATCCCCTCGACCGGCCGGCCCTCAGCGCCCTGACGACGCGGCAGGCGCATCTGGCGCTCGCCGACGGTCCGGCGATCCGCTTCGATCCCGCCTACGCCCTGTTCGCGGCGGTGCGGGACGACCCCGCCGACTGGAGCGCGCTCGCGCGGCTGGCCCGCGCGACCGGCCCTGTCGCCCTGTTCGAAGCCGACGCGCCCGAGCCGCCCGGGTTCGAGCAGATCGATCATATCCCCTGCCTGCAAATGACCTGCGACGCCCTGACCCCCGCCCGGCGGACGGTGGATTTCGTGGATCTGACGGACGCCGACGGGCCGGAGATGCTGGCCCTGGCGACCCTCACCAGACCGGGGCCCTTCCTCGAAAGGACGCACCAGCTCGGCCGTTTCGTCGGCGTGCGGCGCGAGGGCCGTCTGGTGGCCATGGCGGGCGAGCGGCTCAATATGGACGGCCATGGCGAAGTCAGCGGCGTCTGCACCCATCCCGACTGGCGCGGGCAGGGCCTCGCCGGCGGCCTCATGCGGATCGTGACGGCGGGCATCCTGCAGCGCGGGGACAGCGCCTTCCTCCACGCCCGCGCCGCCCATGTCGAAACCATCGCCTTCTACGAGACGCTGGGCTTCAGGCCGCGGATGCGGATCGACTACCGGGTTCTGGCGGCGGCTGGCTAGCCGACCCGGTCCAGCCGGGCGATGAAGAAGCCATCCAGCCCGCCCTTCTCCGCCCACATCGACGGGAGAATGCGCAGCCAGCCCTCGGGCGTCAGGGCCTCGTCGGGCGCGCCGACCTCGGCGGGGACGGCAGGGGCCGTTTTGAAGGCCGGGTTACGGCGCAGGAAGGCGATGATCTGGGTCTCGCCCTCCTCGCGCTCCAGCGAACAGACGCAATAGACCAGACGGCCCCCCGGTTTCACCCGCTCGGCGGCAGCGTCGAGCAGCCGATGCTGCACATCGGCCAGCTTGGCGACGTCGGCGGGCTTGGTGGCGCGCAGCACTTCGGGGTTGCGGCGGAAGGTGCCGGTGGCGGTGCAGGGGGCGTCCAGCAGGACGGCGTCGAAGGCGCGCGGGTCGTCCCAATCCTCGGCCGGGACGGCCACGACCTCGGCGCCCAGGCCGGTGCGGGCCAGATTGGCGCGCAGCCGGTCCAGCCGCTTGTCGGACCGGTCCAGCGCCACGACCGCGGCGCCCGAGGCGGCGAGCTGCAGCGTCTTGCCGCCGGGGGCGGCGCAGAAATCAACAATGGATTCGCCGGCCCTGGGCGCCAGCAGGCGGACGGGCACGGCGGCGGCGGCGTCCTGGACCCACCAGATTCCGTCCTCGAAGCCGGGCCAGGTCGACAGGTCGCCCCGGCGGCCGGTGCGGACGGTGTTTCCTGCCATCACCTCGCCGTCCAGCGCCTCGGCCACGGCGGCGGCGTCGACGTCCGGCTTGAGGCTCAGATCCGTCGACGGCTCCTCGCGCGCGGCCAGCGCCAGACCCAACAGGGTCGCCTCGCCATAGGTGGCGCGCCAGCGGGCGGCCAGCCATTCGGGCAGATTGGACTCGGCGGTCGTAAGGCCGGGGCCTTCGCGCTCGATGCCGCGGAGGACGGCGTTGACCAGATTCTTGTACGGGCGGGTCTTGGTCTCGCGTTCGGCCAGTTTCACCGCCGTCGACACGGCGGCGAAGGCGGGCGTCTCCAACACCAGGGTCTGGGCCAGGGCCACGCGCAGTATGGTGCGGACCGCCAGCGGCGGCGCTTTCTGCAGCTTGCGATCGAGGATCTGGTCGATCTCGCCCAGCCGACGCAGGGCGGCCATGGCCACGGCGCGGGCGAAGGCCCGGTCGGGACCGGGCAGGTCGGCGACCTCGCGGAAGGACAGGGCCGTATCCAGCCCGCCCCGGCCTTCGAGGGCGGCGTTCAGCAGCACCCCGGCGGCCAGACGGGCCTCGACGCCGATGTCGGGGCCGTCGTCACGGGGGTCCGCGACCTGGACCCGGGGCTTCGGGGGACGGGTTCCGGCCCGGGCCTTGTCGGCGAGGCGACGGCCGCGGGCGGCGGAGCTGCGCCCCTGGTCGGGCCCCCGGCTCACACCACCACCTGCGTGCCCAGCTCGACCACCCGGCCCGGCGGGATATGGAAGAAGTCGGTCGGATTGGCGGCGTTGCGGGTCAGGAAGATGAACAGACGGTCCTGCCACAACGGCATGCCCTGCGACGCCGAGGCGACCACCGAGCGGCGACCCAGGAAGAAGCTGGTCGACATGATGTCGAACTTCAGCCCCTGCTTGCGGCACAGGCCCAGCGCCTTGGGAATATTGGGCTGCTCCATGAAGCCGTAGGAGATGGTCAGCTTCTTGAAGTCGTCGGAGATCGGCTCGATCGTGATCCTCTGGCCTTCCGGCACGCGCGGCCGGTCGGTGGTGCGCACGGTGAGGATGACGTTCTTTTCGTGCAGCACCTTGTTGTGCTTGAGATTGTGCATCAGGGCGACCGGGGCGACGTCAGGATCGCTGGTCAGGAAGATGGCCGTGCCCGGCGCCCGATGCGGCGGTCGGGCGCGCAACATCTCGATCAGGTCCACCAGCGGCAGGCTGTCCTTGCGCGTCTTGGTGGTCAGGATCTGGGTGCCGCGCACCCAGGTCCACATCAGCAGGACCAGGGCGCCGCCCAGCACCAGCGGGAACCAGGCCCCCTGCGGGATTTTCAGCATGTTGGAGGTCAGGAAGACCAGGTCGAGCGCCACCAGCGGACTGATGGCGGCCAGCGACACCGGCAGGCTCCATTTCCACAGATTGCGGACGATGAACCAGGCCAGCAGGCTGTCGACGAACATCGAGCCGGTGACCGCGATGCCGTAGGCCGCGGCCAGGTTGGTCGAGGTCTGGAAGGTCACCAGCAGGGCCAGCACCCCCACCATCAGCATCATATTGACCGAGGGCACGAAGATCTGTCCGGCCTGGCTCTCCGAGGTGTTGCGGATGTCGATGCGCGGCAGCAGGCCCAGCTGGACCGCCTGCTGGGTCACCGAGAAGGCGCCGGTGATGACCGCCTGGGAGGCGATGACCGTAGCGATGGTGGCCATGATCAGGACCGGCCAGTAGGCGAACTCGGGGACCATCATCCAGAACGGATTGGCCGCGGCGGCGCGGTTGTCGAGCACCAGGGCGCCCTGGCCGAGATAGTTCAGGGTCAGGCAGGGCAGGACGAACCACAGCCAGCCCATCCGGATCGGCGCCTTCCCGAAATGGCCCATGTCGGCATAGAGAGCCTCGGCCCCGGTGACGGCGAGGAAGACGCTGCCGAGGATGACGAAGCCGAGGAAGCCGTTGTCGAACAGGAACAGCACGCCATAGTGCGGCGACAGGGCGCGCAGGATCGAGACGTCGTCGAAGATGTGCCACAGGCCGAGACCGGCCAGGATCAGGAACCAGACGGCGGTCAGGGGGCCGAAGAACCGCGCCACGCTGGCGGTGCCGCGCGACTGGATCAGGAACAGGGCGATCAGGATGCCGGCCGCGATGGGCACGACATAGGGACTGAGGGCGGCGCCGATGCCCGGAGCGTCGCGCAGACCCTCCACCGCCGATACGACGGAAATGGCCGGGGTGATCACGCCGTCGCCGTAGAACAGGGCGGCGCCGCAAACCCCGAGGATGAAGATCAGGCCGGATCGGCGGCCGATGGCGTGCTGGGCCAGGGCCATCAGCGCCAGGGTGCCGCCCTCGCCCTTGTTGTCGGCCTTCATCAGAAAGACGACGTATTTCAGGGTCACCACGAGCAGCAGGGCCCAGAAGACGAGGGAGACCACCCCGAGGACGGCCAATTCCTCGGCGCCGCCACTGCGGCTGTGGTGCAGCGCCTCCCGCATCGCATAGAGCGGGCTGGTGCCGATATCGCCGAAGACGACGCCGATGGCGCCGATGATCAGGCCCCATTTGCCGGCCTTGACGTGGCCGCCCTCGCCGGCCGCCGCGGGATGCGGATGGGCCGGGGCGACAGACTTGTCGGCAGGGGTCTGGGAGTTTGAGGCGGCGGCGCTGGCGCCGTCTTCACCTTGGGGAGAGGCCCCGGCCATGAAGTTCCTCCGGGATCCCGCACACCGCGGTTCCCATCCAAAGAGCGGCGAGCCTTTAAGCCCTTTCCACGGGCCGTTCAATCGTGCTGCAAGCGCGAAGGTTCCGGTCCGTCCCGGGCCGGCCCATCCCGGGGGCCGCAGGCCCGGCCCATGCGTCGCAGTTTGTGAAAGGCGTCCGCACGTCCTATCTTGGGAGTCCATCCTGATGGCGCCCCATGTCCGACAGCCAACGCTTTCCCGTCGCCGCCCATGCCCTGGCCTATCTGGCCCACAAGGGCGCGAACTCCCCGGCCCAGGCCGTGCCGAGCGCGATTCTGGCCGCCTCGATCCCGACCAATCCGGTCGTCGTGCGCCGGGTCACGGCCCTGCTGGCCAAGGCGGGGCTGATCGCCACCCGTCCGGGCGCCTCGGGCGGCGCCTGGCTGCTGCACGAACCGAAGGACATGTCGCTGGAGACGGTGCTCCGCGCCGTCAATGGTTGCGCCCATCTCGGCTCGCCGCCCGCCGGCGCCAAGGGCTGCCCGGTCAGCGAACACATTCCGCGGCAGGTGGCCAAGGCCCTGACCGCCGCCGACCAGGCCGCGGGCCAGGCCCTGTCGAAGATCACCATCGCCGATCTGCTGGATCACGATCCGGCCTCGCTGGCGGCCTTCGCCCCGCACCCGTCTTGCCCGGTCGCCGCCTGAGATGAGCCTGCCGTCGCGGCCGCGGCCCGTCGCCCTGATCACCGGCGCCTCGGCCGGCATCGGCGCCGCCCTGGCGCGGGTCTACGCCGCCGAGGGCTGGGACCTGATCCTGACCGCCCGCCGCGAGCCGCCCCTGCACGCCCTGGCCGATGACCTGGTTCGCCTGGGCGCCGCCGTCACCGTCCTTCCCGATGATCTCGCCGACCCCGCGGCCCCGCGACGGCTGTTCGAGGCTATCCAGGCGAAGGGTCTGACCGTCGACGGACTGGTCAACAATGCCGGCTTCAGCCGGACCGACGGCTTCCTCAACACCGACCCGGCGGCCCACAGGGCCATGATCCAGGTCATGCTGGCCGCGCCGGTGGAACTGGCCCGGCTGTTCGCCCCCGGCATGGTCGAGCGGGGATACGGCCGCATCCTCAACGTCGCCTCCCTCGCCGGACAGATGCCCGCGACCGGCGGCGACACCCTGTACGGCCCGATCAAGAGCTTCCTGATCAAGGCGTCGCAGGGCCTGCATCTGGAGCTGCACGGAACCGGCGTCCACGTCACCGCCCTGTGCCCCGGCTACACCCTGACCGAATTCCACGACGTGAATGGAACCCGTTCTGAGGTGTCCTCGGCCTATCCCGCCTGGATGTGGCAGACCGCCGACCATGTGGCGCGCGTCGGCTATGAGGCCTGCGAGGCCAACCGGCCGAAGGTCACGCCGGGCGCGATGAACAACCTTCTGGCGGGTCTGGCCAAACACCTGCCCGACCGGGTGGCGCTTCGGATGGTCGGCGGCCACGCCAGGCGACTGAAGCGGATCTGAACCGCCTCAGTCCCGCGTCGCTTCGATCCAGCGGTTCGCCAGGCGGCTGAAGGCCGCCGCCCGGGTCTCGACGTCAGCGCGGTCGTTGAACATGACGACTCCCCGGTCACGCGCCGCCCATTTCACCAGTCCGTCCTCGTCCTCGAAATGGAAATCCGTGGCGTCCTTCACCCGGACGCCCCGGTGCAGGACGACCCGTACGGCGCCGGACCGGTCGAGGCCGAGGGTGATCCGGTCGTCGCCGTCGATGCAGAAGCTCGGCCCGTTCCACTTGATATGCTCGGTGACGCCTTCATGCGCCGCCAGCACCAGACGGCGCAGGGCGGCGACCGCCTCGCGCGCCGCCGGCGGCTCCATCGCCGCGATGAAGGCCTCGACCGGCGACACGGCCTAGTGGCCGCTGTCGGGATAGGGCGTCGTCGCGATGCTGCTGAACATGCCGGGGATGGCTTCGGACAGACCGGCGAGGATGAACTGGATGGCGAGGGCGCACAGGATCAGGCCCAGCACCCGCACGATGATGGCCATGCCGATCTCCCCGAGCAGCCGGCTGATCGGGCCGGTCAGGGTGAAGACGACGAAGGTGGCGAAACCTGCCGCGACGATGGCCGCGACCCCGGCCGCCTGGCCCGCCGGCCCGACCTTCTCGGCCTCGCCCGCCTGGATGATGATCGTCGAAATGGCCCCGGGGCCGATCAGCAGCGGCATGGCGAAGGGCACGACCAGACGCTGGAAGCGCCGCCGGGCATAGCCGCGGTCGTTCTGGGCGTCCTTCACCGCATCGGGATCGGCGAACATCTTGAGGAAATCCTCGCGCGTCATGTCGAGGCCCAGCAACAGCAGCAGGATGCCGCCGGCGATGCGGAAGGCGGCGAGCGAGATGCCGAAAAACTGCAGCAGCCCCAGGCCGGTGAAGAAGAAGAAGGCCAGGAAGACGACGATGAAGATGCAGATCAGGGCCGAAACCGAGAGCCGCTGGCGCAGCGTCGCGCCGGCCGTGGCCGCGGCGAAGATCGGAATGTTCCCGATCGGATCCACCAGGGCGAACAGGGCCACGAACAGGTTGACGCCCAGATCGACCGCGTCCATGTGCTGACCTCGCCCTGCAATTCACCCAACCGCGGTCCATCAAGGCTGACGCACGCGCGCGCGTCCAGCCCTAACGGGTCGAGAGGAGCGACGCCATGACCCCCGTGCTGACCGACCCGCGCCTGATCATCGGTCTCGACCTGCCATCCCTCGAGGCGGCGCGGGCCATGGTCGACCGTCTCGACGGGACCGTCAGCTCCTACAAGATCGGCCTGACCCTGCTGGCCCGGCCCGGCGGCGTCGCCTTCGCCCACGAACTGCGGGCGGCGGGCAAGCTGGTGTTCCAGGACTGGAAGCTGCACGACATCGGGGCCCAGGTCGAAGGCGCCGCCCGCGCCGTGGCCGAGGGCGGCTGCGACCTGCTGACCGTCCATGCCGAGCCGCAGGTCATGCGCGGGGCGGTCAAGGGACGTGATGCGGCGGGGACGGGCACGAAACTGCTGGCCGTCACCGTCATGACCAGCCTGTCGGACGCCGATCTCGCCGACATCGGCTACGGGTTCAGCGCCTCGGATCTGGTCGAGCGGCGCGTGCGCCAGGCGCTGGACTGCGGCGTCGACGGCGTGGTCTCAAGCCCGCTGGAGGCGGCGCGCGTGCGCGAGATCGCCACCGAGGCCGGTCGACCCGACTTCCTGATCGTCACCCCGGGCGTGCGCCCCGAGGGCGCGGACAAGGGCGATCAGCAGCGCGTCGCCACGCCGGTCGCGGCGCTGGTGGCCGGCGCCACCCATCTGGTCGTGGCCCGACCGGTGGTCGGGGCGGAAAACCCCCTGCTGGCGGCCTCGGCCATCGTCGAATCGATCGACGGGATCGGCCGCCGGGCGGCCTAGCCGCGTTCGCCGGGCTCCTGGCTGTAGGACTGCCGCGGCGGATGTGACGGACGCGGCCGGTGCGGCGGGCGGGGCCG
>SCVB01000023.1 GCA_004296955.1 Brevundimonas sp.
GAGGCGGCGATCTTCACCGTGCCGTCGTCCTCGATGTTGATCTTGGCGCCGGTCTTTTCGACGATCTCGCGGATGATCTTGCCGCCGGTGCCGATGATGTCGCGGATCTTGTCGGTCGGAACCTTGATCGACTCGATCTTGGGCGCGTACTCGCCCAGTTCGCTGCGGGCGCCGTCGATGGCCTTGTCCATTTCGTCGAGGATGTGCAGGCGGCCGGCCGAAGCCTGGGCGATCGCCTTGCGCATGATCTCTTCGGTGATGCCCGCGACCTTGATGTCCATCTGCAGCGAGGTGATGCCTTCGCGCGTGCCGGCCACCTTGAAGTCCATGTCGCCGAGGTGGTCTTCGTCACCCAGGATGTCGGACAGGATGGCGAACTCGCCCGAGGGCTCGAGGATCAGGCCCATGGCGATGCCCGAGACGGGACGCTTCAGCGGCACGCCCGCATCCATCAGCGCCAGCGACGAACCACAGACCGTGGCCATCGAGGACGAGCCGTTGGACTCGGTGATCTCCGACACCAGACGGATGGTGTAGGGGAATTCCTCCGCCGACGGCAGCATGGGACGGATCGCCCGCCAGGCCAGCTTGCCGTGACCGATTTCCCGACGGCCCGCGCCGCCCATCCGGCCGGTCTCGCCGACCGAATAGGGAGGGAAGTTGTAGTGCAGCAGGAACTTCTCTTTGTAGGTCCCGCTCAGGGCGTCGACGTACTGCTCGTCCTCGCCGGTGCCGAGGGTGGCGACGACGATGGCCTGGGTTTCACCGCGGGTGAACAGGGCCGAGCCGTGGGTGCGCGGGAAGACGCCGACTTCCGAGACGATCGAACGCACCTTGTCGAGGGCGCGGCCGTCGACGCGGTGACCGTTGTCGATGATGTCGCGACGCAGGACGTGGGCTTCGCATTCCTTGAAGGCCGTGGCGAATTTGGCGGCGTCGACGCCGTCCGGGTTCTCGTCGGTCTTCACCAGCTTGGCGGCGGCGGCCTTCTTGGCCGTGTCGACGCCCGTGCGGCGATCGTATTTGCCGGCGTGGGTGTAGGCGGCCTTGATGTCCTCGCCGACCAGCGACTGGATCGAGGTGACGATGTCCGAGACGTCGTCGGGCTGGAAGTCGAACGGCTCCTTGGCGGCGTGCTCGGCCATTTCGATGATCGCCTCGATCACCGGCTGCATGCCGCGATGCGCGAACATCAGGGCGTTCAGCATGATCTCTTCCGACAGCTCCTTGGCTTCGGATTCGACCATCATCAGGGCGTCCTGGGTGCCGGCGACGACGAGGTCGAGCTGGCTGTCCGGGAGCTGGTCGAGGGTCGGGTTCAGCACGAACTCGCCGTCGATATAGCCGACGCGCGCGGCGCCGATCGGGCCCATGAAGGGCACGCCCGAAATGGTCAGGGCGGCCGAGGCGGCGACCATGCCGACGACGTCCGGGTCATTTTCCATGTCGTGCTGCAGCACGGTGATGACGACCTGGGTCTCGTTCTTGAAGCCCTTGACGAACAGCGGGCGGATCGGGCGGTCGATCAGGCGGGAGACCAGGGTCTCCTTCTCGGTCGGACGGCCTTCACGCTTGAAATAGCCGCCCGGGATCTTGCCGGCGGCGAAGGTCTTTTCCTGGTAGTTGACGGTCAGCGGGAAGAAATCCAGGCCCGGCTTGGGCGCGCGACCGTAGACGACGGTGGCGAGGACGATGGTCTCGCCATAGGTGGCCAGAACGGCGCCGTCGGCCTGACGGGCGATGCGGCCCGTTTCGAGGGTCAGCGGGCGTCCGGCCCAGTCGATCGTCTTGCGTTTGATATCGAACATGTTCGTCTTTCATATCCCGCGGGCGGATTCCGCGCGGGGTCCCATCAGTGGGTGGAGCGTCGGGCGTTCAGTCCTTCGGTCCATGGGTCCCCGCGCCATCGCGGAAAACCCGGGAGAAGAGGACCGGTATGGCCCTCGCGTCAGCGCCGTACGTCCGGCGGCGCGCCGGTCTCTGGATGCGGAAAGAGGCGCGGACATGGCCCGCGCCCCAAATCTCATCCGCGTTCTGCGTCTAGCGGCGCAGGTTCAGCTTGCCGATCAGAGCGGTGTAGCGCTCGCGATCAACCTTGCTGAGGTGGTCAAGAAGGCGACGACGCTGCGAGACCATCTTGAGCAGGCCGCGGCGCGAGTGGTTGTCCTTCTTGTGGGTCTTGAAGTGGTCGGTGAGGTTGGCGATGCGTTCCGAAAGGATCGCGACCTGGACCTCGGCCGAGCCGGTGTCGCCGGCGGAGCGGGCGTTCTCGGCGATGACTTCGTTCTTACGCTCGGGCGTAATCGACATCGGGTGTACTCCTAAAGGAGGTTAAAAACGCGGTCGGGTTCTAGCCGGCCGGCCCGCAACTGACCGAGAGCGACGAGGGTCTGGCCCTGAAAGGCTGAAACGGTTCGGGAGCCGTCCCGAAGGCGGCTCTTGAGCGTTTCGACCTGTCTGGGGAGCAGAACGATCGGTCGTCCCTGACGAAGCGAGAAGGCGTCCTGGTCCGTCACGGCCAGCTCCGGGATGTCGTCCAGGGCGGTCGCGACGGGAAGCAAGCCTTCCGAGGCGGCGTCCCTATGCACCAGATCGGTCAGGAAATCCAGCGTGACGGCGTTTTCCGTCGAGAACGGCCCGACCCGCTCGCGGCGCAGGGCGGAAACATGCCCTTCGGCCCCGAGCATGGCCGCCAGATCGCGGGCGAGCGAGCGCACATAGACGCCCTTGCCGGTGCGGATGGTCAGTTCGACGTGGTCGGCGTCGGGCGCGTCCGAGACCGCGGCCTCGTGGATGGTCACGCGGCGGCTGGCCAGTTCGAAATCGGCGCCTTCGCGGGCCAGGTCATAGGCGCGCTGGCCGTCGACCTTGATGGCGCTGAACTGCGGCGGGACCTGATCGATCTCGCCGACAAAGGCCGGCAGGGCCGCGCGCACCGCCTCGACCTCGGGCCGGACGTCCGAACGCGCGACGATCTCGCCCTCGCGGTCGAGACTGTCGGTCGAGACGCCCCAGTTGATGGTGAAGCGATAGACCTTCTGCGCCTCCATCATGAAGGGCACGGTCTTGGTCGCCTCGCCGAGCGCGATCGGCAGGATGCCGGAGGCCAGCGGGTCGAGCGTGCCGGCGTGGCCCGCCTTCTGGGCGTCGAACAGCCGGCGGACCTTCGACACGGCCTCGGTCGAGCCCATGCCGAACGGCTTGTCGAGACAGACCCAGCCGTTGACGATCTCGCCCTTCTTGCGGCGGCCCATCAGGCCTGACCGCCCTCTTCGTCATCATCCTCGAAGGGCGAGACATAGACGTCGGCGCGGACGCGGGGGTCGTCGAGCAGGCGGTTCAGCCGTTCGGCGGCGGCGAAGCTCTCGTCGTGGCGGAAGCGCAGGTCGGGGGTGAAGCGCATGTCGATATGGCGGCCCAGGGCGCCGCGCAGGAATTTGGCGTGGACGTTCAGCGCCTTGACGATCTCGTCGATGTGGCCGGCGACCGGCGCCGTCTCGACCCCGGCGCCGAGGGGCTCGACGAAACAGGTGGCGTGTTTCAGGTCGGGCGACAGCCGGACCTCGGTGACGGTCACGGAGACGCCGACGAGGGCGGGGTCGCGGATCTCGTTCTCGCGCATGACCTCGACCAGGGCGTGACGGATCATTTCCGAGGCGCGCAGCTGGCGCTGGCTGACGGTTCCGGCCTTGGCGGCGGGCTTTCTGGGTTTGCGGTTGCTCATGGGGGGCTCCTGTCGCCCGCCGGGGATCGGACCCGGACTGGAAAAAGCGACGCTGCGTGGGTCGAGAGGACGAGGCCTTTCGAACGAAAGAGGGCGGGGTCTAGTCCCGCGCGGCCCGGCTGTCCAATTGCGCCCGCTCGACCGTGGCCATCACTTCCGACGAGGTGATCGCCCGGAACGGCCGCACCGGCAGGCCGGCGGCGTGGAGCACGCCCGCGCTCCAGTGGTTGCAGAGCCGGCCGATCCAGAAATGCTCATGGCTGGCGAAGAAGCGGGCGTCGTCGCCGGCGCGGGCCGCGGCGATGCGGGCGCGGCCGTCCTCGAGGGCCAGCGATGCCTCGATATGATCGACCATGGCCTCGAACCCGGCGGCGGACAGGCGCAGCCCGCGGCGACGATCCGCGGCGACGAGGTCGCGCGGATCGCGCTGCGCCGGGTCCAGCATGACCACCGAGGCGTTGCCCGGACGGAAGAAGGCCCGCGCGCCGTCGGGCAGCCGGTCCCCGATCGGGCTCTGGTCGACATAGAAGCGGGCGTCGCCCCAGCCGATCAGGATCCAGTCGCCCGGCGGCAGGCTGCGCACGGCCTCGGCCAGGGGGCCGGTCCGCGCTTCCAGCGCCGCCCGCGGCACGGCCAGATCGGTGTGAAAGCCGTTGTCCAGCATCTGCACCTCGACGCCGGCCTCTCCGGGCGCGGTCAGCCACAGGGCGGGATCGGCGGGCCTGGTCCAGGTCCAGAAGGCGGCGACGGCGCCGAACACAGCGGCGGCGGCGAGGCGGCCCAGGCGATATCCCCGGCGCCGAGGCCTCATCGGGCGCGGAAGCTCCAGACGCCGCAGACGCTGGCCACCGGCGCATCCGGCCCGGGCCGGGCCGGGGCGCGGAACAGCATCAGATCGACCCGGTCGCGACGGTGCAGCACCGCCATCAGTCCCGGCGTCTGGCCGCTGCACAGGGGCGAGGGCCCGACCGGCGCGCCGCGTGTGACCGGGACCAGCCGGCGCAATTCGATCTGGGCGTCGGCGGGGGCGTCCAGCCGGTCGGCGAAGGTCTGGCCGAAGGCGAAATGCTCGCGACCGGCGGCGATCCGCAGGGGCGTGGTCCGGAAACTGGCCCCGGTGTCGAAGCGCACCAGGGCGCCGGCGAAGGTCGCGCCGCCGAGGACCGCGCGCGTGGCGTCGTCGGCCGGGCCGTATTCGCCGGCCAGAACGGCTGCGGCGTCGGCGGCGGCGAGGGGATTGTCGTCATCGGCGAGAGCGGCCTCCAGCCCCGACAGGCCCTCGGCCTCGCCGGACGGCAGCCGTCCGGCCCAGTCGAGCACCCGGCCCGCCGCCGGGGCGGCGTCGTCACGGATCGCCTGCCAGGCGGCCACGGCCTGCTTCTGTTCGATGGCGAGGAGGAAGAGCACCAGGCACACGAAGGCGAGCACGCCGGCGAGGCTTTTGAGACCCGTCTGGCGCGGGGCGGTGCTGCGGACATCGGCGACCGTCATGGCGACGACCCTAGCGGGGGTCTGCGACGGCGGGAATGGCTATCGCGCCACAGTTGCGTCAGGGCGTGGGGGCGTCGCCGCCGCCGGGGCCGCTCGCGGGCGGCACGGCCCATTCGCCGCGCCAGTTGTACGACAGCTGGACGCAGTGGCGGTAGCCGCCGTCCGGCCAGCGGCCGACGGCGTGCACGGTCATCGGCCGGCCCAGCCGGACCCGGCCCAGGACCATCCAGGCCTCGTCGGCCCCGGGGCACAGGGCCCGGCTCAGGCCCCGGCCGCCGCCGTCCGGGGAGATGGTGTAGACCGAGGTTTCCGGCGACCCGGCGGGCAGGGCCCGTCGCACGGCGTCGGGGCCGCCGCGCCGGATGTCGGCCGAGCCGCGGTTGGAGGTGGAGATGATCCGCCGCACGCTGATGGCGCCGAACAGACCGCGGTCGGCCTCGAGCGTGATGCCGCGGGTCATGGCCTGGGTGACCCGGTCCGACGCGTCATAGGCCAGGTAGCGCGTCTCGGCCGCGGCCGGACCGGCGACAGCGGAGAAGGCGAGCAGGGGGATCAGGATGGAGCGCATGACGAACTCATCCACAGCGGATGGGGCGGAATGACGGCGACTGGCCCGCCTCTCCCTCCCCCGGCAGGGGAGGGAGAGGCGGTATAAGTCCTAGTCCAGCGTGCGCTTGATCTCTTCGACCGTGAAGCACTCGATGTAGTCGCCGGCCTTGATGTCCTGGAAGCCCTGGAAATGCATGCCGCACTCCTGGCCCGACGGGACCTCATTGACCTCGTCCTTGAAGCGTTTGAGCGTCGTGAGCGTACCCAGTTCCAGCACCACCACGTCGTCGCGGATGATCCGGACCTTGGCGCCCTTGCGGACCACGCCTTCGGACACCCGGCAACCGGCGATCTTGCCGGTCTTGGAGATGTCGAAGACCTGCAGCACCGCGGCGTTGCCGAGGAAGGTCTCCCGCTGCAGCGGGGCCAGCATGCCCGAGAGCACGCCCTTCATGTCGTCGAGCAGGTCGTAGATGATGGCGTAGTAGCGGATCTCGACGCCTTCGCGCTCGGCCAGGTCGCGGGCCTGTTTCGAGGCGCGGACGTTGAAGCCGAGGATCGGCGCGCCGGCCGACTTGGCCAGCTGGACGTCGCTTTCGGTGATGCCGCCGGCGCCCGAATAGACCGTGCGCGCGCGGACCTCCTCGTTGCCCATCTTGTCGAGGGCGCCGACGATGGCCTCGGCCGAGCCCTGAACATCGGCCTTGATGAGGACCGGCAGTTCCGAGACCTTCTTCGACTGCAGCTTGGACATCATGTCGACCAGGGAGACCTGGTTGATGCCGCCGGTCAGCTTCTCGCGCTTGATGCGGGCGCGGTACTCGGTCAGCTCGCGGGCGCGAGCTTCTGAATCCACCACGGCCAGGGGCTCGCCGGGGCTCGGGGCCTCGTCGAGGCCGAGGATCTCGACCGGAACCGACGGACCGGCCTCGGTGAGCTGTTCGTTGCGCTCGTTGAGCAGGGCGCGGACCTTGCCCCAGGCGGAGCCGGCCACGACGATGTCGCCGCGACGCAGGGTGCCGCGCTTGACCAGGACGGTGGCGACCGGGCCGCGGCCCTTGTCCAGCTTGGCCTCGATGACCACGCCTTCCGAGGAGCGTTCCGGGTCGGCCTTGAGGTCCATCATCTCGGCCTGCACCAGGATGGCCTCGATCAGGCCGTCCAGGTTGGTGCGGTTCTTGGCCGAGACCTCGATGATCTGGGTGTCGCCGCCGAGGCTTTCGGCGATGACCTCGTACTGCAGCAGCTCGTTGACGACCTTCAGCGGATTGGCGTCCGGCTTGTCGATCTTGTTGACCGCCACGATGATCGGGGCGTTGGCCGCCTTGGCGTGCTGGATGGCCTCGATGGTCTGGGGCATGACGCCGTCGTCGGCGGCCACGACCAGGACCACGATGTCGGTCACATTGGCGCCGCGCGCGCGCATCGCCGAGAAGGCGGCGTGGCCGGGCGTGTCGAGGAAGGTGACGCGGGCGTCGTTGGGCAGGCGGACCTGGTAGGCGCCGATGTGCTGGGTGATGCCGCCGGCCTCGCCCGAGGCGACGTCGGTGGTGCGCAGGGCGTCCAGCAGCGAGGTCTTGCCGTGGTCGACGTGGCCCATGATGGCCACGACCGGC
>SCVB01000024.1 GCA_004296955.1 Brevundimonas sp.
GTGCGAATCCCTGGCGCGGAAAAGGCGAGGAAAGGGCGGGGCGAGGCGAGCCTGCAGGTCCGGGAGGGAGGCGCCCTCCGCTCCAGGCTGCCGGAGCCTTCGCCATGTCCTCGACCCCCAACCTGTCCCTGTTCGCCGATCCGGCCGCCGGCGACGCCGCCGCCAATATCCTCGCCGCCGCCCGGGCGCTGGCGGCGCATCTGGCGCGGTCCCGTCCGCTCGACCGCAAGCTCGTCGGCGCCATCATGACGACCGCGTTCGGCGGGTCGGACGCCGAGGGCGTCTGGGCCTGGCGCGACGCCTATGACGCGATAGAGGCGGCGACGGTCCTGCAGGTCCGGCGTCTCGCGCCCCAGGTCGGCCGCCTGGAAGATGCGCCGGCGGAGATCACCGCCCTGCTGGCGGCCGTCTCGGCGCTCGGGCTGACCCAGTCCCGGCGCAGCGAGGCGCAGGTCGAGTTCGATCAATTCTCGACGCCGCCTCATCTGGCCGCGCTCGCCGTCCTGGCCGCCCAGGTGCGTCCCGGCGACCGCGTCCTCGAGCCCTCGGCCGGAACGGGCCTCATCGCCTCGGTCGCGGAGGCCTGCGGTGGGCTGCTGAGCCTGAACGAGCTCGCGACCGGTCGGGCCGACCTCCTCGACGGGCTCTTTCCGGGCGCGGACCGGACGCGCCACGACGGACGCCATATCCATGACCTGTCCGCGGGCTCGGGCGAATTCGACGTGGTGGTGTGCAATCCGCCGTTCTCGAACCTGGCCGCCCATCTGACGGCGGCCCTGAAGGCCCTGGCCGACCATGGCCGGCTGGCCGCGATCGTCCCCCTGAACGCCCTGACGGACGCCGCGCTGCTTCGCCGCCTCTGCGAGGTCGGCGCCGTCGTGAGCCGCATCGCCTTGCCGTCCGGCGGTTTCGCCAAACATGGGACCTCCGTTGAGACCGGTCTGCTGGTGATCGACCGCGCCGAAGGTCCCGCGGGCGCCGCGCCGCTCCAGACCGCCGACGACCTGCAGAGCGCGGCGCGGATGACAGGGGCGATTTCGCCGCGGATCGGCGCCAGGCCGCGAACGCGCCTGCCGGTGACGATAGACGCCCTGCTGGGACCACGCGCGCGAGGCCTGGCCTTGCCCTCCGGCCGGCTGGCCTTTCTGGGTGGGGCTGCGGCCCTGACCTATGAGGTTCGCGCCTGGACGGGGGAGGGTCGCGATGTCGGGCTATACCAGGCCCACGCCCTGGGGCGGATCGTTCTGCCCGAGCCCCGCCCGCATCCGTCGCCTCTGGTCGAGTCCGGGCCCATGGCCTCGGTGGCGCCGCCGGCGCCGACCTATCGACCGGTACTCCCTCCGGCCATGCGCGACCAGGGCTGGATCTCGGACGCCCAGACCGAGATGGTCATCTACGCCGGCGAGGCCCATGCCGCGCATCTGCCCGGACAGTGGCGGCTGGACACGGCGCCCCACCATATGGTGCTCGCGCCCGAGGACCAGGAGGACGCCGTCCAGCTGCGGCGCGGCTTCTTCCTGGGCGATGGCACCGGCTGCGGCAAAGGCCGCCAGATCGCCGCCGTCATCGCCGACAACATGAGCCAGGGCCGGGTGCGCGCGCTATGGCTGTCACGGAACGACGCCTTGCTGGAGGACGCGCGGCGCGACTGGGCGGCGATTGGCGGCGGCGCTCATGACATCGTGCCCCTTTCGAGCTGGAAACAGGGGGACGCCATCCGGCTCGACCGGGGCGTTCTGTACACGACCTATGCGACGCTTCGCCAACCGGCGCGGGGCGCCCGTCAATCGCGGCTCGACCAGATCATCGCCTGGCTCGGCGCGGATTTCGACGGCGTCATCGCCTTCGACGAGGCCCATGCGATGGCCAACGCCGCGGGTGGCGGCAAGGGCGCGCGGGGAACGAAGAAGGCGTCGCTGCAGGGGATGGCCGGTCTGGCGCTGCAGAACCGACTGCCCGATGCGCGGGTCCTCTATGTCTCGGCGACCGGCGCCACCACCGCCGAGAACCTGGCCTATGCCGCCCGGCTGGGCCTGTGGGGCGGGCCGGAGGCGCCCTTCATGTCGCGGGCGGATTTCCTGGAGGCCATGGACCGGGGCGGAGTGGCGGCGATGGAGCTGGTGGCGCGCGAACTCAAGGCGCTCGGCCTCTATGTGGCGCGGAGCCTGTCGTTCGAAGGGGTCGAATACGAGCCGCTGGTCCATCCCCTGACGTCCGACGACATCGCGATCTGGGACGCCTGGGCCGACGCCTTCCAACTGATCCACGCCAATCTCGCCGAGGCCTTGAAGGCCGTCGGCGTCAACGACGAGACGGGCAAGCCCAGGAGCGGCCAGGCCGCCTCGGCGGCTCATTCCGCTTTCGAGGGCGCCAAGCTGCGCTTCTTCGGCCATCTTCTCGCGGGACTGAAGGCGCCGAGCCTGGTCGCCTCGATCCGGGAGGATCTGGGCCACGGTCGCTCCGCCGTGGTCCAGATCGTCTCGACCAATGAGGCGGTGATGGAGCGGCGGCTGGCGTCCGTCCCGCCGGAGGAATGGAACAACCTTTCGATAGACATGACCCCGCGCGAATATGTCCTCGATTATCTGCGCGAGGCATTTCCCGTGCATCTGATGGAGGCGATCGAGGGGGAGAACGGCGAGGTCGTCCTCGTTCCTGTCCTGGACGACGGCCGTCCGGCCGTCAGCCAGGAGGCGCTGGCCCGGCGCGGGAGCCTGATCGAACAGATGGCCTGCCTGCCCGCCGTGCCCGGGGTGCTCGACGCCCTGTTGGAGGCCCTCGGCGCGGACGCCGTCGCCGAGATCACCGGGCGGTCCCGGCGGGTGGTCGTGCGCGACGGACGCAGGCTGGTGGAACGGCGCGGCGCCTCGGCGGCGCGCGCCGAGACCGACGCCTTCATGAGCGGCCGCAAGCGGGTGCTGATCTTCTCCGACGCCGGAGGCACCGGGCGTAGCTATCACGCGGACCTGTCGGCGGCGAACCGGCAGCGCCGGGTCCACTATCTGGTCGAACCGGGCTGGCGGGCCGACGCCGCCATCCAGGGCCTGGGCCGGAGCCACCGCACCCACCAGGCCTCGGCCCCGCTGTTCCGGCCGGTCACGACGGACATCCAGGGCGAAAAACGCTTCACCTCGACCATCGCCCGCCGTCTGGACACGCTCGGCGCGCTCACGCGCGGCGAGCGCCGGACGGCCGGGGCGGGCCTCTTCCGGGCCGAGGACAATCTGGAAAGCCCATGGGCGCGCCGGGCCCTGCTGGTCTTCTACGGGGCCCTGGCGTTCGGTGAACTCGCTGCGATGACGCTCGAGACCTTCATACACAGGACGGGTCTCAAGCTGCTCGACGCCGACGGCGGACTCAAGCCGTCCGACGACCTGCCGCCGATCCACACCTTCCTCAACCGCCTGCTGGCGCTCAGGATCGCCGACCAGAACGCCTTGTTCGAGGACTTCGACCGCATTCTCTCGGGCATCCTCGAGCGCGCCGCCGCGTCGGGGGATCTGGACCGTGGACTTGAAGACATCGAGGCGGAGGAATTGGCGGTTCTGCACCAGGAAACCATCCGAACCGATGTCTCGACCGGCGCTGAAACCGCCCTGGTGACCTTCTCGCTCAGGGTTCGTCGCGACATCCTGCTCTCGCATGACGCGCTGGCCCGGGCCGCCGACGTCGCCCATCAGCTGGTCGTGAACGCCAAATCCGGCCGGGCGGCGGTCGCCGAGCTCGGCCTGACCACCGCCACGGACGAGGACCGGCTGGTCGCCGCCGTTCGCCTGGTCCGGCCGGATGGGCGTCAGACCCTGCCAGAGAGGACCTTCGAGGAATCGGCCTGGAAGCCCGCGGCGACCGACGAATGGCGCCGCGTCTGGGATGAGGAGGTCGCGGGAACCGACCCCTGGCGGACGCGCGAGCTCACGCTCGCGACCGGTCTGCTGCTGCCGATCTGGGGCCGGCTGCCCGCGCGCGGCTGTTCGGTGCGCCGGGTCAGGGCGCCGGACGGCCGGCGCTGGCTGGGGCGTGTGCTGGACGAGGTCCAGGCCCGAAGCCTCAAGGCGAGTCTCGGCCTGACCGATGTCGGCGAGGCTTGGTCGGACGGGGCAAGGACCGCCGCCACCTTGCTGGATCGCAACGTCCAGCTCTCGCTGGAGGGCGGCCTGTGGCTCAAGCGGTCGCGGGTCATGGACCGCTGGCGGATCGAGGTGGTCGGCGGGCGGACGGACCGGGACGCCCTGGTCGCGCTCGGGTGTTTCGTCGAGATCATCGCCTTTACGCCCCGGGTGTTCGTGCCGACGGACCGATCGGACGTGGTGGAGGCGGTGCTGCGCCGCCATCCCGTCCAGACCGTCCTCGACGGAGCGGCCGCCTGAGACATGCGCCGGGCGGGGCGGAGGCCCCGTCCGGGCAGGATGAGGACGGAGGAAGGGAGGTCCCGGGTGAAGCGGAATCGGGGAGATCGGCTCCCCGGCGCTTCGGATCAACAGGAGACTGACATGCAGACCATGGTGTTCACTGGCCGGTTGGCGGCCGACCCCCAGATCAGCCCGGACTTCGCCAAGGCGGTGTTCCGGCTGCTCGAAAAGCGCGGCGTCGATGGCGCCGGCAAGGACCGGCTCGTCGGGGTCAATTGCGTCAGCTGGTCGAAGGGGCTCAACGAGAAGGTCATCGCCCGCGGTCTGGCCCAGGGCTGCGAAGCCGTCGTCGTCGGCGCCTTCATCGACACGGCCTACGCCGCCAAGGACGGGACCGAACGCACCGCCAAGGAACTGGTGGTGAACCGGCTGACCGTCCTCGACTGGGCCGAGGCCCGCGACCCCGACACCGTCGACGCCCGCGAAACCGATCGCGCCGCCGCCTGATCCTCAACCGAAACCCATCTTCAGGAGACTGACCATGCAGACCCTCACCCTCGAAGGCTATCTGGCCGCCGACCCGTCCATCCTGTCGGCCCAGGGCTCGGGCAAGAAGCGCGCGAGCTTCCGCGTGCTGGAGACCACCCGCTTCCGGCGCGCCGATGGCACGCCGGGCGAACGCACCACCGGCTTCAACTGCATCTGCTTCAACGAGGCGACGGCCGAGAAATACATCGAGGCCTTCGCCCGCAAGGGCAGCCGGGTCGTGATCCAGGGCCATGTCGAGAACGACACCTGGACCGGCAAAGACGGGGTCGAACACTACGATCTGCGTCTGATCGTCGGCGACATTCGTCTGAAGAACCGGCGCGACCGGCCGTCGGCGGACGACGGCGCCGCCGACCGGCAGGTGCAGGAGCCGGCGAGCGGATACGATCTGAACGACGACATCCCGTTCTGATCCGTCGGCGAAAGGCGGAACGGCCCGGCGCGCGAGCGTCGGGCCGTTTCTGTGTGGGGACCGGGAGGATGAAGCGAGGCCGGGCGCGGGCGAGCCGATTGGGCTCGCTGACACCGGAGTTCCGCCATGACCGCCTCCGCCTGGACCGACGACCGCGTCGGTCGTCTCAAGACCCTCTGGCTCGAAGGCCGTAGCGCCGCACAGATCGCGCGCGATCTGGATCACGGCCTCACAAGAAGCGCGGTCCTGGGCAAGGTCTATCGCCTGGGCCTGTCGGCCGCTCGGCCGCCGGCCTCAAGGTCCGCCGGCCTCGCCGCGCCCCCGGTCGCGCGTCGGCCCTGGCCGGCCCGGCCCGCGCCGCCGCCGGGTCCGGCGTCGTGCCCACCGCGCCGGGTGGATGCGCCGTCTCATGGGACGGCGACCATCCTGTCCGTGCGTCGGCGTGATTGCCGCTGGCCCTACGGCGATCCCGGAGACCCCGGCTTCGCCCTGTGCGGCAGGCGGATCGCGAGGGGGGCCTTCTGCGCCGCGCATGCGGAGATCTGCTACCGTCCCGTCCGCCAGAGCGCCGAGAGTCTCATGGCCCTCGCGGGTCTGGACTGAGACGCCGCGTTGCTGAACTCCCCAGTCCGGCGCCATCACGGCGGCCTCGACACCCGAGGCCGCCGTTGGTCTGCTTTCGGCGCCCCGGCGAAGGCAGGGACGAGCTTCAAGAGCCGGGGACTCGTCCACGTGCGCGGCGGACGGGGTCCGCCGCCTTCCAGCACACCGGTCCCGGACGGGCGACGGCGCGCCGTCGCCGGCAAGCGAACCGATGCGTCTTTGTCCTTATCGGCGCGACGGCGCCGAGTTGTGTCCTCGCCCGAAGGCGGGCGAGGACTTGCCCCCACACAACGCCCTCCGATTTGGTCACAGCACCCCGGAAGTCAACGGCTGCGCCGTTCCCCTCCACGGACGGCCAAGCGGCCGCCCGCTCCGGTGACTGCCGGGGACCCCGCTGTGGCCAAAACCGGGGTCGTTGCGCATGGGGCGCTCGACAGTCTCAAGGAATGGTCCAATGACCCGCTTCAACACCTCATCCTCCGCCTTCACCCCGACCTCCGACTCCGCCCTGGGCAACCTGTCAGCCTCCATCGAGGAAGGCGGTCCGCTCCCGACGGACGACGCCCTGGCCCAGCTCGGGCGCGCGCTCATGACCGAGCTTCTGGACGTGATCTCCGACACAGCCCTGGAGGACTTCCAGACGATCCTCGGCGAAGCCCTGATCGGCGCCTTCCATTCGGCGGCCGGGCGGATCGAACGCGACGCGGATAGGGCGCGCGATACGATGCGATCGCTCGATCGGGACTTCGACGGATCGGAAGCGGCCGACGTCGAACTGCAGGACGCCACGGCGAAAGCCCGGGCAGGCGATGCGGCGACGCAGGCCTGCGAACTGATCCGGGACGCGGCGTCGCAAACCTGGACGGTCGCGACCGGAGAGGTCTGGACGGCCTGGCGCGGAACGCGGCGCGGCACCCATCTGACGGCGGCCCAGCTGGAAGCGAAACAGGCGATCCGGGCGATCCGCAACCGGAAATCCGGAGAGGCGGATCCGGGCGGTCCGGTCATCGCCTTCAGAGGGGCTCCGACGGCGGATACCCCGGAAGACGCGGGGCGGATCTTCGACGCCCTGAACTGGGCGAAACAGGAGTGGCCCGACATGGCCCTGGCGACGACCGGGGCGAAGGGCTCCGAGAAGCTGGCGATCAAATGGGCCCAGCAGAAGGGGGTGAAACTGATCCTCGCCCGGGCGGATTTCGACACCCACGGCAAGGCGGCTCCGTTCCGGGCGAACGACGAACTGATCGCGCTCGAGCCTGAGGTCTGCCTCACCCTGGTGCATTCGGTGGATCGGGCGCGGGCGGACCAGCGGCCGTTCGGACCGGCGCTCAACCTTGGACAGAAGGCGATGGAGTCCGGGCTGCGGCATGTCCCCATCCGGGCGCGCGCGGCCTGATCGATCGAGACTGACACCAACGACCCGCTCGGCTTCGGCCGGGCGGGTTTTTGTTTGTCGTCCGGGGCGTTCGAGCGATCGAAGACGGCGCCTCAGGGACGACCAGGCGACGGACCGGGGATGCGATGATGAGGTTTGGTCCGATGTGCGAACCTATGACGGCGGTGTCCGGAAATCTGCGAAAAGGGGCTTAGGGCAAGATAAAAGAGGGTGTTGGGGGGGGCGGGTTTTTCGTAGTCTGTCAGCAGGTTAGCGGCGCGCTGGAGACTGTCGGACGACTTGCGGTGAGTTGCCGGTCCTGGGCGGAGTCGGCGGCCTGATCGGAGGCGTCGAATGCTGATCCGTGAAGCCATCCAGTCGCGCCTTTCGGCGGGCAGCGGCCAGGAGCCGGAGGCGGTCCAGGTCCGTCTTCCGCTGTCGCTCAAACCCGACCGGGTGAACGTCCGCACCGGCCTGTTGCGGCGGCTGGCCAGCTCGCGGGCGTTCGCGCTGGGGGACCGGTCAGGGGTGCTCAGGGCGGCGCAGGGACGCTCGGGCCGGGCCTTTCGTCTGGACGTTCGTCAGCGGGTCATCGTCAAGGCGCTGGTGTCCCGGCACATCGGCAAGGGCGCCGAGCGGGCGGCCGCCCTTGCGGCGCATGTCAGCTATCTCGGCCGCTCGGGGGCTGGGACGGAGGGGGCCCGGCCGGCGTTCTTCGACCGGGAGGCGGACGGCGTCCGGCCGGCGGTCGAGACGGCGGGCTGGAGCGAGGACCGGCATCATTTCCGCTTCATCATCTCGCCCGAGCACGGCGACCGGATCGACGACCTGAAGGGGTATGTCCGCGAGGTCATGGAGCGGGTGTCGGCGGACCTGGGGGAGCCTGATCTGAACTGGGTGGCGACCTGCCATTACGACACCGATCAGCCGCACGCCCATGTGCTCGTGCGGGGGCGGCGAGCGGACGGACGGGACCTGGTCATCCCGCGCGACTACATCGGCTACGGCTTCCGGGCGCGGGCGCAGGAGGCGGCGCAGGAGCGGCTCGGGGACCTGTCGCGGGTGGAGGCGGAACGGCGCATCTGGAGGGAAACCGGGGCGGACCGGTTCACGGGGTTCGACCGGCGGCTGCTGGCGGCGGCGGATGCGAACGGGACGGTCGAGGATGGCGTGGGCGTCAATGACGCCTGGGCGGCGCTGACCCGGGGACGGTTGCGGCATCTGGAAGGGCTGGGGCTCGCCGTTCGGACGGGACGGCGCTACCGGCTCGACGGGGAGATGGAGACGAAGCTGCGGACGCTGCAGGCACGGCGCGACATCATCCGGACGCTGAACCAACGACGGCTGGAAGGGGCGAGGGAGGTGCGGCCGTTGGGGATGGAGCGGGTGCGCGGGGTGGTGGTGAAGACGGGGTTTCACGACGAAGCGGGGACGGCGCCGTTTGTGGTCGTGCGGGATGTGGGTGGGATCGAGCACTATGCGCGGGTGAGGACGGGGGAGAGCGCGAGGGTGGGGAGCCGGATTGCGCTGGCGCCGATGGCGAACGGGCTGGCGCAGGTCGTGACGGGGCGGGGGGGAGAGCTTGCTCGTTGAGACCGGTTTTGACTCATCTCGGATGTTGGGAAGGTCCGCTTTGGGCGGATCGCTCTGCTCCACGGAGGCGGCGCCGGAGGAGGCACGCAGCCTCGAAGGCCCGGCGCGGCCGGTCAGGCCCCCGACGTGAAGGTGCGTCACAGGCCTGCCAAATTTGGGAAATCGCGGGTCTTGAAAATGACGGCAGAGCTCACACCTACGGTTGAAGCGGCGTTGACCATAACGTGGCGATGTGGAACAAATCGTGAAAAGGGGGCGAAATGGCCTTGAATACTACGCCGCAGGCGGAAACCTATCTTGAGGGACTGGTAGAGACCCTCGCCGTCAGCGACGCGCGGTATGAACAGGCCGAACGGAGCTACAAGTCGCTGGGCGACTGGCTCTGCCGCCCTGACTCGTCCGTGCGCGAATTCGGGCCGAAGGTTTATATTCAGGGCTCATTTGGTCTCGGCACAACGATCCGCCCCATCTCGGATGAAGAAGACTACGACGTCGATTCCGTCTGCGAGTTCGAACACCTCACGTATAACAACTTACCGCAAAAGCGCCTGAAGGAACTGCTGGGCGACGAGATCGCTGCCTACCACCGCGCGCAGAACATGACGAAGCCCATCCGCGAGGGGCGGCGCTGCTGGGTGCTGAACTACGCCGACGGTGCGCAATTCCACATGGACGTTGTGCCCGCCCTGCCGAACGGCACGCGGCAACGCGTCCTGCTGGAAAGCCGTGGTCTCGATGCTCGCTTCGCTGCGACCGCCATTGGCATCACCGACAACGAGCACGCAGCCTACGAAGTTCTGAGCAACGACTGGCCCCGATCCAACCCCAAGGGCTACATTCAGTGGTTCCGCAGCCGCATGACGGTTGAGTTCGAGAAGCGCCGCCGCATCCTCGCCGAGGCTGCAAAAGCCAGCGTCGAGGACATTCCCGAGTACCGCGTGCGTACGCCGCTCCAGAACGCGATCATGATCCTGAAACGTCACCGGGACACGCGCTATGACGGCGACCCCTGCGACAAGCCGATCTCGATCATCATCACCACGCTGGCCGCCCACGCCTATAACGGCGAGGACAATATCGGTGACGCACTGGTGTCGATCCTCTCCAATATGGAGAGCGCGATCATCTACCAGAACGGCAAGTACTTGATCCCGAACCCGAGTGACCCCACCGAGAATTTCGCGGACAAGTGGGAAGAGTTTCCCGAACGCCGCGACGCGTTCTTTGAATGGCTGGAGCAGGCGCGCACTGATTTCACGACCATCGCCCGCTCCGTTCAGCGCGAGCGCATGATCGAGACCGCCAGCGCGGCCGTCGGCGAGCGCGTGGCGAAGGCGGCGGGCAGCAAGGGTGGCGGGGGCGCACTGCGGGCGGCTTCAGTCGCTCCGGTTGGAGCGGGCCTGACATTCCCTGACAAGGCGCGTGTTCCCACCAATCCGCAGGGGTTCGCTTGAACTGGCTCTTCCACCAGCCCACTCGGGCGGAAAAGGAGCGGGACGACATTGCGGAACTGCAAGAAAGTTCGCCCTGGCTAAGCGGCGCAACTGCCCGGCTAATACCCGGCCTGAAGCTCGCCGTGGACTTCACCCTAGCTATCGGCGAAGACCAACTCGAGTTCACTCTGCACTATCCAGACTTCTTTCCCGACGTCCCGCCGTCTGTGATCCCCAAAGACCCAGGACGAATTTCGGGCCATCAGTGGGGTGCCGGCGGCGAACTTTGCCTTGAGTACCGCGCAGACAACTGGGCACCAGAATACACCGGTGCCATGATGATCAGCAGCTCCTACAGGCTGCTATCGGGCGAAGCTGGCGACGACAAACCGCCCGTGCCTTCCGCGCACAACATGTCCGTTGGTCAGGAAGTCCGGGGCTCGATTTCCCGCCTTCTGCTGACCGATTCGACCAAGCAGCATCTGCTAGGCGTAGCCCCGCAGGAGCCCGTCGACTTCACCTTCAATGACCATTGGTACGCGCAGACATGGTTCGCGCAGATCACATCGCTGGCGCTGGATGGCGAGACGTTCTGGAGTGAAACGCCGCCCTACGTGGAAGAGATACCCACCAAGCGGACCGGCAAGGCCATTCGCCTGCGGTCAGACCAGAGGATTCCACAATCTCTGACGAGAGAGAAACTGCAGGAGTTGATGACGGGGAGCCCCCTCGAAGCGTGGGTTCGCGATCAAAGCCCTGATGTCGCCTTGTCGATCATCCTGCTGAAGGGCGGAACCGTCCGGCTGTTCTCCTTTTTTTCGGATGCGACCGCCATCAAGTTCGAAACGGTAGATATACCACCCGCCGGCGAACGCCTTCCGCCTTCGCACGCTGCTCTCGCCGAGAAGAGGGTCGCCATCGTCGGGTGTGGGTCGGTGGGCTCGAAGGTAGCAGTCTCGTTGGCCAGAGCCGGTGTGAAGCTGTTCGAGCTTGTCGATGCCGATCTGTTCTATCCTGGGAACATAGTGCGCAACGAGCTCGACCTTCGTGCTGTCGGCGCAAACAAGGCCAAAGCCGTCAAACGAGAGATTATTGCGGTACGCCCCGACGCGGATGTAACCGCCAGGAATATCGCGCTCGGCGGTCAGGAAGCGAGCGATCTAACAAGCGGTGCTCTGAAGGATTTAGGCAAGTGCGACCTAATCGTCGACGCGACCGCCGATCCGACTGTTTTCAATCTTTGTGCGCTTGTCAGTCGGAACGAAAAGAAGCCGATGGCCTGGGCGCAAGTATATGCGGGCGGTGTGGGCGGATTGATCGCCCGAGCGCGTCCCGAGATTGACCCGCCGCCGATGTTCGCCCGCGCTCAGATTCAGAACTGGTACGCTGCGCAAAACGTCCCCTGGCTTGCTGAGGAAGGAACGGACTACGACGCCCTGCCGGCAGATCAACCACCGCTCGTGGCAGATGATGCCGATGTCAGTGTCGTCGCGGCGCACCTTACACGCCTCGTCATCGACACCCTTACGCGTGGCCAAACTTCGATCTTCCCGGCCTCTGCGTATTGTATTGGCTTGGCTGAGAGCTGGCTCTTTGCGGCACCTTTCGACACTTGGCCGATCACCTACGCATCCGAGGGAACATGGGGCCCAACGGTTGAGGCGGACGCAGTCGAACGAGCTCTCGCGTTCATGACCGGTCTCCTTCCGAAGGAAGAGGAAAGCGAAGTGGCAGCCGATGCAGGTTGAGCTAGCCCCGCAGGTTCGGCAGCGCCTGCGGCGCGAGTTGCGGCGTGCCAAGCGTCGGGAGATCGGCGGCGTATTGATGGGCGAGCAGATCGCTGCCGGACATTTTCGCGTTGTCGATTTTTCGGTCGATGCTGTCACCGGCAGCGCCGCGCATTTCGTTCGCAACAACGAGCAGCACGAAGTTGCTCTGCGCGAGTTTTTTCAACGCACCCGAAGCGATTACACCCGGTATAATTATCTCGGAGAATGGCACTCGCATCCAAGCTTCGACGTGCGACCGAGCGTGACCGATGTCGGCTCGATGCTGTCCTTGGTCGAGGGCGAGCGGAGCATCGACTTCGCGGTGCTGCTGATCGTGCGACTCGATGTGTGGCTCTACCTCAGTCACTCGATCAGCCTGTTTGTTCGGGGCCAGCCACCCCAGATGATCCATATGACCTAGGGGGGCAGCAGGATGGGCCACAAAGACTATTTCATTCGTTCGGCTATCGACTTCGCGTTTCGTCGCAAGCATCCAGCCCTTGCACTGATTGTGGTCGGGGCTGGGCTACTTACGGCGCTCCTAGCGGGCATTGCCTTTAGCGCAACGATCCCATTGTCGAGCGGGGATCTGCGATTCAGCTTCAGCATGGAAGGCGGCGGAGCGGTCGTTACCTGGGCGGCGCTTACGGTAGCCCTGCTACTGATCGGGTCAGGCTTGATCTGGCTCTACACCGACTGGAGACGGGCGGACCGTCGCCGGGTCTTTGCAATCGAGTTTCGTGGACTCCGAGACTGGAACGGAACGCCACTCGTGCAAGCGATCCCCCCGGCGATTGAGGGGCAGCGGGTCGAAATCCTCGTAGACATGCGCCAGGGCGTCGCCGACGGATTCCTCGTCGCGCCAGAGACTGCAATCGACCGCCTGCTGTCGCTCCGAACGATACTCGATCAGCACGAGGACGGCCGAGATCGGGCGGATATGACCCACGTTGCCGGCGGACTCGCGCCGGTGCCGCTCAGCTTTCTGGGCGGTGTCCTGCTTGACGATGAGGCGGCGATCACATTCTTCGACTGGCATCGCGATACTCGGCTCTGGAACGAGCTCAATGGCGCGGATGACGGCGAGCGATTCACTGTCGAGGGGCTTGACGATGTAGCGGCAGGCTCCGCAGAGGTGATCGTGACGATCTCAGCCTCTTATCGCGTGGATGAGCCAGCCGCCGTCGAGCGCGTCGGCACGCTGCCGATCGTGCGGCTGGGCCTTCCAACTACCAACACGGGGAACCATTGGTCCGGCGACAAGCAACAAGCTCTCGCCCGCCAATTCCTCGATGCGATGGGTGAGCTCAAGAGCCGCGGCGTTCGCCAGGTGCATCTGTTCTTCGCCGGGGCTAACAGCCTCGTTCTCCGGTTCGGTTCGGTCTACGACAAGCGCAATCTGCCTGCGCTCACCGTGTACCAATACGAAAGCACGAGCTTCACCTGGGGCGTGACGATGCCCGTCGCAGGAGTCGCACGGCCGAATGTCGTGTATCCCCCAGCCTAATGGGGCTCGCTGTGCTCCAAGTCATCACTGGCAAGGTCTAGACTTTGCGCGGGGTCCAATTCCGCTTCCGGCGCATCGCCGACATCACGAGCTACCGCGCCTGACCCATAACGGACCTTCGGCCGGTCTGCTTTGGGCCGGCGCCGGAACCTATATCTAGTGCGTCCGGACCGTACTCGTTGTTCACGTCCAGCGCGCCCTAACCAATCTGACCGCCCAGATCGTCATGGCCAGCGATCGGCCTAGTCTAGCCGTTCAGAAGCCTCGGGGCGCTTGCCGCCGGCCATGGCAGATCTTGTATTTTGACCCACTACCGCATGGACATAGGGCGTTCCGCCCGATTCCACCCTCCGCAGCCGCAAGGCGACGGTTGACCAAAGCCTCCCCCGTACGGCGCAATTCGGCCCGCCTTTCGACGCTGAGCGCATTCAGGGCGATCCAGCTCCAGTGCAGATTGACTAGGACGCCGCCGGGGCCGAACTGCAGCTCCAGCAAGACCCGCTGGTCTTCACCCGCCGCAGCCGCGACCTGCTCCGTATGCTGACGGGCCGCGGCGGCGTCACGCAAGGCCGACGGCGACCACACATAGACCGTCAGCGCGATCTCGCCGTGGAAGGACAGGGGTTTGGAGCGGCGATCAACCGATTGATCGATCAGGGCTTGGGCGACCCGATCGGCCAAGTCCGTTCGATCCTGACCTGACAGATCGAGAAGCAGGCTCGAGAGTTCCGACCGGCCGGGCTCGGCCTTCTGGTCGATCATGGCCAGGATGTCTTCGAACAGCGCCGGACGGTCTTGGTGCGGCGGCGCTGGAGCCTCGTCCCGCAGCAACCCCGCATAGAAGGCGTAAATCGGCGCTGTATAGCCGTCGAACCGGGGGATTCCGCCGCGCTTAGCCAGCGATCGGGCGTAGGCGCTGTAGTGATTTTCCCGCAGGTAGAGGCCTAGATGATCCAGCTCGTCGTCCACGTCGACGTCGGGCGACGCCGCCGCGAGCATCCGCTGCTCGGTGAAATGCAAGAAGTCGAGCGGATTGGCGAACAGATCGGTGAAGACCCGCAGGTCGTCCAGCGACAGGGCCCAGACAGGCCGAGCGCCGACATCGACCCCAACCGCGCGCAGATGCTGGGCACGGGCCGCAAGCGCGGTGAAGGCGTCAAGCGTGACAGCGCAGAGACTGACCTTGCGATAGTCGGACAGGCGGAGGCGGCCGATCTCCTGGTGGGCCGCGTCGAAAATCGGAACCTCGTCTTGACTCGCCAGATAGTCGAGGAAGCGCGATCCCTGCTCGGCCGGCTTGGCGACCAAGGCGCGCAAGGAGGCCAAATGGGCCGGCAGATCCGTTGTGGGAGAGGTCCAGGTGAAGGCCCCGCCCTTGATCTCGATGATGAACAGATGGCCGTCATAGGCGAGGATCCCGTCGGCCTCGTGCCATTGGGCGGGGCCGCCGTCGGGCGCCCAGCGATAGTAGATCGACTGAATCCTCGTTGCGCCAGGCAGGAGCCGGCCCAGCTGCTCGAACGGCAGATTCTCGCTGGCCGCCATCTGGCCGTCTTTCCACGCCGTCCGGTAGCCAGGCTCCAGGCCGATGACGATGCGCTGCAGGGCCCGGTAAAGATGGTCGAACAGCGCATAGCGATCGAAGCAGTAGGTCCGCCCGTCGAAACGCAGGAAAGGCCGCTTCATGGTGGGCCAGACCCGCAGCGGCCACCCCTTGTCCTCGCCCGGGCCGAAGAAGTCGGTCTCCTCGCCGGGCGACCAGCTCAGGGCGTCGCGCAGCACCTGCGGCAGGGCGGAGGTCTTTTCGACGTCGAACAGATCCATCCCCATGAACCGTCCCATGACGTCGCGGCCGCGCGCGGCGAACGCCGGCTCCGCCATGACCACGGCCATCGGGTGGTCGTTCTCACCCACGGCCCCGGCCTGGATGACCTCCTCCATCCTCTTCAGACAGTCTTTGTGGAAGGCTAGGGCCTCCACGCCCGCGTCGTGGAGGCCGCGCGTTAGCGCGGACTGGATGTTCTCCGCCTCTTGCGCAAGACCCGCGGCGTCCAGACCGAACAGCCGTTGCAGAACGGCCGAGTGCGGCTCCAGCAGAGCCTGCAGGGCTTCCCGCTCATGGTTCTGGAACCTGTGGCCGCGGACATTGGCCCACAACAGTTCGGCCTTCACTTGAAAGCCCTCAAGGTCCATGTCCAGATCGGGGTCGGCGAGCTGCCGCGTCGCCGTGCGCGTCATCGGGTAGTCAAGCGACAGCTTGGAGAACAGGGCCGCGATGTCGGCGCGCAGTGCCGTGAAGTCCTCCTCGGAGACGTCGGCGGCGTAGGGCAGTCGCGGCGGGACCGCCGCGATGACGCTCTGGACGTAGTCGATCATTCGCAGGTCGATTCCGTCGTTGCGGCCTGCGTCCGCATCCTCCCCGCCCGTCACCTGGGCCATGAAGAATCCATAGAAGGCGCGTTGCAGTAAACGATCCGGCGGAAGGCCCGCCACGCGGTGGGCGATCGCGTCCACAAGCGCCTGCATCTCCGCCACGACGCCCGGATAAAGGGCGGCGGCCCTTCTCGTCGCTTCGGTCTGTTGAGCCGGCGACATGCGATTGCGGCCGATGACGACCCGGCCCTTGCGTGCGAACTCGAATGGTCCGACCGCGAAGGACTCGTCGGGCCGGTTGCGCGCGCGCCCGGCCTTGCTCTTCTTGCCCACGTTCAGGTTTTCCTTCTGTCCGGCTTCGCCGGCTTTGCTGACAGATGGCGATCCGGCGCGGCGGGGCAATGGCGGCGTCACCGACAGAAAAGCGCTCACCGGTGCGACGGCCCGGCCCGCCGATCAAGGGCGAGCCAAACAACATTTCTTGTGCTTCTTGCCGCTGCCGCTGCCGCAGGGGCAGGGATCGTTGCGCCCCGCCGACGTTCGCCCGACGCGTCCCTCTATCGCCGCCCACGGTACCTGGGGGCGCAGAGGCCAACGCCGGGCGAGTCGGTCCACCTCCGCATTGAACGCCCAGGGATCGCGGGAGCCCAGGCTCGCGATGATCGTCCGGCTGTCCGGGTCAATGAGCAGCCCGTACCAGCTGTTCGACCGGGTAGCGTATTTGCGCAACTGACAGTGACCCAGAAGTCTCGTCATCGTGTCCGGCGCATCCGGGTAGCGGCAGTGCACCGTCAGCCCCGCCTGCGCCTCCCCGAACGCCAGCGACAGGTCATGGACGCGCCTGTCTCGTTGCGCGGCGGCGCAGAGGGTGTCGACGCCAGACCCCAGCGACCGCGCCGTCTCCTCGCCCAGTTCGAGAAGGAGCAGCCCCAGTTCGCCGACATCGGGATCATCGCTGTCCTCGATCTGCCGGAGCAGGCTGCCGAAGGTCGTGTCCCTGAGTTTGGTGAGTATGCCCGGCGGCGTCTCCGCGCCCGGTATTCCCTCCCGGCGGGCGAGCATGGCGATATCGAGCGGGATGCTGAAATCGTCCCCCAGCGTCACCATGTTGTAGTCGTCGTCGAACCAGAGGTGATGGGTGAGATGGAAGCCCAGCAGGGTGAGTTCATGGCCGGCCAAAAGCCGGTCGCCGAACCGCTCGCGCAGCGTCAGATAATGGAGGAACTGCAGCGGTGAGGCGAGCATCTCCGCCATCACGTCCAGGGCGAACACGTCCATGACCATCGGCGCCATGATGCGGTCGGTCGTCTGCGGATCAAGGAATTGACGCGCCTGGAAGGCGAGGGCCGGATAGTGGTCGGACAGGATGCAGAGCGGCTGAACCAGATCGAAATCGCGCGATAGATCGAGTGGAGCCTGGTCGGTGGTCTTCAGCCTACAGGCCGGGTCCAGCAGGGCGGCGGCGCATCGGAACGCCTGATCGGCGGCGTCCTGCACGGCCTTCCTGAAATCATCCTTCAGCTGGAGATCATTGCCCTTGCGGGCCTCCAGAGTGAGGCGTTTGGACTTTGCCTGCACGACAATCGCCCGCCGGCCGAAGACAGCCAGCACATCGATCTCGCCCATACGGTTGCGATCGGGACCGTAGATGTCGATGTTCCGCAACACCCGGGCCTGGCCGAAGACTTTCTCCAGACATTCGGCGGCGAAGGTTTCGGTGAAGGCCCCGCGATGGCCCAGGGCGGTCGGCCTGTAGGCCTTGTCGTCCGTCACCCAGAAGGCCGGGCTCTCATAGAGGGCTTCCAGCAGGCTATAGTGCTGGAGCAGCAAGAACTGACCGTCGTCCCAATGCAGGATGGGCGTGGCGTTGGTCGCATTGAATTCGTGCAGGGCCGTGAAGCGCGGGTTCAGGTTCCCACGCGGCAGGGTGAAGGCGGCGAGCACGGCGTCGATCCGGGCGGGCGCGATCGCGCATCGGGCCTTGATCTCGTCGGCCGAAAACACGGATCCGGGCAGCATTGTCCAGGTCTCGGGCGGACGCTCGGTCAGGGTTCGGGAGAGGACCATCTGCCGTTCGGACAGGATGTCCGCGAGGATCCGGGCGACGCTGACGGCGTCCTCGATCTCGAAGCCCTTGTTGGCAAGCAGCCAAGGATTGTCGGCGGCGTATTTCTTTATGGCCAGGGCCCGGTACTGGAAGCCGTAGGCGGATTCCCCGGAATAGAAGATCGGCTCGCGCAGGCCCGCGCCGGTCCACAGGGGTGTCTCCATTGTCGCGATGCCGTCCAGGACCTTGAAGCCGTCGCGCCACGGCGCCGACATGGCCTTGTGAAGCTCTTCCAGAAGCGCTTGGGTCCGGTCGATAAAGCCTTGGAACCGTTCGGGGCTCGGTAGGGCGCCGTCGACTGGCGACTGGACCATCAGTCCGATCAGGGTGGCGATCTCGGTGCGCAGCAGCCGGTCAGGGGCGTGCTGGCTTTCCATCGCCTCGGCGTCGAGCTGGTCGCCGTACCGGATGAGATTGTCGCGGAAATCGAACCAGGCGATCACGTGCACGAAACCGGGCGAGCGGCACAGCTCAGCCAAATCGGCGAAGACCTCGTTTTCCGGCCGCGTCGCTTCCATCATGTTTCTCTGCGGGCATATCCGAGCGTTCTTCAAATGTTCTAGCGCGTGGATCCTGTTCTGGCTACGCTTCGGTATGCGGACGATCTGGACCTTCAGGATAGAGGCTGACCTGACTGTCGGCGCCCTTGCGCGCCGGGAGCGGGCGGTGCGGTGAGCGGCGACAATCATCACTATCTCCCGCAGCACCTCCAGCGCGGCTTCGCAGCCATGCGGAAAGGCAAGACCACGCTGGTCTGGGGCTATCGCGGGGAGGGCGCGCCGCGTTTGACGGCGACTGGAAAGATCGGCGCGCGGAACCGTTTCTATTCGGCGAGCGGCGACCAGACGATGACCCGGTATGAGAACGGGCCGTTCAACCTCCTCCTGACACGGATGCGAAGCATCCCGCCGGGTGGACGGGCCGATCCGAACGACGCGGCCGAGCTGGTCTCCCATTTGGTGTTCCGCAATGCCCACCTTCGCGACGGCATGAAGTTCGCCGCCCAGAAGATGGCGACGGCGGCCGCCGGCTGGGCGGACGATCCCGAGCGGGTGCGCCGGATGCTCGGCCTAGACAGCGTGCGGCCGACCGCGCGGTTCAGGGCGCATCTGGGACGGGCGTTCGACAAGGACAGTCGTATGAAGGCGCTGCCCGTGCCTCGAGAGGCGTTCGACGACGTCGCCTTCTCCTTGGTCCGCGAAAGGTTCGGCGGCCTCTGGGCGGACACCCGCTCGGAGATGCGGACCTGGGCGATCGGTCTGCTCGGCGCCTCGCAGGGCGCCCTGATGGGCGACCTTCACAACGAGGCGCTCGAGCAGAACCTCCATCCCGAAGGGGTCGCGCGTCAGCTCGGCGCCTTGGACTGGAGCGTGGTTGCGGCGGAGACCTCGGCCGTTCTGCCGGACTGCGTCGCCCTGTCCTTCGACGCGGAGGGCGTCGGGGCGCCGCTGATGATGGCCGGGGCCGATCGGCCGCTCGTAGCCATGCCGCTGGCCGGGGACCGGTTTCTCGTCGGACGCGCGAAAGGCGCTCCAGAGCTTTCGCTTCATCTCTGGAACCTGCACGCGGCGGCCTGTAGCGCGGAGTTCTTCGTGGCGGCGGTCGATACGCCAGAGCTCAGGCGGTACAGCCGCTATGTCGGCGTCCGTGCCTGGTCGGGCATTGACGCCACTCTGGAGGCGGCACAGCGGGACCTGGAGCGGCGAACGTCGCCGGAGGACGATGCGCCGCCGCTGCTCGCGCCTCCCTGGCCGGTCGCGGCGCCTTCGGCGTCGGATGGACGGGTGAGCGTGACCTTCAACGGCTTGGACGGGGAGGACGTCCAGGCGATAGGCCAGGCCCTGTCAATCCTGATCGGCGACCATCTCGAAATGGAGGATCTCGGCCGGCTGGACGCCATCACATTCGCCCGGGACTTCGGGGCCGCCGCCAAGGCCCTCGACCCGGGAGTGGAGGTCGCCGCGGCGGAGGCGCGGGTCGTCCCTTACGGCACGCAGGTGTCGCTGACGCCCCTGGTCCTGCGCGACGGCGTCATCCGGACCCACCTGCTGTTCATGGGGGACATCGGCCGGGCCCTGGTCGCCGACGATCCGGGGGTCCGGGACGCCGCCCGGCATGTGGTCGCCGGAGGGTTGGCCTGGGTGAAGATCCTGCGGATGCGCGAGGCGGCTTTTCCGGGCGCGGTCGCCAGCGTCCTGTCGGACCGCCTCGACCATCAGCGACTCGGCCCGGCTTCCGGCGGCTGGCAGGCCTATTTTGCGGCGCGGCTTTCGGCCTCCGCCTGGCCGGATGCGGACAGTCAGCAGCGCAGCCTGCTGTTGTCGGCGCTGGACACGCTTCAGACGGCCTTGCCGGCGCATCGGCTGGACTATCGCTTTCACGGGGACGCCGAACAGCTCGGGACGCAGGCGTTTGCCCTAGCCGGGGAGGTGCTGGTCCACGCCGGCGCTTGGCTCGGTCATCGGGCGCAGACTGGTCGGCCTTATTTGCCCGAGCAGGACGATGAGCTCCTGGGCGCGTTGCGTGCCGCGGATCTCGTCTACTGGTTCGATCTTTATCGCGCTGATCTCGAAGCCTTCTGGGAACGGCGGGAGGCTTGGGAGTCGTTCGACGAATTCCTCGCCTTCAACCTCCACGTCGACCGCCTGCTCTGGCCTCACGGCCTGATCTTTTCGAGAACCGAAGAGGGCCATTCCTGGCTTCACGTTCCTCTCGCGAGCGACGAGGCGCGGCTTCCTGGCGAAGCCCTGAAACGGTGGGGGCTCAGCTTGCGCCGGCGCATCGCCCGTCTGTTCGCCGGTTTCAAGGCAGGGAGCGCCATGAGAGGCAGATCAAACTCGTAATTCAGTCGAACGGGATTAGATTTCGGACCGGGATGCCAATGTCCGCATTTTGCTCGCGTGCCAACGTCCGCTGTTGGCGCGGAGGAGACGATTGGAATGCTGACCGATGTCCGTCCTATCAGGACGTTGGCGGAGTTAAGAGTTCCAAGGGATCTGCTTCCAGCGCGCTGGCGATCCGCTCGACGACCTTAAGTGTCGGATTGCGCCGACCACGCTCAAGTTCACCTACGTAGCTGTACGAGAGACGGACATCATGCGCAAAAGCCTCCAAGGTAATTCCTTTGGCCTTCCGGCTTTCACGCACGTTCTGTCCAAAAACTGCCGCCAGCCCCATCAGGCCAACACAACAAGCTCAGCAATTTGGTCCAGTTACGATAGTAACTATTCGTGAATGACGCGGACGGTGAGACGGCCCATCGCGCCCCTGAGGCGCGTCACCCTAGCCACGGCCATCAACGTCTATCGCTGCAGGAGCGAATGGGGCTCAACCGCCAAACTGTCAGCGAGTCCTTCGATCACGGCTAAGGTCGGGTTTCTCAACCCTCGTTCGATCTCACCGAGGTAGCTGTAGGATAGCCCGGCGTCTTGCGCCAAAGCTTCGATCGTCATCTCTCGCCTGAGCCGAATGCGGCGAACGTTCTGGCCAAATGTCGCCTGCAACTCCATCGCCACAGGCGCACGGAATTGGTTGAGCAGTGCCAGTCACTATAGTAACCAATCATTCCGTCGGGTAGCCTCGTGGACCGCCAGTAGGAGTGACTCTCCGGCCCGGCAGTCAGACGGAGGGCATGCGTGTCTTACGGATCCGATCACATTCAGGATCACCGGCGACGGGCTATGTGGGCCATCTACGGCCGCTACGCTGCTTGGCTGAAGGCAAAGCTAGTGAGGCGGTACGGCGCTCAGGATGCGGAGGATCTGTTCCAGGAAACCTGGCTGCGGCTCGCGCCCTACCAGACCGTTGGCGAGATCAGGCACCCGCAGGCGCTTCTGATGCGCATCGCCACCAACCTAGCGGCGGATATGAGCGCTCGGCAGTTTCACCGTACGCGCCATGCCTCCGAAATCAGTCACTCACACGGCTGGGGATGTGAGTTACCCGCCCAAGCCGATGAAGTGCTGGCAAAGCAGCTTGTGCTTGGCTTGCCAGAGCCCCTTCGCGATGTCTTTGTGCTATCCCGGTTCGGCGGTCTGACGAACACTCAGATCGGAGAGCAGCTCGGGATTTCTCCCAAAACCGTTGAGTGGCGCATGACCAAGGCCCTGGCTCACTGCGCAGCCCAGCTTCGGCGCTAGAGATGGGGCGCACCATGACCAGCCCGACGATCCGGGTTGAAACCGCAGAGACAGAGGCGGCCGCCTGGCACGCCCGTCTGGGCGCGCGTAACGTCAGCACCGGCACGATTGAAGAATTCTTCGCCTGGCGCGCGGAGCCGGCGAACGCCGCGGCGTATCGACGTGTCGAGAAGGTCTGGGCCGATACGGGCAAACTGGCGGACGATCCTGCCATCATGGAAGCCCTCGAGGCTGCGATGTCGCGCAAGGCCGGCACGGGTCGGTCCCGCGCTGTCCCGCGCGGCGTTTTGGGCCTGGCGGCGGTCGGCGCGGCGGCGGCGCTGGCGATGGGCGGATGGGCGTGGATGCAGAGCCGGACGGTCTTCGTCACAGGCGTGGGGGAGCAGCGCGTCGTGCAGTTGGCAGACGGGTCGTCGATCCGGCTGGATACGGGCTCGCGGGTCAGGGTTCGGTTCGCGGGCGATCAGCGCCTCGTGGATCTTGAGCGCGGACAGGCGCTGTTTACCGTGGCGCACGACCGGGCGAGACCGTTCGTCGTCCAGGCCGGTGGGACACAGGTGACGGCGGTCGGTACGGTGTTCGATGTTCGCCGTGACGCCGCCGCCGTCAGCGTGACCCTGGTGTCCGGCGTCGTCGATGTGGCGCCGGCGGGGGAGGGCAGGGCGGTGCAGCGGATGGTGGCTGGCCAACGTACCCGCGTCACCGCCGGAGAGGTCGCCGTCCGTTCAGTCGATGTGCAGGCCGAGACCAGCTGGACGGATGGGCGGATTGTCTTCCGCGATACGCCGCTGCGTTTGGCCGTGGCCGAAGTGAACCGGTATCTGACGGCGAAGATCGAACTGGAGGCTACGTCACTGGACGCCGTGCCGGTCAACGGGGTGTTCAGGACCGGGGACCGCGACGCCTTCGTCTCTACGGCCTCGCAGGTGTTCGAACTTGAAGTCACTCCGGGGCCGGATGGAACCGTCCGCCTCTCGGAGCGAAAAAATAATTGAGAAACCTCTCCGGGGTTACCCGGGGTCTGAACCGTCTCTTCTCTGACGCAGCGTGGCGTCGAGGGGAGCCATGAATATGAGTCGCTCGAGTCTTTTATCCTGCAGCGCGCTGGCCGCCTGCGTTCTCGCCGTCAGCACGACGGCCTGCGCCCAAGAGGCGCGCGAGTTCAATATCCCGGCCGGGTCGCTGGGAGACGCGTTGAATCTGTTCGCGACCCAATCGGACCAGCAGATATTCTTCACCGGGGATCTGGTCGCCGGTTTGCGGACACCGGGACTGAGAGGGCGCCATGCGCCGCCGGAGGCATTGAACACTCTCTTGCGAGGGTCGGGTCTCGCCTGGTCCCAGACGCGTCCGGGGGTCATTTTCCTGCGTCGAAGCGGGCCGTCCGAGGCGGCGGAAAGCCCTGTCCTGCTGGACGAGATCATCGTCACGGGTACGCTGCTGAAGACGTCGGGCGAGCTCGCCTCGCCCGTCGTCGTCCTGGATCGTGACGATCTGGATCGCCGTGGGCCCGCCACGGTGGCCGAGATCCTGAAGGACTTGCCGCAAAACTACGCCGGCTCGGCCAATCCCACGGCGACGCTGGCCGGGGTCGATGGAGCCGGGTCCAACTCGGTGTTCGCCACCGGCGTGAACCTGCGCGGTCTCGGGGCCGACGCCACCCTGGTCCTGGTCAACGGCCGCCGGCTCGCGGGCACGGGCTACCGGGGGGAGTTCGCCGACGTATCGGCGCTTCCCTCCGCTGCGGTCGAACGGGTCGATATCCTGCTTGACGGGGCCTCCGCCCTCTACGGCGCCGATGCGGTGGCCGGCGTGGTCAATGTGATCATGCGCCGGGCCTTCAATGGCCAGGAATCCCGGCTTCGGATTGGCGCCGCCGAAGGCGGGGCCGAGGACCTGATGGTATCGCATCTCGCCGGAACCTCCTGGGAGACCGGGTCGGCCCTGCTGTCGTACGAATACCAGCAGGTGAACGCCTTCAGTTCTCTGGACCGGCCCTGGACCGCGGACGGGGACCTCAGACCCTTCGGCGGTACGGATCACCGGACGCCGTTCGCCTCGCCCGGCAACATCGTCGCCTTCGACCCGGTGGCCAGGGGCTACGTCTCCCGCTGGGCGATACGGCCCGGTCCCTCGGGCACCGCCACGACCCCGGCGGATTTTGCGGCAGGGGAGGCCAACCTGCAGGCGACGGCCCAGGGGCAGGATCTCTCGCCCGAAACCGAACGCAGCAGCGTCTACGGCCGTATCCGGCAGAGCCTCGGCGAGCGCCTGGAACTCACGGCCGACCTGCGCTTCAGCCAAAGGGACTACAGCATCGCAGGGGCGACGACGCCGGCCGTGTTCAACGTCACGAGCGCCAATCCCTGGTTCGTGTCGCCGTCCGGGGCGGCGTCCCACACGATCGGCTATTCGTTCTACCGGGACCTGGGACCGCCGCACCGGTTCGGTTCCTCGCGAAGTCTCGGCGTGACCGCCGGCGGTGCTCTGGAGCTCGGCCGGGATTGGTCGCTGGAAGCCTATCTGGCTCATGCAGAGGAACGGGGCTCCTCCGGGACGGAAGGGCGGCTCAACTCGCGATTCCTGAACGAGGCGCTCGGCAATATTCCGGATGATCCGGCGACGCCCTATCGGGCAGCGGTGGACGGCTATTTCAACCCGTTCGGAGACGGGACCGCGAACGGTCGGGCGGTACTGGACTTCATCAGCAACGGCTACACCCGGGCCCATGATCGGAGCCGGGCCAGTTCGGCCAACCTGCTGCTCACCGGCCCGCTCTTCAACCTCCCCGCGGGGCCGGTGCAGGCGGCGGTCGGTCTGCAGTTCCGGCGCGAGGGCTTCAACACCCAGGTCGAGAGTCTCGGCTCGACCGTGGCGCCGGTGCTGACAATCACGCCCGAGCAGGATCGCAAGATCAGCGCCATCTTCGGTGAGGTGCGCGTGCCGCTGGTGGGAGAGGGGAATGCCCGAGCCGGGGTCCGGCGCCTGGAACTCTCGCTCGCGGGGCGGTTCGAGGAGTACGACGACTTCGGCTCCACGGCGAATCCGAAACTGGGAGTGATCTGGTCGCCGCTCGAGACCCTGTCGGTCCGGGCCTCCTGGGGCACATCCTTCAGGGCGCCCGGCCTGCCACAACTCCACGACGCCTCGGCCATCTCGGTGACCTCCCTGCCGCGGGCGGGCGCGAACGTCCTTTCCCTGTATCTCTATGGCGGCAATCCGGACCTCGAGCCGGAGACCGCAGAGACCTTTACACTCGGCTTTGATTACCGACCGGTCGGCGGCGGCACTCTGACCGCGAGCCTGTTCAGCACCGAGTTCAGCGACCGCATCGCCCAGCCTGTGGCCGCGAACATCGCCCGCGCGTTGACCGACCCGTCGCTCCAGCCCTTCGTGACGCTCGTCGATGCGGCCAACAACCCGGCCGACCTCGCTCTGGTCAACAGCTACTTAAACCGTCCGGACTTCGCCAGCGGGAGCCTGTTCCCGCCGACAGCCTATGGCGCCATTCTCGACGGGCGTTGGGTCAATACCGGCGCCGTGTCGGTTCGGGGTCTGGATCTGTCGGCGCGCTACCCGCTGCTGACGGGGAGCCATGCGCTCTCGCTTGACGCCTCCGCCTCCTGGTTGATCGACTATGACATCCAGCCCACGCCGACCGCCGATGTGCGCGACGTCCTGGGCCTTGTCGGATATCCGGCCCGACTTCGTTCCCGCGCCGGCGCTGTCTGGTCGTACGGAAGCTGGGGATTTGACGCTCACTGGAACCACGTGTCGGCCTATGAGGGCCTGGCCGGGCAGGAGATCGCGGCCTGGAACACGATTGACGTGCGGGCGTCGTGGTCGGCGGAGTCGGGGCCCTTGGCCGGTCTGCAGCTGGCGCTTTCTGTCCAGAACCTGACGGACGAGGATCCGCCCTTCTACGACTCGCCGGCGGGGTACGGGTTCGACGCCGCCCAGGCCAGCGTCTTGGGGCGCACCGTCGCCCTGCAGATGATCAAGCGCTGGTAGGGCGCCATGATCACCGTCCTCCTGCGTCGCCTCGCGGCGGTCGCGCTGACGCTTGCCTGCCTGTCGTCCGCCGCCCACGCCCAGGGTCGTCCCATGACGATCCGGGATGTCGTCTCAATGTCGTCCTTCGGTGCGGCATCACTGGATCCGGGCGGGCGATGGGCCGTCTATGAACGACGAGCGGCATACGACGCCGCCCCGGCCTTCGACCTCGATCACCGGTCGGTCTGGACCCTCAGCGAACTCTGGATCGCGGAGACCGGCGGCGGGACGTCGCCGGAGCGTCTCTTGCCGGCTTCGGAGGGGCCCGGACTGCTCCTCGGGGACTGGTCGCCGTCAGGGCGGCGGCTGCTGATCTATAGGCTCAGAGACGATCGGTTCGAGGCGGGCGTGGTCGAGATGTCCGACCGGACAGTCTGGTGGACCGGCCTGACGCCGGATGCCCCGTTTACGGGTTCGACCGCCGCCTGGCTCGATGATGACCGGCTTGGACTGACGGTGCTTCCGGACGCGCGGCTGCCATGGCTCTTTCGCTACGCAGGGGGAGCCCAGGCAGAGATCGCGCGCCAATGGGCCGCCCAGGCCCGAGGGCGCGAGGCGAGTCGCACAGTGGTCGACACGCTCGGCGGTGCGGCGATGGCGCAAACTCCCGCGCGCGACCGGTCGCTGGTGCTGCTGGATATCGCTAGCCAGAAGGTGCGGCCCCTGGCGTCCGGTCTGATTCGGGATTGGGCCGTCTCCCCGGATGGTGGCGCCATCGCGTTGCTGCGTGCCGGTTCCCCGGTCCCGGTCAGCCCCGACGGCGTGCGTCAGTTCGGCAACCCCGAGCGGGGGCAGCTGGAATTGATCGAGGTGGCAAGCGGACGGGCGACCTCGCTGCCCGCCGGTCTAGATGTGGCGCCGCACCTGCTGCGGTGGACATTCACCTCCGACGCCTTGCTGGTCTGGGTTCGGCGAGATGGAGAGTCCTGGGCGAGCGGCGATCTGACGCGCGTGGACCGTGACGGCGCGCTCGTCCGTATTGATCGTCACGGTCTTGACCCGTTCCCGCCGGGCGGCGACATCGACCAGCTCGCCGGCGTGCGCGCGGACTGGATCGGCGACACGCCTGTTCTCTACGCCCGGCGACGAGACGCCTCCCGGTTCGATTGGCAGGCCTTGGCTCTTGGAGAATCGCCACGCGCGCTGACGGCGGACCTGGATCAGGCGCCCGGCCGACTGTCGGCCATTGGCGACGAAACGGCGCTCCTTTTTGCGGGCGGCGGCCTGTGGGAGATCGGGGCAGGCGGGAAGACGCGGCGGAGCGCCGCAGAGGCCGCTGTGTCAGATGCTCAGAGCGCGGATCGGATGAAGCCCGTCAGGCTGCGCGTCAACGCGCCGCCTCGTCAGGATTGGGCGCTGGCGATCGACGGCGCCGGGCGTCTGTCTGTCTTGCGGACGGGAGCGAGCCCGACCCCGCTGGGGGGGACCGCGCCTTCGGGGGAAACGACGGTCATGTCCGCTACGGCCGAGGGTGCGCTCCTGATCACTCGGGACCGCGGCATGGAGACCCTCAGGCTGGCGGTGCCGGGCGATGACCGCAAACTGGACCGGGTCAACGCGGGGTTTGCGGACCTCTCCCTCTCCCGGCCTGTGCCCGTGCCGCACCTGGACGCCTCGGGGCGGCCGACGACGAGTTGGCTCTTCCTGCCGCCGGGTCGGCCGCCGGAAGAGGCCAGGGGCGTGGTGGTTCTCGCCTATCCCGGGGCGGTCGATGACGGGCGCTTCCTGAGCCCGCCGAACCTGCTCTACGGGCCGCGGGCCGCCCTGCTCGCCTCGGAGGGCTATGCCGTCCTCTCGCCCTCGATTCCGGTCGCCGCATCTGGGAGCGGAAGTATCGCGGGCTTCCTGACCGATACGGATCTGGCCATCGACGCCATGTGGGCGGCCTGGCCCAGGCTCCCGCGAGACCGGACAGCCTTTCTGGGGCACAGCTTCGGCGGATATCTCGCAGTTGCCGCGGCGGGCCGTTCGACGCGCTACCAGACCTACATCGCCTGGGCTCCGGCCACCGACCTGCTGGGCCTCTGGGGTGAGTTCACCCCGGCCAGCCGCGCCATGCCCGAGGAAGGCCTCACCTTGCGACAGCAAACGGGTTGGGTCGAGGCCAACCAGGGCGGAATGCCCGGGCCGCCGTGGACGGCGAGCGATCGCTATCTTGAGGCCAGCCCCTATCTCACGGCGAACCGGATCACGGCGCCCATCCTGCTGATCACCGCGGATCGGGACTATGTGCCGATGTCCCAGGCTGAACGGGTCTTCAGCGTGGTCAATCGCCAGGGTGGCCGGGCCCGCCTCATCACCTATTGGGGCGAGGGACACACCAACATCAGTCCGGCCAATATCCTCGATGTCTATGATCAGATGCTTCGCTGGCTGGAGGAGACCCTCGGGGACGGGCCGATCGCGCCCGCGGGCGCAGGCGTTGACTCCACGTCCGCACCCATCCCTCAACAGCCGCGGCCGTCATGATCTCCCCGTAGGTCCCGCGCCAGATCAGATTGCCTCGCGAGAGCATGGTTTCCGCGGCCGCCCGATTGATCAGGCCGGCCTCCGCCAGCTGACCTTCCAGCAGCCACGGCCGGAGGAAGTCGAGGTTGTCGGCGACCATGCGGCCATAGATGGCGGACATCTCGCCCTTGGTACGGCGCTCGGTGATGATCGGGGGCAGACGATCGCGGAATGCGGAGCGCGCCAGCCCCCGGTCACGCTGACCGAGGACGAGCTGTGTGGCGGGCAGAGCCAGGCAGGTCTCGACGACCGGTTGCGACAGCAGGGGTGTCAGCACATTGACGACCCGGGTCTGCAAGGAGGGGGATTGGCGGCCGATCCCGTCGATCAGGCCGGCGACCTGCAGGATCTTCGCAGGCCCGAGATCGGCGCAGTCGCCAAGCCAGTGGGGAATCGTCGGAAGGCCGATGGGCGCAATCATCTCGTTGCGTCGCGCAGGGCGGGCTTCGGTCGGTCTTCGCGCGCCTGCGATCAGAGACCAGATCGATCGATCATTGAGCCTGGCGAGCCCGGGGAGGGCGGGGGAGGTCAGCGCTCTCCAACCCCGGGCGCGCCAGAGATCAGTGAACACGTCAGCCGTCGCACCCTGCAGCAGAATGGAATCCCCGCCCCGGCCGGTCATGATCGCCATCGCGCCGGCAGTCTGGAGGCGACCGGCCCAGTCGCGGTCGTGGTGCATGTCGATCCCGGCGAGTCCCGGACGGACGCCATGGGAAATGGATTCGAAATCGGCCTCGTTCAACGGCCCGCTGGCATGGGGCACGCTGACGATATCGATACCGAGCACGGCGCCGAGGGCGGTGGCATAGGGGCGTTCATCGGACTGGGCCTCCGCTCCATAGAGATTGATCCATGGGGCCACGTCCTTGCGCGCGCGGATGAGGCTGGCGGCCACGAGGCTGGAATCAAGGCCACCCGACACCTCCGCGGCGAGTGGGCCGGCGTCGAGGGCCAGGGCCCGCACGGCGTCGTCGAGCGCCAGGGTCAGCGCCGCAGCGGCTTCGGCGTCGCTGACGGGCTGCGTCGCCCCGCGCCGGACGATGGCCGCGGGCGTCCAAAGCGCGGTCGGGGGGGTCTTCAGGGGTGCCGGCTGGACGGTTCCGGGAAGGATGGCGACCGGACCGTCGAGCAGCAGGTCCTCCCACACGAGCAACGGGTCATGCAGCGCCTGGGCGACGCGATCGAATGCGATGCTCCAGGACCGCGGAACCGGCAGCCAGGCCGGCACTGCGGATACGACGAGCGTCAGACCGTCATCCTCCCACGCGATGCAGTCCAGGCCGCCGCAAGGATCACGCAGGATCTCGGCCACCTCGCCTTCGCTCGATAGCCGAACGCCCACGAACCGGCCCCAGAAGCGCGCCAGCAGTTTGCGTTCGTAGCTCCAGGGCTCCTGGTCCGTGTCCGGCCTTACGATCCGATGCTCCCGGTGAAAGACTTGGCCAATCAAACGCCAGGCGCCCACGAGCAGGGTGGCGGGAGGCGATGGTCCCTCGACCGCCAGCCAGGCACGGTCGCCCAGGTCAGAAACGGTCATACCGGCGGCGGCCGCTTGGGATCGCAAGGTGTCGGCGCGTGCGCTCGCCGCCGACGCAGTTCCCCGCGACACGATCAGATAGTCGCCCACCTCAAAACACTGCGATGGGGGCGAATGATCGGACGCGATCGAGTCGGTCCCCAATCACGAGGTCGTCGATCTGGAGCCAGCAGTGAGCGAAGAAGGGCCAGGTCTTGACCCCGAAGACCCAGTCCACGCGCTGGCCGTCGGACGCGAGGACGCGCCGCAGCTGATAGGCGCGTTGAAGACAGAGTCCCTCGAACGGGATGAAGGGCAGGACGGTGAGGTAGGCGGACACCCGGGCCGAAATCCGCCGACAGTCGAACGGCGTCGGCCGGTTGCTCGAGGGCTCTGCGACGCCGACCAACTGCGCCAGTGATTGGCCCCGGAACGCCGCAGTCGCCGCCAGAGTCCGGATTGCCGTGTCCAGGCACGGGATCGGCCCCTGGTTTTCTCCGGCGGTCAGTTCGCCTCGCGGCGTCACCGGCGTGCGGCAGGTCGGCGCTTCCGGATTGGGGGCGATGAGGCCGGCCGATTGAAGTTCTTGCAGGATGTCGTCGTCCGCGATGACCGCGCCTGATCCGACGGGCGTGAGCCGGGTTCCGCCGCCGACGAGACACGAATACCGGTCGGCGCCGACGTCGAGAATGACCACGTCGTCACGGATCCGAACCATATGCAGACCGGCTGCAAGGGTGACCTGGCGTGCCATGGGGTCCTCCTGATGACGGGCCTCGGGGCGGTCGCCACAAGGACGACCGCCCTTTCGTTCAGGCCGGGGTGCGGCTCTGGACGATCAGCAGTTCGAAGTACGGTCCGATTTCGCCGTCCTGGGTGAGCGCCTTGGCGCTGCCGAAGCTGACAAGGCGGAGTTTGGGCGTGGTCATCACAGTCTCCTTGGGTTGATCGCCACGGGCGTGGCAGCCCCAGTGAGCGCGCTGTGTGGCCAGCAGAAAAGCTATATCTGGAGTATATTCAACGGCTCAGTCCCGACCGCGCGCATTCGGATTGTGGTTGTGAGTGACCTGCACACCGCCAAGCCGCGAACGGGTTGGACGCGGTGCTTTGGCTCGGCAGCGGGCTCGGGAGAGGGAACTCGTTTCGCCATTTCGGATGGGCCGCAAAGAACGTCGACGGATAGTCTCGGACGCGAGGGCTTCCGGACAGGGATGGCCTGCATAAGGCTTCAGTTTAGGCCTCCGTGGCCGCCCCTTTGGGGGCGACCACTCAACCGTTCAGGCCGGCGTGCGGCTCTTCACGAACATCAGTTCGAGGTACGGTCCTTCCTCGCCATCCCGGGTAAGCGCCTTGGCGCTCCCGAGGCTGACGAGGCGCAGTTTGGGGGTGGGGGTCATCACGGTTTCTCCTTGGGTTGGTCGCCACGGATGTGGCGCAAGGAGTGAGCGCGCGGCTCGACCGTCTGAGAAGCTATATCTGGAGTATATTGAGGGGTCAGCGCCCCGGTTTGGGGCGTTTGGCGAGCAACTCGGCCGCGCCCGTCTGCAGCCAGGCCTGGGCCTGCTCGCTGGTCTCGTCGCCGTCCAGCAAGGCGTCGAACATGCCGGTGACCGCCGCGATCAGGGTCCGTGCATCCAGGTCGAGCAGGCGATCCTGGATGGTCCGGTCGAACCGCTGGATGGCCACGGTCAGGATCGTGGCCATCTTGTTGTCGGCGCAGCGTCGGGCCAGCTCGGAAGACCCGATCACGACCGAAAGAATGAGGGCATAGGGATCGCTGTTGGTGGCCGCGGCGAACCGATGAATATGGTCCAGGTTCAGGCGGGTGGCGCCCGACTCGAAGCGTTCATAGGTTCTGAGCGCCATGTTCATGGCGCTGGCGACCTCGGC
>SCVB01000025.1 GCA_004296955.1 Brevundimonas sp.
CCCTCTGGCGCTGGTTCTTGACGTGGTCGCTCCACCGACCAGGAGGCGTCTCTGGCCCATGCTCAGGTTGCTCATTGGCCTGCCGGCGGCCCTGATCGCGCTCATGTGGATCGCCCTGGCCTCGGGCCTGCCCGGAGTCGTCAATCGCATCACCACGCCAGGCGGACAGCAATATCTGCTCGGCGTCGGGCCGATGCCCACCGATGTCGACTACCAACTGTGGCGAAGCGTTGGGCCGGGCGGAGTCCTTTGGGAGCGGGCGGAGAGCCTCACCTGGTCCGAGGATGGCGGGTTCACGCGGAATCCTCGGCTCGTTCTTGTCGCCGAGCGCTGGCTGATGGTGCGCCGTGGCGGCATCTGGACGGATTGCTATGAACTCACCCCCGGAGGGCTGAGGTCATGCGGTGGAGGCCACGAAGTTCATGATTGGCGGGATCCTGACGCGTGGCGGGCTGCGTCGGCGGAAATGGCCGCAAAGGTGGGTGTGAGGCCGGAAGATGCCTAGCCTTCCCCCAGGCACCGCAACGCCACCTCGAGGTTCCGCAGCCCGTCCTCGCCCGTGACCGCCGGCGGCTCGCCGGTGCGGATCGCATGCGCGAACGCCTCCAGCTCCTTCTTCAGCGGTTCGGCGGGCCAGCTGTTGACGGCGCGGGTCTGGTAGGAGCCGTCGGTCTGCTGGCCGAAATACTCCGTGACCTGGCGGGTGATCAGGTCGGCGACCACGAACCGGTTCATCGTCGCGACCTGAAGGGTGCGGACCTTGTAGGGCGTCACCCAGTTGGTGGTGATGTGGGCGATGGTCCCGTTGGCCAGGCGGAACTGAAGCAGGGCGGTGTCCTCACGCTCGGCCTTGGTGCGGGCCAGCTGCGGCTGGACCTCGACGATCTCCGAGCCTGTCAGGTGGCGGATGATGTCGATGTCATGCACCGCCAGGTCGATGACCACCCCGACCTCGCCCATGCGCGGCGGGAAGGGGCCGACGCGGGTGATCTGGATCGAGATGACGTCGTCGCCGTCGATGGCGCGCTTGACCGCCTCGACCGCCGGATTGAAGCGCTCGACCTGGCCGACCATCAGCACGCGGCTGTTGGCCTTCGCGGCGTCGATCATCCGCTGGGCGTCCTCGACGGTGGCGGCGATCGGCTTCTCCACCAGCACATGGACGCCGGCCTCGAGCAGGGCGACGCCCAGGTCGGCGTGGTGGCGGTTCGGCGTGGCGACCACGGCGGCGTCGAGGCCGGCGGCGACGAAATCGGCGGCCGTGGTGAAGGCCTTGGCGTCATACAGGCCGGCGACGCCCTCGGCCGTGGCGGCGTCCGGATCGAAGACGGCGGTCAGGTCGAAGTCGCGGATGTCGGACAGGACGCGCGCGTGGTTGCGGCCCATGACGCCAGCGCCAGCGACGCCGACCTTCAGTTCGGGGAGATGCTGCGTCATGCGGCGACCTTAGCGGAAGCTGGCAACGGCGGCGATGACGCGGTCCTGGGTCGCCTCGTCCAGATCGGAATGCATCGGCAGGCTGACGACCCGGTCCATCAGTCGTTCGGTGACCGGCAGCCCTTGGGGTCCGCGCGGATACATATCGTACGCCGGCTGCAGGTGCAGCGGGATGGGATAATAGACCGCGGTCGGCACCCCCTGCTCCTTCAGATGGGCGATCAGGCCGTCGCGGTCGTCGTGCTCGATCGTGTACTGGGCCCAGTTGGAGACGTTGCCGGCGGGCACGTCCGGCACGGCGGCGACATGGGGGCGCAGGCCTTCATTGTAGCGGGCGGCGATGCGGTTGCGCCACTCGATCTCCTGGCCAAAGATGCTCAGCTTTTCAATCAGGATAGCGGCCTGGATGGTATCAAGACGGCTGTTCCGACCGATGCGCATGTTCAGATATTTGGGGTCGTGGTCGAAGGTGCGGTCTTTCAGATCGGAGGCGGTCGCCTTGCCGTGAACGCGGAGGGACTCGATCATCTGTGCGAGATCGTCGTCATTGGTCAGCACCGCCCCGCCGTCGCCGTAGCAGCCCAGCGGCTTCGCCGGGAAGAAGCTGGTGGTGGTGATGTCCGCCCATTTCAGCGGATGGTCGCCGTCGATCGTGCAGCCGAAGCCCTGGGCCGAATCGGCGACAAGCTTCAGCCCGTATTTGTCGCATATCGCCTTGATGGCCGGATAGTCAGCGGGCTGGCCGAACAGATCGACGGCAATGACGACGCGCGGCTTCAACCGGCCTTCCTTGAGCGTCGCCTCGATGGTGGCTTCAAGGTGGCCGGGGTCCATATTGTAGGTGGTCGCGTCGACGTCGACGAAGACCGGTTCGGCGTCGAACCAGGGCACGATTTCGGCGGTGGCGGCGAAGGTGAAGCTGGGCACGAAGACCGCGTCGCCGCGGCCGATCCCCCAGGCCATCAGCGGCAGGGCCAGGGCGTCGGTGCCATTGGCGCAGCCCAGCGCGTGTTTCGCCTTGCCGAAGACGGCCAGATCAGCCTCGAACTGCCGCACCTGCGGCCCCATGACCCAGGCCCCGCCGACCACGGCCGCCTGAACCGCGGCCTCGATACGGCCGTTGAGACGAAGGCGCTGGGCCTGCAGGTCGATAAACTGAATGGACATGTCGGGATAATCTCCAGTCGCGCGCCATCACGGCGGCGAGCGTTGGGCGGCAGTGCGGTAGCGGCCTCCTACCAAATCGAGCCCCGTCAAGCCAAATCCCGGGCCGTCACTTCGCGTGACGGGTTGCAACGACCGTGTACGGCGCCGTATGCCCCGACCATCATGACATCCGGCGTCCCCGCCGTCTTCCTCGATCGCGACGGCGTGCTGATCGAGGATACCGGCTATCCCCATCTGGAAGCGCATCTGCGCCTCGTGCCCGGCGCGGCCGAGGCCGTGCGCCGCCTGAACCAGCTCGGCTATCTCTGCGTCATCGTCACCAACCAGTCCGGCGTCGCCCGCGGCCTGTTCAGCGAAGACCAGATGAAGGCCTTCAACGCCCTGATCGTCCGCAGGCTGGCGGCGAAGGGCGCGATCATCGGCGCCGTCTACGCCTGCCCCTTCCACAGCGAGGGCCGGGTCGAGGCCTATATCCATCCCGATCATCCGGACCGGAAACCCAATCCCGGCATGCTCCTGCGGGCCATCGCCGACCACAATATCGACCCGGCGAAGAGCTTCATGATCGGCGACCAGCCGTCCGACATGGAAGCCGCCCGCCGCGCCGGCGTGCCGGGCTTCCGCTTCGAGGGCGGCGACCTGTATGAATTCGTCCAGGATCTGCTCGGCCACTGAGGCCCGGGCGGCGATCGTCAGTTCGCGTCGGGTGGGAATTCCCAGGCCGATGAAATAGGCTCGGCCGACAATCTCCGGAGCCTTCCATGACCCAGACCTTCGCCGAGCGCCGCTGGACCAGTTCCGACGGTCTCAGCCTGTACGCCCGCGACTACGCCGCGGCCTCGGGGACGGCGAAGCTGCCGGTCATCGCCATCCACGGCCTGACCCGCAACTCGGCCGATTTCGACGCCATCGCGCCGCTGATCGCCCAGAGCGGACGACGGGTGCTGGCCGTGGACATCCGCGGCCGAGGCCAGTCGGACCGGGCCCCCGACCCGATGACCTACCAGCCGCCGGTCTACGCCCAGGACGTTCTGGCCCTGCTGCGCGACCTCGGCATCGAGCGCGCCGTCTTCCTCGGCACCTCCATGGGCGGGCTGATCACCATGGCCGTGGCCGCGATCCGCTCGAAGGCCATCGCCGCCGCCATCATCAACGACGTCGGGCCCGAGGTGTCGCCCGTGGGCCTGGGGCGGATCGCCGCCTACGCCGGCCAGCCGGTCGAGATCAACAACTGGGCCGATGCGGCCGCCTATGTGCGCAAGCTCAATGAAGTCGCCCTGCCGCACTATTCGGACGCCGACTGGGACGCCTTCGCCCGCCGCACCTTCCGCATGGGCACCGAGGGCACGCCGATCCCGGACTACGACCCCGACATCATGGCCCCGATCCGGGCGGCCGGATCAAAGGCGCTGGTCCCCAATCTGTGGCCCTTCTTCACCCGGCTCACCAAGGGCCGGCCGGTGCTGCTGGTGCGCGGCGAGACCTCGGACCTGCTGAGCCCGGAGATCGCGGCGAAGATGCAGAAGCGGGCCCCGAAGATGGATGTGGTCGAGGTCCCCGGCGTCGGCCACGCCCCCATGCTCGACGAGCCCGAGGCCAAGGCGGCGATCTTCCCGTTCCTGAGCGAGCTGCCGTGACGCCATGGCCAGGGGTGGCGCTGTGGGCTGCGCTGGCCATCAACAGCGCGGCGACGCTCGCCCTGCTCATCTATCTGGACCTACGGCTCCAGGCCTTGAGACAGAGCGGCGATCTGCCCGCATCGACGCCGCAACTCTTTGGGTTCAGCGGCGGCTTTGCCGGTGTCTGGCAGACACTGGATTTGCCGCTGCTCTATTCCCGTCACTACCGCGAGACCGATGCGCACACCCGGCGGATCGTGCCGATCGTCCGGGTGAGCCTGCCCCTGATCCCGGTTTTGCTGCTGGCCGCCTCTTTCGGCCGCTGATCAGGCGTCCGGCACGTTCGCCTCAAGCTCATCCAGCCACACCCTTGCGGTCGCATCCGACGGCGCCCGCCAGTCGCCGCGGGGGCTGAGCGATCCGCCGGTGACGACCTTGGGCCCGTTCGGCAGGGCCGAGCGCTTGAACTGGCTGGTTTGGAAGAAGCGGAACAGGAATTTCCGCAGCCAGTGTTTGATCGTGGCGAGGTCGTATTCGATCCGCTCGGCGTCCGGCGTCGCCGTCGGCCAGTGGCCTGTCGCCGCATCCTTCCACGCCTGATGCGCCAGATACGCCACCTTCGACGGCTTGAGGCCGAAGCGGGTGATGTAGAACAGGAAGAAGTCGTTCAGCGCATAGGGGCCGACCGTCGCCTCGGTCGATTGCAGTTTGCCGTCGGCGCCGGCGGGGACCAGTTCGGGCGATATTTCCGTGTCGAGAACGGCGCGCAACACGGCGGCGGCCTCGCCCGTGTATTCCTTCGACGCCACCCAGCGGATCAGGTGCCGGATCAGGGTCTTCGCCACCCCGCCGTTGACGTTGTAGTGGCTCATATGGTCGCCGACGCCATAGGTGGCCCAGCCCAGGGCCAGTTCCGACAGGTCGCCGGTGCCGAGCACGAACGCCCCGTTCTGGTTGGCCAGCCGGAACAGATAGTCCGTCCGCAGACCGGCCTGCACATTCTCGAAGGTGATGTCGTGCACCGGCTCGCCGCTGGCGAACGGATGGCCGATGGCCTCCAGCATGGTCGTCGCCGTCGGCCGGATGTCGATCTCGGCCCCGCTCACCCCCAGCGCCTTCATCAGCGCCCAGGCGTTCGACTTCGTCCCCTCCGACGTCGCGAAGCCCGGCATGGTGTAGCCGAGGATGCCGGTCCGCGGCAGGCCCAGCCGGTCGAAGGCGCGGCAGGCGACCAGCAGGGCCTGGGTCGAATCCAGCCCGCCCGAGACGCCGATGACGATCTTCTCGCCATTCGTCGCCTTCATCCGGCGCATCAATCCCTGCACCTGGATGTTGAAGGCCTCGTAGCAGTCCTGGTCCAGCCGCGCCGGGTCGTCGGGCACGAAGGGGAAGCGGTCGAGCGGGCGGAGCAGGTCTCCGTCCGGCCCCGGCCCCGCCTCGAATGGCACGACCGTCGCCGGTTCCCCTTCCAGCCGCGCGCAGTCGGCGAAGGTGCCATTGCGCAGCCGGTCCAGGCCGATGCGCCCGACGTCGATGTCGGCGACGGTGAGATGCGACTCCATCGAGAACCGCTCGCCTTCGGCCAGTCTGGCGCCGAGCTCATGGATCGTCGCCTGGCCGTCCCAGGCCAGGTCGGTCGTGCTCTCGCCCCAGCCCGAGGCGGTGAAGACATAGGCTGACAGGGTCCGCACCGACTGGCTGGCGCACAGCAGCGCGCGCTCGTCAGCCTTGCCGATGACGATGTTGGAGGCCGACAGGTTCAGCAGGATGCGCGCCCCGGCCAGGGCCGCGCGGGTCGAGGGGGGCTGCGGGGCCCAGAAGTCCTCGCAGATCTCGGCCGAAAAGACGAAGCCCGGACGGTCGACCGCCTCGAAGATCAGGCCCGGCGCGAAATCCACCGACTCGCCGTCGAGGACGATCGTGTCCTCGGACCGGCTGGCGGCCGGGGCGAACCAGCGCTTCTCATAATATTCGCGGTAGTTGGGCAGATAGGTCTTGGGCACGACGCCGAGCAGGGCGCCCGAGCCCAGCACCACGGCGCAGTTGTACAAGGCGTCGCCGTTGCGCAGCGGCGCTCCGACCACGGCGATGACGCCGGCCTTCTCCGCCGCCCCGGCGAGGACCGTGATCTGGCGCTCGACCTCGTCCAGCAGGGCGTCCTGCATCAGCAGATCGTCGATGGCGTAGCCGCTCAGCGACAGCTCCGGAAAGACGATCAGGTCCACGCCCTGCCCGGCGGCCTGCCGGATCAGGGCGATGTGTTCATCGGCGTTGGCCGCAGGGTCGGCGGTGTGGACCACCGGCGTCGCGGCGGCCACGCGGACGAAGCCGTGGGTGCGGGGCGAATGGAACGGGTGGGTCTTGGCCAAGCGTCAGTTCCTGCGGTTCAATGCTCATTTAGAGGCAAAGGGGACGCGGCGCCATGATTGGCCGTGACCTGTCCCCGCGCGCCCGCTAAAGCCAAGGCATGAACGACGCGCCGAAAAAGGGCTGGCTCTCGCGCCTGACCGAGGGCCTCTCCCGCTCCTCGAAGCAGATGACCGAACAGGTCGTCGCGACCTTCATCAAGGAACCGCTGTCCGAGGCCGCCCTCGAGGGGCTGGAGGAGCATCTGCTGGAGAGCGACCTCGGTCCCGCCGCCACCGACCGGATCGTGGCCCGCTTCCGCGAACTGCGTTTCGGCGCCGGGGCCAATGAGCGCGAGGTCAAGGAGGCGCTGGCCGAGGCCGTGACCGCCGAACTGGTCCATCACGAGGCCCGCTATGAGCCGCTGAACGGACCCCGCCCCTTCGTCACCCTGTTCGTCGGGGTCAACGGCTCCGGCAAGACCACGACGCTGGGCAAGATCGCCGCCGACCTGACCGGCCAGGGCGCCAAGGTGATGATCGTCGCCTGCGACACCTTCCGCGCCGCCGCCCGCGAACAGCTCAAGGTCTGGGCCGAGCGCGCCGGGGCCGATTTCGAGAGCCGGCGCGACGGCGCCGACCCCGCCGGACTGGCCTTCGACGCCTATACCCGGGCGAAGGCCGAGGGCTATGACGTGGTCCTGATCGACACCGCCGGCCGGCTGCAGAACAAGTCCGCCCTGATGGACGAACTGCTCAAGATCGTGCGCGTGCTGAAGAAGATCGATCCGGAGGCCCCGCACGAGACCCTGCTGGTGCTGGACGCCACCGTGGGCCGCAACGCCCTCGCCCAGGAGCAGATCTTCGGCCGCACCGCCTATGTCTCCGGCCTGGTCATGACCAAGCTGGACGGCACGGCGCGCGGCGGGGTTCTGGTGCCCGTGGCCCAGGCCTCGGACGCCCCGATCAAGCTGATCGGCGTCGGCGAAGGCGTCGAGGACCTGCAACCCTTCGATGCGCGGGCGTTTTCAAGACTGCTGGTGGGGCTCGAGGACTGACGCATGAGTGACGCCCAAACCCCCGAACCCGCCGCGAAGAAGGAGTCCGGCCTGCGGCAGGCCGTCGATTTCGGCGGCCTGCTGGCCTTCGGCCTCGCCTTCCTGGTGATGCGGCTGCGCGGCCTGGACGGCGACGAGGCCCTGGTCCACGCGACCTGGTTCCTGGTCGGGGGCTCAGCCATCGGCGTCGCGGTCGGCCTGGTCGTCGAGAAGCGGCTGGCCCTGATGCCCCTGCTGGTCGGCGGCTTCGCCCTCGTCTTCGGCCTTTTGACCCTGCTGACCGGCGACGGCCTGTGGGTGAAGGTCAAGGTCACGGCCCTGAACCTGTCGCTGGCGGTCGCCCTGATCGGCGGCGTCCTGCTGCACAAACAGCCGCTGAAGGCCCTGCTCGGTTCGGTCATACCGATCAACGACCGGGCCTGGCGCACCCTGACCCTGCGCTACGGCGTCTTCTTCCTGGCCGTGGCCGTGGTCAATGAGCTGGTCCGCAGCGAGGCCCTGGTGGGCTGGGCCGCGGCCCGGATCGGGAGGGGCGATGTCGACCCGGCCGATGTCTGGGTCAGCTTCCGCGGCGTGCTGTGGGTCGCCTCCTCGGCCTTCGGCCTGTCGCAGATCCCGCTGATCATGCGCAACCTCACTTCGGCGGACAGTCCCGTCGACCCCATGGCGCCGGCGGAGCCCGACCGGGCGCCGTGAACCGTCGGCGGATCGTCCGTCGTCAAACCGTAAAGCGCCGCTGCTACGCATGGCCCGTCGAGGCCCAAGGGATACGGTTATGGTCAAGTCCGCGAACAAGTCGAAACGCAGCGCCGGCCTGGGCGGCTCGCCCAGCCATCTGATGCACCGGGTGCTGCAACTGGCGCTCGACATCTATTCCGAGGAGACTGGCCCCGACGGCCTGACCCAGCGCCAGTTCGCCGTGCTGGAGGCGGTGTCGCAGAAATCCGGCCTGACCCAGACGGATCTGGTCCGGGCCACCGGCATCGACCGGTCGACCCTGGCCGACCTTGTCGCCCGGATGACGACCAAGGGGCTGCTGGACCGCGAGAAGTCGACCATCGACGCCCGGGCCAAGGCGGTGCGCCTGTCCACCGCCGGCCAGGCCGCCCTGGACGCCGCCCGGCCGAAGGTCGAGGCCGCCGACAAGCGCATCCTCGCCCTGCTGCCCAAGGCCAAGCGCGACGGCTTCCTCGGCCTGCTGTCCGAACTGGCCGGCGAGGCCGACGCCGCCCCCGCCAAGGCCCGTGCCGAGGCCAAGGCGGCCAAGAAGGCCGCGCGCGAGGCGAAGAAGGCCGAGAAGCTGGCGAAGAAGGCCGAAAAGCCGGCGAAGGCCGAGAAGCCGGTCAAGGCCGAGAAGGCCCCGAAAGCGCCCAAGGCCGGAAAGCCCGCCAAACCGGCGAAGGCCAAGGTGGTCGAGCCGGCCTGAGCCGATCCCTCTCCCGGCGGGAGAGGGCTTGAGCGCACGAGAGCGAAGCGATCGTTCTTCGCGCGAAAGGGTGAGGGGCTACGGTGCGAACCGGCTCCCGCCATTACCCTCGCCCGACCGCGCGAGAACGACGGCTACGCCGCCGTGCGCGATCTCCCTCTCCCATTGGGAGAGGGGGGCTGATCAATCCATCAGCTGCTGCGCCAGATAGACATAGTGCCTCGCCCAGCGGCGGGCGTTGGCGACCGGGTCGGCGTCGTTGGAGTGACCGCCGGACGTCTCTTCGTAATAGAGGTGGTCATAGCCCATGTCGGTCAGGCGGGCGGCGAATTTGCGCGCGTGTCCCGGATGGACGCGGTCGTCGCGGGTATTGGTGGTGATGTAGACGCGCGGATAGTCCGCGCCCGGACGAAGGTTCTGGTAGGCCGAGTAGCCGGCGATCCAGGCGGCTTCTTCCGGGATGCGCGGATCGCCGTATTCGCCGATCCACGAGGCCCCGGCGGGCAGTTCGTGATAGCGCAGCATGTCGATCAGCGGGCTCTCGATCACTGCGGCGTTGATCAGCTCCGGATGCTGGGTCATCGTCACCGAGGTCAGGACCCCGCCGTTGGAGCGGCCGTAGATCCCCGTGCGGCGCGGCGAGGTGATGCCGCGCCGGTGCAGGTCGGCGGCCACCGCCGCGAAATCGTCGAAGGCCAGCTGGCGGTTCTCGTTCAGCACGCTCTGGTGCCACGCCGGCCCGAACTCGCCGCCGCCGCGGATGTTGGCGTTGACGTAGACCCCGCCGTTCTCGAGCCACAGCTTGCCCATCTCGGGGATGTAGGCCGGCGGTTTGGACACCTGGAAGCCGCCGTAGCCATAGATGATCGTCGGCGCATGGCCGTCCATGACCAGGTCGCGCGGCCGGGTGACGAAATAGGGGATCTTCGTGCCGTCGGACGAGGTCGCCTCGAACTGTTCGACCACATGGGTCGAGGCGTCAAACCGGGCGGGGGCGGCGCGCAGGGTCTCCACCTGGCCCGTTCCCACGTCGGCCAGGCTCAGGGTCGAAGGCGTCAGGAATCCTTCGACGGAATAGAAGAACCGGCCGCTGCTCCGGGACGAATCCCCGAGGTGAACCGAAACGTTCTCCGGCACGGGGACACGGCGGTCGCGCCATCCCCTCTGGCTCGGTTCGAAGATGGTCATGCGCCCCCGCACATTGTCGTAGACGGTGGCTGCGATCTCCGCGTCGAGGACGTTGACCTCTTCCACCGACTGCCGCTCCGTCGGCGAGAAGACCAGCATTTCCGCGGGCGTGGTGAGGGCGGCGTTTCGTTCCGACCCCAGCCGGTTGATCGGCGGGGCCAGCAGCGAACCCGCCGGATAGGCGTGACCGTCAAAGGTCCAGGCCTCCTCGACGGTGAAGACCAGACGCCCGCCCATCATGCCCCGCACCGAGACACGCTCGGGCAGCAGGAGCCGGTCAGGGCGGCCGTCGGATCCCAACGCCCAGGTCTCGCTGCGGAAGGTGTCCAGCGGGCGGCTGATCAGCACGCCCAGAACGTCGCCCGCCCCATTGCGGTAGACGGACGGACTGACCCCGTACCCGCCGTCGCCGATGTCGCCGCGATAGACCTCGGTCGCCTGCGCGAGGGTCTGGCCGCGCTTCAGCGACTTGACGATGAAGGGATAGCCGCTCTCGGTCAGGGTGGCGGCGCCGTTCTCCGTGCCGAAGTCTGTCGCGACCAGCAGCGTGTCGCGGTCCAGCCATTCGATGCGGTGCTTGCCCTCGGGCAGGATGAAGCCGTCCTCGACCCACAGGCCCGTCGTGGCATCAAACTCGCGAACGACGACGGCGTCCTTGCCGCCGTCGGACAGATAGACAAGGCAGCGGGTTTCGTCCGGGGCCAGACAATCGGCGCCCTTCCACACCCAGTCCTTGCCTTCGGCGCGGGACAGGGCGTCGATGTCGAGCAGGGTCTCCCACCGGGTATCGGCCGAGCGGTAGCTGTCCAGCGTCGTGCGCCGCCAGACTCCCTTGGGATTGGCCGCGTCCTGCCAGAAGTTTCCGATGCCCTCGCCGAGGAAGCTCGGGCCGGGGATGCGGTCCGTGGCGGTCAGGATCGCCTCGGCCTGCTGGCGGAAGGGCTCATAGCGCCGGTCGCCGGTCAGGGCGGCCAGGGCGCGCTGGTTCTCGCCCGCGACGAAGGCCATGGCCTCGGTCCCGTTGACCTCCTCCAGCGCCAGATGGTCGTCGGCGGCGCGGACCCCGGCGGGCGTCAGGTCGGACGGCATGTGCGGCGGCGGGACCAGCAGCGGCCGCGGCACATCGGCGGCGTCGAGGATCGGAACCTGCATCTGCTGCGGCCCGCCCGCACAGGCCGCGAGCAACAGCGCCGGGATGGCGGCGGACAGGATCAATCGGTTCATCTTCAAACTCCGCACATCAAAATCCATCCGCCGCCGGAGGATGGCCTATTCCTGCGCCGGCGCGTCCATCAGCCGCCGCGTCAGATAGGTGTATTCCAGCGCGATCCGCCGCGCCGTCTCGCGCAGGTTCGCCCCCGCCGCGTGGCCGCCGTCAGTGTTCTCGTAGAACAGCACCGGATAACCCAACCCCTCCAGCCGCGCGGCCGCCTTGCGGGCGTGGCCGGGGTGGACGCGGTCGTCCTTGGTCGAGGTATGTATGAAGACCTCGGGATAGGGCTGGCCCGCGCGCAGGTTCTGGTAGGGCGAATACTGCTGGATCCAGGCCCGCTCCTCCGGAACGTCCGGATTGCCGTACTCGGCCATCCACGAGGCGCCCGCGAGCAGCCTGTGGAAGCGCAGCATGTCGAACAGGGGCACCTGGATGACGGCGGCGTTGATCAGGTCCGGCCGCTGGGTCAGCATCGCCCCCATGAACAGCCCGCCCTGCGAGCCGCCCATGATCCCGAGCTTCGGCTGGCTGGTGACGCCGCGGGCGATCAGGTCCATGGCCACGGCCTGATAATCTTCGTGCGCTCGCTGGCGGTTCGCCTGCAGCGCCGCCTGGTGCCAGTTGGGTCCGAACTCGCCGCCGCCGCGCGTGTTGGCGATGACATAGACGCCGCCGCGTTCCAGCCACAGCTTGCCGACCGTGGCCGAGTAGCCGGGCAGCAGCGAGTTCTGGAAGCCGCCGTAGCCGTACAGCAGGGTCGCGTTCGACCCGTCCATGGCCATGTCGCCGCGATGGACGACGAAATAGGGGATCATGGTCCCGTCGGCGCTGCGGGCCTCGAACTGGTCGACCGTCATCCCCTCGGCGTCGAACTTGGCCGGCAGAGATTTGGTCAGGTCCGCCTCGCCCGTCGCGGCATCAGCGAGGAACAGGCTGGACGGGTTCAGATAGCCGGTGACGCTGACGAAGACCTGGTCGTCCCGCTCGCTGGCCGAGCCGACGCCGACCGAGACGTTCTGCGGCAGGTCCATGCGGCTGCGCGCCCATTCGCCCGCGGGGTTGGGCTCATAGACATAGACCGAGCCGCGCACGTTCTCGTACAGGGCCACGACCAGCTTGTTGCGGGTGTTTGAGATGCCCTCGATGGCCTCGCGCGGTCCGGGGCGGATGACCAGTTGCGCCCGCACGGTCGGGTCGGCCAGCCAGGCCTGCAGGTCATAGGCGATGACGTCGCCGGTTTTGAATTCCTGTCCCGAGGGGGCCGTCCAGTCCTGGTCGGTGGTGAAGACCATCTGTCCACGGACGAGCGCATTGATGTTCGACTTGGCCGGCAGCTCCAGCTTCGTCGTCGTGCCGTCCGGGTTCAGCCGGTGCGTCTCGCCCTCATAGAAGCTGACGCCGCGGTTGATCAAGGTCGCCTGCACCACGCCGTCGGCGTCGCGGAGCGTATAGGCCGAGACCGAGACGTCGGTCGGCTGGCCGGTGAAGACCGTCTGCGCCTGGTCGATGGTCTGGCCGCGCTTCAGCACCCGGACGATCATCGGATAGCCCGAGCTGGTCAGGGTGCCCGGACCGAAGTCGCGCGAGATCAGCAGGGTGTTCTCGTCCACCCAGGTCGCGCCGCCCTTGGATTCCTCGAGCACGAAACCACCCTCGACGAAGGTCCGGGTCGTGCGATCGAACTCGCGGATGGTCACGGCGTCCTTTCCGCCGTCCGACAGGGAGACGAGGCAGCGCGTCTCCTCCGGCGGCAGGCAGGTCGCGCCCTTGTAGACCCAGTTCTTGCCCTCGGCCGCGGCCAGGGCGTCGAAGTCGAGGATGGTCTCCCACTGCGGCGTCTCGGTGCGGTAGCTGTCCAGCGTCGTGGTGCGCCAGACGCCGCGCACATGCTCCGCGTCCTGCCAGAAATTGTCGATCGTGCCGTCGTGGTTGAAGCCCGGCGAGGGAATGCGGTCGCGCGACTGTACGATCTCCAGCGCTTGCTGGTGCAGGCCCTCATAGCGGGGATCGCCCTGCAGCACGCCCAGCGAATGCGCATTGTGGGCCTCGACCCAGGCCATGGCGCGTTCGCCGTCGATCTCTTCCAGCCACAGATACGGATCGGTCGCGTCCGAGGTCGCGAAGGCGCCCTCCGCCAGCGGCGGATTCGGCGGGGTCGGTGTCTGGGCCATGGCGCTCGTGCAAAGGGCGGTGGAAACGAGAAGCGCGGCGAGCGCGGCGGTGCGGATCATGAATTTTCCCCGACGGATGGTCGGCCGGCACCTTACCGGGCGGCGGGTCGGCGACAAGCCGGGCGGGCGGAGGTTACGGCTTTGTCATCTTGAGGCGTGGCTGGTGGGTGGTGATTGGTGATTGCAGGTCCCGGGGAGCGGCAGGTCGACGCCATCAGCCCGGGCGCGCCGTTGGTGGCCAGCACCAGCCACCAACCACCAGCCACTTCCCTTCACGCCCCCTCGTCCGGAATGCACAGGACCGTGCCGCAGGCCTTGCAGTGCACGGCGTCCGGGTCATGCTTCTGGAGGCCGCAGGTCTCGCACGGGTATTTGACCTTGTGGGGTCGCACGATGGTCTGGGCGAGCCGCAGGAACAGGGTGATGCCCGTCAGCATGACGACGATGGACAGCAATCGCCCCCAGTTGCCGGGCAGGGTGATGTCCCCGAAGCCGGTCGTGGTCAGGGTGGCGACCGTGAAATACAGCGCGTCGAGATAGCCGGTGATGCCCTCGTGACGCCCGCGGAAGGTCTCATAGACGAAGCCCGTGATCACGAAGACGAAGGTCATCAGCGCCGAGATCGCCCGCGTCGTCTCCTCGACCCGCGTGTCATCGAATTTCTTGCCGATGGTCCGCCAGAAGAAGTCGGAGTTGAGCAGCGTCCACAGTCTGAGCACGCGCAGGAATCCGAAATTGCCGAGGAAGTCCGGGAACAACAGGGTCGCCAGGATGAACAGGTCGACCCAGACCACCGGGCGCTTCAGCCAGTCCTTGATGTCGGTATAGGCCCAGGCCCGGGCGGCCAGATCCAGCATCAGGAACAGGGCGATCAGGCCGTCCATGACGTAGAACACCTTGCCCGCTTCCCGCAGGATCGGGGCCGCGACGAAGAAGCCGATGACCAGAAAGTCGATCAGGATCACGGCCAGCCGGAACTTCACCGCCGCCGGCGAGTCCCCGTGATACATGGCGCGGACCCGCGCCCTCAGCCTGAGGCCGTCGCGGCGCGGCTCGGCCTGGGCCCGCAGCTGCTGGGCGCGCGACCGGGCCTGGCGTTCCGCGCGTTTCGCCTGTCCGGCGGTTCTGGGCTCCGTCATCACCCAGCGATAACGCGCCTCGCTCGCACAAGGAACCGGCAACCGCTATATGCGCGGTCATGGCTCGCCCCTTCGTCAAGATGAACGGCGCCGGCAACGACTTCGTCGTCGTCAATGCGCTGGAGACGCCGTTCGCCCCAACGGCCGACCAGGCGCGCGCCATCGCCGACCGCCAGACCGGCGAGGGTTGCGACCAGCTGATCGCCCTCGAACCGTCGAAAACGGCCGACGCCTTCATGCGCGTCTGGAACGCCGACGGCGGGGCGGTCGAGACCTGCGGCAACGCCCTGCGCTGCGTCGGCTGGATGCTGCTGCAGTCCAGCGGCAAGGAGCAGGTGACGATCGACACCCTCGGCGGCCCGACCACGGCGCGGCGCGCGCCCGACGGCCGGATCACCGTCGACATGGGGGCGCCCCGGCTGAACTGGGACCAGATCCCGCTCGACGAGGCGATGGACACCCGCGGCATCGAGCTTCAGGTCGGCCCCATCGACGCCCCGGTGCTGCACACCCCCGCCGCCGTCTCCATGGGCAATCCGCACGTCGTCTTCTTCATGGACCACGCCCCGAACGACGGCTTTGTCACCGGCGTCGGTTCGCTGATCGAACACCATCCGCGCTTTCCCGAAGGGGTGAACGTCGGCTTCGCCCACGTCGTGGCCCCCGACCGCATCCGCCTGCGGGTCTGGGAACGCGGCGCCGGCCTGACCAGGGCCTGCGGCACCGGCGCCTGCGCCGCCCTGGTCGCCGCCGCTCGTCGCGGCCTGACCGGCCGCGCGGCGACCGTCGAGGTCGACGGCGGCGAATTGCGCATCGAATGGGACGAGGCGACCGACCACGTCTTCATGACCGGCCCCGTCGAGGTCGAACGGACGGGGACGCTGGCGCTCTGACGCTGTGTCAACGGTTGTCCCGGCCCGTCCTGCGGCTTAGGAACGGACATGGCCGATCTCACCGACAAACAGACCTTCTCCGACGAAGACGCGCTGGAGTTTCACCGCAGCCCGACGCCGGGCAAGATCTCCATGGCGCCGACCAAGCCCATGGCGACCCAGCGCGACCTGTCGCTGGCCTATTCGCCGGGCGTGGCCATTCCGGTGCTGGCCATCGCCGAGGATGTGGACAAGGCCTACGACTATACGTCCAAGGGCAATCTGGTCGCCGTCATCTCCAACGGCACGGCCATCCTCGGCCTCGGCAACCTCGGCCACATGGCCTCCAAGCCGGTGATGGAGGGCAAATGCGTCCTCTTCAAACGCTTCGCCGACGTCGACAGCTTCGACATCGAGGTCAAGACCACCGACCCGGACGAGTTCATCACCGTGGTCAAGAACATCGGCGACACTTGGGGCGGGATCAATCTGGAGGACATCAAGTCCCCCGAATGTTTCGAGATCGAGGCCCAGCTGCAGGACCTGCTGGACATCCCGGTCTTCCATGACGACCAGCACGGCACCGCCATCATCTCGACCGCCGGCCTGATCAACGCCTGCCACATCACCGGCAAGCGGCTCGAGGACGTCAAGGTCGTCCTCGCCGGTGCCGGCGCCGCCGGCCTGTCGTCGATCGGCCTGATGAAGGCGGTCGGCGTCCGCGCCGAGAACACCGTCATCGTCGACCGCGACGGGGTCATCTACAAGGGCCGCGAAAACGTCGACCAGTGGAAGGCGGCGCACGCTACCGACACCCCGCACCGGACCCTGGCCGAGGCCATGGTCGGCGCCGACGTCGTGCTCGGCCTGTCGGCCAAGGGCGCCATCACCAAGGAGATGGTGGCCTCCATGGCCCCCAATCCGATCATCTTCGCCATGGCCAATCCGGACCCGGAGATCACGCCCGAGGATGTGGCCTCGGTGCGCTCCGACGCCATCATGGCCACCGGCCGCTCGGACTACGTCAACCAGGTCAACAACGTCCTCGGCTTCCCCTACATCTTCCGCGGCGCCCTGGACGTGCGCGCGCGCCAGGTGAACCACGAGATGAAGGTGGCCTGCGCCCAGGCCCTGGCGGCCCTGGCCCGCGAGGACGTGCCGGACGAGGTCGCCATGGCCTACCGCGGCCGCAAGCTGCGCTTCGGGCCCGACTACATCATCCCCTCGCCCTTCGACCCGCGCCTGATCTGGTACATCCCGCCCTTCGTCGCCCAAGCCGCGATGGACACGGGCGTGGCGCGCAAGCCGATCGAGGACATGGACGCCTACCGGACCCAGCTGCGCTCGCGGCTCGATCCCTCGGCCGCCCTGATGCAGAACATCTCCGGCGCCGTGCGCGCCGCCCCCAACAAGCGGGTGGTGTTCGCCGAGGGCGAGGAGACCGCCGTCATCCGCGCCGCCTGGGGCTTCAAACAGGCCGAACTGGGCACCCCGATCCTGCTGGGTCGCGAGGACCTCATCCGCCAGAACGCCGCCGAGGCCGGGCTCGATTTCGACGCCATGGGCATGGAGATCGTCAACGCCCGGGTCAGCGAGCACAATGTCGAATACACCGACTGGCTCTACGCCCGCCTGCAGCGTCGCGGCTATCTGCGCCGCGACGTGCAGCGGATGATCAACCAGGACCGCAACTATTTCGGCGCCGCCATGGTCGCCCGCGGCCAGGCCGACGCCATGGTCACCGGCGTGACCCGCAATTTCAACATGGTGCTGAAGGAGGTCCGGCGCGTCCTCGACGTCAAGGAGCGGATGATCGGCCTGTCGATCCTGCTGGCCAAGGGGCGCACCCTGTTCGTCGCCGACACCTCGATCCACGAGCTTCCGAACGCGGAGGAACTGGCCGAGATCGCCATCCAGGCCGCCGACACCGTGCGCAAGCTGGGCAAGACCCCGCGCGTCGCCTTCCTCAGCTATTCGACCTTCGGCAACCCTCCGGGCGATCGCGGAGAAAAGGTGCGCGAGGCCATCCGCATCCTCGACCAGCGCGGCGTCGATTTCGAATACGAGGGCGAGATGCCGCCGGAGCTGGCGCTCGATCCCGAGGCCCGCGCGGCCTATCCCTTCATGCGTCTGTCGGGGCACGCCAATGTGCTGGTCATGCCGGCCATCCATTCGGCCTCCATCTCGACCCGGCTGGTCCAGTCCCTGGGCGGCGCCACCGTCATCGGCCCCCTGCTGGTCGGGCTGGAGAAGTCCGTCCAGATCGTCAGCCTCGGCGCCTCGGTCTCGGAGATCATCACCGCCGCGACCTTCGCCGCCTATGACGAAGGGGCGGTGGCGGAAGGCTAGGTGGGCCGGGCTTCGCCCGCCTCCGCCGCCGCCTGTTCGGCCTGGCGGTCCTGAAGCTCCGTCTGTTTGCGCGCCACGATGAAGGCGAGCACGACCGCGAAAACGCCGATCACGGTCGAATAGAGGAAGAAGACCACATAGCCCGCGCCGAGCGCGGCGGGCGTGACGCCGCTGGTCGCCGCGCCCTCCACCAGCGAACCCGCCGGCAGATTGGCGAACAGTCCCTTCAGGGGCGAAAGCAGGCCGCCGCCCTCGGCGGCGCGCGCCGAACCCTCGACGATCCGGCCCGACTGCGAGGCGATCAGCTTGCCGGGCAGGCCGTACAGGGAGCTGAACAGGGCGTACTGGGTCGCCGTAAAGCCCAGCGAGGTCAGGCTGGACATATAGGCGATCAGCGCTGTGCCCGCGAAGCCGGTGGCGGCGTTGTCCACGCCGATGGCGACGAACAGGGCGCCGAGATCAGGGCCCTGCACCGCCAGCCAGGCGAAGACGAGGTTCGACAGCGGGCTCATGAAGGCCCCGATGACCATGGTGCGGATCAGGCCCAGCTTCGCCACCGACCAACCGGCGATGAAGACGCCGAAGGTGGTCGCAAAGACCCCGAACACCTTCCTGACCTCGGCCACCTCGGTCTTGTCGAACCCGAGGTCGAGGTAGAAGGGGTTCATGATGTTGAGCACGAAATCGGCCAGCCGGTAGACGCAGATCAGGGCCAGGATCAGCGTCGCGACGCCCGCGAACCGCCTGTAGAAATCCTTCAGGGGTTCGCCGAACGAGCCCGCCAGATAAGCGCCCGGACGGGTGGGCAGGCGCGGGATGGGCCAGCAGGCGAGGACCATAAGGGCCAGCCCCCCGAAGGTGGCGGCCACCTGCAGATAGACCCCGTCCGGCTTGACCTTCCAGGCCTCCTTGAGGGCCGTCGCGCTTTCGGCCGAAAGACCGACGAGGCTCAGCCCCCCCGCCAGCATGTCGGCCGCGCCGGTCAGGCCGGAACCGATGATCAGGGCTGCGATCACGATGATCACCAGTCGGACCGTCCATTCCAGCACCTCCAGCGGCGGCCGCGACGGCACGTCGCCAACCGGAATCGGCCGGATCTCGTGAGCCTTCTCGCGCGGCGCGAAGATGGCCGCCGCGATGCCGATGCCCATCAGGGCCGCCATCACCGCATAGGAGACATTCCAGTTGTAGAGGTCCGCCAGCACCAGCGGCAGGGCCCCCGCCAGGATCTGCGCGAACCGGTAGCCGAGCTGGTAGGCGGCGGCCATGGCGCCGTGGCGCGTATCGTCCGCGACCTCGATCCGCCAGGCGTCGATGACGATGTCCTGGGTCGCGCCGAACACGCCGGTCAGGACCGCGAACAGGGCGACGGAGCCCAGGGACGTCGACGGGCTCTGGCCCGAGATCGACCAGAGGCCGAACACCACCATGGCCTGGGTGACCACCATCCAGGAGCGGCGATGGCCCAGCCATTTGGTGAGGACCGGGATGGTCGTCCGGTCGATCAGCGGCGCCCAGATGAATTTCAGCGTGTAGCTGAGCGTCGCCAGACCGAAGAAGCCGATCACCTCCAGCGACAGCCCGTCTTCGCGCAGCCAGGCCGAGAGCGTGTCGAAGATGAGCAGGAACGGCAGGCCGGCCGAGAAGCCGAGCAGCAGCATGATGAAGACGCGCCGCTCGCCATAGACCGCAAGACCTCCGAGGCCGCGCGGCTTGGCGGGCGTATTGGCGTCGGTCATCTCTGGCGTCCCTCGAGGCGACGCCCCCGCGTCCCTATCCGGCGGCGACCTTGGCGCGGTCCGTGCGGTTCGTCCAGCGGGCGAGTGAGGCGCGCAGCGAGTCCAGCTCCAGCGGCTTGACCAGATGGTCGTCCATCCCCGCCTCCAGACAGGCCTTGCGGTCTTCCGCGAAGGCGTTGGCGGTCAGGGCGACGATCGGGGTGCGGTCGCCGGCGGCGCGGATGGCGCGGGCCGCGCTGGGGCCGTCCATGCCCGGCATCCGCATGTCCATGAAGACCAGGTCGTAGCGGGCCCGCTTCATCGCATCAACCGCCTCATGGCCGCTGGCGGCGGTCTCGACGGCGCAGCCCTCGCGGCGCAGCAGGGTCGCGGCCAGCAGGGCGCCGACCGGATTGTCCTCGACCAGCAGCACCCGGGTGCCCGAGAAACGCGTCTGGGCGACCCGATCATCCTCGGGCGGCGGCGGCGGCGGCAGACCCGGGTGATGCGCATGCCCGACGCCCGACGCTGCCAGCACCCGCTCGGCCAGGGAGGCGCGGCGCAGGGGCTTGATCAGATAGCCATGGAAGCCCGCGCTCCGGTAGCGGGCGATCAGGTCGCGTTCGGCGGGCTTCAGCAGGACGATGGCGCGGCCGGCGGCAGGCCGCCGGACCAGGCCCTGGCCGGCCTCGCGGGCGGCGTGGTCGATCAGGACGACGCCGGCGTCCTCGCGCACCGTCCCGCCCGAGGCCTCGATCTGGGCGATGGCGGCGGCGCGGACGAAGGGGTCCGGCGTGACGACCGAAACGGCGTGGCCCGTCAGCGGAGCGCCGCGCTCGGCCGCATCGGCCGCGACCTCGAACGTCGCCTCGAAGCGGAAGCGGGCGCCGGGCCCGTCGGGCCGGTCGGCCACGGTCACCGCGCCGTGCATGGCGGCGGCCAGTTTGGAGACCACGGCCAGGCCCAGGCCGGCCCCGCCGAAACGGCTGGCGTCCGAGGCGTCGACGTGGCCGAATTCCTCGAAGATCCGGGCCCGCGCCTCGGCCGGCACGCCGGGGCCGGTGTCGTCGATGATAAAGGCCAGACGCGGGGCTTTCGCCGAACCGCCGGTCCGTTCGACGGCGATCCGCACGCCGCCGGCCTCGGTGAATTTGACGGCGTTGCCCGCCAGGTTGAACAGCACCTGCCGCAGGCGGCCTTCGTCGCCCATGACGTCGACGGCCCCCGGGGCCACGGACCAGGCGATCTCCAGCCCCTTCTCATGGGCGCGCGGGCTGAGCAGTTCGGCCACCCCGCGGACCAGCCCCTCCAGGTCGACCGGGGCGTGATCGAACTCCAGCTTTCCGGCCTCCAGCCGGGCGTAGTCGAGCAGGTCGTTGACCAGGCCCAGCAAATGTTCGGCCGACGACCGCGCCGCTTCGGCATAGGCGCGCTGGGCGCCGTCCAGCCGGGTGCGCGAAAGCAGGCCCAACATGCCGATGACCCCGTTCAGCGGGGTGCGCATCTCGTGGCTCATCAGGCGCAGGAACTGCTGTTCCGGAACCTGGGCCTCCGCACCCGTCTTCGCCCGCCGCGCCATGCCGATCTCCTCGATCCGCATCCTGCCGGCCAATCTCTTAAGACCGGTTCAATCGGTCCGGTTAAGACGCCGTCGGGCTCAGTAGGCGGGAGCCTCCGGCCGCACCGGCTGACGCTCGAAATCTCCCTGGGCCCCCACAGTAGTGCGGCGATAGACCAGGGCCTCGGCGATGTGGCGGCGCAGGACGCCGTCGCAGCCGTCGAGATCGGCGATGGTGCGGGCCAGCCGCAGGGTCCGGGTCCAGCCCCGCGCGGTCAGCCCGCCCGCCGCCCCCGCCCGCATCAGCAGGGCCCGCCCGGCGTCGTCGGGCGTGGCGAACCGGTCCAGGGTCTCGCCCGAGGCGCGGGCGTTGACGGCCTGGTCGCGGGCCGTGTCCGGATCGATCCCGGCGGCGCGCAGCCGGTCCTCCTGCATGGCGCGGGCGGCCAGCACGCGGGCGGAGGCCTCGGCCGTGCCCTCGGCGGGCGGCGGCAGGGCCATGTCGGCGGCGGTCACCGGCGGGGTTTCCACCGTCAGGTCGATACGGTCGAACATCGGACCGGAGATGCGGTTCTGGTAGTCGCGCTGGCAGCGCGGGGCCTTGCCGCAGGCTCCCTTGCCCCCGCCGCCGATCCCGCACCGGCACGGGTTCATGGCCGCCACCAGCTGGAACCGCGCCGGATAGCGGACATGGGCGTTGGCCCGCGCCACCACGATCTCGCCCGTCTCCAGCGGCGCGCGCAGGGAATCGAGGGCCTGGGCGCTGTATTCCGGCAGCTCGTCGAGGAAGAGCACGCCATTGTGCGCGAGGGACGCCTCGCCCGGCTTGGCGCGCAGGCCGCCGCCGGTCAGGGCGGCCATGGAGGCGGAATGGTGCGGGCTGCGGAAGGGCCGGTCGCGGGTCAGGGCCCCCCGCTCGATCAGCCCGGCCACCGACCAGACCATGGAGGTCTCCAGCAGCTCCTTCGGCGTCAGCGGCGGCAGCAGGCCGGGCAGGCGCGCCGCCATCATCGACTTGCCGGACCCCGGCGGACCGACGAACAAGAGGTTGTGGCCCCCGGCCGCCGCGATCTCCAGCGCCCGTTTGGCGCTCTCCTGGCCCTTGACCTCGCGCAGGTCGGGCACACGGTCGCCCGCGCGCAGGGCGCCCGGCTCGGGTCGGCGCAGCACCTGGCTGCCCTTGAAGTGGTTGACCAGGCCGATCAGGGAGCGCGGCGCCAGCACCGCGACCTCACCGGCCCAGGCCGCCTCGGGCCCGTTGGCCTCCGGGCAGATCAATCCCAACCCCATGGCGTCGGCCGCGACCGCGGCGGGCAGGGTCCCGCCGACCGGGGCGATCCGCCCGTCCAGCCCCAGCTCGCCCACCGCCGCCCAGCCCGACAGCATGTCGGGCGGGATGACGCCCATGGAGGCCAGCAACGCCAAGGCGATGGGCAGGTCGAAATGACTGCCCTCCTTGGGCACATCGGCGGGCGCCAGATTGGCGATGATCCGCATCGCCGGCAGGGACAGGCCGATGCCGGCGAAAGCGCCGCGCACCCGTTCCCGGCTCTCCGCCACCGCCTTGTCGGCGAGGCCTACGATGGTGAAGGACGGATGGTCGCCGCAGGTCAGCTGGTGCACCTGCACATCCACCCGCCGGGCGTCGACGCCCTCGAAAGCCACGGTCACCACGCTGGCGAGCATCGCACCCTCCCGCTATCCGGGAAAGGAACGAACCACGAACAGCGACGCTTGGCAAGAGCGGCGTCAGGCCGACCGCTTCTTCTCGATCACGTCCCACATCAGCGCCGCGGCATCGACGCCGGTGAACCGCTTGAGCTGCTGGGCGCCCGTGGGCGAGGTGACGTTGATCTCGGTCAGATAGTCGCCGATCACGTCGATGCCGACGAAGATCAGGCCGCGGGCCTTCAGCGTCGGGCCGATGGCGGCGCAGATCTCGCGGTCGCGGTCGGTCAGTTCGACCGGCGCCGCCGTGCCGCCGACGCGCAGGTTGGAGCGGACCTGATCCTTGGCCGGAATGCGGTTGATGGCCCCGACCGGCTCGCCGTCGATCAGGATGATCCGCTTGTCGCCCTTCGAGACGGCCGGGATGAATTTCTGGATCACCAGCGGATCGCGGCTGCCCGTCATGTGGATCTCGACCAGGGCCTCGAGATTGGGGTCGCCGGCCTTGAGCTTGACCACGCCCGAGCCGGCGGCGCCGTGCAGGGGCTTGAGCACCACATCGCCGTGGCGTTCGTGGAAATCGACCAGGGCGACCGGATCGGCGCTGATCAGGGTCGGCGGGGTCAGGCCGGGGAATTGCGTGACCAGCAGCTTTTCAGGCGCGCTGCGCACCTCGGCCGGATCGTTCACCACCAGCGTCTTCGGGTGCACCGTCTCCAGCAGATAGGTGGCGGTGACATAGGCCATGTCAAACGGCGGATCCTGGCGCATCAGGATGACGTCGACGTCCTCGGCCAGGTCCAGCTTCACCTCCTCGCCGAGCGTGACATGGTCGCCCGGGGTCTGGCGCACGGTGACCGGGCGGGCGCGGCAGAACAGGCGGCCGTCCTCCAGCGCCAGGGTGCGGAAATCATAGACCAACTGGCTGTGCCCCCGATCCTGGGCCGTGGTCATCATCAGCCAGGTGGTGTCGGACTCGATGTTGACCGCCTCCACGGGGTCCATCTGGATCGCGACTCTGAGCATGGGCTGTCCTTCCGGGCGGGGCGTGCTTGGCTAATGGGCAGCGGAGGCGGCGAGCGCAACCCTCGGGGGCCGCGCCGCCGCTCAGTTCAGCTGCAGCCTCACCCGGTCGACCGACATCTGGCGCGTGATCTCCATCGGATCGTCGACGGTGCGGGCGCGGGCGAGGGCCTCGAGGGCGCCGGCGAGGGAGCCCTGTTTCTCGCGCGCGGCGGCGACGTCCAGCCAGGGACGGTGGTCCTCGGGGTCCAGCAGGGCCCGGCGCAGGGCCGAACGCTCGGCCCCCTCATAGTCGCGCGACCGGATGGCCCGGCTGAACTGCACGTTCTGCAGCCGGATCAGGGCCTGGCGGTCTGTGACCGGGGCCATCAGCACGTCCAGCCGGTCGGCCACGTGCGGCGTCAGCCCGGCCCGCAGCGCGCGTCGCGTCAGCTCGGACGGCAGGACCAGCCGGCCCTGGCTGAACGGATCCAGCGCCACCGGGCCCTCCGGCGTCTCGACCCGGAGCAGGAAATGGCCGGGGAAGTCGACCCCCCTGGCCTTGATCCCGACCCGTCGGGCCGCGTCGAGGTAGAAGACCGACAGGGCCGCCGACAGGCCGCGGCGGCGCTCGGCCACGTCGATGACGTCGGTATTGCCCGCGTGGTCATAGTTGAGCAGATCGCCATTGAGGCGCAGGTCCGAGGCCATGGTCTCGGCCAGGGCGTCGTCGGGTCCCTCGTTTCCGACCCGTTCGGCCAGCCGCTCGGCGGCGTGGGCGGCCAGGGTCCGGGCCGGCTCGGGGTCGCGGAACGGATAGTCGTGGATGGCGCAGGCGATGGCGGCTTCCAGCAGGGGAAAGGCCTCGTCCCCGGCTTCTCCTGCCTCGGTCAGAACCTCGATCGCTTCATCGCGGGTCATGCGGCGCCCCTCCCGAAGGCGACAACCCCGCGACGATGACGCGGAAACCGGCCCGGGGCCAGCGCCACCATATCGATTCGCAGCATATGGCCGGCCAAGCTGGGTCTTTGGCGCAACACCGACCGGCCGGCGGCCAGCAGGCGATCGGACTGGGCGGGACCGAGGGCGGCGAGCGCCGCCTCGAGCGTGGCGCGGCGCTTGACCTCGACCACCGCCAGCACCTTGCCGCGGCGGGCGAGGATGTCGATCTCGCCGGCGCGGGTCTTCAGGCGGAAGCCCAGCACCTGATAGCCCTTGGCCATCAGCAGGGCCGCAGCCAGCCATTCCGAGCGATGGCCGAGCCGGTGCGAGACCGCCCCGAGGGCGACGCGCCAGCCGCGTTTGGTCCGCACGACCTTCGGGGCCCTGACCTTCGTCGGGGGCCGCGCCGGGCTCACCGGCCCTGCAGCTCCAGCGCCCGCTTGTAGAGCGGCTTGCGCGGCAGGTTCAGCGCCTTCGACACCTCCGCCGCCGCCTCGCCGGGCGGCAGCCGGGTCATGGCCTCGGCGAGGGCCGCGTCGGCGTCGGCCTCCGAGGCGACCTCCGCCTCGCCGGGCGCGACGACGATGACGATCTCGCCCCTGGGCGACTGGCAGCGGGGGTCGACGGCGAGTTCGGCCAGCGAGCCGCGGACGCACTCCTCGTACAGCTTGGTCAGCTCGCGGGCGACGGCGGCCGGGCGAGGGCCGAGCACGGCGGCCATGTCGGCCAGGCTGTCGGCGAGACGCGGGCCGCTCTCGAAGAAGACCAGGGTCTGGCGGGCGGTGCGCACCTCCTCCAGCGCCGCGCGGCGGGCGCCCGATTTGGCGGGCAGGAAGCCGGCGAACAGCACCCGGTCGGCGGGCAGGCCGGCGATGCACAGGGCCGCCAGCAGGCTGGAGGGACCGGGGATCGGATGCACCGGCAGGCCGGCGGCGATCACCGCCCGGGCGACGACATAGCCCGGATCATTGACCATGGGCGTGCCGGCGTCCGAGACCAGGGCGACCACCTCCCCGGCCCGCAGCCGTTCGATCGCCCCCTCGGCGGCCCGGGCCGAGGCGTGGTCGTCGCACCGCTCCAGCTTCGCCTTCAAGCCGTAGGCCGACAGCAGCTTGCCGGTGACCCGGGTGTCCTCGGCCAGCACCAGGTCGGCGGCGGCGAGCACGTCGAGCGCCCGCAGGGTCATGTCGCGCAGGTTCCCGATCGGCGTCGCCACCAGATAGAGGCCCGGCGCCACAAGGCGCGGCGGCGGGGCGGTCGGGGGAAAGACGGACGGATCAGGCATCGGCGGGACCGTGCCCGAGGGGCGCTGCGGGCTCAAGGGCCGGCAGTCAGGGGCGTGAAAGCCACGGAAGCCGGGAGGCGAGCAGGCCGCTCACCCGGCGACCGCCCGGTTCATCGTCGCGCGAGGAAAAGGCAGGACGCCCCGATGCCCGGAATCATCGCGAGCGCCATGGCCCGCTGCCACAGGCCGACATTGGCGGTCGTCACGAGGCCTCCCAGCCCGAACATGACCGCGAGAATCGCGATCATCGCGGCTAGCCAGACCAGGAGAAGGGCGTAGGTCGGGACGCCGGCCCGACCGCGCAAGGCGATCATCAGGGTCAGGGGCAGCAGCAGGACGCCGAACACCAGGCCATAGCCGTTATGAAGCGGGTCAGGCATCGGATGGAGCCCGCCGAAAATCATGCCGACGCCCCAGGCCGCAAGCGCGATCCCGGCCAGGACTCCGCTCAGGAGCCGTCCCGCCGCGGCGAAATGCCAGACCAGGCCAAGCCCGCCCAGCACCGCCAGTCCGCCGGTCGCCAGGATTCCAAGATTGAAGATGGCCGGATAGGGCGCGTCCGCGCTCCCGAGTTCGCTCGCATATTGGGTGACATGGCTGTAGCCGGGCCAGGTCAGGGACGCGACGATGAGCGTCGCGAAATAGAGCACCGACGCCGCCGCGCCGCAGCCGAGCAGAATCCTACGCATGACAGCCCCCCTTCCGGTCACACCGGAAGGATTTTCGCACACCGGTTTCTTACTGCCAAGCTTGGTTCATGGCGGCGCGGCTGAAGAGAGAGTCGCCCGCGGAAAAACGCCGAAAAGCGGGATTCTCGTCCCTCGGCCATGCACGCTGGAACCCGGGAATTACGCGGGATAGCGCGGGGTCCGTGCGGACCGGATCGGTTCAGATGACGATGTCAAAGACCGTGGCGGCGGGATTTCAGCCCCGAACGACGCATTTTACCACGGTGGGAAGCGGCGCCAGGGAAGAAGGCGAGGGCCGGGCGGCGGACCAGGGGCGAGAAGGCACGGTCGGGGGTGCGAAGGGGACGGAAGATCGGGGGCGGAAATAGCGTGTTTTCGGGGCCGCCAGCCGGCAATCGGGTCAGTCGAACTTCAGCACACGGTCCAGACTGGCCGCGCCGGGTCCGCGCGCGATCAGATAGACGAGCGGTCCCGCCCAGAGCAGGTGCGTGGGCCAGCCCCCGGGGATCACGAAGAGCTGGATGACCAGGGTCATGGCCAGCAGGCCGAGGGCGGCGGACCGTGTGAACAGTCCGAGGACCAGCAGAACCGGCAGGGCGTGTTCGGCGTACGTGGCCAGTGTGGCGGCGAGATCGGGAGGAAGCAGCGGAACGCGGTACTCCTCGGCGAACAGGTAGCGGGTGGACGGCGTGATGGTCAGCAGCCCCTCGACCTTGGTCCGGCCGGACAGAAAGAACGGGATCGCCACGCCGAGACGCAGCAGCAGGGTCAGGGGCCAGTCCGGGATGGCGGCCGAGATGCGTTGGTGGATGCGGGCGATGACATTCATGGGCGAGGGCTCCGGAGGCCGGCGGAATCGAAGACTCCGAGGACGATGAGGTCGGCGAAAAGCGAGGAGATGTCGGCCCTGGGACGGACCGATCGGGCGGCCAAACACGCCACGCCGAACGGGCGGCCCTTGCGGCAGGCGTCGAGAAAGACCCATTCGGCTCGCGAAAGGCGGCGGGCGCGCACCTCTGCGCCTGGACGATGGATCAGCAGGCCCTCGGGCTCGGGATTCCAGCACAGGTCCGCCTGCAGGGACGGGTATCGATGCGCCAGCCAGAGCGAGGGGGCCGTCCAGTCGAACCAGAACAGGTGGACCGAGGGATGCAGGCGCGCGGGCATGGCCGTCAGCGCCAGTCCGGCGGCCGCCGCTTGCGGCGCAGACAGCGGGACCGCGTCGGCGGACAGATGCGCCTCGGTCCAGGCCCGGTCGAGGCGGGCGACCGGCGCCAGGTAGGGCATGTCCCTCGCCGGCTCGAAGTCGGCGAGCCAGTCCGGAAAAGCGGCGCCGTACGCCGCCAGAACGGGATCGTCGCCGGGCTCGGCCTCGACAAACTCCCGGGCCGCGGCGCGGAACCACTCGGTCCCGACCAGTCGGGACACCGTGGGGTAGTTGGCCTCCAGGGCGTCGACCCGGCCCTTGATCGAGGTGTTGCGATAGACGGCGATGGCGCCCAGCGTCCGATCATCGGGCGTCAGATGCGGCCAGAGGGCGTCAAAGCCGCCGTCCAGGGCGACCGAGAGCGCGTGATGAAAGCGGGTCACGCCGCGGCCTCCAGGGCCGTCAGGGCGCGGCAGGCGCGGGCCTGTTCGTCCAGCAGTTCGCTGAACGGCGGAACCTGCCCGTCCCGCTCGATCAGGGTGGGCCGGGGGCCGATCCGGTCGAGAAGCCGGCGATAGAGACCCCAGACGGCCTCGCTGACCGGCGCGTCGTGACTGTCGATCAGCAGGGCCTCGCCCCACACCGGATCCGGGCGATGGCCGGCCAGATGGATCTCGCCGATGAGGGAGGCGGGAACGCGGTCCAGCCAGTCCTCGGCCGACAAACCCATGTTTGAGGCGCTGACAAACACATTGTTGACGTCCACCAGAAGTTCGCAGCCCGTGCGCCGGGCGATCTCGACCAGAAAGTCGACCTCTTCCCAGCCATGGCCGAACAGCGGGAGGTAGGCGGCGGGGTTCTCGATCAGCAGGCGACGCCCCAGGGCGACCTGCGCCTCGTCGATGTGTTCGCAGATCAGGGTCAGCATCTCCCGGCTGCGTGGAACCGGCAGGAGATCGGGATGATAGACGTTTCCCCGCCGCGACCAGGCCAGATGCTCTGACACGGCGAAAGGCTGGAAGCGGTCGATCAGCGCGCGAAATCGGGCCAGATGGGACCGGTCCGGCCGCTCGTCGCCGGCGAGGGACAGTCCCACGCCGTGCAGGGACAGCGGATGGACGGCGCGGATGCGCTCCAGCCAGCCGAGCCGGGGGCCGCCCGCGACCATGTAGTTCTCGGGGTGAACCTCGAACCACAGGCCGCGCTGGGGTCCGGCCGCCGGACAGGCCTCGGCTTCAACATAGTGCTGCGGCTTGAGGCCCAGCCCGGCGGTCGGAAAGACGGTCATCAGCGGTTGGCGATCGGGCTCAGGGAGCCGTTGCCCCGGGGGGTGCGGATGGTGGTGCAGGTGCCCTTGGCGACCAGCTTCCAGGCGTTGCCCTGATAGTCGCGGGTCGAGGTGCCGGCGCAGGTGGTGCCGGGGCCGGCGGCGCAGTCGTTCTGGCCGGCGCGGGCGACGCCGTAGCATTTCTCCATGGCGTTTTCCTGCGCCGCGGTGGGGCGTTCCTGGGCTGCGGCGGCGGTGGCGCCGAGCGCGAGCAGGGCGCCGGCGCCCACGATGAGTTTGGCCTGGGTGTTCATGGGGTCGTCTCCTCATGCGCCGGTCCGGGGCGGAACGGCCTTGCAGCAGGGAGTTCGACGGCGTCACGGCCAAGGTTACGGGAGGGCCCCGGAATTTATTTCGACGAAGGCCGCCGCGCGCGATGTAACTTCGGACGGGTTCCGCGCGAATGGAGTGGCGTGGTGGACAGGGAAGCCGAGCTGAAGGGGCTGATGCTGCGAGGTCTCGAGGGAGATCCCGTGGCCTGGCGCATGCTGCTCACCCAGCTTCGGGGCGCCCTGACCCCCTATTTCAGACGTCGCCTGAGCGGTCTGGAAGCCGATGCCGAGGACCTGGTGCAGGACTGTTTGATCGCCATCCACGCCAAGCGGGCGACCTATGACCGGTCGATGGCCTTCACCGCCTGGGCCTATGCGATCGCCCGCTACAAGCTGATCGATCATTTCCGTCGGCAGGGCCGCCGGGTCGACGTACCCATGGAGGACGCGGCCGTTCTGACGGCCGAGCATTCCGTCGAGGACGGCGTCGTGCGGCGGGACCTCTCGAAGGTCCTGTCGATCCTGCCGATGCGGCAGCGCCGCCTGATCGAGGACGTGCGGATCGGGGGGTTCAGCCTGGCCGAGGCGGCGGCCCGGAACGGCTGCACCGAGGGCGCCGCCAAGGTCAGCGTCCACCGTTCAATGAAGGCGCTGTCCGCCAGCGTGATCTCCCATGAAGACTGATGACCTCATCGACGCCCTGGCGGCGGGACTGCAACCGGCGCGACCCGCGCGGTTGAATCCCCTGCTGCTGGCCTGCGCGGCGGCGGCCTCGGTGGCCGCTGTAGCGATCCTGCTCGGCATTCGGCCGGCCCTGGCCGAAATCCTCTCGTCCCCGACGACCTGGATGAAGGGACTTTATACGGCGGGTCTCGCCGGAGCGGCCCTGTGGCTGAGCGCCAGAGCCGGTCGGCCGGGCGCAGACACGCGCGTCCCGCTGGCGGCGTTGGCGGCGATCGTCGGCCTGGCCATGCTCTGGGGGGCGGTGGAACTCCTTGCGGCCCCCGGCGACGAACGGCTGGCCGACTGGCTGGGCCGGACCTGGACGATCTGCGGCCGGAACATCCTGCTGGTTTCGGCGGCAGCCGCCGTTCCGACGTTCCTGTCGGCGCGAAGACTGGCCCCGACCCGTCCGGCCTTCTCGGGGTTCGCCCTGGGCGTCGCCACCGGAGGAATCGCGGCGACGGCCTATGGTCTGCTGCATTGTCCGGAATCGACCGCCGCCTTTGTGGCGACCTGGTACACCCTAGGCGTCGCGGGCGCGGGCCTCATCGGCGCCGTGGCCGGCCGGTTCGCCCTGCGCTGGTAGGCGCGGCGCGCTCAGACCAGCAGCGCCTTCAACACCCCGTCCAGCACCGGCCGGCCGGCCGCCGTCGCCCTGACCCGTCCCGCTTCGGCGACCAGGAATCCGTCCGCGATAAGCCCGGCCAGCGGCTCTGACTCGACGGTCCGCCCCAGGGTCGCCAGATCCGCCAGCGCCGCGCCCTCGACGGTCCTCAGACCGAGCAGGACCTTCTCCTCCGCCGCGTCGCGCGCCGACTGCGTCTCCCGCTCGCTCCACGGCGTCCCCGCCGCGACCCCGGCGACATAGGCCCCGATCCCCCGGTGGGCCACGGTCGCCGTGCGCGCGCCGTCCAGGGTCAGCCGGCCGTGCGCGCCGGGCCCGAGACCGAGGTAGTCGCCGCCGCGCCAGACGTGGAGATTGTGGGCCGAGCGGGCCGCCTCGCCGCGCCCGTGGTTGGAGACCTCATAGGCGTCGAAGCCGGCGGCCTCGAGCACGGCCTGGGTGGTTTCGTAGAGGGCGGCGGACAGATCCTCGTCGGGCGGGGTCCAGGCCCCGCGGGCCACCGCCCGTCCGAAGGCGGTCGTCGGCTCTATGGTCAGCTGATAGGGCGAGACGTGTTCGAAGCCCATGTCGAGGGCTTCGGTCAGTTCGGCGGTCCAGCCGGCGACGGTCTGGCCGGGGCGGGCGTAGATCAGGTCGATGGACAGGCGCGGGAAGGCGCGGGCGGCGACGGCGACGGCGCGGCGGGCCTCGTCCGCCGAGTGGTTGCGGCCGAGGAAGGCCAGGGCCGCATCGTCCAGCGCCTGGACCCCCATGGACAGGCGGTTGATCCCGGCCCCGGCCAGGACCGCGAACCGGGCGGCCTCTGCATCAGTGGGATTGGCCTCCAGCGTGATCTCGATGTCGCCGCGCGGCGGGAACAGGGTGCGAGCGCGGTCAATGACGGCGGCGACGGCCTCGGGCGCCATCAGGGAAGGGGTGCCGCCGCCGAAGAAGATCGACGCCAGCCGACGCAGGCCGGTCAGGGCGGCATGCGCCTCCATGTCGGCGAGGATGGCCGCGACCAGCGCCGCCTGCTCCTCCGCCCGGCCCCGGTCGCGCACGACGTTGAAGTCGCAATAGGGGCAGATCCGGGCGCAGTACGGCCAGTGGACGTAGAGGGCGAGGTCGGAGCCGGGGTTGGGGGGCATGGGGGTGATTGGTGGTTGGTGATTGGCGGTTGGTGATTGGCGGGGGCAGACGCCGGTGCTCGGGCGGTGATCGGCGGCGGCGATGCAGCCGCCAATCACCAACCACCAATCACCCCTCCATCAACGCCGCCCTCAACTTGGCGAACGCCGCCGCCCGATGGCTGATGCTGTCCTTCAGGACCGGATCCAGCTCCCCGAAGGTCTGGTCGCGGCCGTCGGGGATGAAGATCGGGTCGTAGCCGAAGCCGCGGTCGCCGCGCGGGGGGAAGGTCAGCAGGCCGTCGACCCGGCCCTCGACCACCACGGCGGGGCCGTCCGGCCAGGCCACGGCGAGGGCCGAGGTGAACCAGGCGCGGCGATCGTCGGACCCGACTTCCTCGAGTCTTTCTTCCACCCGGCGCATGGCGAAGGCGAAATCCTTGTCCGGCCCGGCCCAGCGGGCGGAAAATATGCCCGGGGCCCCGTCGAGCGCCGCCACCGACAGGCCGGAGTCGTCGGCCAGGGCGACCTCGCCCGACCGGTCGGCCGCATGGCGGGCCTTGAGCAGGGCGTTGCCGGCGAAAGTGCTCTCGGTCTCGTCCGGTTCGGGCAGATTCAGACTGGCGGCGGTGACCACGTCGTAATGTCCGTTCAGCAGGGCGTCGATCTCGACCGCCTTGCCGGGATTATGGGTCGCCACGACCAGCCGCATCCCCTTGATTAGCTTCAGATTCATCCTGATCACGCGCTCCGCAACAATCTATTGCCAAAGTTTAATATCGTTAAACGATATGTAACGTGCTTTTCCTCAGAGCACGGCCTATCTATATCTTCAAGGACGGACGCCGCGACGTTCCTTGATCGAAGGCAAAGACGCACGATCAATGCAGCGGCACTACAAAACAGGGGTGAAAACATCCCTCGCTCAGGACCAACGGAGAAAGACCATGAACACCATGAACGCTTCCTACTTCATCGAGAAGGTCGGCCACGGCATCCTCAACGCCTTCCTGCTCGCCGCCCTGCCGACCGCCCTGGTCGCCACCCTGATCCAGGCCCTGTGATTCTACTCTTCTGTGTCACAGGAGCTTTGACGATCGGCATGACAATCGCGATGAATAAGACCGCGTGTGGGTTCGCCGGACCCCGCGCGGCATCCTCGCCCCGCCGACCGGCCCGCTAACAGAGAGGTCGACCCATGCGTTTCCCGAAGTCGCTTTCGCTCGGGATCCGCGTACCGTCCGTCCGGACCCCGGCCCTGCCGGCCCTCGGTCCGGGATCGATATCCAGCCTGCTCGGCGTCGCCCTCGGGGCCGCCTTCTGGATCCTGGCGCTGCTGACCTGCGCCGCCGTCCTCGCCTTCCTTTTCATGGCCTTCGTTCCGATGGGTCCGCTGGACCTGACCGCGACCTCGGACGACGGCGGCACCAGCGTGCCGATACCGCGCGCCTACGCCCTGTTCGGAATCGGCGCCTTCGCCGGCTATTTCGCCGGTTTCGCCCTGATCCTCCGCCACCTGCGCCGCATCGTGCACAGCCTTCGCATCGGCGATCCCTTCCAGCCCGCCAACGTCAGCCGGCTGAAGCAGATCGGCCTGACCCTGGCCACGGTGACCGGCGGCGCCTGGATCGGCCAGACCCTGGTCTCGCGGCTGGTGCGCGGCGCGCTTGAGCCGCCCAGCCTGTTCGACCTGGTCACCCCCGCCTTTTCCGTGCTCGTCGTCTTCGTCCTGGCCGAGGTGTTCCGCGAAGGCGCCCGGCTGCGGCGCGAATCTGAACTGACCATCTGATCGGACTGAGCTAGAGAGCGTCCATGGCCATCCGCGTACAGCTTGACCGAATCCTCGTCGAACGGCGCATGTCGCTGACCGAGCTCGCCGACCGCGTCGGCGTGACCCTGGCGAACCTGTCGATCCTCAAGACCGGCAAGGCGCGGGCCATCCGCTTCACGACGCTGGACGCCCTCTGCCGCGAGCTGAACTGCCAGCCGGGCGACCTGCTGACGCAGACGCCGGGACCGCAGGACGCCGGTTCGGACGAGGACGTCGACGGGAACGCCCCCGGCACGACATGAGCCGCCGCGACGACCTGAGCCCCGACGACCACCGCATCTGGGCCCGCGTCGCCGGTTCGGTCACCCCCGCGAAGCCGAAGAAATCGACCCGGGTCACGCCGGGCGCCGCCGTGGTCGATCCCCCCGCCGCGCCGCAGCCGAAGGGGCTGGCGAAGGCGCGCGCCGCCGCCCCGGCCTGGAGCCCGCCCGTCCCCGCCCCCGCCCGTCCGCGCGGCCATCCGGAAGAGCTGGAGCCGCGCCGCCAGCGCCGGCTGTCGCGCGAACGCGATCCGATCGAGGCGCGGTTCGACCTGCACGGCTTCGGCCGCTTCCAGGCCCAGGACGCCCTGACGGCCTTCCTGCTCGGCGCCCAGGCGCGGGGATACCGCTCGGTTCTGGTGATCACCGGCCAGGGCCGGCGCGGCGGCACGGGGGTGATCCGCGCTTCGGTGCATGAATGGCTGCAAGGTCCGGCGCTGCGCGGGGTGGTGTCGGGGTTTGCGTCCGCCGCCCGCCATCATGGCGGCGACGGGGCGCTGTATGTGACGATCCGCAGATCCTGATCCTTCTCCCATTGGGAGAAGGTGGCCCGAAGGGCCGGATGTGGGTCGGCTCCATCCTTCGGCGCAAGCCGCCGCTCCGAACAGCGACACGGCTTCGCCGAATGCCGCCACCCGACCCACTCCCTTTCGCGCAACCGATCGCTTCGCTCCCGGACGCTCAAGCCCTCTCCCAACGGGAGAGGGTTCAGGCGAGCGTCAGCCCCGCCTTCTTCGCCAGCCCTTCCAGCGACGTCATCGGCCGCGGCCCCCAGTGGGCGATGACTTCCGCCGCCGCCAGCGAACCGAGCTTGCCGGAGTCTTCCAGCGACAGGCCGCGGGCGAGGCCGAGCAGGAAGCCGGCGGCGTACTGGTCGCCGGCGCCGGTGGTGTCGACCACCTTGTCGACCGGGCAGGCGGCGACCTCGACCCGTTCCGCGCCGCCGTTTCCGAACACCACCGAGCCGGCGGCCCCGCGGGTGACGGCGGCGATGTCGACGATGCGGCCGAGGTGGGCGGCGGCGTGGTCGAAGTCCTCGGTCTCGAACAGGGCGTGAAGCTCGCCCTCATTGGCCAGGACGATGTCGGCCGAGGCCTCGATGAAGGCCAGCAGTTCGGCGCGCCAGCGGGCCACGACGAAGGTGTCCGACAGGGTGATGGCGACCTTGCGCCCGGCGGCGTGGGCGGCGGCGGCGGCGGCCTCGAAGGCGGCGCGGGCCGGGGCCGGGTCGAACAGATAGCCCTCCAGATAGAGGATGGCCGAGGCGCCGATCAGTCCGGCGTCGATATCGGCGGCCTCCAGCTGGTTGGCGGCGCCGAGGAAGGTGCACATGGTGCGCTGGCCGTCGGGGGTGACGTTGATCATACAGGCGCCGGTCGCGGCGCCGGGCAGCACCGGCGTGACGAAGGCAACGCCGGCGGCGCGGATGTCGTGGCTGAACACCCCGCCCAGCTGGTCGTCCCCGACCTTGCCGATATAGGCCGCGCGCCCGCCGAAGGAGCCGACGCCGGCGACGGTGTTGCCCGCCGAGCCGCCCGAGGCCTCCACGCCGGGGGCCATGGCGGCGTAGAGGGCGGCGCTCTGCTGCGCATCGACCAGCTGCATCGAGCCGGGCGTCAGGCCCTGGGCGGTCAGGAAGGCGGCGTCGCAGGGGGCGAGGACGTCGACGATGGCGTTGCCGACGGCGCAGACGTCATAGGAGGCGGGGTTCTGGGTCATGGGCGGCCCATAGCGGACGCCCGGCCCGGCGTCATCCCAAAAGCATAAGGAAAGCCTTATGCGATTGCCGCAGTTTCGCTATGAGGCGGTCATGACCGAGATCGCCGTCCTGACCCCCGACGCCGCAGACCCTTCCTACGCCGGCCAGTGGCCCGGCGTGCTGGAGCGGCTGGCCGAGGCCCTGGCCACGGCCGGGCTGACGGCGGTTCCCACGGCCTGGACGGATCACATCGACGACGCGTCGGGCCTGATGCGGTTTCCGCTGGTCCTGCCGCTGATCGCCTGGGGCTATCACCGCGACCACGACCGCTGGATGCAGGCCTGCGCGACCTGGCAGGCCGCCGGGGTGAAGATGCTGAACCCGCCGTCGGTGCTGGCCTGGAATTCGGACAAGTCCTATCTGGGCCGGCTGGCCGGGGCGGGCGTGGCCATCCCCGACACCGTCTGGATCGACGGCCCGACCCAGGCCGACGTCGACGCCGCCTTCGACCGCTTCGGGACCGACCAGATCGTGGTCAAGCCGCGCGTCTCGGGCGGAGCGTACAAGACGCTGCTGCTGTCGCGCGGCGAGGCCATGGTCGGCGCCCCCGAGGGCCCCGCGATGATCCAGCCCTATCTGCCCAGCATCGAGAGCGAGGGGGAGACCTCGCTCCTGTTCTTCGGCGGCCGGCTCAGCCACGTCGTCAACAAGCGGCCGGTCCCCGGCGAGTTCCGGGTCCAGGTCCAGTACGGCGGCGGCTATGCCGCCCTGCCGGAGCCGCCGCCCGGCGCCCTGGCGCTGGCGGAACAGACGCTGACGGCGATCGGCGAGGACCTGCTCTACGCCCGCATCGACATGGCTCCGGACGCCGACGGCGGCTGGCTGCTGATGGAGGCGGAGCTGATCGAACCGGACTTCTATCTGGCCTCGGCGCCGGAAGGCGGGAACCGGTTCGCGGAGGCGGTGAAGGCGCGGCTGTAGCTCTCGGCGGTGAGCGTGCTAGCCTGACCACATGAACCGGTCAGTGGTCGTCACAGTCTTCGCGTTGCTGCTCACCTTACCGCTCGGAAAGCCGGCAGCATCGCAGGACCGGGCGGTGACGCTTGAATGGGTGCAGCTGTTCGAACAATCGCTCGATTTGAATGAGGCACTGAATAACGACGCTTCATACCGCGGGCACCTGTCGCTCGAAACCTATGCCCGTTACTACGAGATCGCCGAGATCGATGGCGTCAGGCTGGTAAATGCCACCTACGCTCGACCAATTGAGCGATACCCCGACGACTGGATGAGCTGCACCTATCGGGACGGCGCCATGACCGACTGCCGGCCGGTGACCCAACCTTCGGAAGATTTGCTTCGAAGACGCGGACGAGGCGTTCACCTTGACGAACCCGCACCGTCGGTTGCGGACGGAGGATGCGGCTACGTCACGCTCTGGATAGAGCCGGAAACGCTGAGGGTGGCGGGTGCCTACTGTAACGGTGTGGCCTAGCCAGTCCCCTTCACCCCGCCTCCCCCAACGCCACCAGCCCCACCCGCGACGGGCACAGGTCGCTGATCACGCACGCCGAGCATTTCGGCTTGCGGGCCGCGCAGGTGTAGCGGCCGTGCAGGATCAGCCAGTGGTGGGCCTTGGGCAGCCAGTGCTCGGGCACGACGCGGAACAGCTGGGCCTCGACCTTGTCCGGCGTACCGGCGTTGGCGAGGCCGAGGCGGTGGGAGACGCGGAAGACGTGGGTGTCGACGGCGATGGCGGCCTCGATCCCCAGTTCGTTGAGCACCACGCTGGCGGTCTTGCGGCCCACGCCCGGCAGGGCCTGGAGGTCGGCGCGATTGAGCGGGACCTCGCCGCCATGCTGTTCCAGCAGGATGCGGCTCAGGGCGATGACGTTCCTGGCCTTGCCCCGATACAGGCCGATGGAGGCGATGTAGGGGACCAGTCCCTCTTCCCCCAGCGCCAGCATCTTCGCCGGGGTGTCGGCGACGGCGAACAGTTTGTCCGTGGCCTTGTTGACCGAGACGTCGGTGGCCTGGGCGGAGAGGGCGACGGCGACCACCAGCGTATAGGGGCTGGAGAAGTGCAGCTCGGTCTTCGGCTCGGGCATGATCCGCGACAGCCGTTCGAAGATCGCCTCGACCCGGTCCTCGTCCGGGGGCCAGCCCAGCACGGGGACCATCGCCCCCGTCATGACGGCGGGGCGCTTCGGCGCGGGTTTGGGCGCTGGTCTGGAACGGGCCTTGGGCGGCTTCATCCGGGTCGGGTAGCAGACGCGGACCGGAACCGGGAGGGCGTCAGTTCGCCCAGCGCTCGGGAATGAACAGGGCTCCCGCGCCGATCACCATGCCGGCCAGCCCCACCGCCAACGGCAGGTCGAACAGAATGGCGCAACTCAGGATCAGAAGACTGGCGGGCTGGGCGAAACGGGCGGCGAGGCGCTTCATGGGGCTCTCCTGTCAGCTTGGCCGTAATCGAGACCGCCCGGCCGCCGCGGTCAAGCAGGTTCCGAAACAGGATGTGAGAGTCGTCCGCAGAAGATCGGTTGATTTCTGGACAGTCTTGTCCATTTTAGCGCCGTCCTCCCCGACACGCTTTCGAGTCCGCCATGACCCTGACCCCCGCCCACAAGAAACGCCTGCCCCTGATCGTCGCCGCGGTCGCAGCCCTGGCCCTCGTCATCGGCGGCGTGGTCTGGTGGCAGGGCAAGCAGCGCTGGGAGGCCACCGACAACGCCTTCGTCCAGGCCGACACCACCGGCGTCAGTCCCCAGATCGACGGCTATGTCGTCGAGGTGCTGGTGGCGGACAACCAGCGGGTCGCGCCCGGCCAGATCCTGATCCGGCTCGACGACGCCGACGCCCGCGCCGACCTGGCCCAGGCCGAGGCCAACCTCGCCGCCGTGATCGCCGCCGTCGGCAATGTCGACGCCCGCGCCGCCCAGGAACAGGCGGTCATCGCCTCGCGCGCCGCCGGGGTGGCCCAGGCCCGCGCCCAGGCCGAACTGGCCGCCCAGCAGGTCGACCGCTACGGCAAGCTGGCGGAACAGGGCTGGGTCTCCCAGGCCCGTATCCAGACCGAACGGGCCGGCGCCCGCACGGCGGCCGCCTCGGTCGCCGAGGCCGAGGCCGCCCTGGTCGCCGAACAGCGCACCGCCGGGGTGCTGGGCTCGACGCGCAGCCAGAGCCTGGCCGCCGTCGACCTGGCCCGCGCCCAGGTCGAACAGGCCCGCATCGCCCTCGACCGCACCGTCATCCGCGCCCCGGTCGGCGGCGTGGTCGGCGCCCGCGGCGTGCGGGTCGGACAATACGTCCGGCCGGGCGGCCAGATCCTGTCCATCGTGCCGCTGGGCGACGCCTATGTGGTGGCCAATTTCAAGGAGACCCAGCTCGACCGCCTGCGCCTCGGCCAGACCGTCGAGATCAGCGCCGACGCCTTCCCGGGCGAGCGGCTGACCGGCCACATCGACAGCTTCGCCCCCGCCACGGGCTCGGAGTTCGCCCTCATCCCGGTCGAGAACGCCACCGGCAATTTCACCCGTATCACCCAGCGCGTGCCGGTGCGCATCCGCGTCGATGCGGCGGGCGCCGCCGCCCTGCGGCCCGGCCTGTCGGTCGAGGTCAAGGTCGATCTGAAGAGCCGCGGCGGCCCGTCCTTCGCCGAGGCGGCGACCGGCCCCGTCGTCGCCGCCGCGCCCGCGGACGCCGCAGTCCGGTGACCGCCGCCGCCCCGACCGTCGAGGCCGTCGCGCCGACGCCGGCGCCCGCGATCAACTGGACCGTCCTGCTGCTCGGCTTCGCCGGCATGGTGATCGGCCAGTTCATGGCCATCCTCGACATCCAGATCGTGGCCTCGTCCCTGCCCCAGATCCAGGCCGGGGTCGGCGCCTCGGCCGACGAGATCAGCTGGATCCAGACCGCCTATCTGATCCCCGAGGTCGTGATGATCCCGCTGTCGGGATACCTGTCGCGGCTGTGGGGGACCCAGAAGGTCTTCCTCGTCTCCTGCGCCGGCTTCCTGCTGATGAGCGTGGCCACCGGCATGTCGTCCTCGATCGAGGCGATGATCTTCTTCCGGGCGCTGCAGGGCTTCGTCGGCGGGGCCATGATCCCGACCGTCTTCGCCGTCGCCTTCACCGCCTTCCCGCCGGACAAGCGGGTCACGGCCAGCATCGTCATGGGCCTGATCGTCACCCTGGCCCCGACCGTCGGCCCGACCCTGGGCGGACACCTGACGGAATGGCTGAGCTGGCGCTGGCTGTTCTTCATCAACGTCGTCCCGGGCATGCTGGTGCTGTTCCTGGTCGGTCGCTACGCCAATTTCGACAAGGGCGATCCGTCGCTGGCCAAGGGGTTCGACTGGGCCGGACTGGGGCTGATGGCGACCTTCCTGATGAGCCTGCAATTCGTGCTCGAGGAGGGGTCGAAGAACGACTGGTTCGCCGACGACATGATCCTGCTGCTGGCCGTGGTCGCCGCCATCACCGGCCCGGCCTTCATCTGGCGCTCGCTGACCTACCGCAATCCGATCGTCGAACTGCGCGCCTTCACCAACCGCAATTTCCTCGTCGGGGTGGTGATGACCTTCACCGTCGGCGCGGCCCTGTTCGGGGGGACCTTCCTGCTGCCGCTGTTCCTCGGCCGGGTGCGCGACTATTCGGCCTCCGAGGTGGGGACGACCATGGTGGTCTCGGGCCTGGCCATGTTCCTGACCGCCCCCTTCGCCGGGCGGCTGGTGCGCAAGGTCGATCTGAGGCTGCTGATGTTCGGCGGCTTCATGATGTGCGCCTGGGGCATGTGGGACGCGCGACTGGTCACGGCCGACTGGGGCTTCTGGGAGTTCGCTGGGGTGCAGGCGGTGCGCGGCTGCGGCGTCATGCTGGCCATGATCGCGGCCCAGCAGGTGACCATGTCGACCCTGCCGCCGGAAATGGTCAAGAACGCCTCGGGCCTGGTCAATCTGAGCCGCAACGTCGGCGGCGCCTTCGGCCTGGCCATCCTCAACACCTCCCTGACGCAGAACACCGCCCTGCACATGAGCGAGCTGACCCAGAACATCCCCGTGACGAGCGCGGGGATGCAGGCCATGCTGGCGGGGATGCAGGACAGGTTCGCGGGCTCGGTCGATCCGGCGGGGGCGGCGATGAAGGCGGTCTACGGCATGCTGAACCGGCAGGCGACGACCCTGGCCTTCGGCGACGCCTTCGCCATGCTGGCCATCGCCTGCGCCTTCGCCGCCTGCGTCACCCTGCTGTCGCGCCCGGTCAAGACGCCGGCTGGGGCCTCGCCGGTGGAGGCGCACTGATGGCCCGGGTGCGCGGACAGGTCGACGAGGCCAAGACCGAGGCCATCCTCGAGGCGGCGTCCGCCCTGTTCGGGGAGAAGGGCGTCCTGGCCTCGATGGAGCAGATCGCGCGTCGCGCCGGGGTGTCGCGCCAGACCCTCTACAACCGCTTTCCCAACAAGCTGGAGATCGGCCGCGCCCTCGCCGCCCGCCGCTCCGACGCCATCAGCGCCCCCCTGCGCGCCGGCGGCGATCCGCAGACAGTGCTGACCGCCTTCGCCGCCGGCCTGCTGGAGAAGCTGTGCCGGGCCGACGCCGGCGCCTCGCTGCGCGGCGTGGCCCTGATGTCGCCCGAGATGCCGGACCTCGCCGACGCCATCTACCAGGCCGGGCCCGCCGAGGGCCTGCGCCGCCTGTCGGCCTGGCTGGCCGAACAGGACCGGCAGGGCCTGCTGTCGATCCCCGATCCCGACGCCGCGGCCGAGATGTTCTCGGGCATGGTGCTGGGCCACGGCCATCTGCGCGGCGTGCTCGGCGTGGCCCAGCCGGCCTTCGACCTCGAGGCGCGCGCCGCCGAGGCCGCCCGCCGCTTCCTCAGGGCCTTCGCCCGCTGAAGGTTGGCCCCGGCCGCCAATCGGCCTAGACCGCGCGGAAATCGTTCCGGAGTTCCCCCATGCTGATCCATCTGTCGTCCTGGCCCGAGATCGACGCCCGGCTGAAGACCACGAAGACGGTGGTCGTGCCGATCGGTTCGAATGAACAGCACGGCCCGACCGGCCTGCTGGGCACCGACTGGATGTGCCCCGAGATCATCGCCCATGCGGCGGAGAAGCAGGACGAAAGCCTGGTCGTGGCCCCGACCTTCAACATCGGCATGGCCCAGCACCACCTGGCCTTCGCCGGCACCATCTCCCTGCGCCCCTCGACCTTCATGGCCGCGATCACCGACTGGGTGAGCTCGCTGAGCCGGCACGGCTTCGAGCGGATCTATTTCCTCAACGGCCACGGCGGCAATGTCGCCACCATCGAGGCGACCTTCGCCGAGCTCTACGCGGAATGGTCCTTCGTCGAGGAGCAGCCGCCGTTCGTGCTGAAGCTGAAGAACTGGTGGGACCTGCCGGGCGTCAACAGCCTGTGCAACCGCATCTTCCCGACCGGCCATGGCATGCACGCCACCCCGTCCGAGATCGCGGTCACGCAAGCCGCCTATCCGGATCATATCAAGACCGCCGACTACAGCCCGCAGATCGCGCCGACCGGGCCGATCCGCGACGCCCTCGACTATCGCGCCCGCTTCCCGGACGGCCGGATCGGCTCGGACCCGGCCCAGGCCAGCCCGGAAAAGGGCCGCACCATCATCGAGGCGGCGGTCCCGGCGCTGCTGAAGGATGTCGCCGACTTCTCCAACGAGGTCTTGCCCGCGACCTGATTGCAGCCCAAGGCTCAGCGCATGACCCAGTTCGACAGAGCCCTGAAGACCGGCCGCCGCCTGACCCGCGACGGCGCGCGGGCGGCCAATACCGCCCTGTCCGGCGGCGAGATGATGAAGGCCGCCGGCGACGTCATCAACGCCCGGCTGGAGATCATGGCCGCGGGCATGGTCGATCCGCGCAAGCTGGATCTGACGGAAATGTCGCTGATGAGTTCCGAAAAGGTCGAGGCCCTGTCGGCCTCCGCCTCGGCCATGGCGAAGACCTTCGGCGACATCGGCGGCCGTCTGGGCTCGGGCGTCATGACCGAGGCCGGGCACGCCTCGAAGGCCGCGACCTCGATCGCCACCGCCGCCACCCCGGCCGCGGCGATGCAGGCCCAGTACAGCTACGCCGTCGGCTGGTGGAGCCGCGCGTCGGCGCAGCTGCTGACGCTGAACAGCGCCCTGCTGAAGGGCCAGGCTGACGCGATGCGTCCGATCCACCGGACCGCCGTGGACAATGCGAAGCGGCTTAAGAAATAGCGGGAACGGCCTTCCTCGCCCGGGCTTTACGTCAGGGAGTGGAAGGAGTGATCGCCATGGGCGACGACCCGAAGAAAGACCCTCATCCCGGTATGATGGGCGACGGCACTGAAGAGCAGAACCTCAACCAGCCGGGCGATCCGTCGAAACGGATCACCCGGGACGAGGTCGAGGACGCCTTCGCAAAGAACAAGAAGACCGACAAACCGGCCTGATCACCGGAACGGCGGCTCGTCGAAGGCGCGCAGCTTGCGGGAGTGCAGGCGGCTGCCCTCGGCGCGGAGCAGGTCGATGGCGTGGATGCCGATCTGCAGATGCTCCGAGATCGAGCCCTCATAGAAGCGGTTGGCCTGGCCCGGCAGTTTGATCTCGCCGTGCAGCGGCTTGTCCGAGACGCACAGCAGGGTGCCGTAGGGCACCCGGAAGCGGTAGCCTTGGGCCGCGATGGTGGCCGATTCCATGTCGATGGCCACGGCCCGGCTCTGGTTGAAGCGCAGGGCCGATTTGGAATAGCGCAGCTCCCAATTGCGGTCGTCGGTGGTCACCACCGTGCCGGTGCGCAGGCGCTTCTTGACCTCCTCGCCGGGCGCGCCGGAGACGACCTTGGCGGCGTCATAGAGGGCGCGCTGGACCTCGGCGATGCTCGGGATCGGGATGTCCGGCGGCAGGACCGCGTCCAGCACATGGTCGTCGCGCAGATAGGCGTGGGCCAGGACGTAGTCGCCGATGCTCTGGCTGGGCCGCAGGCCGCCGCAGTGGCCGATCATCATCCAGGCGTGCGGCCGGGTGACGGCCAGGTGGTCGCAGATGGTCTTGGCGTTGGACGGCCCGACCCCGATGTTGACCAGGGTGATCCCCGTCCAGCCCGGTGCCGTCAGGTGGTAGGCCGGCATCTGGTGCTTCTTCCATGCCGCATCCATCACCGCCGTCTCGGGATTGGGCGTGTCGCGGGTGACCTCGATGCCGCCGGCGCAGACCAGCTTCTCATACGGGCTGTTCGGGTCCTGCAGCTGGGCGCAGGCCCAGCGCACGAACTCGTCGACGTAGCGGTTGTAGTTGGTGAACAGGATGTAGCTCTGCACGTCCTCGACCGGCGTGCCGGTGTAGTGGCGCAGCCGGGCCAGGGAGAAGTCGGTGCGCAGGCCGTCGAACTGGGCCAGCGGGAAGTTCCGGCCGAGGTCGAACATCCCGTCGGAGATCTCGTCGCCGATATGGGCCAGGTCGGTGGTCGGGAAATAGCGGGCGACGGCGGCCGTCTGGCTGCGGTCCAGCGCCACGTCCGAGCCGTCCATCACATAGGGGAAGGGAATCTCCTGGTCCGACGGGCCGACGTCGAAGGTGGCGCCGTAGTCGGCCTCCAGCAGGCCCAGCTGTTCGGTCAGATAGGGCCGGAACAGATCGGGGCGGGTGATGGTGGTCGAATAGACGCCGGGCCGCGACAGGCGGGCGTAGGCGCGGGTGGCGAGATTCTGCGGCCGTTCGCCGAACCAGCTGACCCGTAACTCCGGATAGGAGAACAGGCCTTTGGCCCGCGCCTCGGGATCGGCGCGCTCGCCGGTCCTCAGGAAGGTCCCCACCGCGGTGCGCAGGTTGGAGACGGATTGATTGTAGAGGGTTTCGAGGCGGTCCAATGCCGCCTGTGCTGTCATCGTTTCTGTCATGGCCTCCTCTAGCGGATGATCATGACCTTGGCGAGACGGTGGCGCTTAGTCGGCCGGCGGGCCCGCCGTGCGGGCGATCAGGGCCGACAGCATCGGATTGTCGGCGTATTTGACCTTCAGCGCCGCCCCGTCCGCCGGCTCGGCCTCGCAGCGCAGTTCACGAACGGCCGAATTGATCTGCTCCCGCCGGTCGGCGTCAAAGCCTTCCTCACCCAGCCAGTGATCGCACATCAGCTTACGGCCCATCCAGTCGAACACCTCGGACGGCACGGTCATGGCCGCCTCAACCAGCGGCTCGTTGACGCTGACCCCGCTCAGAACAAGAACATCATCCCTGATCTCGAAGCTCAGCATGGCCTCGCCGCCGCTGGGGCAGCAGTTGCCGTCATCGGGTTGCCACAGCTTGGTCCAGGCCCAGACGTCGCTGTCCGGATAGCGGTAGTCCACGCCCTTCCAGACCTCCAGCCCGGTCGGGAGTCGCTCGGCCAGCTGTTCGCGCCAGCTCCAGTTATCCACCTGGACCAGGGGCTCGGCCGCATCCGGCGACCAGCGGAACAGCACATCGGCGTTGCCGTTCCCGGTCCCCGCCATCCGGCCGGCGACGGCCACATACAACTCGCCCTCGACCATCAGCAGGGTCGGCGGCTCGTAGCGCCAGCCCTCGAACGCCCAGGCCCTCGGCCGGAGCGGTCCAGCGCCGTCGCCGGACAGCAGGATGAAGCCGCCGGTGATGCCGTTCTCGTCGGTGACTCCGTCCTGCATCTGCCAGAACAGACGCTCTCCGTCCGGCGACGTCAGCCATCCGGCGGCGCGGCTTGAACAGCCCTTCAACGTCGTACCGATGCAGGCGCCGAGCGCTTCGGGCGAGGCCACGGTCGCCTCACCCAGCGCCCGATCCCGCTGCGCCCGGCGGTTCAGCTCGAGCATCCGCCCGTCATCGCCGTCGGCGCCGTAGCCATACTCGTCCAGCGACCGATAGTGCAGCCACTCGCGCTGCTCGGCCTCGAGCTGGGGCGCCGTGGGCGATGCGGCGCGGGCGGCCTCGAAGGCCGCGGTCAGCCCGGCTGACGGCGGCGGAACCTGCGCCGACGCCGGCGCCGCCAGACCCAGCATGATCAGCACCGACCACAGAATCCGCATCGTCATCTCCCCGTCGGCGCCTAGACTGCCCCGGCGCGGCCGCGTACGCCACTGACCGGTTCTGATGGGCGAGCGGATCGTCCGTCCCTGATCAGCCCAGCTCGCGATGCAGGAAGGCGGTGGCGTCCGCCAGCACCGGGGCCTTCTTGCGGAACAGGGGCGAGAAGGTCGAGATCAGGTCGGCGTGGTTCAGGCCGGGATAGAGCTTCGCCTCGCAGCGCCCGCCGACGGCCTGCATCCGGTTGCACAGGATGGTGGTGTCCTCGGCGTGGACGATGACGTCGGCGGTGCCGTGGCCCAGCCACAGCGGCGGGGCGTCGGCGCGGGCGAAGGTCACCGGCTGGGTCAGGGTGGGGTCGGCGACGCGGCCGAAGGCGTTGACCGAGGCCGGGACGTCGAACGGCAGGAAGTCATAGGGTCCGGCCAGGCCGACGGCGGCCCGGATCAGGCCGGGTGCGCCGGCGGCCGCCATATAGCGACGGTCGAGGGTGATCATCAGGGCCAGATGGGCCCCGGCCGACTGGCCGATCACGCCCAGCCGGGCCGGGTCGGCGCCGTACCGGCCGGCGATCTCGCCGACCTTCGCGGTCGCCAGGGCCGCGTCCTCGATGAAGGCGGGGAAATGTACCTCGGGCACCAGACGGTAGTCCGGCAGGGCGACGACGAAGCCGCGGGCCGCCAGCGCCTGCGCGGCCCAAGCGTAGTCGGTCTTGTCGCCGCTGTCCCAGCCGCCGCCGTAGAACAGCACCAGCACGGGCCACGACTGTTGCTGCGGCGTGGTGGGGACGAAGATGTCGAACACCTGCCGCGGGTCGTCGCCATAGGCGATGTCGCGGGCCGCCCGGCGCACGCCGCCGTCGCGCGGTCCGAAGGTGTTGAGCATCGTCAGCGGCGAACAGGCGGCGGCGAGCAGTCCGAGCGCGGGGGCGAACAGGCCTCTTCGGGTCATGCGGTCCTTGCGGGCGAATGGGGCGTCAGGCCCCAAGATACGCACGGAAGCCGGTTTGGGCTCAACCTATCGCGCGGCGGAGATGAGGGCGCCGCAGTTGGCGTCCTTGGCCAGGCCCGGATCGACGAAGGGCAGCAGGGCGATCAACGGGTTGATCAGGGCGCCGAGGGCCGCGCCGATACCGACCTGGCCGGCGACCGACGCGCTGTCCACGCCGACCTTCGGCGCCGTCAGCGGTCCCTGGACGGTGATCGGGGCCCAGAGACGGACCAGGCGCGCCTGTTTGGTCTCGCCGTCGATGCGCAGGTTCATGGTCTCGGCCCCGAGGTCGATCGTCCCGCTGCCCCTGGCCAGGACCGGGGTGGTGTCGATGACGAAGGTCCGCGCGGTCGCGGTCCCGCCCCGGACGGTGAAGTCCGCGACGGCGCAGCGGATCTCGGCGCTTCCGGTGTCGCCCGACAGCAGCTTGCCGAGGCCGGCGGTGACATTGATGCCGAGCAGTTCGGCGAAGGCCGAGCGCATCCGGCCCTGCGGGACGACGAGGCTGATCGTGCCATTCGAATTGGCCGCGAAATCGTGGACCGACGCCCCCGCCCCTTCCAGTTTCGCGCGACCGAGGGCGGCGCCGGTGACGGTCGGTGCGCCGTCACGCGCGGGGATGATCGACTCCAGCGGGTAACCTCTCAGCCGGAAATCGGCGGTGGTGAAGGGCGTATCCCGGTTGGCGTCGATCCGCGCCGTACCGTTCAGGGAGCCGCGGTTGAAGTCGAAGGACACGGGATCGAGGTTCAGGATGCCGTCCTTGAGCTCGGCGCCGAGATCGACCTGGCGGATGTCGAGTTCGTTGCGCTTCACGCGCGCCGCCCGGTAGCGCAGCGTCCCGTCCATGACGCGCAGGCGCTCGACGTTCAGCGGCGCGGTGGGCAACAGCTTCGCGCCGGCGCCCGAGGTGGTGACCGTGTCGCCCGAAGCCGTCACCCGGGGCGTCCCGCCGAGCACGGCGGAAAGGTCGTCGATGTCCAGCAGGCGGGAACGCAGGACCGCATCGACCCGGAGCCGGTCGTCGACCCTGTCGACCTTGAGGTCGCCCGACAGATCCGAGGTGCCGACCCGCCCAGAGAAGTCATTGAAGGTGAACAGGCTGTCGTCCCGCTTCAGCGTGCCGCTGAGGCGATAGGGCGGGGTGTTGGGGGTGGTGATGCCGGTCAGCAGGTACAGATCGGCCAGATCGCGCCCCTGAAGGCTGAGCGTGGCCGTGAACTGGCCGAGGTCGAAGGGCCGGGTGATCGAGCCGTCGGCGATCAGGGTCGAGCCGACGCCCGACAGCTCGGCCTTGAAACCGTAGGGCCGGTCGCGCCGGATGTTGATGAAGGGTCCGCCGCGCACTTCCAGCCGCAGCGGCGTGCCGTTCATCGTGCCGCGGCCGTCGAGGTGGAAGCCCGCCTGTCCATCCGTGCCCTCTCGCGCGGAAATCGTCGCCCGCAGGGTCAGGTCGCGCTTCTGTTCATCCAGGCTCAGCTTGCCCTCACGGATCACCAGATGATTGATCAGCGGAATCTTCATGCCCTGATCGTCGGTCCTGTCGGGTTCAAGCACCCAGCTCCGCCGACCGTCTTCGTCGGCGATCAGCACCACTTCGGGCCGGGTGATGATCAGGCTCGGCATCTCGATCCGGCCCCCCAGCAGGGCGCCCAGCCGGACCGAAGCCTGAAGGTCGGCGACCTTGAGCGTGTCCTCTTCCAGCGCCCAGTCGGGACCGCCGATGCGCAGACCCCGGACCCGGGCCGAGGGCGTCCAGCTGAACAGATTGACGTCGAGGTCGCCGTTCAGCTCGATCTCGCGGTCATATTTCGCCGAGGCCCAGTCGCCGATCGGCCCGCGCAGCCAGTTCCACTGGAACAGGGCGATGACGAGCAGGAGCAGGGCGACAAGCAGGACGGTCCCGCCGGCGGCCATGGCCTCGGTCCGGCCCGGACGGCGCAGCCCGCCGTAGAGGGGGTCGTTGGCGACGATCCAGTCCCGTCTCTGGCGCGCCCAGGCGCCGGCCGGGACCAGGGCCCGGTCACGCACGACCAACCAGTTCGGGTTGTCTTTCAGGGGGTTGCGCAAGCCGGGACTCCGTCCGAACCCCTGACAACGCACGAACGGCGCAGTCGGCGCCATCGGCCGCAACAAGAAGGGCGCGCCCGTCGCCGGACGCGCCCCCTGTCCTGTCGCTTCGACCCCGGTTCTAGTCGGCGGGGTTCAGGTATTTGTCGAGCCAGCCGAACACCTCGGTGTGCCACTGGCGGCTGTTGGCGGGCTTGAGCACCCAGTGGTTCTCATTGGGGAAGACCACCAGACGGCTGTCGATGCCGCGCCGCTGCAGGGCGGTGAAGGTCGACAGGCCCTGGGCGGTCGGGATGCGGTAGTCGAGGTCGCCCTGGACCACCAGCATCGGATCGCGCCAGTTCTGCACATGGTTGGCCGGGTTGAATTCCTGGTAGCCGCGCGGATTTTCCCACGGCGTGCCGCCGTATTCCCACTCGGTGAACCACAGCTCCTCGGTCGAATAGCCCATGCCGAAGGTGTCGAAGACGCCGTCGTGGTTGACCAGGCATTTGAACTCGCCGGGCCAGTTGCCGGCGATCCAGTTGATCATATAGCCGCCGTAGGACGCGCCGAGGGCGCAGGCGTTGTCGCCATCGAGGAAGCCGTAGGTCTCCTGGGCGTAGGCCCAGCCCTTCTGCAGGTCTTCCAGCGGGCGGTCGCCCCAGTGCTGGCTGATGGCGTCGGTGAAGGCCTGGCCGTAGCCGGTCGAACCGTGGAAATCGATCATCACCACCGCATAGCCGGCACCGGCGTAGGTCGAGGGGTTCCAGCGGTACGACCAGCTGTTGCCGAACGAGCCCTGCGGCCCGCCGTGGATCAGGAAGGCGACCGGGTACTGCTGACCCTCGACATAGCCGGCCGGCTTGATGACATAGCCGTGCACCGTCTCGCCGTTCCAGCCGGGGAAGCTGAACTGCTCCGGCTCGCCGAAGACCTCATTGTCCAGCGACGGGTTCACATCGGTGATCCGGCGCGGCATCTCGCGGCCGCGGAAGGTCTTCACGAACAGTTCGCTGGGCCGGGTCAGGGTGTCCTGGGCGAAGACGAAGCCCGACGGCGTCTGCTGGAAGGCCGAGACATGGCCCTCGCCGGTGATCGGGGTGACCGAACCGCTGGTCACATCGACGGCGAACAGCCGGGTCTGACCCACGTCGCCGGCGGTGGTGTAGAGTGTCCGGCCGTCTCGCGACCACTGCAGGGTGTCCGCCGAACGGTCCCAGTTGGCCGCGATTTGCCGGACCTGGCCGCTGGCCATGTCGCGCAGGAAGATCCCGTACTTGTCGGCCTCGAAGCCGGGGCGGGCCATGGCGCGATAGGCCATCGTCCGGCCGTCCGGCGAGAACACCGGCCCGGTGTCCCAGGCGTCATTGTCATTGGTCAGGTTCTCGAAGGTTCCGTCGCCGCCCAGGCCGTTGGTGCGGAACAGGTCGAAATTGGTGCTCCACGGCTCGGACTGGCCGGCCACCCGGGCCGAGAAGACAACCGCGTCGCCTTCGGGCGTGAAGGTGAATTCGCTCTCGTCGCCGAAGGGCTTGGAGGGGGTGTCGCCGTCGAAGCCGCGCGTGACGATCACCGGCTCGCCCGTGCCGTCGGCATTGACCACGACGAGGTGGTTCTGGGTCCCGTCGTTCCAGGTGTCCCAGTGGCGCACGAACATCCGGTCATAGACCTGGCCGGTCGAGGGGTCGTCGGCCACGGCCTTCGTCCGGTCGACGGTGCAGGCCAGGTCGGCGCAGTCGGGGAACAGGGCCAGCGACGCCACGACCTTCGCGGCGTCGGGGCTCAGGCGATAGGCGTTGACGTCCAGCGGCAGGTTGGTGACCTGCACCGGGCCCGTGCCGTCGGCGGCGGCGCGCCAGACCTGGCTGGAGCCCGAACGGCCCGAGAGGAAATACAGATTGCCGTCCGAGCCCCAGCGGGCGGTGTTGGCCCCGCCTTCGTTGATGGCCAGCCGCACCGGCTCGCCCGGGTTCTGCAGGTCCATCATGAACAGGGCGCCCGAGCGGCGGTTGGCGTCGACGTCGGTGGCGGTGACCGAATAGACGACCTTGCGTCCGTCCGGCGAGACCTGCGGATCGCCGAGCCGGTTCAGGGCGATCATGTCCTGCCAGGTGAAGGTGTTGGGGTCCTGGGCGGCGGCCGCGGTCGCCGGGGCGGTTTCGGGCGTCAGGGCCAGGGCCGGGAGGGCGGCGGACCCCAGCAGGGCGGCGGCGCTCAGGCCGGTGAGAAGTCGGGTCAACGGACGCATGCGGGCTTCCTCGGACAGGGGGGAAAGGTCTCGGGGCGCAGGCGTAGCACCGGGGCGGCGCGGGGCAAAGACGAGGCGCCAAGTCCCTGCTTGCGGCGGCTCCCGCAAGCGGCGACAAACGGGGCGAATGACCGACCCCGCCGCCCTCACGCCCCGCTCCCGGGAACCGCACATCTGCGACGTGCTGATCGCCGAGCGCGCGCCACGCCTGACCCGGTCCGTCTTCTGGCCGGTGGTGCGGCCCGCCCTGTACCGGCTGCTCAACTACCGCGCCGCCGTGCGCATGGCCGACGCCGTCCGGCCGCTGACCGGGGCCGAGGCCCTGGACTATATGAGCGACCTCATGGACCTGAAGGTCACGGTGATGAACGCCGAGCGGATTCCCGCCAGCGGCCGCTGCATCGTGGTGGCCAACCATCCGACGGGGATCGCCGACGGCATCGCGGTCTTCGACGCCATCCGCGCCCGCCGGGCCGACGCCGTCTTCTTCGCCAACGCCGATGCGCTCAGGGTCTCGCCCCGGCTGGGCGAGGCCGTGATTCCCGTCGAATGGGTCGTGGCCAAACGCACCCGCGAGAAGACCCGCGCCACCCTTCAGGCCGCGAAGGAGGCCTTCGAGGCCGATCGCTGCGTGGTCATGTTCCCCGCCGGCCGGCTGGCCCGGGTGGCGCGCGACGGTTCGGTCACCGACCCGGAATGGGCCCCGACGGCGGCCTCCCTGGCCCGCAAATACGACGCCCCCGTCGTCCCGGTCCATGTCGCCGGACCCAATTCGACCCTGTTCCACCTGTTCGACCGGGTGTCCCAGGAGCTGCGCGACATTACCCTGTTCCACGAACTGCTGAACAAGCGGAAGAAGCCGTTCCAGCTGAAGGTCGGCAAGCCGATCCCGCCCACGCGGCTCGACATCGACGCGGTCAAGGCGACCTACGGGCTCAAGGCCTTCACCGAACGGGTCCTGCCCAGCCAGCCGGACGCTGACTTCGCATGAGTGGGACATGCGACTGGACCCTGCCGGACGCCGACGCCACGACCCGTCTGGGCGCGGCGATCGCCCCCCTGTTGGCGCCCGGCGAGACGGTGCTGCTGTACGGGCCGCTGGGCATGGGCAAGTCGACCCTGGCGCGGGGTCTGGTGCGGGCCCTGACCCGGCCGGACGAGGACGTGCCCTCTCCGACCTTCACCCTGGTGCAGTTCTACGACAGCGACCCGCCGGTGGCCCATTTCGACCTCTACCGCCTGACCCGCCCGGAAGAGGCGGCCGAGATCGGGCTGGACGAGGCGCTGGACGAGGGCTGCGCCGTGATCGAATGGCCCGAGCGGCTGGGCGACGACCCCGCCGCCTGGCTGGGCCCGGACCGGCTGACCGTGACCCTGGCCGAGGCGGGCGAGGGCCGGCTTGCGACCGTTTCCGGCGCAGGGACGTGGGAAGAGAAGCTGAAGGATCTGCATGTCTGACCGTGAGCTTCAACGTCTCGACTTCCTGAAGACGGCCGGCCTCGCCGACGCGGTCCGCACGCCGCTGGCCGGCGACGCCTCGACACGCCGCTATGAGCGGCTGACCACGCCCGACGGCCGCAGCCTGATCCTGATGGACCAGCCGCCCGCCGAGGAGAGCGCCGTCGCCCCGGAAGACGCCGACGCCGACCAACGCCGGGCGCTGGGCTATAACGCCGAGGCGCGGCTCGCCGGCGGGTCGGTGGCCGCCTTCGTCGCCATCGCCGGCTGGCTGCGCGAGCGCGGCCTGTCGACCCCCGCGATCGGCGCCCGCGACACGGCCGCCGGACTGGCGGTGCTTGAAGATCTGGGCGATGACGTCTTTGCGTCCCACGACCGGGACTTGCAGACGATCTACGGCGCCGCGGTCGACGCCCTCGCCGGTCTGCACGAAACGACGCCGCCGCGGGTGATCGAGGCCGACGGCGAGCGCTGGCCGCTGCATCGCTATGACGCCCTCGCCTATCGCGCCGGGCTGGACCCCTTCCTCGAATGGTGGCCGGCCTTCGCCGGCCTGCCGACGCCGTCGGACGAGGCGCGGGCGGAGTGGTCGGCCCTGTGGGCGCCGGTGATCGCCCTGGGCGAGGCCGCGGCGCCGGTCTTCGTGCACCGCGATTATCACGCCGAGAACCTGCTGTGGCTGCCCGACCGGCCCGGTCTGGCGCGGGTCGGGATGATCGATTTCCAGGACGCGGTCAGCGGTCATCCGGCCTGGGATCTGCTGCACCTGCTGCAGGACGCCCGCCGCGATGTCGCGCCCGAACTGGAGACGGCGATGCTGGACCGCTATCTGGCCGCCCGGGGACCGGCGCTCGACCGCGAGAGCTTCCTGCACGACTACCGCGCCCTGGCGGCCCTGAATGCGGCCCGCATCCTCGGCCGGGTCTTCGCCCGCCAGGAGGTGCTGTTCCGTCGCGACCGCTACACCGCCTTCATGCCGCGCACCTGGCGGCATCTGGAACGCGATCTGGAGGCGGGCGGCCTCGACGGCCTGAAGCAATGGTTCGATCGTCACGTCCCGACTGAAGCGCGCGTCGCGGAGAACCGGTCGTGACCGCGCCGACCACCGCCCCAAAGACCGCCATGGTCCTCGCCGCCGGCCTCGGCACCCGCATGCGGCCCCTGACCGACGACCGGCCCAAAGCCCTGGTCGAGGTCGCCGGACAGGCCCTGATCGACCATGTGCTTCGCCGATTGGGCGAGTCGGGGGTCGAGCGCGCCGTCGTCAATGTCCACTGGTTCGCCGAACGGCTGGAATCCCATCTCGCGGCGCGGAACGACGGTCCGGAAATCCTCATCTCCGACGAGCGCGCCGAACTGCTGGAAACCGGCGGCGGCCTGAAGAAGGCGGCGGCCCTACTCGGGTCAGACCCGGTCTTCGTGGCCAATATCGACAGCGTCTGGACCGACCACGGCGCGCCCGGGGACAGCGCCTTGAATCAACTCGCGCGGCTGTGGAATCCGTCAATCATGGATGCGGCCCTTCTTCTCGCGAGACGCGAAGGGGCGATCGGCTTCGAGGGCGGCGGCGATTTCTTCCTCGCCGACGACGGACGACTGACCTTCCGCGGCGAGGCCGCCGAGGCGCCGTTCGCCTATATGGGCGTCCACATCTGCCGGCCCGACTATGTCGCCGAAGGCCCCGACGGCCCGTTCTCGCTGAGCGGCTTCTGGCGCCGGTCCGCCGCCGCGGGACGGCTGTACGGCTGCGTTCTCGACGGCGACTGGATGCACGTCGGCGATCCGCAGGCCCGCGACGCCGCCGAGGCGAAACTGGCGGGCGGGGGATGATCTCATCGCGCCTCAAGCAGCGAGACGCCGCGCGTCGAGCGTCAGGCGCCACATGATTGCGCGCTTCGATCCTTTCGAGCCGGCGGGCCCGCGCTGGTACGCCGTCGAGGCGCGGCGGCCCTTCCTCGAGGATCTCGCCGCGGGCGTGCTGGACTGGCTCGGCGATCATCCGCCCGAAGCCCTGTCCGACGCCGTCATCCTGCTGCCCAACCGTCGCGCCGCCCGCGCCTTCACCGCCGCCCTGTCGAAACACGCCGGCGGACGTCCCCTGCTGTTGCCCCAGGTCCGGCCGCTGGGCGATCTGGAGGAGGACGAGCCGCCCTTCGCGCCCGGAGAGCTGGGCCTCGACCTGCCGCCCGCCATCGCCCCCCTGACCCGCCGCTTCGAGATGGCGCGGATGATCGTCGAGGATTTCCGCCCCGGCCTGTCGCCCCTGCGCGCCCTGGAAATGGCGGATGCGCTGGGCGGCTTCCTCGATTCCTGCCAGCTGGAGGAGATCGGCGACCTGCACCGCATCGCCACCCTGGTCGAGGGCGACTTGGCCGAGCACTGGCGCGAGTCCGCCGAATTCCTCGCCCTCGCCGTCGAGGCCTGGCCGAAGCGGCTCGAGGCCATGGGTCTGGTCGATCCGGCCTGGCGCCGCGCCCGCCTGCTGCGCCTGCTGGCCTCGGCCTGGACGGAGCGGCCGCCGACCCAGACCGTCATCGCCGCCGGCTCGACCGGCACCGCCCCGGCCGCCGCCGATGTGCTGGCCGCCGTCGCCGCCGCCCCGCGCGGCTGCGTCGTCCTGCCCGGCCTCGACCGTGAGCTGGATCCCGCGGTCTGGGCGACCCTGGGCGACAATGAGCAGCATCCCCAGAACGCCCTCTGGCGGCTCCTCCACGGCCGGGCCGAACGCGAGGCCGTCCGGCCATGGTTCAGGCCCGCCGAACACCCGGTCGCGGAGGCGCGCGGCCGCGCCCGCCAGCGGCTGATCAACGAGGCCCTGCGCCCGGCCGACGCCACCGACGACTGGCGCACGGTCATCAGCGCCCTGCGCGCCGACGCCTTCCGGGGCCAGTCGGCCGATCCGATCGCCCAGGGGCTGGAGGGCCTGTCGGTCGTCACTGTGCGGGCCGAGGAGGACGCCGCCGCGACCCTGGCCCTGATGATGCGCGAGACGCTGGAGACGCCGGGCAAGACCTGCGCCCTCGTCACCCCCGACATCGCCCTGGGTCGCCGCGTCGCCGCCCGGCTGGAGCGCTGGGGCGTGGTCGCCGACGTCTCCTCCGGCCAGCCGCTGTCGCGCATGGCCGCCGGCCGGCTGGTCGACCTCGCCGTCCGCTTTGTCGACAAGCCGCTCGACCCCCACGCCCTGCTGGGTCTCCTGAAACATCCGCTGGTCCGGCTCGACCTCGGCGGGGTCGACGCCCCGACCGCCCTGCGCGCTCTGGAGCATCACGCCCTGCGCGGCCCGCGCCATCGCGACTGGAGCCGCCTGCGCCGCGCCCTGCTCAGGGCCGGCGAACCGCGCGACGACGGCAAGGCGCCGTCCGAGGGAACCCGCGCCCGCCTGACCGCCGCCGGGGTTCTGGTCGACCGGCTGGAGGCGCTGTCCGCCGCCGCCCTCGCCCCCTTCACGCCCGAGGCGCCGCTCGACGCCGCCGCCCGCGCCCTGACGGCGCTGGTCGAGGCCCTGGCGGGCCAGGACGCCTGGGCCGGCCCCGACGGCGAGGCCGCCGCCGCCCTGTTGTCCGGACTGATCGAGGGCGGGGCGTCGCTGGGCGCCGTGTCGCGCGCGGAGTTCGCCGACCTGGTCCGCAGCCTGCTGGCGGAAGAGACCGTCCGCACCGGCGGCGCCACCCAGCCGCGGCTGCGCATCCTCGGCGCCATCGAGGCCCGGCTTGTGCGGGCCGACCGCATGATCCTGGCCGGGCTCGAGGAAGGCGTCTGGCCCAGGGCCGCCCCGACCGACCCCTTCCTGTCGCGGCCGATGCGCCGGGCCCTCGGCCTGCCGCCGCCCGAGCGCCGCCTCGGCCAGACGGCCCAGGATTTCGTCCAGGCCGCCTGCGCCGACGAGGCCATACTGGTCCATTCCGAACGCCGCGGCGGCCAGCCGGCGGTCCGGTCGCGCTGGCTGTGGCGGCTGGAGATGCTGACCCGCGGCGCCGACGCTCCGGCGACCCCCGTCAAGCTCGAACGCCCTTCGACGACCGTCGAGACCGCCCGCGCGCTCGATGTCCCGCCACCGGGACCGCCGCGGTACGAGCGCCGGCCGGCCCCGACCCCGCCGGTGCATCGCCGGCCGCGCCGGTTGCCGGTGACCGGCGTCGAGCGCTGGGTCCGCGACCCCTACGCCGTCTACGCCCAGCGCATCCTCGGCCTGCAGAAGCTCGACCGGCCCGGCGCCTCGGCCGAGGCCATGGCGCGCGGCAACGCGGTCCACCGCGCCATCGAGCGCGTCGTGGTCAGCTGGCCCGACGCCCTGCCCGAGGACTGCGCCGACCAGATCGAGGGCTTCCTGCGCGAGGAGCTGGACGCGGCCGGCTTCGAGGACCACGCCATGGCCCGCGAGACGCCGCTGGCGCGCAACTGCGCCGTCTGGCTGGCGGGCTGGGAACAGGAACGCCGGGCGCGCGGCGCGACCCTGCTGATCGAACAGACCGGCCAGATGACCTTCGGGGCGCCCTTCGGCCTGTTCACCGTGACGGCGAAGGCCGACCGCATCGAGCTGGACGCCGACGGCGCCGCCGTGATCGACTTCAAGACCGGCTCGACGCCCAGCGCCAAACAGGTCGCCCAGGGCTTCGCGCCCCAGCTGACCCTGACCGCCGCCATCCTCGCCGCCGGCGGCTTCCCCGGCGCGCCCCCGACCCGGGCGTCCGAGCTGCTCTACGTCAAGGTCACCGGGCGCAGGACGCCGGGCGAGGCGATCGATGTCGGCAAGCCCGGCCGCAACCAGCCCCTGACCGCCGCCGAACTGGCCGAGCGCGAACTGGCCCGGCTGGTCGACGGCGTCGCCGCCTTCGACGACGAGACCCGCCCCTTTGTCTCCTGGGCCGCGCCCCAGTTCATGGGCAATTTCGGCGGCAACTACGACCATCTGGCCCGGGTCTGGGAATGGCACGTCGTCGGCGGCGAGGACGAGGCCCCCGAATGACCCTCTCTCCGCTCGACCAGGCCCGCGCCAACCAGACCGCCGCCGCCGATCCCGGCCGCTCGGTCTTCGTCACCGCCAATGCCGGCTCGGGCAAGACCACCACCCTCGTCGATCGCGTGGCCCGGCTGCTGCTGCAGAAGGCGCCGCCCGGCGAGATCCTCTGCGTCACCTACACCAAGGCCGCCGCCGCCGAGATGCAGGCGCGGCTGTTCGAAAAGCTGGGCCGCTGGGCGGTGATGGACGACGCCGAACTGTCGGGCGATCTGGTCCGGCTGGACGGCCGCGATCCTGCCGGCCTGAAGCCCGGCGACCTGAAGGAGGCCCGCCGCCTGTTCGCCCGCGCCCTGGAGACGCCGGGCGGGCTGAAGATCCAGACCATCCACGCCTTCTGCGAAAAGCTGCTGCGCCGCTTCCCGATCGAGGCCGGCGTCTCGCCCGCCTTCAGGGTGCTGGAGAATGAGGCGGCCGTCGCCCTGTCGCACGCCGCGCGCGAGGATCTGGCCCGCGCCGCCCTCGCCGATCCCGACGGCCGCCTCGGCGCCGCCTACGCCCATTTCGCGGTCGAACTGGACTGGAAGGCCTTCCACGCCCTGCTGGCCATGATCGAGGCCGAGCGAGGCAAGCTGGTCGGCTATGTCGAGCGCTGGACCTCGGGCTTCGCCCCCGGCCCGCACAGCCTCGCCGGCGTCGCCGGGGACGAGACACCGGCCGCGATCGAGAGCGACTTCCTCAACTGGCTCGACCCCGCCGCATGGCGCGCCGCCGCCGAGGGCTTCGCCACGGGCTCGGCCAACGACCAGAAGATCGCCGCCCAGATGCGCGAGGCCGCCCCGCCCCATTCCAGCCTCGCCGCCATGAAGGCTCTCTTCATCGACTCCAAGGGCGAGGCGCGGACGAAATTCGGCACGAAGAACGCCCCGCCGGCGGCCGCGGGCTACCTCGACTCCGTCTCTCTCAAATACTGCGCCGTGCTCGACCGGATGCGCGCCGCCCGGGTCGCCGATGACACCGTCAAGGCCCTGACCCTCGCCCAGGCCCACGCCGCCCTCTTTGAGGCGGCCAAGGCGCGCCAGGGGGCGCTCGACTTCTCCGACCTCGTGGTCCGCACGGTCGAGCTGCTGACCGAGCGGTCCACCGCCGCCTGGGTGCTGTTCAAGCTGGACGGCGGCATCGAACACGTCCTCGTCGACGAGGCCCAGGACACCGCCCCCGACCAGTGGGCCATCTTCAAGGCCCTGACCGAGGAGTTCTTCTCGGGGGCGGGCGCCGAGCGCCGCCGCGGGCCGGAGGCTCGCATCCCCCGCACCGTCTTCGCCGTCGGCGACGAGAAACAGTCGATCTACTCCTTCCAGGGCGCGCGCCCGGAACGGCTGCGCCAGGAGGCCCGGACCTACGCCGCCCTCGCCCACGGCGCCGGGCGCCCGTTCGAACAGGTGCCGCTCGACACCTCCTTCCGCTCGACGGAGGAGGTGCTGGCCTTCGTCGACGCCGCCTTCGAGGGACCCGAGCGGACCCGCGCCCTCGTCGGCGTCTCGGGCGACATCCCGACCCACCACCCCGCCCGGGTCGGCCAGCACGGCGCGGTCGACCTCTGGCCCCTGTTCCGCGATCCCGTCACGCCCGACCGCGAGGCCTGGAACGCCCCCGTCGACAAGGAGGACGCCCGCAGCGGCCGCAAACAGCTGGCCCGGGCCCTGGCCCGCGCGGTCCGCGAACAGGTCGAGGCCGGAACCGCCGTCCATGATCGGGGCGGGGAAATGCGCCCCGCCCGCTGGGGCGATTTCCTCGTCCTGGTGCGTCGCCGCGACGCCCTGTTCGAGGAGATCATCCGCGCCCTCAAGGCCGAGGCCGTGCCCGTGGCCGGCGCCGACCGGCTGAAGCTGAGCAGCCATATCGTCTTCGACGACCTGATCGCCGTGGCACGCTTCGCCCTCTATCCCGACGACGACCTCAGCCTGGCCGAGGTCCTGCGCAGCCCCTTCTGCGACGTCACCGATTTCGGCGATCCGCACAGCCTCTATCCCCTGGCCGACAAGGAGGGCCGCGAGGGCCGGTCCCTGTGGCGGGAGCTGCAACTGCGCGCCGGTGAACAGCCGCAGTGGGGCCGCGCCCGCGACTTCGTCCAGGCCGCGCTCGACGCCCGCGACCGCGACCCCTTCGCCTTCTTCTCCAGCCTGCTGAACCGCGTCGACGCGACCGGCGTCTCGGGCCGCGGCCGCATCCTCGCCCGGCTGGGCCGCGAGGCCGAGGAGGCGATCGACGAGACCCTGGCCCAGGTCCTGGCCGCCGAGGACCGCGGCGGCGTCGATCTGGAGACCTGCGTCGCCCTGCTGGAAGCCGCCGACGTCGAGGTCAAGCGCGAGATGGAGGGCGCCCGCGACGAGGTGCGGGTCATGACCGTCCACGGGGCCAAGGGGCTGGAGGCGCCCATAGTTATCCTTCCCGACACCACCTCGCGGGCCAAGCCGCAGGGCCCGACCCTGATGCCCGCCGCCGGCGAGGACGGCGAGGAGGGCGAGGGCTGGCTGATGTGCCCCGGTTCGGCGAAGGACGACTGCCCCGCCTCGAAGGCCGCGCGCGAGGCGCGGGTCGCCCGCACCGACGCCGAGTCCCTGCGCCTGCTCTATGTCGCCCTGACCCGCGCCCGCGACCGGCTGGTCGTCATGGGCCGGGCGGTCCGACGGCCGGAGGAAGGCTTCGAGGCCGGCAGCTGGTGGAGCGTCATCGCCGAAACCTTCCGGCGGCTCGGCGAGGACGATCCCCTGAACGTGCGCGACATCGGCGGCGGCGTGCTGCGCTTCGGGGTCGACCCGGACGCCGCGGCCGTCCCGGCGGCGATCCGGCCGGCCGCCGTCGTCGTTCCGGCCTGGGCGCTCCGTCCTGCTGAAGCGGACGTCGGCGCCCGCTTCGCCGCGCCGTCGAGGATGGACGAGGCGGCCCGCATCCCCGCCCCCTCGCCGCTCGCCGCCACGGCCGGACCGGGCGCGCCGCTGGGCCGGTTCCGGCGCGGCGACCTGATCCACCGCCTGCTGGAGCGACTGCCCGACCTGCCCGTCGCGGACCGGCCCGACGCCGCCCGGCGAATGATGTCCCGCGAGCGGGACCTTGACGACGACCAGCGCGCCGAGATGATCGCCGCGGCCTTCGCCGTGCTGGATGACGCCCGCTTCGCGCCGGTGTTCGGGCCCGGCTCCCGTCCCGAGGTGGCCCTGACCGGGGCCGTCGGGGCGACCGCCGTTTCGGGCCGGATGGACCGGCTGGTGGTCCTGCCCGACCGGGTGCTGGTGATCGACTACAAGACCAACCGGCCGGCCCCGGCCCGGGTCGAGGACGCCGATCCGGCCTATCTGCTGCAACTGGCCGTCTATGCGGCGATCCTGCGCGACCTGTATCCGGACCGGGCGGTCGAGGCGGCCCTGGTCTGGACCGACGGCCCCCGCCTGATGGCCGTTCGACAGGCCCTGCTCGACGCAGCCCTGGCGGAATGAGCCGATCCCGTTGATTTGCCGGGCCCGGCGCCCCACATCGGCTGTCGAAGCGCCGGAATCACCTCATGATGACCGGCCGATCCGGAGAAATTTCCCCCATGGCCACCGTCAAGGTCACCGACGCCAGCTTTGAAGCCGACGTCCTCAAGTCCGCCGTCCCCGTTCTGGTCGATTTCTGGGCGGAATGGTGCGGCCCCTGCAAGCAGATCGGCCCGGCGCTGGAGCAGATCGCCGACGAACTGGCCGGCCAGGTGGTGATCGCCAAGGTCAATATCGACGACAGTCCGATGATCCCCTCGAAACTGGGCGTGAAGGGGATTCCGACCCTCATGCTGTTCAAGGACGGCCAGATGGCCTCGATGAAGGTCGGCGCCATGCCCAAGGGCAAGATCGTCGAATGGCTGGCGGAAGCCGGCATCGGCAAGGCCGCCGCCTGACCCCTGCGGGGCAGGAGCGTGCGGGATTTGCCCGTACGGCCGATCGGTGTTCTCCTGATCCTTTCGCAAAGGATGCTGGAGAGTCGCCATGCTGACCGCCGCCCTGTTCGCCGCAACCCTGGTTCTTGACGGAGGCCAGGTCGCCGTCATCGCCGGAACCCCCGCCCCCGCCGAGGTTCGACCCGCAGGCGCGCCCGACGGGCCCGAAGGGGACACCCGTCGCGTCTGCCGCCTCGAACGCGCCACAGGCTCGAACATGCAGCAACGCGTCTGCCGCGACGTGCCGCGCGCCGGCTTCCAGGACCAGCAGACCCGCGAGTTCATGCGCGCCACCCAGCGCATGCGGCTGCCGGATGAAGGCGCCATGGCGACCCCGGCCGGCCCGAACGGCTGACGGGGCGCAGGCGCCCTCCGGAACCCGCGATTGGACGGCGACCCGGTTTTCCCGTATTACGGGATGCGCGATCTCGTCATCCCGGCGGAGCGCGCCGGAGCCACGCCATGCTGACCGCCGCAGTGATCACCGTCGTTCTTCTTCTGGATGGCGGCCAGGTGGCCGTTATCGCCGGGACCCCGGCCCCCGCCGAGGCGCGCCCCGCCGATGCGCCCCCGGGACCCGAGGGCGACACCCGTCGCGTCTGCCGACTCGAGCGGGCCACCGGATCGAACATGCAGCAACGCGTCTGCCGCGACGTCCCCCGGGCCGGTTTCCAGGATCAGCAGACCCGCGAGTTCCTGCGCGGCACGCAGCGGATCCGGTTCCCGGACAATGGCGCCGCCTATGTCCCCCAGGGCCCGAACGGCTGATCCTGTTTCAGTCCGGCCAGGTTTCGCGCGCGGCGCCCAGCACCTCGCCGGCCAGATAGAGCGATCCGCAGATCACCACCCGCCCGGCGCCCAGCCGCAGGGCGCGCGACAGCGCCTCATCGACCGAGGCGCAGGCCGTGGCCCCCAGACCATGACCGCGCGCCACGCCCGCCAGGGCCTCCGGTTCGGCCGCCGCGCCTTCAAACGGGACCGTGAACACCGCCGCGCCTGAGCGGCTGAGCGCGGAGAAGAAGCCGCCGGCGTCCTTGTTGGCCAGCATGCCGACGATCAGGGCCAGGGGCCGCGGCGCCCTCGCCTGCCGGTCCGCCAGCGTCGCCGCCAGGGCCGCGCCCGCGTGCGGATTGTGCCCGCCGTCCAGCCACAGCTCGGCGTCGGCGACCCGGGCGGTCTCGCCATAGGGGCCCGCCGTCAGCCGCTGCATCCGCGCCGGCCAGCGCACCGACCTCAGGCCCTCCGCGATCGCCGCCTCGGGCAGATCCAGCTCCAGGGCCACGGCGACCGCCAGACCGGCGTTGTCGATCTGGTGCGGCCCGGTCAGGGCGGGGGCGGGCAGGTCGAGGAACCGCTCCTGGTCCTGGAAGGACAGGCCGCCGCGCTCGGCCCAGGCGTCGAAATCCACCCCCATGACGGTCAGCGGCGCCTGCACCGCCCGGGCCGCCGCCTCGATCACCGCCATGGCCGCCTCGGGCTGACGGGCGATCAGCCCCCGCGCGCCGGGCTTGAGCACGCCCGCCTTCTCGGCCGCGACCCCGGCCAGGCTGTCGCCGAGGAATTCGGCGTGGTCGAGATCGACCGGGGCGATGACGCTGAGCAGGGGCCGTTCGATGACGTTGGTGGCGTCCAGCACCCCGCCGAGGCCGACCTCGACGAGGGCCAGGTCGGCCGGGGTCTCGCTCATGGCCACGAAGGCGGCGGCGGTGGTGCTCTCGAACACCGTCGCCGGGGCGCCGCCGCCGTCGATGGCGGCCTCGACGCGGTCGAGGATGGCGTTCAGCGCCGCGTCGTCGATGAGCCGCCCGGCCAGCCGGATCCGTTCATTGAACCGCACCAGGTGCGGCGAGGTATAGGTATGGACCCTCAGGCCCGCCGCCTCGGCGATGGCGCGGATGAAGGCGACAGTCGAGCCCTTGCCATTGGTGCCGGCGACATGGATCACCGGCGGCAGCCGGTCCTGCGGATCGCCGAGGGCGGCGCACAGCAGGCGCATCCGCCCCAGCGACAGGTCGATGCGCTGCGGATGGCGCGCGCGCAGGCGTTCGGAGATCGGGTCCACGGCGATCAGGCCGCCCGGCGCTTCCCGCCCATCAGCATCGACAGGATCTGACCCAGTACGACCGGCAGGTCGGCGCGGGCGACGACGCGGTCGACCATGCCCTTCTCCTGCAGATATTCGGCGCGCTGGAAGCCGGGCGGCAGTTTCTCGCGGATGGTCGCCTCGATCACCCGCGGGCCGGCGAAGCCGATCAGGGCCCCCGGCTCGGCCAGGTGCACGTCGCCCAGCATGGCGTAGCTGGCCGTGACCCCGCCGGTGGTCGGATCGGTCAGGACCACGACGAAGGGCAGCTGGACCGCCTTCAGCTCCTGGATGGCCAGGGTGGTGCGGGCCATCTGCATCAGGCTGAGCGCGCCTTCCTGCATCCGCGCCCCGCCGGCGGCGGTGAAACAGACCAGCGGCACGCCGCGTTCGATGGCCGCCCGGGCCGCGGCGATGAAGGCCTCGCCCGCCGCCATGCCCAGCGACCCGCCCATGAAGGTGAAGTCCTGCACGATGACCACCGCCGGCGTGCCGTCCAGCGCGCCGAAGCCGATGGCCATGGTGTCCTTGCGGCCGGCGGCCTTGCGGGCGGCGGCCAGACGGTCCTTGTAGGGCTTGCCGTCAGAGAATTTCAGCGGGTCCTCGGGGACCTCCGGCGTGTCGATGGACTCATAGTCGCCGTCGTCGAAGGTGGCGCGCAGCCGGGTCGGGGCGTCGATGCGCATGTGCCGGCCCGAGGGCGTCACCCACAGGCTGGCCTCCAGATCCGGCCGGTACAGCATCTCGCCGGAATCCGGGTCCTTGACCCACAGATTGTCGGGCGTGTCGCGCCGGCTGACGATCTTGCGGACGCCGGGCGCGAAACGGCTCAGCCAGCCGCCGCGCTTTTCCTGGGGTTTGGGAGGATTCTTCTCAGCCATGGGCGCGCTTTAGACCGTTTCCGCGACCCGCGCACCCCGGACCGCGTCCGCGAGGGCCTTCACCTTCGCCAGAACGCGCGGGACCGCCGGTTCGTTCGCCGCCAGCGCCGCCGCCACCTCGTCGACCAGCACCGAGCCGGCCACCACGGCGTCGGCGACGCGGGCGATCTCGGCCGCGCGCTCGGGCGTCTTGACCCCGAAGCCGACCGCGACCGGCAGGCCCGAGGCCTTGCGCACCCGCGCCACCGCCGGGGCCACCGACAGGGTCTGGGCCTCCTTGACCCCGGTCACGCCCGCGACCGAGACATAGTAGACGAAGCCCGAGGTCCGTTCGGCGATCCGCTTCAGCCGGGCGTCGTCCGAGGTCGGGGTGGCCAGCCGGATCAGCGACACCGACGCCGCGTCCAGCGCGTCCGACAGCGGCCCGGCCTCTTCCGGCGGGCAGTCGACCACGATCACCCCGTCGACGCCGCTGGCGGCCGCGTCACGGGCGAAGGCCTCGTAGCCGTAGCTCTCGATCGGATTGAGATAGCCCATCAGGATCACCGGCGTGTCGGCGTCTCCGGCGCGGAAGTCGCGGGCCAGGTCGAGCGTTCCGCGCAGCGTCAGCCCGGCCTTGAGCCCGCGCAGGGCGGCGCGCTGGATCGGCGGCCCCTCGGCCATCGGGTCGGAAAACGGAAAGCCCAGCTCGATCAGATCGGCCCCCGCCGCCGGCAGGCCGCGCAGGATCTCCAGCGCCTGGTCGCGGGTCGGATCCCCGGCCATGACATAGGCCACGAAGCCGGCCCGGCCCTCGGCCTTGAGCGCGGCGAAGCGGGCGTCGATACGAGCGGTGGTCAAGGGCGTTGCTCCTGATGCCGCGCAGACGCAAAGGCGCTGAGTTCCATGCGTGCCTGCCCAGCGCAGAGGCTGAGCTCACGAGTCGGGCATTCGCCTGTTACTTTCTCGGCTCGCACAATGCGATCTGCGTGGCTTTCCGTCACAGAAATTTCGAAGATCACTCGGTCCGACTCCACGGTCACGGCATCGAGGCTGGCGCGGACACAGTCGTCCTTACAGGATTGGATCGGCAGAACCCCGTCCGGAACATCAATTATCAGGCGCGTGAGCTGCAGGCTCGTCGGGCTCCCCACATCGTCATAGAACCCGCCTTGGAACGTGCCCGTCTGCGCAAGAGCGAGCATGGCCATCAACGGCACGATGATCATTGCGCCGGTGCAGGCGCCGCCGCCGGTTCCGGCTGGTCCGAGCAGACATTGCCCGGAATCGGGCCGAAGCCGAGATAGCCGATCGCCTCCGGCCCGGCGGGTTTGGAGGTGTCGTAGAAGGCCTGCATCTGCAGCCCGTCGCAGCCGCCCGTGTCGCGGCGGCGCACGAAGACGACGCGATTGTCCTCGCCGCCCGCCGGGATCCAGCCCTTGGTCCGCAGGTCGGCGATATAGGCGTCGGCCAGGCCCCCGATCCCCGCCAGCGGCGCGCTGACGCAGAAGGCGCGGCCCGCGAGGCCGTACAGATTGCCGCAATCCGGCGCCAGGGTCGCCCCCGGCAGCACCAGATTTTCCGGCGAGGTCCCGTCCTGCGCCATCGCCGGCGCGGCCAGAAGGGCCGCCGCAGCGGCCATCATCACGATCTTCATCTCTACAACTCCACGCCCAGATGCTTCGCTACAGCGAAGATGTCCTTGTCGCCCCGCCCGCACATGTTGAGCACGACATCGCCCCCCTTGCCCACTTCCTTCGCGATCTCGCCGATGCGGGCGAGAGCGTGGCTGGGCTCCAGGGCCGGAATGATGCCTTCGAGGCGCGAGCACAGCTGGAAGGCCTCCAGCGCCTCGGCGTCGGTGGCGGCGCGATACTCGGCCCGGCCGATGTCCTTCAGCCAGGCGTGCTCGGGGCCGATGCCCGGATAGTCGAGGCCGGCCGAGATCGAATGGCCCTCGAGGATCTGGCCGTCGTCGTCCTGCAGCAGATAGGTGCGGTTGCCGTGCAGCACGCCCGGGCGTCCGCCCTGCAGCGAGGCCGCATGGTCCGGCCCGTCCAGCCCGCGCCCGGCCGCCTCGACCCCGATCAGCCGCACGCCGGCGTCCTCGATGAAGGGGTGGAACAGGCCGATGGCGTTCGACCCGCCGCCGATCGCCGCCACGCAGGCGTCGGGCAGCTTGCCCCGCCGCGCCAGCATCGCCGCCCGCGTCTCCTTGCCGATCACCGACTGGAAGTCGCGCACCATGGCCGGATAGGGATGCGGCCCCGCCGCCGTGCCGATCAGGTAGTAGGTGTCCTCGACATTGGTCACCCAGTCCCGCATCGCCTCGTTCATGGCGTCCTTGAGCGTCGCCCGGCCGGCGGTCACCGGCACCACCTCGGCCCCCAGCAGCTTCATGCGGAAGACGTTGGGCATCTGCCGCTCGACGTCGGTCGCGCCCATGTAGATGATGCATTTCAGGCCGAAGCGGGCGCAGACGGTCGCCGTGGCCACGCCGTGCTGACCGGCCCCGGTCTCGGCGATGATGCGCGTCTTGCCCATCCGCATGGCCAGCAGGATCTGGCCCATGCAGTTGTTGATCTTGTGCGCGCCCGTGTGGTTCAGCTCGTCGCGCTTGAACCAGATGTCCGCCGCCCCGTAATGCGCCGTCAGCCGCTCGGCCAGATACAGCGGGCTGGGGCGGCCGACATAGTCGGTCAGGAAGCCGTCCAGCTCAGCCCGGAAGGTCGGATCCGCCTTGGCCGCCTCATAGGCCGCGTCCAGTTCGTGAACCAGCGGCATCAGGGTCTCGGCGACGAACCGTCCGCCATAGGGGCCGAAACGGCCCTCGGCGTCGGGCATGGCGTACTGGTTCGGCAGGATGGCGTTCACGGGATCAAACTCGCGCGGGGGAGCGGCGGAAATCAGGCCGACCGCACCGCCTCGAGAAAGGCCGCGATCAGGGCCGGGTCCTTAACACCCGGCGCGCTTTCCACGCCAGAGGACACATCCACCAGGGGCGCGCCCGAGACCCGGATCGCCTCGCCCACATTGTCCGGGGTCAGACCGCCCGCCACGAACCACGGATGACGGAAGGCCCGGCCGGCCAGCAGGGCCCAGTCGAACCGCGCCCCGACCCCGCCCGGCAGGTGCGAGCCTTCCGGCGGCTTCGCGTCGAACATCAGATGGTCGACGAACGGCTCCCAGGCCTCCGCCTCCACGAAATCCTCATGCGTCCGGACCGGCAGGACCTTGATGATCCCCGCCCCCGTCAGCAGCCGGACCCGCTCCGCCCGCTCGCGGGTCTCCGATCCGTGCAGCTGGATCAGGTCCGGCTTCAGGATCAGGGCGATCCCGGTCAGCAGGGCGTCGTCGGCGTCGACCGTGACGGCCACGATTTTCGCCTTGCCACGCGCCCGTTCGAACAGGGTGGCGGCGTGCAGCGGTTCGATATGCCGCGGGCTCTTCGGGAACACCACCGCCCCGACAAAGGCCGCGCCGCCGGCCAGCGCCGCATCCAGTGTTTCCGGCGTCGTCAGGCCGCAGATCTTGGCGTGGGCGCTCATGCCGCGAATATGGCGTCGATCTGCGCCGGATCCAGCAGCCGCCACTGGCCCGGCGCCAGATCGTCCGGCAGGGCCAGCCCGCCGACCCGCTCGCGATGCAGGCCCTCGACGTGGTTGCCCACCGCCGCGAACATCCGCCGCACCATGTGATAGCGGCCCTCGGTCACCGTCAGCCGGGCCTCCGTCGGCGACAACACCTCCAGCACGGCCGGCGACAACGGCTTGTCCTCGCCTTCCAGCACCAGCCCGCCGGCGGCGAAGACGTCGCCCTCGGTCCCGTTCAGCGGCCGCGCCAGCGTCGCGCGATAGACCTTGGCCACATGGCGTTTGGGCGAGATCACCCGGTGCAGCAGGTCGCCGTCGTCGGTCAGCAGCAGCAGGCCCGTGGTCTGCTTGTCCAGCCGGCCGATGGTCGAGATGGCCGGGTCGCGCCGCCGCCAGCGCGGCGGCAGGACGTCATAGACCAGGGCGCCGTCCTCCTTGCGCGAACAGGTCATGCCCAGCGGCTTGTGCAGCATCATCACCAGACCCGGCGGCGGATCCAGCGGCTCGCCGTCGATCTCCATCCGCGCAGGCAGGTCCGGGGTCACCGCGATCCGCTTCGAGACATCGGTCAGGTCGACCCCGTCCAGCACGATCCCGCCCGCCTTGCCCAGCCGCGCCATCTCGGTGCGCGAGCCATAGCCCATCGAGCCCAGCAGCTTGTCCACGCGGCTTGTCGGTGGGCTACCGCGCTTCGCGCTGCTTGAGCCCGTCGGCGTCTTCACTTGACGGCCTCGAACACCTTGTAGCCGCCGGCGTCGGCGACCATCGCCACCCGTTTGAAGGCGGCCTTGAGGTCGGCCTCGTACGGCAGGTGCCGGTTGGCCACGATCCACAACACGCCGCCCTTCTTCAGCAGGCCCGCGGCCTTGCGGATGAAGGCCTGGCCCAGCCGCTTGTCCTCGGCCCCGCCGTCATGGAAGGGCGGATTGCTGACCACGAAATTCAGCTCGCCGACATCGTCCAGCGTCCGGGCGTCGGCCCATTCGAAGCTCGCGCGCGGGTCGGTGACATTCTTCCGCGCCGCCGCGATCGCCCGCCGGTCCAGATCGACCAGCCGCAGCGACGTCACCGCCGGCGAGCCCAGCACCACGGTCGCCAGGGCGCCGTAGCCGCAGCCCAGATCGGCCCCCGCCCCCTTCAGCGGCGGCATGGCCTGGGCCAGCAGCAGCGACCCGGCGTCGATCCGGTCCCAGGCGAAGACGCCCGGCTGCGACCAGGCGTCCAGCCCCTCGACCAGCCGCGGCGCCCCCGCGGCGATGGCCGCGTCGATCCCGGTCAGGGTCTCCGGCCGGATCACGACGCAGCGGCGGTGGTGCGCCTTGGCGCTCTCCCCGACCGCGACGCCGAAGCCCTCCAGCTCCTTCTTCAACCGCGACCCGCCCCTGTCCTTGGCCGCCATCACATCCAGCCGCCCGCCGGGCTTCAGCGCCCGCAGCGCCAGGGCCAGCGTATAGCGCCGCTCCAGCACCCCGGGCGGGGCGTAGATCATGACGTCGTCGGCCGAGCCCTCGGCGACATCCTCGAGCGGGGTCGAGCCGGGGATCAGGGGCGAAAGCTGGATCGCCGCGCCGGGCGGATCGAAGACGGCCGGGGGCCGGCCGTAGAGAAGCGTGGTCATGCCGGCGCCTATAGCCGGATTGAGCGCCGGCGCGAAGCGAACGCTGACGGGATCGGGCGGCGCGGCCTCAGCCGAGCACGCCGATGGAGAGAGCCGCGCCAATCGCGAGCATCAGCACGGCGACGCCATATCGGATCACCCCGATCGTGAGCTTGTGGAGATAGCGCGTGGCGACGAGGGCTCCCGCAAAGGCGGAGAGCGCGCCCGCCAGCACCATCAGACCCTCACGCCCGGCCCAATCCAGCCCCGCCGCGGAGAATGAGGCGGCGTAGGTCGTGAGGCGGGACAAATCGACCAGAACGGCGATCATCACGCCGGTGGCGATGAAGCGCTCCGGCGGCAATCCGGACCGCAGAAGGAAGATCGAACGGAACGCTCCCTGCTGCCCCGTCAGCCCGCCAAAAAAGCCCGTTATCAAGCCGCCCACGGGCATAAGGCGGGGCGGCGCCTTGAGCCTGTGAAACCACGGTTGAAGCTCCAGCGAGGCGAAAGCGATCATCAGCAAACCGATGATGAGGCCGGCGCCGGTCGGACCGAACGTCTGGCCGAAAGCGTCCCACTCGAACAGGCGAGGCGTGTTCCCGAGCAGCGACAGGACCCACGCCCCGAACACGGCTGCGGGGATCGCCGGTACGCCGAACGCCAGAACGGTGCGCCAATCGACCCTGGTCCAGAGAAGGGCGCCCTTGAAGAGGTTGTTCAGGAGATGAACGACGGCTGTGGCCGCGACGGCGATTGGAGCATCAAGGAACAGCGCAAACGCCGGGAGGAGGAGCGTGCCCAGCCCGAACCCCGAATACAGGGTGAGCGCAGAGGCGAGCGCCGCCACGATCGCAATCAGGGCTATGTCCATGCTGATCCCATAGTCGATAGGGCGATCCATGTCCGCTAAGGGTCGGAGCGGACTGTCGCCTACGGGTAGAAAGCGGACATTGGCCGTGGCAAGCTGCACTCGCAGGAGATCGTCAGATGATCAGCGTTGTAGTGGCTGCTATCTTGTCCGGCACAATGCCCTCCCAGGACGGCGACATTACCCCGTTCGAGATCACGATTAGCCAACCGGAGCCATCGCCTTCGGTGTTGAGAGTGAGCTTTTTTAATACTGGACCGACGCCCCTTTGTTTCGCGTTCAATAACGGGGCACGGCTGTTTGATGTTCAGCGGCGCGGGCGATCACTGCCCTTCGCAGACAGAATCCCTCATGGCCCGCCGCCTTGGTGTTTTCTTGTGGCGCCCGGCGAAGTGCGGACGGAAGACTTTGACCTCCGAGTGGCGTTTCCTCCGCTGGAACGCGACGATCGGGCATGTTTCAACGCATGGTATCGGCACCCCGAGGACCAAGTTCACGAGACTGAAGTATGGGCTTGCAACCTACTTGATCGGTGATGCTCTCAGTCCGCTAGGGGTCGGGAGCCGACGTTCGCCTGAGGGCGGAAAGCCGACGTCAAGGCTCCTGGAGTGGGGCTTGGAAGAAGGTCAGCTCATAGTCGATTGGATCAAGCCCCTCTTCGTCGTTGAAATGAACTTCGAAGGATCGTTCCGGGTAATCGGCGGCGAGCTTCATTCGATAGATTGTTTGTAGAACGCGCCCGAGGTGGCGAAGCTGTGCCTCGGAAGCCGTCATCCCGTAATGGATATCGGCGATGTGTATGTGGTTGAGTACGGCCTCAATCGCCTTGCGATTGGAACCGGTTTTTTCCCACTCTCTCAGGTTAGACGCGGTCGTTCCTTGACGCAGGACGTAGCCGTCGATGACCACAAACTCAGGCCAGAAGATAAAGGTGTAGCCGACGGCCAGGTCGTAAGAGCCGCTCATTTTGATCCAGCTTTCTGGATCGACCCCCCGGCCCTCATTCCACAGCTTCGCGTCAGGTATCAGATCGACGTTCGTCGCCATTAGTCGCTCCTCTGGTCCAGACATGTAGCCGGAGCGAGCGGAGGTCCGCTATGGGTCGGAAGCGGACAACCGCTCCACGCCGGAGAGCGGACTCCGAGGCAACCGGCCAGGATTGGCATGGCGGGCGCCAATAAGCGTCCTTCTCCCCTTGAGGGAGAAGGAATACGCGCTGCTGACAATCCGTCGATTGCCAGCATATCCCCCGCTACCAACCTCCTGACTCTGCTCGCCTTTCAAAATTCGCAGCGTCATCAACCCGCCATAGCTGGCCGCCCGCCTAGACTCCGGCTCATCCCGTCGGTGGGGAGGGCGTCGGATCCACGTTCCTCGATGGCGGCGGGCTGTGGTCGAGTGATGAAGCCCGGGGGATGGATACTCCGGGGGTCCTTGCGGACGTCGATGGATGGCGTCCGCCTGCTCGCCGCGCGCTTCCTGTGCGGGCCGCCGACAACCGTCATGTCCGCCGCGCGTCATGGACAGCAATGCCCATGGCGGAGATCCGGCAAGGCCCGAAGCAAGGGCCGCCAGCCGGAGGGCGCGTGGAAAACGGC
>SCVB01000005.1 GCA_004296955.1 Brevundimonas sp.
CCGGGACAAAAAACTGAATAGGGGCGTTGGATTTGTCCTAGAGCGCGACCGGCGGCAACGACCCCCCACACATTCACATTTAGATTTTTGTTTTTGCCCTTTCTGATGTCGACATGGAATTCTTGGCCATTTGAAAGGGTAAAATCAAAACCTGTTGCTCTGTCTTGTGTCAGAGCGGCACCATGTGCGACCGAGTATACACTTTCTGTAGGGACGTAAATCAGCTCAGACGGGCCAAAGCTTACAGTACTCCGTGCCGCAGTCGTCCACTTGTCTTGATGGGTAATGGACTGCAAAACAGAAATCGCGAAATGCATGCCCTGTATAAAACTGGTTTTTCCAGAGTTATTGGTCCCGATCAGAAGATTCACATCCTGGAGATCTGCTTCCCCTGCCTCAACTCGCTTGAAGCGACGAATCTTAAAGTGGGATACGGATGGCAGAAGCATATTTCGAATCTCGTTTTGCGCTTTTCAGCCTAGGCGTGTTGTGGGGGCTGGCAAGGCCTGAACGATCGCCCTGTTGTGGGTGGCACGGCTGCCCTTGAGGGTTCGTGGTCACGGTCCGAACGCAGCTTGACCAATCTCCAGTTGGTAGCGGCATTCCATGGCATCCGGCACGCTCCTCCTCGAAAGGAGCGCATCATGCCGAAGTTCACCATCCTCTCCCGCGTAGATGCCTACGTCGACTACACCACCGAGGTCGAAGCCGACTCCCTCGAGGAGGCCGTCGATCTGGCCTATGACGGCGACCCCTCCATCAAGTGGAAAGAGCAGGGCGTGGTCGAGTTTGACGCCCGTCATGTCGTAGCGCTCGACGCCAATGGCGACGAGATCGAAGAGTACTCGCGCGGCAAGGGCTGACCTGTGACGATCCACCCGCTACGGTGGGTGGATGGGGAGCGTCACCAACCACAAGTGGGAACTGTCACAATGCACGGGCCCAGCTACCCGCTGGACGCTCTAACCCATGCCGATCTCCGTCAGCCATGTGCAGGATGCGCTTCGTCAGTTGGGCGGGGAGGCCCAGATCGGCGACATCCTGAGGAAGGTGTTGGAGATTGCACCGCTGCCGCATCCGCCATCGGCGCGGAACGTCATCCGCGGTCGCCTTTACCAGTTCTCCTCCCAGACGAGCAGCTACAAGAGCGGCACGCCCGACCTGTTCGAAAGCGTGGACGGGCTCGCCGCGAACACAGGGCGCTGGCGCCTGAAGGACTACCAGAGAGAGGCGGTCAGCTCTGACGTCGTGCTGGAGGACACCGAGGCCGAGATCGAGGCGGCCGAGGGGCGACGCCGGCTCCGCGTCCACCTGGCCCGAGAACGGTCGAGGAGCCTGATAAAGGTCTTCAAGGCTTCTCTCCCTACCTTCGCCTGCGAGGCCTGCGGGACCAATATGGGCGACATCTATGGTCCCCTCGGCGAGGGCTATATCGAAGCCCACCACCGGGTGCCCGTGGCGAGCCTAAAAGATGGCGAGAAAACCAGAGTCGCCGACTTGGCTGCGCTCTGCCCCAACTGCCACCGGATGATTCACCGCAATGATCTGATGTCGGTTGAGGACTTGGCGACCCACATGAGCGCGCGTCGCCCGTCCCTCGCAATTGCCGCTGAGCCAGACACAGGCGAGTGGCGTGACGACTGACCGGAGCAGTGCGCACTAACGGTCCCTTCTCCCTCGGAGGGGAGAAGGAAAGGAAGGTGCGACCCAGCCTTCCTCACCGCTGACAATCCACCAACTCCCAGCACAACTCCGCCCCCACCGTCCCCTCCCGACCCCAATCCTTTCAACCCCTTGCGCCCCGCGCCCTGCCTTTCCGCCCCTTTTATCCCGCCTGAGGAACCGCCCGCCCCAGACTCCGCCGCCTCAAATACGGAGCGGAGATCATGATGAGGACGAAGAAGAGTGCAGACCCGATCGGCTACGCCCTGACGCTGGCCGAGGGCGTCGGGCGGGTGGCGGCCATGGCGCGGGCGGCGGCGCGGATGCCGACCGGGACCCGGGCGCTGGACGCGGCCCAGGATGCGGCCTTCGCGGCGACCGAGCGGGCGCTGGTCCGGCTGGAGCGGTTCGCGAACCGGGGCCCGCGATGAGGCCCCTGCCGAAGACCCGCTATGTCACCGTGGCGGCGGAGACCTGGGGCCTGATCCGCGGGGCCTATCTGTCGGGCCTGTCGGCGCCGACGGTGGCGGCGCGGTTCGGGGTCTCGGTGACCGCCCTGCGCAAACATGCGGCCAGGGAGGGCTGGACCAAGCGCGCCTTCGCCGCCCGCCAGGCCGCGGCGCGGTCCGCCCCGTTCGACGCCGTCCCGGCCGGGGATGCGCCCGCGGGGCCGGCCGCGGGGCCGCCCGACGAGGCGGCGGTGCTGGAGGCCTGGCGCTCGCCGCTGCAGATCCGTCCCGACGACCTCGCCCGCCGCGCCCTGGCCAACGCCGCCCATGCGCTGAAGGCGGGCGAGGGGCTGAACGCCGTCCGCCTCGCCCGCGCCGCGACCGAGATCGCCCGCCTCAACAGCGTGCTCGAATGGGCCGGCGAGGACCCGGCCGAGGCCGAGGCGCGGTTCGAGGCCGGCCAGGCGATGATGCGGATGTTCCTGCGCGAACGCGCCCTCAACCTGGCCCAGGACCTCGTCGCCGGCCGCGACCTGCCGCCCGAATACGAGGACCTGAAGATCGAACTGGCCCGGCTGGCGGCCGTGCGCGCGGCGGCGGAGGCGGCCGAAGGGGCGGGAGGGGAGGGATGACAGGGTTTGGCGATTTTCAGAGGGGAGTGTCCACTGACCCCTCTCCCTCCCCCGCCGGGGGAGGGATGTCGGCGCGAAGCGACGACAGGGTGGGAGGGGCTCGGCGACACAAGCGCCGGCGCGCCTCCCGCCGAGCCCTCCCCACCCGGCCTCGCCTGCGGCTCGGCCACCCTCCCCCGGCGGGGGAGGGAGAACACCGCACCCCAAACGAAAGGCGCGGGAGCCATGGCCCCCGCGCCCCTCGTCTGATCGCGATGTCGGTGGTCTCAGACCAGCTTCAGATCCACCGCCGAGGTCTTGCCGCGCTGGGATTCCAGCTCGTATTCGACCTTGGCGTTTTCATCGAGCCCTTGCAGGCCCGCCTTCTGGACCGCGGTGATGTGGACGAAAACGTCCTGACCGCCGCCATCAGGCTGGATGAAGCCGAAACCCTTCGTCGGGTTGAACCACTTGACCGTGCCGGTCGCCATGTTGCGTCTCCTGAACGCGCTTTCCAGGCAGGCGCCCCTCGAGGGACGCCCGTCAGCCCATCTGGACGAGCTCATTCAGTGAAGGAGCGAGCACGGGTGTGGAGGCCGCGCGAAATCCGGACTGCGGCGACTTTTTCTCGCGCAATTGGAGAACGGTCAACCCGCTTTGGCCGCCGCGGCGGCGAGGCGGCCGCGCGACGGCCCGAGCGCGCACAGCGACCGCGGCGCGCCGTCGAGGTGCAGGTGGTTGGCGTGGGCGTCGTTGTAGTCCGGCGTCAGCACGGTCGAGAACACCCGGCAGGCCCCGTCGCGGATGCGGCGCAGGAAGCTCGCCCCCTCGGCCCCGCGCGGCCCGTCTCCCGGCCAGTCCGCCAGCACCGAGACGCGCCGCCCGTCCGCCAGCGTCATGCCGCCGATGTCCAGCGCATTGGCCCGCGCGTGCTCGCTGGGCCGGGCGTTCAGATCGGTCTGGCCGTAGATGCGGCGGCAGCTGTAGGTGCCCACGTCGTTCAGACTGGCCACCCGACTGCCGAAGGCCGCCTCGGCCGCCGGCTGCAGCACCTGCCGGTCCCAGATCACATAGCGCACCGCCAGCGGGCACTGCATCACCAGGCTGGAGGGCAGGGGGGTGACGGCGCCGCCGGTGATCCTGACGGCCCCGCGCACGACGCAGAAGCCGCCGTCGTCGCGGTCGGGCGCGCGCTCGACCTGCACCCCCGCCTCGCGCAGCACCTGCATGCAGGCCTCGGTGACGGCGGTGATCTCCTCGGGGGCGGCGGCGGCGGGCAGGACGAAGTCGTCGACCTTGGCCGCGGTCGCCGTGCCGATCGGATGGCTCAGGTCCAGCGGCTTCCACGGCAGGTCCTGCTGCGGGGCGAACAGGTTGAGCAGGGCGAAGGCGGCGCAGACGCCGAGCGCCAGCTCCCACAGCAGGTTCCAGAAATCGGCGAAATCACGCTTCATGCGCGATCAGCCTTACGCGGCGGCGGCGCCCGCCGCCAGCCGCTGGATCAGGGTCTGGCAGGCCCGCTGCCCCGCCGCCCCGTCGTTGGACAGGGCGATGAAGCCCAGACCCCGCTCCGGCGCCGCCAGCACCGTCGCGAACCACATCGTATTGGAGCCGTTGTGGGTGATCGTCGGCCCCGCCCCGCCGACGCCGGCCCAGGGCGCGCTGCCCACGCCCCAGCCGCAGGCATACGCCGGCGGCGCCCCGGCCGCGGGGGTCAGCAGGTGAGCCCGCGTCGCCTCGCTGATCCAGTCCGGCCGCCCGCCCATCATGGCGGCGACGAAACGGGCGTAGTCGGCCAGCGTCATATGCGCCGTGCCCGCCGGGCCGAGGGCGCGGGGGTTGTCGGCGAAGCCCGCCGGATCGACGGCGACGCCGCCCCGGTGGCCCCAGGGCGCCTCGCCCCGCGGCGCCCCGAACCCGGCCGAGGTCAGGCCCAGCGGCTGATACAGCTCGGCCGCGATCGCCGTCTCCCACGGCTGGCCCGTGATCGCCTCGATGGCCGCCCCGACGACGATGTAGTTGCCGTTGCCATAGGTGAACTGGCCCGCCGGCCCGGCCGGCGGCGCCCCCAGCGCCCGGGCCGCGAATTCCGCCCGCTGCTCCGGCAGGGGCCTCAGGTCGGCATGGGCCGCGATCAGCCAGGCCTGGTCCAGCAGGCCGGCGTCCAGCAGGCCGGCGCGGTGATGCATCAGGTCGTCGAGCGTGGTCGTCGCCCAGGCCGGATCGATCGTCAGGCCGGGCAGGGCCTCGGCCAGGGGCATGTCCCAGCGGGCGCGGCCCTGGTCGACCAGTCGGCCGATGACGGCCGCCGTCATGGCCTTGGTGTTGGAGCCCAGGTGCCAGCGGTCCTCCAGCGTCGCCGCCGCCTCATGCCCGGCCCGCCGCACGCCCCGGACCCCGGCCCAGCCGAGGCCGTCGCGGCTGACGATCCCGGCGGCCAGCGCCGGCGGCGCGGTCTCCGCGAACACCGCCTCCAGCGCCGCCTCGGCCGCCTCGTGAGTCTGGCTGCGGGCCAGGGCCGGAAAGGCGCCGGCGAGCGGCAAGGCGGCGAATCCGCCCAGCAGGGCGCGGCGGGTGGCGAACATGGTCGGCTCCATCCTTGTCCCCGCCACCCTATCCGCCGGCGCCGCCGACCGCCAACCGCCATTGCCCCGTCCGCGGCTGCGGCGCATCGTGGGGCCATGGGCAAGAAATCAAAATACGACGCCGACCTCGAGCGGCTGCAGATCCTGCTGGTCGAGACCCAGCACTGGACCATCGACCAGGGCCGCAAGACCGTCATCGTCCTCGAGGGCCGCGACTCCGCCGGCAAGGACGGGGCGATCAAGCGGATCACTGAATACGCCTCGCCGCGCCAGACCCGGATCGTCGCCCTGCCCAAGCCGACCGACCGCGAGACCAGCCAGTGGTATTTCCAGCGCTACGTCCCGCACCTGCCGGCCGACGGCGAGACGGTGCTGTTCAACCGCTCCTGGTACAACCGTGCCGGAGTCGAGCCGGTGATGGGCTTCTGCACCCCCGAACAGCACGTCCAGTTCCTCTCCGACGCGCCCGCCTTCGAGCGCATCCTGGCCGATGACGGCATCGTCCTGATCAAGCTGTGGCTGGACATCTCCAAGGCCGAACAGGCGCGGCGCCTGGCCGAACGGATCGAGGATCCGCTCAAGCGGTTCAAGGTCTCGCCGCTGGACGCCGAGGCCCAGGCCCGCTGGGACGACTACAGCCAGGCGCGCGACCGGATGCTGGCCGAGACCGACCACCACCCCGCGCCCTGGACGGTCGTGGCCACCGACGACAAGAAGGCGGCCCGCCTCAACATCATCCGCCACATCCTGCGCTCGATCGGCGGCCCCGGCGCCGCCTCCGACGCCCCCGACCCCGCCATCGTCTTCCCCGCCTCGCAATCGAAAGGCCGCCTCGCCCCCTAGAACCCCAGCTCCTTCCGCAAGGCCTCCGGCGTCACCCCCGCCGCCCGCAGCTCCGCCAGGGTCGCCGACCGGTCCCGCTTCGCATACCGCCGGCCGTCGTCCCCGACCAGCAGCCGATGGTGGCGATAGACCGGCGTCGGCCAGCCCATCAGCGCCTGGATCAGCACCTGGACGTGCGTCGCCTCGAACAGGTCCTCGCCGCGGATCACATGGCTGACGCCCTGCAAGGCGTCGTCGTGGGTCACGGCCACATGATAGGCCGTACCGGCGTCCTTGCGGGCCAGCACCACGTCCCCCGCCGTTTCGGGCCGGGCCCGGATCCGGCCGGTCTCGCCCGCCGGTCCCCGGCCCTCCTCGACGAAGGCCAGCGCGTCCCAGGCCTCCCCGCCCAGGGCGTCGCGCGCGCGGTCCAGCGAAAGCCGCCAGGCGAACGCCCGCCCCTCCGCCAGCAGAGCGGCCTCCTCCGCGGCGGGATGCGGTCCCGGCCTCGCCGCCTCCGCCGGCCCGTGCGGCGCATCGCCTATGGCGTCGAGAATGTCCTTGCGGGTCCGGAAGCAGCGATACAGCAGCCCCCGGGTCCCGAGCGCGTGAACCACGGCGGCATAGTCGGACAGATGATCCGACTGGCGACGCACCGGCCCGTCCGGGTCCAGACCCAGCCAGGCCAGGTCCTCGACAATCGCCGCCTCGAACTCCGGCCGGCAGCGGGTCGGGTCGATGTCCTCGATCCGCAGCAGGAAGCGCCCGCCCGCCGCCCGGGCCGCCGTCCACGCCGTCAGGGCCGAAAAGGCGTGGCCCTTGTGCAGGCGGCCGGTCGGCGAGGGCGCGAAGCGGGTGACGAACATTGGCCCAGGATAGCGGCAACCGGACGTGATCACACCCGGCGCTTGAAGCTGCCCGGGCGGGCGCTAGGGTCGTCGCATGCAGGGACCCTACTGGCTGGACGACATCGATGCGGCGCGCAGGACCCTTGTGGAGATCGATCCGGCGTTGGCCCGCGCCCACGCCCTGACCCCGGCGTTCGCCTGGCGCCGTCGCGTGGGAGGCTTCGAGGGGCTGTTTCACATGATCGTCGACCAGCAGGTCTCGCTCGCCTCGGCCGCGGCGATCTGGGCGCGGGTCGAGGCCGGGCTGGGTGGAGAGGTGACCCCGGAGCGCGTGCTGGCCACGCCGATCGAGTCCCTGCGGGGCTTCGGCCTCTCGATCCAGAAGGCGACCTATGGTCACGAGATCGCCCGCGCCCAAGTCGACGGCCGGATCGATTTCGACCATCTGGAACGGCTCTCTGATGGGGAAGCGATCACGAAGCTGGTGGCCATCAAGGGCGTCGGCAAATGGACCGCCGAGACCTTCCTGATGTTCTGCGAGGGTCGCCGGGATGTCTTTCCCGGCGGCGATATCGCCCTTCAGGAAGCCATGCGCTGGACCGACGGCGCGACCCTGCGCCCGACCGAGAAACAGGCCTACGCCCGGGCGGAAATCTGGCGCCCGCATCGCAGCGTGGCGGCGCATCTGCTCTGGGGGTGGTATGGAGCGGTCAAGCGCGGGGAGATCGCGCTGGAGACCCCTCTCTCGTGATCGATCCCGCGACTCTCGAAGCGCTTAGCGAACCGATCCTGCCGACCCTCTATCTGGTCGACTATGCAGGGGTGGCGGTCTTCGCCGCCACGGGCGCCCTGGCGGCCGCGCGTCAGAAGCAGGACCTCGTCACCCTCGCCTTCTTCGCCGCCATCACCGGGGTGGGCGGCGGCACCCTGCGCGACCTGCTGATCGATGCGCCGGTGTTCTGGGTTCACGACTGGAAATACATCGCCGTCTGTCTGGCGGCGGCCGTCGGCGTCTGGTTCCTCGGCCGGCGCGACTGGCGGTTCCGGGCCCTGTTGTGGCTGGATGCCGTCGGACTGGCGGCCTATGGCGTGATGGGCGCGGCCAAGGCCGAGGCCATGGGCCTGGCGCCGCTGATCTGCATCGTCATGGGCGCGCTGACCGCCTGTTTCGGCGGCGTGGTGCGGGACCTTCTGGCGGGGCAGCCGTCCATCCTGCTGCGGCGCGAGATCACGGTCTCGGCCGCCATCCTCGCGGCCGTGGTCTATATCGGAATGAAGCAGTTGGGACTGTCCAACCTCGCGGCGGCGTTGATCGCCGCGCCTTGCGGCTTCATCCTCCGGGCGGGATCCCTGCAGTGGGGCTGGGTCCTGCCCTCCTTTCCGGGAAGCCCGTCGCGCAACTGACGGCGCTTCAAACGTCGCAACACTGTCGTCCGCGGGTCATCGCCAAGCCGTCGAATCAAGACTAGGCTCCGATCACAGCCAGGGAAGGAGACGTGTCTTCAGTCCGGTCGCGTTGAAGATCCTCACCCCGACGGCGAGGACCTGATGCAGGTCCTGAGCCGTCCACCCTCCGGCTGGCCCGCGCTGGTGCTGAACGCCGACTTTCGCCCGCTGTCCTACTATCCGCTGTCGATCTGGCCGTGGGAGGAAGTGGTCAAGGCGGTCTACCAGGACCGCGTCGATGTCGTCTCGACCTATGACCGGGTGGTGCGCAGCCCGTCCATGGAGATGGTCCTGCCCAGCGTCATCGCGCTGAAGAGCTATGTGGACCAGGACCGCCAGCCCGCCTTCACCCGCTTCAATGTCTTCCTGCGCGACGGTTTCGCCTGCCAGTATTGCAGCGCCACGACCGAACTGACCTTCGACCATGTGATCCCCCGCTCGCGCGGCGGCCGGACCACCTGGGAGAATATCGTCGCCGCCTGTTCGCCCTGCAATCTGAGAAAGGGCGGCCGCACGCCGCAACAGGCCGGCATGCCGGTCCGGCGCGCGCCTCACCGCCCCAGCGCCTGGCAGTTGCAGCAGCTCGGCCGCCGCTTCCCGCCGCACTATCTGCACCAGAGCTGGCTCGACTACCTCTACTGGGACATCGAGCTGGAGCCGTAGCCGGTCCTCCACGGCGTCGCACGCCTCCCGCCGCGCCCGGCCCAATGTGGGTCTCCCGACATTGGAACGTGCGGAATGTTCTGTCGTTTTCCGGCGAGGACGGGTGCGGGAAGGCCTGTCTCCGATCGAGAGCGCGGGAGGTGTCGATGAAGAGATACGCTTACGGCTGGCTGACCTTGGGCTTCTTCGTGGTGTCGTTCGGCCTGCACTGGGCGTTCGGCTGGTTCGCCTTCGCGGACGAGGCCCGCGGGCACGGACAGGCGGCGGAACTGGCCCCGTATCTGACCGAGATGGCCCGCGACACGTTCGAGAACTGGCAGTCGGAGTTCCTGCAGCTGCTCTGGCAGGTCGTCGGCCTGGCCTATTTTCTCTACGTCGGGTCGCCGTCCTCGAAGGAGAATGACGATCGCGTGGAGGCCAAGATCGACGCCTTGCTGGAACTGGTCGGCAAGGAGCGCGGGCTGAAACTGATCGAGGCGATCGACGAAAGCCATCTCCGCCATCATGGCCACGCGCAGATCCATGGCGGGAAGGTCGATCCCGAATGAACAGCGCGGAGAAGCAGCGGATCCAGGTCGCCTATGATCGCGCGGGTCTCATGGCCGCGCTGGCGAGCCGGGGCTTCTATGTGATCGGGGAGGTCTGGCGCGATCGGATATGCGGCCGTCCGGTCCGCCCGGCCCCGCCGCCGGAGGACCCTGCGATCCCGGGCGGTCATGCGCCGCGACCGGCCTCTCGGGATCGCGAACCGGGCCCGACGTCCCCGGATTGAGCGGGCGGTTCGGGGCGGGCGGAACGGCCGCGCCGCCGCCCCGTTGACGAGAGGTCTGTCCTGCTTCAGTCGAGCCCTCATGAAAATCCGTGTCCGCGCCGACCTGGTCTATCGCTTCGATCCGCCGACGGACGCCATCTACAAGATTCAGGTCGCCCATTGGCCGGGTCAGACCATCCTCGAGGAAAGCCTGACCACCACGCCGGCCGTCGACTTCATCCAGGACGAGGATGTGGAGTTCGGCGCCCGCACCCTGCGCGCCCACCTGTCGGGCGAGGTGGCCCTGACCTATGAGGCTGTGGTCGACAACGGGGTGCTCAAGGGCCTGCCGCCGGTCACGGTCCAGCACGACTGGAACGACCTGCCGGCCGAGGTCCTGACCTACCTCAACCCCAGCCGTTACTGCCCGTCCGACCAATTCGGGCGGTTCGCGGAGCGCACCTTCGGCGGCACGGTCGGCGGCGACCGGGTGCTGAAGATCCTCGACTGGATCAAGGCCGAGATCGACTATGAGCCCGGGGCTTCGGACAGCGAGACGACGGCGGCGCGCACATTCATCGATCGCGCCGGCGTGTGCCGCGATTTCACCCATATGGGCATCACCCTGTGCCGCGCCTCGGGCATTCCGGCCCGCGCCGTCAGCGCCTTTGCGCACCAGCTGAACCCGCCCGACTTTCACGCCATCTTCGAGGTCTGGCTGTCGAACGGCTGGTGGCTGGTCGATCCGACAGGCCTGGCGCCGGTCGAAGGGCTGGTTCGCATCGCCTGCGGCCGCGACGCCGCCGACATCGCCTTCCTGACCACCCAGGGCGCCTGCCGGCTGGTACGTCAGTCGGTGACCGCCGAGGCCGTCTAGTCGGGCGAACCGGCCGCCTTCCATTCCTCAAGGAAGATGTCCCGGCGCAGCACCCTGTTGTCCGGATCGACCAGCACATGAGCGCCTGCCGGGGCGGCGATCCGGCCGCGGCCGCCGGTCATGGCCACAGTCTGGCGGCGGCCGTCGATCTCGATCTCGACCGGCATGGGGAAGACGCCTGCGTCGCCGGTGACCCATTCCAGCGCCAGCTCGCCGTTCTCGCGGGTCTGGCGGAGGTCGGGCAGGGCGGCGTTGTACAGATAGCCACGGAAGAACCAGGTCAGGTCCCGGCCGCTCTCCTCGTTGACGATGGCGAGGAATTCGTCGGTCGTGCCGTAGCGCGTCGTGAATTCGCCGGGGCGCGGATCGGCCACGCCGTAGACCAGTCGCGTCACCGACCGGAAGAAGGCCGCGTCGCCGATCAGCATCCGCAGCGAATGGGCGATCAGCGAGCCCTTGTTGTACAGGTCCAGCCCCGGTCCGGCGTCGTTCTTGTAGACCTCGTCCTCGGAGCGCTCGGTCCCGGAGACGACGGCGAACCGGTTGATCAGGTCGCGACGCTGTTCCTGCAGCTCGGCCTGCGTGTAGCGTTCGCCGTGCAGCCAGCGCAGGTAGAGCGGCTGCATATAGCTGCCCAGCCCTTCATGCAGCCACATGTCGTCGGCGTTGCGGTTGGTCATCTGGTTGCCGAACCACTCGTGGGCGAGCTCGTGGTGCAGCAGCCAGTCATACCCCTTGCCGTCCAGCCTGTAGCCGTTGCCATAGGCGTTGATGGTCTGGTGCTCCATGCCCAGGTGCGGGGTCTCGACCACGCCCATCTTCTCGTCGCCGAATGGGTAGGGGCCGACCGTCGCCTCGTAGAAATCCAGCATCGGCGTGAACTGGGCGAACAGGGCCTCGACCTTGGCCGGGTCGTCGGAGCGCAGATGCCAGTAGGAGACCGGGATCACATTGCCGAACCGGCTGCGGTAGTCGGTCCGCACCTCGTCAAACGGGCCGACGTTGAGGGCGATGGCGTAGGTGTTGGGATTGGCCGCGCTCCAGTTCCAGGTGGTCCAGCCGTCGCCATGGTCGACCGTGCCGAGGAACCGGCCGTTTGATGGCGCGGACAGGTTCGACGGCACGGTGATGTGCAGGTCGACCCGCTTCGGCTCGGCCAGCGGGTGGTCGATACAGGGCCAGAAGAGGTCGCAGCCCTCGGGTTGGACGGCCGTGGCGATCCATGGCGATCCGTCCGCCGTCGTGGCCCAGACGAAGCCGCCGTCCCAGGGCGCCTGGGGCGCCACGCGCGGCGCGCCGGCATAGGCGATGCGGACCGACACCGTCCCACCCGCTGCCAGCGGTTCGGCCAGCGGAATGGTCATCCGCCCCTCGGGATTGCTCCAGCCGCCCTCGCCGGACGGGATCTCGCGCCCATCCACCTGCACGGATGAGACGGTCAGCAGGGTGTCCAGCTCGACCACCACGGCGGCGAGAGCCGCGGTGGCGGTGAAGTCCAGCACGGCGACCGCCTCGATCGTCTTCGTCTCCGGCATGACCTTGATCGACAGATCGGCCCTGTCGAATGCCATGGCCAGCTGTTCGGGCGCGCGCGGCTGGTCGGTGCCGAGGGTGAAGGCGGTCGATTCGCGCACCGGCGTCACGGTCACGGCCGGGTCGGCGGCGACGGGGACGGTATCCTGCGGGGCCGACGCCGTGGCGCAGGCGGCGAGCGCAAGCATCGATACGCCCATCAGGGCGGCGCGGCAGGCATTGAAGGACACGGCTGGCTCCCCGGAACGACAGGGTCAGCCTAGTGACGAGGGCCGTGCGCGCAACCGGAAAGCCTCACAGTCCCCGCGCCATGCGCTGCGCCTTCGTCGCCCGCCGCGCCCAGGCCTTGTCGATCTGCTCGCGCAGCCGATCGTCGTCGGCCGCCTCATAGCGCACGAGCACCGCCGGCCAGCCCTCGAAATGGGGCGTCTTGAAATAGGTCTGCGGCTCCGTCTCCATCAGCAGATCGATGTCGCCATGGTCGAGCGACAGGGAGACGGCGTCCGGCAGGCGGGTGTCGTTGATCAGCAGCTTGCCGCGCAGGCGCACGCAGCGGGCGCCGTGCACCGTCGATTCCTCGACCTCGGGCAGGGACAGGGCGTAGGCGTACATTTCGTCGCGGGTCATTGAGGGATTGTGCCGCGGCCCCGCGCAAACAAAAAGGCCGGCGTTTCCACCGGCCTCTTCAGATCTTGATGCTGTCGCCGATCAGGCGGCGGCGGCCTGCTCGGCCAGCTTGGCCTTCACCTGGCGCTTGATGCGCTGGGCGGCGGTCGAGAGCTGCTCGTCCTTGGCCTTGACGATGAACGGGTCCAGGCCGCCCTTGAAGTCGAGGGTGCGCAGGGCGGCGTTCGAGATCCGCAGGCTGAAGGTCTGGCCCAGGGCTTCCGAGGCGACCTTGACCGTCTTCAGCGACGGCAGGAAGCGGCGCTTGGTCTTGACGTTCGAGTGGCTCACGCTGTGGCCGACCATGGGGCCGATACCGGTGAGTTCGCAGCGAC
>SCVB01000006.1 GCA_004296955.1 Brevundimonas sp.
CGCGGACTCCAGCCGGCGGCTGACCTCGCCCGCGGTCGCCGCTTCGGAAACGTCGAAGGCGACCCTGAAGACGGTCTGGGGCGGGATCGGCGCGGCGCCCTCGATGTCGGCGACCGCTCCATACTCGGAGATGACGGGCCCGGCGGTGAAGCGAGACTGCTGGGCCTGGGCGGTCGAAGCCGCCAGCAGGGCTGCTGCGACCAGCAGGGGGCGGAACAGGCGCATGGTGACCTTCTTGTTGTCGTTCGGACCTGGACGGCGTCTGCGGATAGTTGCGCACATCGTCCCGACGCGGAAGACGTTTTCGATGGGGGTCAGACCCGGCCCGGATTCGCTTTGGTCGAAAGCGGAGGTCTGGCCGACCATGGTTTGAAGGTCCGCTCCCGGGCAGGCAGGGAATGACCGCTGCTGGCGCCCAACCGCCGCTGCACCGAAACTCCTCACCCGCCTCGTCTCCGTCCCGCTAACCTCCGGACATGACCGAACCGCGCCGCCTCCCGCTCGAAACCTGGGGCCGTCACTGGCTGGGGCGCCTCCAGACCTGGTCCGACCGGCGGGCGTGGAGCCGCTACGGCTTCGAATTCCTCATGTTCGGGATCAAACAGGGGTGGGCCTGTCTGTTCGGCGGGGCGATGCTGGCCCTGTTGCTGGCGACCCATCTGTGGTGGCCGGACGCGGCGCCGGTCAGCCGATATGACTTCCTCGTCGTCGGGGCGCTGGCCATCCAGGGGGCGATGCTGGCGCTGAAGCTGGAGAGCTGGGAGGAGGCGAGGGTGATCTCCGTCTTCCATGTCGTCGGCACCGTCATGGAGCTGTTCAAGACCCAGGCGGGGTCGTGGATCTATCCGGAGGACAGCCTGCTGCGCATCGGCATGGTGCCACTGTTCTCGGGCTTCATGTATGCGGCGGTCGGCAGCTATATCGCCCGCATCCAGCGCATCTTCGACATCCGCTTCCGTCACTATCCGCCGCTGTGGACGACCTGGGCGCTGGCGGCGGCGATCTACGTCAACTTCTTCGCCCATCACTGGCTGCCGGACATACGGCTGGGGCTGTTCGTCCTGACAGCGGTGCTGTTCGGGCGCGGCTGGTTCTATTTCACGCCCGACCGGACGCGGCGCGCCATGCCCTTCCTGCTCGGGTTCTTCCTGGTCGCGGGCTTCATCTGGCTGGCCGAGAATATCGCGACATACGCCAACGCCTGGATCTATCCGTCGCAGAGCGAGGGCTGGCGCCCGGTGTCGATCGACAAGCTGGGCAGCTGGTTCCTGCTGATGATGATCAGCGTGGTGCTGGTGTCGCTGGTGCGGCGGCCGGTGGAAGAGCCGAGGCGCGTCGGCTAGGAGGCCTCCGTCCGCGGCAGGACCAGTTCGAACGCCGCGCCTTGAGCCGAGGGGACCAGCTCCAGGGTCGCGCGGTTGGCGGCCAGAAGGGCGCGGGCGATGGACAGGCCGAGGCCGGCGCCGCCCTCGCCCCGGCGGGTGGTGAAGAAGGGCTCGAAGACCCGGCGGGCGTCGGCGGGCGCGACGCCCGGGCCGTCGTCCGCGATGGTCAGCCGCAGCGCCTCCCCGTCCGTCCGGGCCTCGATGACCACGGCGGTCGCCCCGGCCTGGCGGCTGTTCTCCAGCAGGGTCGAGAGCACCATCTCGATGGTCGATTCCGGGACGGTCACGCGCGGGGAGTCCGCGGGCAGGCGGACGGTGATCGCCAGCCGGTCCGAACGGGCGTCCACGGCCTTGATCACCGGCGGGCGGGGCTCGACCGACAGACCCGCCTCGGGCCGGGCCATGTCGGCGCGGGCGAGGTCGAGCAGGCGGGTGACCAGGGCCGAGAGGCGGCGGCCGTCGGCGGCGATGTTGTCGAGGAAGCGGCGGCGCTGGTCCGGGGCCATGTCGTCATGGTCCTGCAGCAGTTCGACCGCGCCCTGGATGCCGGCCAGCGGGGTCTTGAACTCGTGGCTGACGGCGGCGGCGAAGTCGCGCAGGTAGCGGGAGCGGCGGTCGACGGCCTCGGCCATGCGCCCGAAATCCTCATAGAGGGCGCGGATCTCGACGGCGGCGGTGGCGGGCGTGGGGGGCAGGGGGCCTCCCCCGACAGCGACGTCGCGGGCGGCGCGGCTGAGGGCCTCGATCGGAGCGGCGATGCCGCGAGCGACCAGGACGGCGAGGAAGGCGATCAGGCCGAGGGTGCCGACGACCCCGAGACCGATCTTGATCCGGTCCTGGTAGATGCCGCGGAACAGGGCCCGGGGCGAGCGCGAGGCCAGGATCACGCCGCGCACCTCGCCGTTCACGACCACCGGCCGGGCGTGGTGGATGCGCAGGCCCGAGGCGCGGCTGAGCCACTCCAGCGAATAGCGGGGGTGGTAGGCGTCGTTGCGGCGCAGGACGGTGCGGGCCTCGCCGGCCAGGGCGGCCCGCACCTCGACGAGATCGCCCAGCCCGCCGCCCCGGTCCTGGCCGCGGATGACCACGCCCCGCCGGTCGAGGAAGAGGATGGAGGCGAGGGTGGTGCGGCTGGTCCGCTCCATGACGGGATCGAGCCGGGCGGCGACGGCGACGGCTTCCGGGTCGGGCGCGGCGGCCGGGGCGCGAGCCGGAGGCCGGGCCGGCAGGATCGGCGTCGAGCCCAGGTCGATGGTCGCGGCCTCGGGCTGGTAGTAGCCGGGCGCGCGCCGGGCCGCGGGGTCGAAGGGAATGAGGACCACGCCCGGCCAGTCGGCCTCGGCCGCCGCCGACAGGGCCGCGGCCTGGGCGATCAGCTCGGCCTCGGTCTGGCGCACCAGGGTGTTCTCGTAGACGCGGAGGAAGATGGCGCTGAGCCCCGGCAGGATGGCCGCGAACATCAGGACCGAGAGCAGGATGGTGCGCAGCCGCAGGGCCGGCCAGTGCGAGCGGACGAAGGCGCGGAGCCGTGCGATCACCCGGGCGCGCCGAGGCAGGGGCCGAGCTGGTAGCCCACGCCGGCCCGGGTCTCGATGACGTCGGCCCCGCCGACCGAGGCGAATTTGGCGCGCAGGTTGCGGACGTGGCTGTCGATGGTCCGGTCGGTCATGGCGAAGCCGGGGCCGTGGACGCGGTCGATGATGGCGTCGCGGGTGAAGACCCGGCGCGGGGCGTCGGCGAGGACGCGGACGATGCTGAACTCGGTGACCGTCAGCGGCACCTCGACATCCTGCCAGCGGGCCCGCCAGCCGTCGGTGTCGAGGCTGAGGCGGCCCCAGGCGAAGCCGCCAGCGGTCAGGGCCGGCGGGGTGCGCGCCGCGCGGCGCAGGATGGCCGCGACCCGGGCCACCACCTCGCGCGGGCTGAAGGGTTTGACGACATAGTCGTCGGCCCCCAGCTCCATGCCGAGGATGCGGTCGATCTCGTCGTCGCGCGAGGACAGGAACAGGATCGGCAGATCGCCCCCGGCGCGGATGCGGCGGCAGGTCTCGATCCCGTCCATACGCGGCATGTTGATGTCCAGCACCACCAGGTCCGGGGCGCGCAGGGCGATCTCGGCCAGGGCCGCCTCGCCGTCGGCGGCCTCGCGGGTGGCCAGACCGGCCTTCTGGAGCGCGAAGGTCAGGAGGTCGCGGATGTGAGGGTCGTCGTCGACCACCAGGACGGTGCACTGCATGATCGCCATGTTCAGCCTCCGGCCGATGAGGTCAACGGTTCAGACGCGGGCGGGGGCGCCGGCGGCAGGGCCGGGACCGCGGCGGGCGGCGGGGGCGGGATCAGGCGACCGTCCAGATGTCGCGGCCCGGGCTTCGGCGGCGACAGGGGCCGGCCCCGCGTCAGGGCCTCGACCCCGTCCAGCCGCCGCTGATCGCGCCACGTCCAGCCGCGCCATTCGCCCTGGCCGCGGCGGACCCCGGCCAGCACCTCGCGGCGGACGGCCGCCGTGCGATCGCGCAGGTCCGGATCGTCGGTGGTCTGTTCCAGTTCGACCAGGGAGACGAGGGCCGGGGCGCCGAGGCTGCGCAGATAGCCGAGGTCCAGCTCGACCCCGCGGCCCCCGACCTCGCGGGCGTGGCGGATGTTCCAGGCGGCGGCGACGGCGCCGAGGTCGACCACGCTGATCACGGCCAGGACGACGAGGCTGACGGCGACATTGGCGTTGATCAGCCAGTGGCCCGGGCGGTCGCGCAGCATCCGCCAGCAGATCAGCAGCAGGCCGACCCCGACCAGGGCCATCCAGACCATGGCGGCGATGCGGAAGCGGGTCAGGGCGTAGGCTTCGATATAGTCGGCTGTGCGCAGCAGGCTGGAGGCGACCAGGATGATGTTCTGGGCGACCCAGACCACGACCAGCCGGCGCACCAGCGGCCGTTGCGCCGTGTCCGAACCGGGCTGCAAGGCGACGAGGACGAACAGGCCGGCGAGCAGGGCGGTGACGATCAGCGGATAGGCGCCGCGATGGGCGTAGTCGGCCAGGCCCATGTCGCCGGGCAGAGGGGCGCCGCTCCACAGGAAGGCGATGTCGAGCCCGTTCTGCAGGGCGAAGACGGCGTTGAAGACGATCAGCGACCAGGTGATGGAGGTGGTCAGGGCCGGCGACGACCGGGCGGCTCCGCGCGAGGGGAGGGCGATCAGCTTGCGCCGCCAGCGGGGGCGCAGCGCGCCCCAGCTCATGACGGCGACAACGCCCCAGAGTCCGGCCCGGACGACCCCGTCCACCGACAGGGCCGGCCCGGACAGGCCGGCGAAGAAGTCCGAGATCAGCGGATTGGCGGCCGCGAACAGGGCGAGGAAGACGGCGCCGCCCGCTGCCGGCATCAGCAGCAGGCCCAGGAGGGCCATCGCGGACCGTCCCGCGCGCCGCCGCTTCAGGCGCGACAGACGGAACAGGTCGAGCAGGGGGCCGACCAGTCCGGCCGCGCCGAGAACCACCAGCCTCTGCGCCCAGGCCCAGGCGGGCTCGGCCGCGCGCACCCGCGCCGACATCGCGGCGATGCCCAGAGACAGGCCGAACAGGGCCCAAGCCAGCAGCCCCGGGCGGTCGATCAGGACCAGGGCGAAGACGGCGGCGGCGAGGACGGCGACGAGGGCGCGGCGGCCGCGCAGCAGGCCGGGCCGCGCTACGGCCAGCGCCGCCAGCCAGGCGAGGGCGAACAGACCCACGGTCGAGCCGGGCTCGTGCCAGACGAAGAAGAGGTCGGCGAGGGCCGCCAGGGCGACGGCGAGACCGGCCTTCAGCCAGAAGGACGAGCGCGACAGAATGGATGTGCGGACCATGCGGGCCTCCCTTTCGGTCCCGCTTGTCGGCGCTCCGCGTCCATGCCGGTTGCGGCCGCCGGGGATTATCGGCGCAGGGACTGTGCAGGTCCGGTGCAGGAGGGGGCGGGCGCTTGCCGGAGGGCGGCGAAAACTCCTAGGAGGGACGGCGGAGCGGAGTCCCATGACCACAACCACCACCGACGTCGTCATCCTCGGCGGGGGCCACAACGGCCTCGTCTGCGCCTTCTATCTGGCGCGGGCCGGGTTGAAGGTGACCGTGCTGGAGCGGCGGCATGTCGTCGGCGGAGCGGCGGTGACCGAGGAATTCCATCCGGGGTTCCGCAACTCCACCGCCAGCTACACCGTCAGCCTGCTGAACCCGAAGGTCATCGCCGACATGGACCTGGCCCGGCACGGGCTGCGGGTGGTCGAGCGCAAGGTCTCCAACTTCCTGCCCCTCGACGACGGGCGCCATTTCCTCGCGGGCGAGGGGCGGACTCAAGAGCAGCTGGCCAAATTCTCGGCCCGGGACGCCGAGCGCCTGCCGGAATACGAGCGCCGGCTTGAGGTCATCGCGGCGGTGCTGCGCGACTGGATCCTGAAGGCCCCGCCCAATGTGGTCGAGGGCGGCTGGATGGCCATGCTGCCGGAACTGCTGAAGGGCGCGTCCCTGGGCCGGCAGGCGGCGGGGCTGGATGCGCAGGGCCGGCGCGACCTGCTGGACCTGTTCGCCAAGTCGGCGGGCGACTGGCTGGACGGCTGGTTCGAAAGCGACCCGATCAAGGCCCTGTTCGGCTTCGACAGCGTCGTCGGCAACTACGCCAGTCCCTACACCCCGGGCTCGGCGTATGTGCTGCTGCACCACGTTTTCGGGGAGGTGAACGGGCGCAAGGGGGTCTGGGGCCACGCCATCGGCGGCATGGGGGCGATCACCCAAGCCATGGCCGCGGCCTGCGCCGAACAGGGCGTCGAGGCGCGTCTGGAGACGCCGATCGCCGAGGTGCTGACCGAAAAGGGCCGGGCCGTCGGCGCGGTGACCGAGGCCGGCGATGTGGTGCGGGCGCGGGCGGTGGTGTCGAACCTGCATCCGCGCCTGCTGTTCGAGCGGTTCGTGGATGACGCCGTCGTGCCGGCGGACTTCCGCGAGCGGATCGGGAACTACCAGTCGGGCTCGGGCACCTTCCGCATGAACGTCGCCCTGTCGGAACTGCCGAACTTCACGGCCCTGCCGGGGCAGGGGGACCACCTGACCGCCGGGATCATCATGGCGCCGTCTCTGGCCTATATGGACCGGGCCCACGCCGAGGCGCGGCTGAACGGCTGGTCGTCGAAGCCGATCGTGGAGATGCTGATCCCCTCGACTCTCGACGACAGCCTGGCCCCGGCCGGGCAGCACGTCGCCAGCCTGTTCTGCCAGCATGTCGATCCGACGCTGGGCGACGAGCATCGCGACACGGTGGCCGATCTGATGATCGAGACGGTCGACCGCTACGCCCCGGGCTTCAAGGCCTCCGTGGTCGGGCGGCTGGCGCTGGGGCCGCGGGATCTGGAGCGGCGCTTCGGCCTCGTCGGCGGCGACATCTTCCATGGCCGGCTGACGCTGGACCAGCTGTTCAGCGCCCGCCCGGTGCTGGGCCACGCCGATCACCGCATGCCGGTGCCGGGACTCTATCTGTGCGGATCAGGCGCGCATCCGGGCGGCGGCGTCACCGGCGCGCCGGGGCATAATGCGGCGCGGGCGGTGGTGAAGGATCTGGGAAGGTAGGGATGAGGGATGAGGGATGAGGGATGAGAGCCGGGTCGACCAACGGGGCTCCAGCGATCGTCGCGCTGAGGCTTGCTACCCCCTAATCCCTAATCCCTAATCCCTCATCCCTCATCCCTACGCGTTCTCGACGCCCATCGCCTTCATCAGCGCCTCGCGGATGGCGGCTTCGGTGAAGGGCTTCTGCACCGTCGGATGGCCGCGCCACTCGTCGGACAGGCCGCTTTCGCCGTAGCCGGTGGAGAAAACGAAGGGCACGCCGCGGGCTTTCAACGCCTCTGCGATCGGGAAGACCTGGCGGCCCGCGACATTGACGTCGAGCAGGGCGGCGTCGAGAGGCTCCGAGCCGGTCGCAAGGGCGAGGCCCTCGTCAATGGTTGAGGCCGGGCCGACCGGCGTGCAGCCCATGTCCTCAAGGATGGTCTCAAGCAACATTGCGACGAGCGACTCGTCTTCCACAATGAGGACGCGACCTGACAATGTCTGGCTCATCAAGATCTCCCGAAGTCCAGCGGCACCGAGAATTCCGCAACGAAACCGTCGTCGGCGTAGTCGAGTTTTACCTCGCCCGCCAGATCATGGCGCACGTTTCGTTCGATCAGCCGACTGCCGAATCCCTTGCGCGACGGCGCGGTCACGGGCGGTCCGCCGGTTTCGCGCCAGATCAGGGTGAGGACCGGCCGGGTCTGGTCCGCGACCGCCCAGTCGACGAGCACCCGGCCCTCGGGCCCCGACAGGGCTCCGTATTTGGCGGCGTTGGTGGCCAGTTCGTGGAAAATCATGCCGAACGACAGCGCCGCGGCGGAGCCCAGGGCCACCGGGGGGCCGACGGGGGTGATGCGGTGGGGGCCGTGGGCGATGGTTTCGTGCGAGAGGACGTCGGCCAGGTCCGCGCCTTCCCAGTGACTGCGGGTCAGCAGGTCATGGGTGTGCGACAGGGCCAGCAGCCGGGCCTGGAACCCCTCGGCGAAGGTCCTTGGGTCGGGGTGCGAGCGCGCCGTCTGCATGGCGATCGACTGGACCGTGGCCAGGGTGTTCTTCACCCGGTGGTTCAGTTCGTCGATCATCAGCTTCTGGCGGTCGACGGCCAGCATGGTCTCGGTGACGTTGTGGCCCTGGACGAAGATGCCGACGGACTTGCCGGAATCGTCCCGGATCGGCTGGTAGATGAAGTCCAGCCAGACGGTTTCTAGCGGCGCCCCTGGAGACTGCTGGAGCTGGATGCGGCTGGCGCGACCCTCATGCGGCTCGCCGGTGGCGTAGACATGGTCGAGGATGGCGAGGAACCCCTGTCCGACAACCTCCGGAAGGGCCTCGCACAGCGCCTTGCCCGTGATGTCGCGATGGCCGATCAACTGGCCGTAGGCCGGATTGTGCATCTGGAAGACGTGATCCGGTCCCGAAAGAACGGCGACGAATCCGGGCGCCTGCATGAACATCTCCAGCAGGCGGTTCCGCTCGGATTCCAGACGGCGGTTGTCCTGCTGCACATGCTCCGCGCGGTTCAGGATGTCGCCGCCGAGGATGGCGTCGAGCGTCTTTCGCCGGTCGGCGCCGGCGACCTGGCGGCGCAGCAACTCAAGCTCGGTGATGTCGGTAGTGTGCTGAAGGATGTAGGCGATGCCGCCGTCGGAACCGTGAACCGGGGTGTGGGTCGCCGAGAAGAACCGCTCTTCGAGCACGGTCGCCCCATCCGGGCCGCGCGTCGGCATGGCGTAGCGGATCAGGGCCAGATGGTCGCGGCGATTGTGCGCCAGCACCCGCTCAAAGGAGGCGCGGAGCTGGCGGGCGTTCTCGCGCCCCTCCGGGGTCTGTCCCGAATCGAACACCTCGAAGACGGCGCGGCCCAGAAGCTCGGCGCGCGTGGCCCCGACGAGCGCCAGATAGGCGTCGTTCATCGCCGCGTAGCGCAGGTCGGGCGTCAACAGGGTGTAGGGGTTCGACGACGCGTTGAAAGCAGCCGCGAGATCGGCGGCAGACGCCCCCTCATTTATCCGCTGATCCAAGCCGTCCCCCGCCGCCAGTTTGCCGTAACGCTTTGAGGCCAGGGCTGTTCCCTGGGAAGATGCGGCGGCGTCGAATTTGGGGCCGGCCGGATGATCGGGCTAGTCTCGGCGGATGTTCCTGTCCTCGCTGCTGGCGGCCGCCGTCCTGATGATGTCTCCGAATCCCGATCAGGACGCCCTTGTCCGCGCCGAGACCGCGCAGGGCGGGATCGTCGGGCGACGCGTCGACGGCGTGGCCAGCTTCAAGGGCCTGCCCTATGCCGCGCCGCCCGTCGGTCCGCTGCGCTGGCGCCCGCCGCAGCAGCCGGCGGCCTGGACCGGCGAGCGGGATGCCGGCCAGGTCGGCGCGATCTGCATCCAGCCGCCGTCCAACGGCGACCCCGGCGTCGGCCCCCTGCCGATGAGCGAGGACTGCCTGACGCTGAACGTCTGGACGCCGGAGGCGCGCGGAACGGAGCCGCTGCCGGTCATGGTCTGGATCCATGGCGGCGGATACAACAACGGTTCGGGCACGGCCGCGCTCTATGACGGCGCCAGGCTGGCGAGGCGCGGCGTGGTGGTGGTGACGATCAACTACCGCCTCGGCCGGCTGGGCTTCTTCGACCACCCGGCGCTGGCGTCGGAGCGATCGCCCGACGAACCGGCGGCCAACTATGGCGTGATGGACCAGATCGCGGCGCTGGAGTGGGTGCGCGACAATGCGGCGGCCTTCGGGGGCGACCCCGGCAACGTGACGATCTTCGGCGAATCGGCGGGCGGCGCGGCGGTGACCCAGCTGATGGTGGCTCCCTCGGCGCGGGGTCTGTTCCACCGCGCGGTGGTCCAGTCGGGGATGGGGCGGCAGCGGTCGGCGGCGCTGGCGCTTGATCGGCCGGGGCGTCCCTCGGCGCAGTCGTTGGGCCGGGCATGGGCCCGGGGCGCCGGGCTGGCGGCGAACGCGACGGCCGCGGACCTGCGCGCGGTTCCGGCCGAAGGTCTGCTCAACCCCATGCCGGCCTTCTACAGCGACAATCTGATCGTCGACGGCGTGGTGCTGACCGAGGATGTGGTCCAGGCCTTCGCCGGCGGACGCGAGGCGCCCGTGCCGCTGATCCTGGGCGCCAACAGCGCCGAATTCTGGTGGATCCGCCCTTCGGACGCCGGCGCCTACGGCCGCACCGACGACGCCATGACGGAGGCAGAGCATGACGCCCTGCTGGCGGCCTATGGCGGGCCGGAGGGCTACGACCAGCACGTGGTCAGCGACCTCGTCTTCAACGAGCCGGGCCGTCATCTGGCGCGGCTGCACGCGGCCAACGGGCATCCGACGTGGCTGTACCGGTTCGACGTGGCGCCCGAGTCCAATCCCGAGCCCAGCGGCGGCGCCACCCACGCCTCGGAGCGGCCCTATGTCTTCGACAATCTGCACACCGTCGGTCGGCCGATGGGCGAACGCGATGAGCGGGCGGCGACGGCCATGGCCGACTACTGGACGACCTTCGCGGAGAGGGGGGATCCCAACGGACCGGGCCGCCCGGCCTGGCCGGAGTTCGGGGCCGAGCGCCGGCTGCTGGAGTTCACCAACGACGGGCCGGCGGCGCGGGCGATACCGAACGCGGCGCGGCTGGATTTGATCGAGGCCTTCTACGAACGGACGCGGTGACGGCTCAGATCGTATCCAGCACCGCGCCGTGGGTCTTGATGACCTCGGCGTAGAGCAGGCCTGAATCCTTGATGGTCCGTTCCTGGGTCAGGAAGTTCACGTGGGTGATGCCGAACCGCTTGGAATAGCCCAGCGACCATTCGAGATTGTCGAGCAGGGACCAGGCCATATAGCCGCGGATGTCGACGCCCTTGCCGATGGCGTCGTGCAGCGCCTTGAGGTGGTTCTTCAGATACTCGACCCGCATCGGATCGTGGATGCGGCCGTCGATGGCGTGGGGCGGGTCGTACCAGGCCGAGCCGTTCTCGGTGACCATCAGCGGCAGCTTGCCGCCGGTCTGTTCGTGCAGCCAGACCAGGGTGTCGGTCAGGGCGGGGGGATAGACCTCCCAGCCGGTTTCGGTGCGGGCGTGCTGAGGCTGCGGCACCGGGCGGGATCGGGTCGGCCAGGCGTCGGGCGCGTTCTCGGGCACCGCACGTGTGTACCAGTTCAGCCCCATCCAGTCGGTCGGGGTGGCGATCAGGTCGAAGTCTTCCTGCGGGAACTCCCGATACGCCTCGCCGTAGACGTCCTTCAGCTCTTCCGGATAGCCGCGGCCCATCAGGGGGTCGAGGAACCAGCGGTTCATCTGGGCCTCGGCGCGCCTGCGGGCGGCCTCGTCCTCGGGCTTGTCCGAGGCCGGGTATTTCGGCTCGATGTTGAGGACGATGCCGATCTGGCCCTCGCCGACCTCGCGGAAGCGTTTCACCGCCGCGCCGTGGGCGCGCAGGACATTGTGGCCGGCGATCATGGCCTCGAAGGCCGAGCGGTGGCCGGGGGCCAGGGCGCCGTGCAGATAGCCGCCGTCGACGATGACCCAGGGCTCGTTGATCGTGCCCCAGGTCTTCACCCGGCCCTTGAATTTCTCGAACAGGACCTGGCCGTAGTCGGCGAACCAGTCGGAAATGTCCGGGTTCAGCCAGCCGCCGCGGTCGTCCAGGGCGGCGGGTAGGTCCCAGTGATAGAGGGTGCACAGCGGCTCGATGCCCTTTTCGAGCAGGCCGTCGACGAGCCGGTCATAGAAGGCCAGGCCCTTGTCGTTGATGCGGCCGCGACCCTCCGGCATGACCCGGCTCCAGCTGACCGAGAATCGGTAGGCCTGCAGGTTGAGGCGGGTCATCAGATCGATGTCCTCGCGCCAGCGATTGTAGTGGTCGCAGGCGACGTCGCCGGTGTCGCCGTTCAGCATCATCCCCGGGGTGTGGCTGAATCGATCCCAGATCGAGGCCCCGGCGCCATCGGCCATGGACGAGCCTTCGATCTGATAGGCGGCCGTCGCGGCGCCCCACAGAAAACCTTCGGGAAACCGATAGTTACCTGTGTTCTTTGAAGTCATATCGAAGAGCCTCGGGGAGCGAAAACGCAAACTGAAAGGGGCGGGCAGGGGGCGGTGGGTACGCGTGTCAGGTCGTCACCACAACCTCGGTGTGGCCAAACTAGGGCACTTGCGGGGAGCATTACTAGTGTGTCATGTAATCGGTTACACGGTTTTTTCAGGCGGACCCGCGTCAAGCGGGCCGGGACTGGAAACGCCCAGGGAGGATGGACTTTGACGCCCACGGCGATCCGGCACACCTGCGCGAGGACGGCGGCATGAAGGCCGCCACGATTCGCGATGTGGCGGAACGGGCCGAGGTGTCCGTCGCCTCCGTCTCCCGTGTCCTCAACGGCGCCGGGCCGGTCACCGAGGGGACCCGCAACCGGGTGCTCGAGGCCGCCAAGGCGCTGCAGTATGTGCCGCACTCGGGCGCCCGCAGCCTGTCGACCAGCAAGACCCAGACGATCGGCGTCATCCTGCCGGACCTGTACGGTGAGTTCTTCTCCGAACTGATCCGCGGCATGGACCTGGCCGCCCGGTCGCTGGGCTACCACCTGATTGTCTCCAGCTCGCACGACGACGCCGAGGAGGCCTCGGCCGCGATTCGCTCGATGCGGGGCCGGGTCGACGGTCTGATCGTCCTGTCGCCCCACCTTGACGCCGCCAACCTGGCCGCCGGCCTGGCCGGCCGCACGCCGATCCTGCTGATGAATGGCGGCGACGGCGCGGGCCGGCCGTCGATCGTGGTCGACAATCACGGCGGCGCCGTCCAGGCGGTCGAACACCTCGTGGCCACCGGTCGCCGCCGCATCGCCCATATCGCCGGTCCCGCCGGCAACCTCGAGGCCGAGGCGCGCCTGGCGGGCTATCTCGAGGCCATGGCCCGGGCCGGCCTGCCGACCACGGTCGTCGACGGCGAATTCACCCAGCCTTCCGGCCATGCCGCGGGCCGCGAACTCGCCCGCCGCGAGCTGCGTCCGGACGCCGTCTTCGCCGCCAACGACATCATGGCCGTGGGCGCCATGCTGGCGCTGCAGGAGGCGGGGCTGCGCGTGCCCGAGGATGTCGCCCTGATCGGCTTTGACGACGTGCCGATCGCCAGCCTGGTCCGGCCCGGTCTGACGACCCTGAGAATCCATATCGCCGACACCGGGCGGAGCGCGCTTGAGCGCCTCGTCCGCCTCATCAACGCAGCGGGCGAAGCCGTCGCCGACACCGCCTGCGAGGTCGTACGCCCCGAACTGGTCGTGCGCCCGTCAAGCCAACCGGCGACGTCGACCCAGTCCAACTCAGGCGGCCGGCCCGGGGCCACCGCCGAAACACCATCTCTGAAGGGGGAGAATTCCTGATGACGCGCAAGTCCATACAGTATCTGGGGGCCGCCTCGGCCCTCGCCATGGCGGTCTCGCTCGCCTGCGCCGGCGGGGCCTCGGCCCAGGTCGCCAGCTCAACTCTCCGGGGCACGATCTACGAGGGCCAGGCGGTCGAGGCCGGCGGCACGATCACCGCGACCGAGGTCGCCACCGGCTATGTCAGCCGCGGCCGCATCGGCGACGACGGCGGCTATGTGCTTTCCGGCCTGCGTCCCGGCACCTACCGGATCAATGCGACGTCGGCGGACGGCCAGACGGTCGAGGACCTGATCACCATCTCGCTGGGCCAGGTGGCCACGCTGGATCTCGATGTGGCCCCGATTGTAACCGGTTCCACCGAAGCCGGCGCCGCCGAGCTGGACGATGTGATCGTCACCGGCCGCCGCATCTTCGAGGTGCGCACCTCCGAGGTCGCCACCAACGTCAGCCAGACCCAGATCAACAACCTTCCCCAGATCAGCCGCAACTTCCTGAATTTCGCGGCGCTGGCGCCCGGCGTGCGGGTGACCGAGGGCGAGACCGAACGGACCATCTCGGCCGGCGGCCAGGGCGCTTCGGCGATCAACGTCTTCATCGACGGCCAGAACCAGAAGTCGACCATCATCGACGGCGGCGTCGGCGGTCAGGACGACAGCCGCGGCAACCCCTTCCCGCAGGTGGCCATCCAGGAGTTCCGGGTCATCTCCCAGAACTTCAAGGCCGAGTATGAGCAGGCTTCGTCCTCGATCATCACCTCGGTGACGCGGTCGGGCACCAACGAACTGACCGGCGACGCCTTCATCACCTATCAGGACGCGGACTGGACCGCGGAGAACTACCAGGGCAACGCGGTCGGCGTTGAGCGCCTGCAGTACGGCGGCTCGATCGGCGGACCGATCATCGAAGATCGCCTGCACTTCTTCGGCGCTTATGAGCGCAAGGACGAAACCCGCCGCAACGTCGTCTCCCTGTTCCGCGCGGCCTATGCGCCGCTGTTCGGCGCCGACACCGGCACCTTCGATGCGCCGTTCGAGGAAGACCTGTTCTTCGGCAAGCTGTCGTGGTCGATCGACGACCGCCAGCGGCTGGACCTGAGCGCCACCTACCGCACCGAGGCGGACATCCGCGACTTCGGCGGCAACAACGCCTACAGCCGCGCCAACGAGATCAACACCGATGTGACCTCGATCGTCCTGCGCCACCAGTACCAGGGCGACGGCTTCCTCAACGAGGCCCAGTTCGACTTCTATGAGTACACCTACAATCCGACCGCGCTGAACTTCTCGGACTACGGCCGGTCGTACGTCATCTTCCGGGATGACAACGCCGCTCCCGGCTTCCAGTACAATGTGTTCAACCGCGAAGACACGGTGTTCAACGCCGGCGGGCAGAGCAACAACCAGGACATCCGCCAGCGCAGCTTCACCTTCCGCGACGACCTGACGTTCAACGACATCGAATGGAACGGCAACCACACCATCAAGATGGGCGTGAAATTCTCGGCCCAGAACATGTATGTGAACAAGCAGTTCGGCCGGAACCCGCAGTTCATCTTCGACGTCGATGCGCGCCCGGAGATCAACGGCAGCATCGATATCCCGGTCCGTGTCGAACTCGGCGCCTATGTCGCGCCGGCCGACGTCGATAACAATGTCATCGGCCTCTATCTCCAGGACGACTGGCAGATCAACAGCCAGCTGGAGATCAACCTCGGCCTGCGCTGGGACTACGAGGACAACGCCGTCAACAACGACTATTCGACGCCGCAGGCCATCCGCGACACGCTGAACGCCATCCAGGCCCTGCCGGGTTACGACTTCCCGTCCTACTTCAACCCGGCGGACTATATCACCGACGGTCGCGACGCCTTCACCGGCGCCTTCCAGCCGCGGATCGGCTTCTCGTACGACGTCTTCGACGACGAGCGGACGGTGATCTTCGGCGGCGCCGGACGCTACTACGACCGGGTCGGCTTCAACTTCGCCTTCGACGAGCGCTTCAAGGCCTTCCAGTTCAACAAGGAGATCTTCTTCTCGGTGGCCGGCGGCATGCGCGGCGGCGTCAACACCGTCGCCTGGAACCCGGCCTATCTGACCCCGGCCGGCCTCGATCCGCTGCTCGACGCGGCCCCCGGTTCGGGCGAGATCTTCCTGCTCAACAACGACATGGAGCCGCCGCGGACCGACCAGTTCAACTTCGGCATCCGCCAGAAGATCGGGGAGTTCCAGACCGCCCTGACCTTCGCCTACGCCAAGACCGAGAACCTGTTCGCCTGGTACATCGCCAACGCCGGATCGGAGACGGGCGACCGCTTCTCGGGTCCGACCCCGTCCTCGGTCGGCCACCCCGAGTTCCGCAACCTGATCTTCTTCGGCAACAACGACGCCGAGCAGACCTTCAAGGCCATGTATCTGACGGTCGACCGGCCGTTCGACACCCAGAGCGGCTGGGGCATGTCGTTCACCTACACCCTGTCGGAAGCCGAACGGAACGGCAGCCGCGACAACGGCCTGACCGGCTTCGACTTCGACTATAACCGGCCGGGCCTGTCGCCGACCTTCCCGACCAACCAGGACGAACGGCACCGGATCGTGGCCACGGGCATCGTCGCCCTGCCCTACGACTTCCGTCTGTCGGGCATCGTGACCCTGGGATCCGGCCTGCCCTTCCACCAGTACGTCTGCCCGACCGCCAGCAATCCTGACATCTGCTGGAACGGCGGGCGGCCCGAGGGGGAGAATTTCATCATCCCGAACGCCTTCTCCTACCGCCAGGTCGATCTGCGCCTGACCAAGGAGTTCCAGGTGTTCAACGGCCAGACGGTCGAAATGATCTTCGACGCGATCAATGTGTTCAACTTCGAGAACTACTCGAACTTCGAACAGTGCCTGTGCTCGGCGCAATACGGCGATCCGCGGGGTCAGTACCTTCCGACCCGAAGCTTCCAGCTGGGCCTTCGCTACCGCTGGTAGTTCCTCCCCGAGCCTGAAGGCCGCCCCCTGGATCCTGACCGGGGGGCGGCCGCCTTTTTTGACTGAGTTGCGTTTTGAGTATGAGGATGGAGCCCATGGATCGTCGCCGGTTTCTGATGGGGTCCACGGTCGCGGGCGCGGCGGCCTTCGGCCTGTCCGCGTGCGGCACGGTCCGGCAGGCGCTGGGCGCCATGAGCCCGCCCCCGGCGGTCATCGACCCCGAGGTCGACGAACTGCAGCAGCGCACCTTCCGCTGGTTCACCCATGTCACCAACCGGGCCAACGGCCTGACGCCGGACCGCTGGCCGACGGAGTCCTTCTCGTCGGTGGCGGCGGTCGGCTTCGCCCTGACCTGCTGGCCGATCGGGGTCGAGCGCGGCTGGATCAGCCGGGCCGAGGCGCGCGAGCGCACCCTGACCACCATCCGCTTCTTCCATGACCTGCCGCAGGGCCCCGAAGCGACCGGCGTCGGCGGCTACAAGGGCTTCTTCTACCATTTCCTCGACATGCGGACCGGCCACCGCTTCGGCCAGACCGAGCTGTCGACGGTCGACACCAGCCTGCTAGTCGCCGGCATGCTGTTCGCCGCCCGCTGGTTCGACGGCGACGATGCCGGGGAGGTCGAGATCCGGCGGCTGGCCCAGGCCGTCTATGACCGGATCGAATGGGACTGGGTCATGGTCCGGCCCAACCGCATCTCCATGGGCTGGCATCCGGAGACCGGCTTCATCGAGGCCGACTGGCATGTCTACAACGAGGGCATGCTGGTCGTGCTGCTGGCCATCGGCAGCGCCACACACCCGGTCCCGACCGCCGTCTGGGACGAGTGGTGCAGCGTCTACGACCGCAGCTGGACCGACCGCTGGGGCCCCGCGCACCTGCATTTCCCGCCGATGTTCGGTCACCAGTACAGCCATATGTTCGTCGACTACCGCGGCATTCGCGACCGGTGGATGCGGACGAAGGCGGCCGAGATCGGCGACTTCGACTATTTCGAGAACAGCGTCCGCGCCGTCGCCGCCCAGCGCAAATACGCCATCGACAATCCGATGGGCTGGGCCGGCTATTCGGCGGATGTCTGGGGCCTGACCGCCTGCGACGGTCCGGGCGACTTCAAACAGGTCATCGGCGGGCGGGAGCGCGAGTTCTTCAGCTATTCCGCGCGCGGCCCGGGCGATCGCGACGACGGCACCATCGCCCCGACGGCGGCGATGGCCTCGATGCCCTTCGCCCCGGCCGAGGTGACCGCCTGCCTGAAGGCGATCAGGGCCCGCTACGGAGCCGGCGTCTATACGGAGTTCGGCTTCCTCGACTCCTTCAACCCGACCCTGACCGAGCATGCGGGCCGGCTGCAGCACGGCCAGATCGTGCCGGGCGTGGGCTGGGTCGACGGCGACTATCTGGGCATCGACCAGGGGCCGATCGTGATCCAGATCGAGAACCATCGCTCGGACATCGTCTGGAAAGCCATGCGCGGCGAGCCCAATCTGACGCGCGGCCTGAAGCGGGCCGGGTTCACCGGCGGCTGGCTGGAGCGGGCATGATCGAGGCCCGGCCGGATCGACGGGCGACGCTCGGCCTGCTGGCCGGGGCTGCGGCGTCCGGTCTGGCGGGCTGCGGGCGGCGTGACGACGGTTCGGTGCGGCTGGCCTTCTGGGCCATGGGGAACGAGGCGACCAACGTCCCGCAGATCCTGCCGGAGTTCGAGCGGCTGAACCCCGGGATCACGGTCGACGTCCAGGCCCTGCCGTGGACCGCCGCGCACCAGAAGCTGCTGACGGCCTATGCCGGAGACTCGCTGCCGGACCTCAGCCAGGTGGGCAACACCTGGGTTTCGGAGATGGCCGCCATCGGCGCGATCAGCCCGACCCCGGCCTTCGCCGCCGACCTGCTGACCGACCAGTTCCCGGCGGTGCTGGAGACCAATCGCATCAACGGCCAGGTCATGGGCACGCCCTGGTATGTCGACACCCGGCTGATCTACTACCGCTCCGACCTGCTGGCCCGGGCCGGCTATGACGCCGTGCCCCCGACCTGGGACGGCTGGAAGGCGGCCATGCACGCGGTCAAGCGCGTGGCGCCGGCGGGCGCCTACGCCGTGCTGTTGCCGGTCAATGAGTTCGAACAGCTGCTGACCTTCGGCCTGCAGGGCGACGAGCCGCTGCTGCGCGACCGCGACACGCGGGGCAATTTTTCCAGCGCCTCCTTCATCGCGGCGCTGGAATTCTACAAGAGCCTGTTCGACGAGGGGCTGGCCCCGGTGGCCTCCTCGACGCAGATCTCCAACGTCTGGACCGAGTTCGAGCGCGGCTGGTTCAGCTTCTATTTCTCCGGCCCGTGGACCATCGGCGAGTTCAAGGACCGGCTGAAGCCGACCACCCGCTGGATGACCTCGGGCGTGCCGGGACCGGACGGGCCGGGGGCCTCGGCGCCGGGCGGGTCGTCGCTGGTCGTCTATCGCCATTCGCCGCATCAGGCGGCGGCGTGGAAGCTGGTGCGCTACCTGTCCGATCCGGCGGTTCAGGCGCGCTTCAACGTCATCACCGGCGACCTGCCGGCGCGCGAGAGCGCCTGGGCTGCGCCGGCCGTGGCTGAGGACCCCTATATCGCCGCCTTCAAGGGCCAGCTGTCGCGGGCGAAGGCGGTGCCCAAGGTTCCCGAGTGGGAACGCATCGTCACCGAGATGCAGATCGTCGCCGAGCGGATGGTGCGCGGCGAGTTCACGCCCCGGGCCGCCGCGGCCGAGATCGACCGCCGCGCCGACCGGCTGCTGGAAAAGCGCCGCTGGATGATCGAACAGGGGAGGGCGGTATGACTGCGGTTGATGCGACGGTCCCCGCCAAGCCCGCCCGCAAGGCCGGCACGCCGCGGTCGCGCGAGCGGGCGGCCTGGGGCTTCGTCGCCCCGTCGCTGATCGCCATCGCCGTCTTCTTCGCCATTCCGGTGTTCTCGGCCCTGCTGCTCAGCCTGACCGACTTCGACATCTACGCCCTGGCCGATATCGGCAATGTCCGCTTCGTCGGCCTGCAGAACTATGAGCGGCTGCTCGGCAATCCGCTGTTCTGGACGGCGATGAAGAACACCGGCCTGTTCGCCGTCATCGGCGTGCCCCTGTCGATCGCGACCTCGCTGGCGGCGGCGGCCGTCCTGAACGCCCGGGTGGTGAAGTGGCGGCCGCTGTGGCGGGTCATCTTCTTCGCCCCGTTCGTGACCACGCTCGTGGCCACGGCGGTGCTGTGGAACTATCTGCTGCACACCCGCTACGGCATCATCAACTGGGCGATCCAGAGCCTGGGCCTGCCCGCCGTCGACTGGCTGGGCGACCCCTCGACCTCGATCCCGGCCATACTGATGTTCGTGGTGTGGAAGAGCTTCGGCTACAATATGCTGATCTTCCTGGCGGTGCTGCAGACCGTGCCGGACGACCTCTACGAGGCCGCGCGCATCGACGGGGCGGGGCCGTGGAAGCAGTTCCTCCACGTCACCCTGCCGGCCATCGCCCCGACCCTGTTGCTGGTCTCGATCATCTCGGTCGCCGGCTTCTTCCAGCTGTTCGCCGAACCCTATGTGATGACCCAGGGCGGACCGGCGCAGTCGACCGTGACGGTGCTCTACTTCATGTATGAAGAGGGCTTCAAATGGTGGAACCTGGGCTCCGCCAGCGCCGTCGCCTTCATCCTGTTCCTGTGCATCCTGGCCGTCACCCTGGTGCAGCTGGCCGTGGCCAAGCGGATGGGGGCCTACGAATGAGCGCCCGCGCCGTCAGGACCATCCTGCTCAACCTCGCGGTGGCCTTCATCGCCCTGCTGGTGCTGTTCCCGCTGGCCTGGATGGTCTCGGTCAGCTTCATGTCGACGGGCGAGGCCGCGGTCTTCCCGCCGCCCCTGCTGCCCAAGACCTGGACGCTGGACCACTATCGGGACCTGTTCGTGACCCAGGGCATGGGCCGCTATATGTGGAACAGCTTCGCCCTGGCCTCGATGGCCACGGGCCTGGCGCTCGCCTTCACCGTGCCGGCCGGCTACGCCTTCGCCAAGCTGCGCTTCAAAGGCCGGGACAAGGTGTTCCAGCTGCTGGTCGCGGCGCTGGTGGTGCCGGCCCAGATCGGCACCCTGCCGCTGTTCCTGATGCTCAAGTCGATGGGGCTGGTGAACACCTACGCCGGCGCCCTGGTGCCCTGGCTGGCCTCGATCTTCGGCCTGTTCCTGGTGCGCCAGTATGCGCTGAGCATTCCCGACGAAATGCTGGAGGCCGCCCGCATCGACGGCGCCTCCGAGGGGCAGATCTTCCGCCGCGTGGTCCTGCCGACGCTGCAGCCGATCATCGTCACTCTGGCCCTGTTCGTCTTCCTGGGCAGCTGGAACGACTTCCTGTGGCCGCTGATCATCCTGACGGACCAGTCCAACTACACCCTGCCGGTGGCGTTGGCGGCCCTGTCGCGCGAGCACGTGCAGGACATCGAGATGATGATGGCCGGCGCCGTCGTCACCGTGGCCCCGGTGCTGATCCTCTTCCTCGCCCTGCAGCGCTACTACATCCGCGGCATGCTGGCGGGGAGCGTGAAGGGGTGAGCGGAGTATTCTGATGCGTATGTTCGCGCTGATCCTTGTCGCGCTGGCCCTGGCTGTTCCAGCGCACGCCCAGTCCACCCGCGTCCTCGACCCGTTCGAGACCCTGACGCCCTGGGGCGCCGACGCCTCGACGGACGTGTCCTCCGCCATCTCCGCCGTCGAAGGGCACGACGGCCGGGCCATGCGGCTGACGTACGATTTCAACGGCCGGTCCGGCTACGCCTTCGCGGCGCGCGCCATCGATCTGGACGTGCCGGACAACTATGAGATCAGCTTCTGGCTGCGCGGCGAGACGCAGCCCAATACGCTGGAGATCAAATTCGTCGACGCCTCGGGCGACAATGTCCACTGGCGCCAGATCCGCGGCTTCCAGGCGACCCCGGACTGGACCCGTTATGTCATCAAGAAGCGCCAGATCGTCCGCGCCTGGGGCCCGAATCCGGACCCCGCCTTCCGCGGCGCCGAGCGGATCGAGTTCGTGGTCACGGCGGGCGAGGGCGGGGCCGGCTGGATCGAGGTCGATCAGCTGGCGCTGCGCGAGCTGCTGCCCGAGCCTTCGGTCGCGCCGCGGCCGGTTGCGAGCGCCAGCAGCGAGGACGGACTGAACGCAGCCGCGCGGGCCGTGGACGATGATCCGGCGACGGCGTGGCGGTCGGCGGGCGTGGGCGCGCAGAGCCTGACGCTGGACCTCGGCTATGAGCGGGAGTTCGGCGGGGTGACGCTGCGCTGGGCCGAACGGGCGGCGGCCTCGGCCTACCGTCTGCAGGCGTCATCCGACGGCGAGACCTGGCGTGCGCTGGCGACGGTCGCGGACGGCGACGGCGGCGTCGACTGGCTGCGCACGCCCGAGGCCTCGGCGCGCTGGCTCCGCCTGGATCTGCGGACGCCGCAGCCGGCCGTCGGCGGCGATCGGCCCGTCGCCGCCTATGCCCTGAACAGCCTCGAGATCGAGCCCCTGTCGTTCGGCGAGAGCCCGACCGGCTTCGTGCGCGCCGTGGCGGAGGAGAGCCGGCGCGGCCTCTATCCGCGCGGCTTCGCCGGCGAACAGCCCTACTGGACACTGGTCGGCGTCGACGGCGGCGGCGAGAGCGGTCTGATCGGCGAAGACGGCGCCATCGAGCTGCGCCGCGGCGGGCCGTCGATCGAGCCGTTCGTCATCGACAACGGGCGGGTGACGACCTGGGCGGATGTGAACATCAGCCAGAGCCTTCAGGACGGCGACCTGCCGATCCCGACGGTGAGCTGGAGCAGCGACGACTGGACCCTGGCGATCACCGCCTTCGCCGAGGGGACGCCGGAACAGGCGCAGCTGTTCGGCCAGTATGTCCTGACCAACACTTCGAACCGGCCCCGGACCCTGACGCTGGCGCTGATGGCGCGGCCGTTCCAGGTCAACGGGCCGTCGCAGTTCCTGGCCATTCCCGGCGGCGTCGGGCCGATCGAGCAGATCGACTGGAACGGCTCCACCCTGGTCCTCAACGACGCCATTCGCATCAGCAGCCTGACCGCGCCCGACGGGCTGGCGATCGCCGGCTTCGACGCCGGGGCCGATCCGCAGAGCCTGCTCGCCGCCGCCGAACGCCGCCGCGATCCGGCGGAGCGGCAGGTGGAGTCCGACCGCAGCGCCCTGATGTCCGGGGCCCTGCTGTACGATGTGACCCTGCAGCCGGGCGAGAGCCGGACCTTCGGCCTCGTCGCCCGGCTGGCGGGTCCGACGCCCGACCTGGCGCCGGTCGCCGACGTTGCGGGGACGCTCGACGCCGCCCGGGCGCGCGTGGCCGCCGAATGGCGCGGGAAGCTGGACCGTTTCGACCTGACCCTGCCGCCGCAGGCGCAGCGCATCGAGGACGTGATGCGATCCTCGCTGGCCCATATGCTGATGTCGCGTCAGGGCCCGATCCTGCAGCCGGGGACGCGCTCCTATAACCGCAGCTGGATCCGCGACGGGGCGATGATGGCCGAGGGGCTGAACCGGCTGGGCCACGCTCCGCTGTCGGCCGACTATCTGCGCTGGTTCGCGCCGCTGGTGTTCGACAACGGCAAGGTGCCGTGCTGCGCCGACAGCCGCGGGGCCGATCCGGTGCCCGAGAATGACAGCCACGGGGAGTTCATCTTCCTGGCCGCCGAGACCTACCGCTACACCGGCGATGCGGCCCTGGCGCGCGAGGTCTGGCCGCAGGTGCAGGCGGCGATCGCCTATATGGACACGCTGCGCGCCTCGACCCGGACGGCGGAATTCCAGGCGGCGGACAAACGCCACCTCTACGGCCTGCTGCCGCCGACGATCAGCCACGAGGGCTATTCGGACCGTCCGGCCTACAGCTATTGGGACGACTTCTGGGGCCTGCTCGGCTACCGCGACGCCGCCTTCCTCGCGGATGCGTTGGGCGAGGCGGAGGCCGCGGCCCGCATCCGGGCCGCCGAAGTCGAGTTCCGCGCCGACATCATGGCCTCGATCGAGGCGACGGCGCGGGTGCACGGCATCGACTGGATCGCCGGCGCCGCCGACCGCGGCGATTTCGACGCCACCTCGACCACCATCGCCCTGTCGCCGGCGGGTCTGATCGACGACCTGCCGCCGGCCCTGCTGGAGCGGACCTTCGACAAATGGTGGGAGAATTTCACGGCCCGGCAGGAGAACCGCCAGGCGTGGAAGGACTACACCCCCTATGAGCTGCGCAACGTCGGCGCCCTGGTGCGTCTGAGGCGTCGTGGAGACGCCCTGCGCGCGCTCGATTTCTATTTCGCCGACATGCGTCCGCCCGCCTGGAACGGCTGGGCCGAGGTGGTCGGCCGCGACGAACGCGAGCCGCGGTTCATCGGCGACATGCCCCACGCCTGGATCAGCTCGGACTACATCCGCTCGACCCTGGACCTGCTGGTCTATGAGCGCGACCGCGACCATGCCCTGGTGCTGGCCGCGGGGATTCCGACGGCCTGGCTGGACGGCGAGGGGGTGGGGGTCACGGGCGTCCGCACGGCGTACGGACCCCTGACCTATAATCTGCGCGAGGCGGGCGGCGGCTATGTGCTGACGCTGGACGGCGCCGTGACGCCGCCGGGCGGGTTCGTCATCCAGTGGCCGGCGGGCGAGTTGCCGCCGGCGACGGTCCGGATCGACGGACGGGCGGCGAGCTGGACCGGGTCGGAGCTGGCCATCCCGGCCGGGGCGCGGCGGGTGGAGATGCGCTGACTGCGTCCCTCTCCCAATGGGAGAGGGCTTGAGCCTCCGGGAGCGAAGCGAGCGGCAAGGCGAAAGGGAGTGGGTCGATCGCCTCGGGGCGGCTTCGCCGCTTCAATCAGCCGACCCACATCCGGCGCTGCGCGCCACCTTCTCCCGATGGGAGAAGGAAGCAGTGTCAGTCCCCGTAGTTCTCGTACCGCTGCCCCTGGGCCAGGTTGCCGAACTTGGTCGTATTGGCGTCGAAGCTCAGCTTGATGATGCCGATCGGGCCATGGCGCTGTTTGCCGATGACGACCTCGGCCTGGTGCTCCAGCCGGTCCATGTCCTCCTGCCACTGCAGGTGTTCGGGCGAGCCCTCGCGCGGTTCGGCGCGGCCCAGGTAGTAGCTCTCGCGGTAGACGAACATGACGCAGTCGGCGTCCTGCTCGATCGAGCCGGATTCGCGCAGGTCGGACAGCTGGGGCCGCTTGTCCTCGCGTTGCTCGACCTGACGCGACAGCTGCGACAGGGCGATGATCGGCACCGACAGCTCCTTGGCCAGGGCCTTGAGGGCGCCGGTGATCTCCGAAACCTCCTGCACCCGGTTCTTCTGGTTGTTGCCCTCGCCGACGGTGATGAGCTGGAGGTAGTCGACGATGATCAGGTCGAGGCCGTGCTCCATCCGCTTCAGACGGCGGGCGCGGGCGGCGAGCTTGGAGATCGACAGGCCGCCGGTGGCGTCGATGTAGAGCGGACTCTCGCCGATCTCGACCGCGGCCTCGCGGATCTTGCCGAAGTCGGCGGCGTCGATCTCGCCCTTGCGCAGCTTGTCCGACGAGACCCCGGAGGCGTCGGCCAGGATGCGCATGGCCAGCTGTTCGGCGCTCATTTCCAGCGAATAGAAGGCGACCACGCCGCCGTTGACCGTCTTGCGGCCCTCGGGCGTCGGCTCCCAGCGGTAGTTGCGGGCGACGTTGAAGGCGATGTTCGTGGCCAGCGCCGTCTTGCCCATCGACGGGCGGCCCGCGAGGATCAGCAGATCGGACGGGTGCAGGCCGCCCAGCTTGGCGTCGAGGTCGTCCAGATGGGTGGCCAGGCCGGCCAGTTTGCCGTCGCGCTGATAGGCTTCCGCCGCCATCTGAACGGCGCCGGACAGGGCGCTGGAAAAGCTGACGAATCCCGAGGAGGGCTTGCCGGTTTCGGCGAGGGTGTAGAGCCGCTGCTCGGCCTGTTCGATCTGGTCGATGGCGGCCGTTTCGGGCTGCGGCGCCTCCTTGACGATCTCGCCGCCGATGCGGATCAGGTCGCGGCGCAGGGCCAGGTCGTAGACGACGCGGGCGTAGTCGGGGGCGTTGGCCGCCGGCGGGGCGCGGTCGACCAGGTCGGCGAGGTAGCGCAGGCCGCCGAACTCCTGGAAGGCCGGGTCCTGTTTGAACCGCTCCATCAGGATGGTCGGCTCGGCCAGCATGCCCTGGCGGATGTGATCCTCGATCGCCTCATAGAGCCGCTGGTGGAAGGGCTCGTAGAAATGCGAGCCGCGCAGCCGGTCGGACAGCCGCTCGAACACCGCATTGTCGAACATCAGCGAGCCCAGCAGCGCCTGTTCGGCCTCCAGGTTGTGCGGCATCGAGGGGATGGACCCGGAGTCCATCGGCGACGGGAAGTGGACGGGGGCGAAGGCGTTCATCGGGGTCACGTCTTACCCATGCATCGCGCCTGCGTCAGTCGCGGACGTGGGCTTGGCCGGGGACAGATTGGGGCCGCTGTGGACGCTCCGGAATTCCGTAGTCGGATCAGTTAACGGCTCAGCTTGAGCAGGGGTAGCGTTCCGCCATCCATTCCCGCAGGGCGTCGGTGACGCTGAGCGAGCCGCGGCGGGGCGCCGGTATGCTGTTGAAGCGGCCGAGGATCTCGTCGGGGGACAGGGACACCCGGTCGGGCATGCAGGTGGCCGGCGTGCGGCCGGCGCGCCGCGCCGCGACCTGTTCGGCCCGGATGGCCCGGGCGCTGCCCTTGAATTCGTCCATCAGCCGGCGCGTGTCCGCGCGCAGCAGGGCGGTCGGGTTGCGGGGGATGCGGGCGGCTGTGGCGAGGAATTCCTGCACCGTCATGGCCTGGGCGGCCGAGGCGAACAGGGTGGCCGCAAGGCCGACGGCGAGCGCGAGCTTCTTCATGATCCATCTCCCCGGGGAACGGCCAAGCGTGGCCGTGAATTTGCGGCGGTATAGCGGCCAAGAGAAAGGGCGCGCCCGACTGGACGCGCCCGATCACTGACTTGTTATCAGAAGGCTTCGGTTCAGGCTTCCGAACCGAGGCCGTCCTGCTGGCCGGCGCCGCCGGCGACCATGTCCTTGGCCTGTTCGAGGGCCAGTTCGCGGTCCTCGTCGTAGGCGGCCTTGATCACGTCCTCGCCCTTCGCCTGACGCTCGGCTTCGTCGGCCGAACGGGCGATGTTGATCTTGACGGTGGCCGAGACCTCGGCGTGCAGGCGAACCAGCACTTCGTGGACGCCCAGGGTCTTGATCGGGGTGTTGAGCACGATCTGGCTGCGCTCGACCTTGCCGCCTTCGGCCGTGACGGCCTCGACGATGTCGCGGGCGGCGACCGAACCGTACAGCTGACCCGTCTCACCGGCTTGCCGGATCATGACATAGGTCTGGCCGTCGATCTTGGAGCCGATCGAACCGGCGTCGGCCTTGTTCTTCTCGTTGCGGGCCTCGATGGCGGCGCGGTCGAGTTCGAAGGCCTTCAGGTTCGCCGACGTGGCCCGACGGGCCTTGTCGCGCGGCAGAAGGAAGTTACGGGCGAAGCCGTCCTTGACGGACACGACGTCGCCGATGGCGCCGAGATTATCGACGCGCTCAAGCAGAACGACCTTCATCTTATTTCACCACGTAAGGCAGGAGGGCCAGATAGCGGGCGCGCTTGATGGCCTTGGCCAGTTCGCGTTGCTTGATCTGGGAAACGGCGGTGATGCGCGAAGGGACGATCTTGCCGCGCTCGCTGATGTAGCGTTGCAGCAGTTTGACGTCCTTGTAGTCGATCTTCGGCGCGCCTTCGCCCGAGAACGGGCAGACCTTGCGGCGACGATAGAAGGGACGGCGTCCGGCGGCGCCGGAGCCGGCCGGCGCGCCCGGCGACGGAGCGGTGGTGTCGGTCATGTTCCGGGTTCCTTAGAAGGTGGCTTCGGCGGCGGCGTCGTCGCGGGGCGTGCGCTCACGCTCACGTTCGCGCTCGCGTTCGCGGCGGGCCAGCAGGGGCGACAGTTCCAGGTCGAGTTCCTCGACGCGGACGGTCAGCCAGCGAAGGACGTCCTCGTTGATCGACAGCTGACGTTCCACTTCGGCCATGGCGGCGGGCGGGCAGTCGACGGCGAGCAGCGAATAGTGCGCCTTGCGGTTCTTTTTGACCCGATAGGTCAGGTTGCGCAGACCCCAGTATTCGATCTTGGCGACGGTGCCGCCGCCGGCTTCGATCAAACCCTTGATGGTGTCGTTCAGCGCTTCGGCCTGTTGCGCGCTGATATCCTGGCGCGACATGACCGTGTGCTCGTAAAGAGCCATGCGGTAGTCTCCCTTGGTGGGCGTCGGCGCGAGGGGACCGGGTAAGTCCTCTCCCACGATGGATCCCGATGCGGCGGCCGGGATGACTTCCCGAACCCTTTGGAGTTCCGCGACCGGGACCGAAGCCCTGGAAAGGCGGCGCGTATAGGGGAAAAGGGCGGTTCGGTCCAGCCCGGACTTCGGGCCCGCGGGAGGGCCGTGGCCGGCGCCGCTACTCCGGCCGCACCACCATGCAGGTGACCCGGCGCTCGGACAGGGCGGTGCAGGCGCCCTGGGCGGCCTGTTCGGTCATGCCGGTGAAGCGCGAGCGGTACCAGCCCTCCGCGTTTTGCACTGTCCGTTCGGCCGAGGCGAACTGGGCGCGGAAGCGGCGGTTGACCTCGGTCAGCCAGTCGCGGGCGACGGTCTCGTCACGGAAGGCGCCGACCTGGACCGACCAGCGGCCGGCGGGCTCGCGCGCCGGCTGCCGCACAGGGGGGCGGGCCGGGGGACGGGCGCGCGGCGGCGTCGCGACCGGCGAGCCGCCGTTGAGGATGGCGGTCACATCGGCGGGCCGCTCGACCGGCGCGGCGCGTTCGGAGGGCGGCGGCGTCACCCGGGCGGTCGGCGGCGGGCTGGCGGCGAGGGCCGCGTAGGCCACCCCGGTCGACGGCGGGGCGCTTGAGCCCGCGCCGGTTTCGCCGTCCTCGTCATCCGCGACGGCGGCGTATTCGACAGGGCCGGAATTGTCGGGCCCGATGCCGAAGCCGCGGGACTCGAAGAAGGTCTGGGCGACCTGGATGGTCTCGCCGCGGGCGCGGGCGCGTTCAACCTCGAAGCCGGTGTCCATCAGGGCGGCCACATGCTGGTTGCGGCTGGCCGTGGAGCGGCCGCCGAGCACGATGGTGATCAGCCGCCGGCCGTCGCGTACCGCCGAGGCCGCCAGGTTGTAGCCCGAGGCGTTGGTGTAGCCGGTCTTCATGCCGTCGTAGCCGTCGCCGGAGCGCAGCAGGCCGTTGGTGTTGCGGTAGTCGCGGCCGTTGTAGGCCCAGTCGTGCAGGCCGAAATAGCGATAGTACTGCGGATAGTCGCGCATCACCGCCCGGGCCAGGATGGCGAGGTCGCGCGCCGAGGTCAGCTGGCGCGCGTCGGGCAGGCCGTTCGGATTGACGTAGCGGGTCTGGGTCATGCCCAGTTCGCGGGCCTTCAGGGTCATCCGGGCCGCAAACCGGTCCTGGGAGCCGCCGATATGTTCGGCCAGGGCCATGGCCATGTCGTTGGCGCTGCGCACCGCCGTGGCGCGCATGGCGTCGTCGACCGTGATGGTCTGGCCGGCGGCGAGCCCCAATTTGGAGGGCGGCTGGCTGGCCGCGCGCGGGGAGACGGTGATGACGTCGTCCAGCTTGATCTTGCCTTCCGACAAGGCCTCGAACGCCAGATACAGGGTCATCACCTTGGTGATCGAGGCCGGATAGCGCCGACTGTCGGCATGCCGGGCGAACAGCACCTCGCCGGACTCGGCGTCCACCACGATGGCGGCGTAGCGGGCGTTGTCCGCGGACTGGGCCAGAGGCTGACGCGTCGGCGTCAACGTCACCGCGAGGGCGAGGACCAGCGACAGAAATCCGCGACGGATCAGGGCGGAGAGCGGCAAAAGACAGGCCTCACAGTATATTAGCGCGACGGCGGCCCCACCACGCGACGCTGACGAAAGGCTAACATGCGTCATTCCGGTTTCGTGAGGGTAAACAACCCGTCAACGATTTTGTGAACTTTTGTGCAGCGCACCATTTTCCCTTGACGTGTCTTCGCACTTGCACCATATGACCGTCTGTCGCGATGGACCTGGTTCCACGCGGAAGACATTGCAGCGGTCCCCCGGCCGCGAGAAGACATTGGAGACCATCATGGCTGACAACACCGCCGACACCGTCAAGAAGACCGTCGACACCGCCACGGACACCGTGAAGAAGACCGTCGAAACCGCCACGGCCACCGTCAAGGCGACCGCCGAGAAGGCCCAGGCCACGTTCCAGGCCAACGCTGAACAGGCCCAGGCCGCCGGCGCCAAGGCGCTGCGCGAGGTCGCCGACAAGTCGGCCGCCGGCCTGACCGAGCTGAACGTCCAGGGCAAGCAGAACCTGGAAGCCGTCGTCGCCTCGGCCGCCGCCGCCCAGAAGGGCGTCGAGGCCCTGTCGGCCCAGACCGTCGCCTTCACCAAGAAGTCGTGGGAAGACGGCGTCGCCGCCGCCCAGTCGATGTCGCAGGCTCGTTCGATCCAGGAACTGCTCGAGCTGCAGGCGACCTGGGCCAAGTCGGCCACCGAAGCCTACCTGGCTGAAGTCACCAAGGCGACGGACGTCCTGACCGCCTCGGTCAAGGACAGCTTCAAGCCCATCAACGAGCGCGTCACCGCCTCGGTCGAGAAGTTCCAGGCCGCCCGTTAAGGCGACCGACCGCTTCAGTAAGCGTAAGTTTCAAGCGTACGAGGGGCCCCGGCGGAGACGCCGGGGCCCTTTTCGTCGGGATCCGTCAGGCTTCGCCCCAGAGATCGAGGTGGATCCAGGTCGCCTCGGCGAGGATCGCCGCGCCCCCTTCGATGGACCGGTTCCAGATCGCCTCCCGGGCGTCGGGCCCGCCGATCATCTGCCAGGACGGGGCCGCGAGGGCTTTCACCGCCTCAAAGGCCGCGGACTGGTCCGCCGACGCCAGTTCCAGCCAGATGCCGTACTGGTCCTCGAACTTCGGGTAGGGATAGACCCGGCACTCCCGCACTGAAACCAGCGGGGCGAGCGCCTCGATGAGCCGTTCCGCCAGCCCGAAGGCGGCCGACCAGGTCGCTGCCGTGGCGTATATGCGCAGGCCCAGTTTCCGGTGGTCCATCGCCAATCCCTTCCGTTTCGACGCCTGTCACGCAAGCTGTGACTTGCCGCCCCTGTAAATCAGGCCATCATTCCCTATCTGATCCATCGACTCTCCCCACACGGATTACGAATGCCGCCGTCCCGCAGGCCAGGTGAACAACAGGGTGGAGGCCTCGGGGCCGCCACCGTCACCGAGACCAAGCCGAAGCTTCAGAAGCCCTCGTTGTACCGGGTGCTGATCCTGAACGACGACTACACGCCGATGGAATTCGTCATCTATGTGCTGGAGCGGTTCTTCCAGAAGGACCGCGAGGCGGCCACCCGCATCATGCTGCATGTGCACCAGCATGGCGTCGGGGTCTGCGGCGTCTTCACCTATGAGGTGGCCGAAACCAAGGTCGCCCAGGTGATCGAGACGGCGCGACGCCACCAGCATCCGCTGCAATGCACGATGGAAAAGGACTGAGAGGAACTTCCCATGCCTTCATTTTCCCGTCCTCTCGAAGAGACCCTGCACCGCGCCGTTCACTATGCGAACGAGCGCCGGCATGAGTACGCCACGCTCGAGCATCTGCTGCTGGCCCTGGTCGACGACCCGGACGCGGCCAATGTGATGACGGCCTGCAATGTCGACCTGGTCGCGCTGAAGACGGCGCTGACCCTGTATGTCGACACCGACCTGGCGGCCCTGGCCACCAGCGACGGCGAGGACGCCAAGCCGACGGCCGGCTTCCAGCGCGTGATCCAGCGCGCGGTGATCCACGTCCAGAGCTCGGGCCGCGAGGAAGTCTCGGGCGCCAATGTGCTCGTCGCCATCTTCAGCGAGCGCGAGAGCCACGCCGCCTATTTCCTGCAGGAGCAGGACATGACCCGCTATGACGCGGTCAACTACATCGCCCACGGCATCGCCAAGAAGGCCGGCGCTTCCGGCGAGACGCGTCCGGCCAAGACGGGCGGCAGTCCCGAGGACGCCGAGGACGCCGCCGCAGCCAAGACGGGCGGGGAGGCGCTGGAGGCCTATTGCGTCGACCTCAACGAGAAGTCGCGCAACGGCAAGATCGACCCCCTGATCGGACGCCACGCCGAGGTCGAGCGGGCGATCCAGATCCTGTGCCGGCGGACCAAGAACAACCCGCTGCTGGTCGGCGACCCCGGCGTGGGCAAGACGGCCATCGCCGAGGGCCTGGCGCGCAAGATCGTCAACCACGAGGTCCCGGAGGTGCTGGAAGGCGCCACCATCTACAGCCTCGACATGGGCGCGCTTCTGGCCGGCACCCGCTATCGCGGCGACTTCGAGGAACGGCTGAAGCAGGTCGTCAAGGAGCTGGAGACGCACGACAACGCCATCCTGTTCATCGACGAGATCCATACGGTGATCGGCGCGGGGGCGACCTCGGGCGGGGCCATGGACGCGTCGAACCTGCTGAAGCCGGCGCTGGCTTCGGGTTCCCTGCGCTGCATGGGCTCGACCACCTACAAGGAATACCGCCAGCATTTCGAGAAGGACCGGGCCCTGGCCCGCCGCTTCCAGAAGATCGACGTCAACGAGCCGACGGTCGAGGACACGATCAAGATCCTGAAGGGGCTGAAGACCTCCTACGAGGGCCACCACAAGGTCCGCTACACCGACGCGGCCCTGCGCACGGCGGTCGAGCTGTCGGCCCGCTACATGACCGACCGCAAACTGCCGGACAAGGCGATCGACGTCATCGACGAGGCGGGGGCCAGCCAGATGCTGCTGCCCGAGTCGAAGCGGAAGAAGGTCATCGGCCAGAAGGAGGTCGAGGTCGTCATCGCCCGCATGGCCCGCATTCCGGCCAAGTCGGTCTCCAAGTCCGACACCGAGGGCCTGCGCCAGCTCGAGACCGACCTGAACCGGGTCGTCTTCGGCCAGTCGTCGGCCATCGAACAGGTCTCGGCGGCCATGAAACTGGCCCGCGCCGGCCTGCGCGATCCGAGCAAGCCGATCGGCGCCTTCCTGTTCAGCGGCCCGACGGGCGTGGGCAAGACCGAGGTGGCCAAACAGCTGGCCTCCACCCTCGGCATCGAGATGCTGCGCTTCGACATGTCGGAATATATGGAGCGGCACACCGTCAGCCGGCTGATCGGCGCGCCTCCGGGCTATGTCGGCCATGACCAGGGCGGCCTGCTGACCGACGCCGTCGACCAGCATCCGCACGCCGTGGTCCTGCTGGACGAGATCGAGAAGGCCCACCCCGACGTCTACAACATCCTGCTGCAGGTGATGGACAACGGCATGCTGACCGACGCGGTCGGCAAGAAGGTCGACTTCAGGAACACCATCCTGATCATGACCACCAACGCCGGGGCCGCCGACAACGCCCGCGCCTCCATCGGCTTCGGCCGCGGCAAGGTCGAGGGCGAGGACGACAAGGCCATCCAGCGCCTGTTCGCGCCGGAGTTCCGCAACCGCCTCGACGCCATCGTCGCCTTCAAGGCGCTGGACGCCGAGACGATCAAGTCGGTGGTGACGAAGTTCATCATCCAGCTGGAGGCCCAGCTGGCGGACCGGAACATCACCATCGAACTGACCGACGAGGCGGCCGACTGGCTGGCCAAGAACGGCTTCGACGAACTCTATGGCGCGCGGCCCCTGGCCCGGGTCATCCAGGAGCACATCAAGAAGCCGCTGGCTGACGACATCCTGTTCGGACGCCTGACGCGGGGCGGCCATGTGAAGGTGACGCTGAAGGACGGCAAGATCGCCTTCGACGTCGCCGGGCCCAATGCGGCCCAGGCCAAGGCGGTCGAGGCCCAGGCCGCGGACTGACGCTGTCATCCATTGAACGAAGAGGCCCCGGCGACGACGCCGGGGCCTTTTTCTTTGGCGCGGGCAGGGGCAAGGTCCCGCCGAGGCGGAGGAGGGAACCATGAAGAGCGGCGCGGTGCTGACCGAACGGCAGCAGAAATGGTTCGCCACGGTGGAGGCCAATTTCGAGAAGGCCACGGGGCGGCCGGTCGCGGTCTGGGTCGACATCCTCAAGGGCTGTCCCGAGACGCGCCCCAAGGCCCAGGCCGCCTGGCTGAAGGCGACGCACGGCATCGGCTCCAATCACGCGGCCTTCATCCTCGATGCGGCCCGACCGGCGACGGATATCGGCTGGGACGACGCCGAGCTCCTGCGCGCCGCCCTTTGGGCCGAGCCCCGGTCGCTGGCCATTCTCGAGGCGATTGAACGCGCCGCGGCGGGAGTGGACGGCGTCATCACGGGTCAACGAAAGGGCTATACGGCCTTCTCGCGGGCGGTGCAGTTCGCGGCGATCCGGCCGCTGAAGGGCGGACGGGCCCTGCTGGGGCTGAAGCTCGATCCGGCGACTTCCCCGCGGCTGTCGGAGGCGGTTCGGCGGGAAAGCTGGTCCGAGCGGCTGTCCGCCGTGGTCGAGCTGGACGGGCCCGGGGCGGTGGACGGCGAAATCGCCCGCCTGTTCGCGGCGGCCGCGCAGAACGGCTGAGACCTCAGGCGGCCTGCTGTTCAGCCGCCGGGCCCGCCCCGACCCGGTCGGCGGGCAGATGGACGGTGAAGATCGAGCCCATGCCCGGCGTGCTCATGGCCCGGACCGTGCCGCCCATGGCCTCGACGAGGCCGCGGGCGAGGGTGAGGCCGACGCCCGCGCCGTCCTTGGCCCGGGTGTGGGAATCGTCAGCCTGGACGAATTTGCCGAACAGGTCGGGCAGGCGGGACGGCGCAATGCCGACGCCGGTGTCCGCGACCCGGAACTCAAGCTCCGCGCCGATCGCCCGGGCCTCAAGCCGCACGGAGCCCTTCGGCGTATGCCGCAGGGCGTTCTCCAGCAGATGGCCGAGGACCTGCCGCAGATAGTCGCCGTCGAGGCGCCAGAGCCCTTCGATGGAGGCGTCGGGCGCCGCGGTCAGGGTCAGGCCGGCGCGCTCGGCGGCCGGCCTGTGCGCGTCCGCGACAGCCTGGATCAGGGCGGCGGCGTCGACGCCCGTCGGATTGGGGACGACCTCGCCCTTTTCCAGCTGGGCGACGGTCAGAATGCGCTCGATCAGGGACAGAAGATTTTCGCCGGACTGTTTGAGCACCGCCAGCTGGCTGCGCTGGCGGGCGTCGAGGTCGCTCATGGCCAGGACCTCGGCCATGCCCAGTACGCCGTTGAGCGGGGTGCGCAGCTCATGACTCATCACCCCCAGGAAGCGGGTCTTGGCGATGTTGGCGCCCTCGGCCCGGTCGCGCGCCTCGGTCAGGTCCAGTTCGTTTTCCTCAAGGCGCCGGACGATCCGGCTGATCCTGAGGAAGAGGGCGACGGCGGCCACGACCAGCAGCAGGATGAGCAGGCCGACCATGGGGGCGGCGTCCCTGAGCACCGACAGGCCGGGCCGCGCGGGCGTCCAGACGACCTGTCCCAGCACGGCGTCGTCCGCCGCCGCCAGGGCGAGATAGCCGGGGGAGCCGCGCGGCGCGTCCGCCGCGATCAGCCGGGGGCCGTGAATCGCCAGGTCCTTCTCAAGCGAGGTCAGGAAGCCGGAGAGGGGTTTGGCCGAGACGACGACCGGGTCGTTGTCCAGCCGCGGGGCTGACAGGTCCTCGCGCACGACCGTGCCCAGGCCGACGAGGTAGATCTCGTTTCCGGCCCGCACCAGGGCGGTCCGGTTGACCACGGCGTCAAAGCCTACCCGGGACCGGTCGTGCTTCGCGGCGGCCTCGCGTCGCGCCTGGGCGACCATCGGCGCCACCGCGTCGATGAAGGCCTGTTCGCTGGCGGCGGCCACCGGCTCGCTGTCCCGGGAGGTCAGGATCAGCCGGCCATGGCGGTCGTAGACGAGGGTGACGGCGTGACCCATGAAGTCGGCGTAGTAGTCGCCGAAATTGGACTGGATCCAGGCCAGGTCCGGTTCGCCGGCCAGGGTGATGACGGAGTCGTTCCAGACGGCGGAGGAGTTGATGTTCTCGGTCAGGCCCTCGAGGGTCCGGTCGAGGCGGACCTGGGCCAGCTCCCGCTCCTTGGCGGCCTGGACCCGATCGATGCCGGCGGCGGCGTAGGCCATCAGCCCGACGGCGCCCAGGATCACCAGCGTCAGGGCGACGAGCGTGATCGCGATGATCCGCTTGAGGTCCTTGCGTTCGCTGCTGGTCCGCCCTGGCATGCCCGAGGAGGTCGCATATCTGCGATAAGGTTGGGTGAGGGAATGGGGTTATTTCAGCGTTAACTCTGGCCGTACACGGATGATTGGCGCCGGGCGCCGGATGGTCGGCCCGGGCCTGGAGGACACCCCATGATGCACCGCGCGATCACGGCCGGTCTGGCGGCGCTCCTGGCGAACGCCGCGCCGGCGATGGCCCAGGACGTCGGCCCCTGGTCGGTCGAGGGCCGGATCGGCGGGGTCTCCGACTATCGCGACCGGGGCTATACCCTGTCGGCCGGCGATCCCTCGATCCAGGGCGAGATCACCCTCGCCCATGAGTCGGGCCTCTATGGCGGCGTCTGGGGCGCGAGCATCGAGGAATACGGGATCGGCGCCGACGGCGACGGCGCCACGGTCGAGGTCACCCTGTACGCCGGCTGGGCCGGTTCGGCCGGCGGCTTCGACGTCGACCTCGGCGTCTGGCAGAATGTCTACCCCGACGGCGACGGGGTGAACTATGTCGAATTCCCCCTCCAGATCGGACGGACCTTCGGCGACGCGACCTTCAGCACCGGCGTCGTCTGGGCCCCTGCCCAGACCGGGACAGGCGACGAGGCCAACACCTGGGTCTGGACCCGCGCCGACTATGCGCCCGAGGGCTGGCCCGTCAGCCTGCACGCGACGCTCGGCCATGAGGACGGCGGCTTCGCTCCGGACGGCAAGACCGACTGGCGGGTCGGGGTCGCGGCGCCGCTCGGCGACTTCACCCTGGGCGTCGACTGGGTCGACAGCGACACCGAGGACAGCGCCGTCGTCGCCTCGGTGTTCTGGGGCTTCTGAGCCCGGACAGGGGTTTCCGTTCCGCCCGAACCGTTGCACATCCTGACGACGGGCCGCGCGCCCGGTCGCCTGAGGAGGGGGAAGGGATGCACGGCCAACTGACGGCCCTCGACGCGGCGGCGATCCTGATCGTGCTGTGCGCCGTGCTCGGCTGGATCAATCACCGCTTCCTCAAACTGCCCTCGACCGTGGCCCTGACCATGATGGGGGCCCTGGCCTCGGTGGTCGTCATCGGCATCGACGCCGTCCTGCCCGACAGCGACCTGGCGGGCCTGGTCAGCCGTTTTCTGGACGACATCGACTTTCACCAGACGCTGATGGACGGGATGCTGTCCTTCCTGCTGTTCGCGGGCGCCCTGCATGTCGACATCGACCAACTGCGGCGCGGGCGGTGGCAGATCGCCATTCTGAGCACCATCGGCGTGATCGCCTCGACCCTGCTGATCGGCGGCGGCTTCTGGCTGCTGACCACGGCCCTGGGGCTGGCCGTGCCCTTGATCTGGTGTCTGGTGTTCGGGGCCCTGATCAGCCCCACCGATCCGGTGGCCGTGATGGGCGTCCTGAAGACCGCGAAGGTGCCGCCGACGCTTCAGGCCACCATTGCCGGCGAGAGCCTGTTCAACGACGGGGTCGGGGTGGTGATCTTCTCCATCCTGCTGGCCACGGCGGTCAGCGGGTCGGACTTCTCGCTGATCCATGCGGGCGAGCTGTTCGCGGTCGAGGCCCTCGGCGGCGCCCTGCTGGGGCTGGCGGCGGGCTGGATCGGGTATCGCGCCATGAAGGCCATCGACGACTATGCGGTCGAGGTGCTGGTCACCCTGGCGGTGGTGATGGGCGGCTATTCCCTGGCCTCGGCCCTGCACGTCAGCGGGCCGGTGGCCATGGCGGTGGCGGGACTGCTGATCGGCAACCACGGCGTGGCCCATGCGATGAGCGACGTCACCCGGGACTATGTCCACAAATTCTGGGCCCTGATCGACGAGGTCCTCAACGCCGTCCTGTTCCTGCTGATCGGGCTGGAGGCGGTGGTGCTGGCCGGGCGGCTCGGCCTGATGGGCCTCGGCCTGCTGACCATTCCGCTGGTGCTGGCGGCGCGGGCCGTGTCGGTCGGGGCGCCGCTGACCGCCTGGCGGAGCCTGCTGCCGTTCCGCCTGGCCTTTCCGGTGATGGTCTGGGGCGGGCTGAGAGGCGGCATCTCCATCGCCCTGGCCCTGTCGCTGCCGGCGGGGCCGATGAAGGACATCCTGGTGGCGGCGACCTATGTGGTGGTGCTGTTCTCGGTGCTGGTCCAGGGCGGCACCATCGGCGGGGTGGTGCGGCGGCTGAACCGGGACGGCGCGGCGACGGAGACCTGAGCCCCCGTCGCCGTCCGGCATCAGTGGCGACGGCGGCCGAGCCCGCCCAGCAGCACCGCCAGACCGGCGACGATGCCGGTGGTCAGCAGCGGCTTGCGGCGGGCGAAGTCCAGACCCTTGCGGGCGTTGTCGCGGTATTCCAGCGGCGCCTTGTCGACCAGGCCGTCGAGGCCGTCGATGACGCGGCCATAGGCGTCGAGCGCCTTGCCCTTCACCTCGTCGAGCTTGCCGTCGAACTGCAGCTTGCTGTCGCCGGTCAGACGGCCGAGGCCGGACTGCGCCTTGCCCTCGAGCTCGGTGGCGGCGCCGTCGATGCGTTGGTCGGTCATGGGGAGGTCCTTCGATGGGAGAGGGGAGACTGCCGATGGAGCGCATGTGGGGACGGCCGGTTCCCGCATAAAGGGCGCGACGGCGTCGTGTCGCAGCAGGACGCGCTCCCATATTACCCGGATTATATTGACGAGCCGGTTGTGTCCGGGTAAATTCCGTCCGCCTGAACCGAGGACCTGCCCCATGACCGTGCCCGCCGACCAACCCCTGTTCGCCTTCGCCGGCCATCGCCTGCTGGCCCGAGGTCCGGCCGCCGGGGTCGTGGCGGCGGTCAAGACGGCGACCGATGCGGGTGAGACGGTCCTGACCTTCGACGCCGCGTCGGGCCGGGTCGTCGACCTCGACCTGCGCGGCGACGTGGCCGCCGTCCTGGCCCGGCTGACCCCGGCGCCGGAGGCGGAGAAGCGGGGACCGGGCCGTCCGAAGCTGGGCGTCACGGCGCGCGAGGTCACCCTGCTGCCGCGCCACTGGGACTGGCTTTCGGCCCAGCCGGGCGGGGCTTCGGTGGCGCTGCGCAAACTGGTCGAGGCGGCGCTGCGCGAGGCGGAGGGGCCGGACCGGGCGCGCAGGGCGAAGGACGCGACCTACCGCTTCATGACCGCGATCGGGGGGGATCTACCCGGCTATGAGGAGGCGACGCGGATGCTGTTCGCGGGCGACTGGACGGTGTTCGACGCGGCGACGGAGGCCTGGCCGGAAGGGGTGCGCGAAACGGCGCGGGAGATGGCGGCGGGGGCGTGGCGGAATGGGGCGGGGTGAGCGCTTTTTCTACCCGAACTTCGAGCTCTTTGCTGCGGGATATCAGCGCGTGGATCGAACGCCATTCGCGCTCAGGCTAGTTCGGAAAGCTCCCCGCAATTGTACCCGGGCGTCATCAAATCGAGCTCGCGAAAGTGCTTCATTGGCTCTGATTATCGAGTGTCCAAGATCGTCATTCGGATCATCGTAAACTCGAAATACCGGCTCCGGCGCAGTGTCCACTCGAATAGACCGGATGGCCTCTACCTGCGCCACCAACGCACCCTTCGCTTCCCGCTTTTCGCCAGCGAGTGTCACCGATGCGGCAACAATTTGCTCGTCCGTCTTTCCGGTCAACCGTGTAACCGAACAGCCGTCGGCCAGACCGCACGTGTTCTCGATTTCCCGCTTCTTGGGCGGGTAAAACTGATCGCGACTAAACGGCTCGTGTTCGGGAGGGGCAATATTCGAATGAATGAGTCGAGCGACCTCTTCATTGGGCGCGACCGCCCCCGGAGAATCGCCGCAGCAAGGCGTCGAGTCGCACCGAGCCGTCCACGCCAAGGCGCGGCTCAGCCGAGCAGGAGCAGGCTCTTGAGAGCCGCATCGGGGAATTCATATGAGAACGGCTGATCGACATCCGTCCGGTTGCCTGCCTCGTCTCGGATCGTGCCAACGACCGAACCGTCTGACAAGAAACTGACCGAGGCAAACGCATTGCCTCGAGCCCAGCGGAATCCGATTTCGCCATCTGAGGCGATAAACGGCTGGGGCAGAGGAATCCGGTTGTCTCGCGCTTGTTGCATAAACAACAAAGCTGCTTCAACGGTCTCAGCAGGGGGGGCAGCGGCGTCGATGCCATCCCAGCCCTCAGGGAGTGAGGCCCAAGCCTTCACTCGCCCACGCAAGGCGCTCCATGCGATGAAATCCTTCCAAGCATCAGTGCTCGGCACTTGGACCATTGAAGAACTTGTTACGCCGACATTCATAGGCGCAAGCGTCTGCAGGATCGGCTGGTCAGGAACCGGCATTGGCGTCAACGCGAGAGCGGCCATGCAACTGGCCGCAGAACGCGACGGGATTCCTTTGTAAGCCATGTCCGACATGTAGCACTTCATTCTTTACGCGCAACTGTGGCGAGCAACTCGTCGAGATCATGACCGTGATGCTCAGCGATATGGTGAATGATCAAGCGAGCGAGGTCGATCGCCGGACCGACTTTCAGGCGAGCATGGCCAATATCGTGAATCTGCGCGGCTACAGCTGTATCCTTCACTTCAACGTCGAAGGTGCCCTCGCTGTTGCGGGTCACCTCTCCGATCTGCGAAATTATCGCTACCTCACGGCGTAGAAATACCAGTTCGACTTTATCGGGCTCCGCCATGAGCACGACCGTCGTTTCTGGAAAGATCGTTGTGCGCGTGGGAGAGGGGACAACAGCCATGTTGACCTTCTCACCGACGGAGGGACCTTTATCGGTAGGAATCTCGGACGAGCTGGTCATAGCGCCTATTCAATACGGCTCAGGTGTTGACGTGCCGTTTAGGCAATAGGTTCCGTTCGGGCAAGGCGAAGAGGCCTTTCACGGCCTCCATCGACCACGATTGCAGAAATTATATAGGACAATAATCCTATATCATAGAGGATCAGTGTCAAGCGGCGGGCCTTTCTGGCCCGGAGCAAAAGCGTGCCCTAACCCACCTTCACCCGCGTCGCCGCCTCCGGCAGGTCTTCCCCGAACGCCCGCTGGTAGAACTCCGCGATCGTCGGCCGCTCCAGCTCGTCGCATTTGTTCAGGAAGGTCAGGCGGAAGGCCAGGCCCACGTCGCCCGCGAAGATGATGGCGTTCTGGGCCCAGGTGATCACCGTGCGCGGGCTCATCACCGTCGAGATGTCGCCGTTCATGAAGGCGTTGCGGGTCATGTCGGCGACGCGGACCATGGCGGCGATGCGGCGGCGACCGTCGGCGTCTTGCCATTCGGGGACCTTGGCGGCCACGATCCCGGCCTCGACGTCGTGGTCGAGGTAGTTGAGCGTGGTGACGATGTTCCAGCGGTCCATCTGACCCTGGTTGATCTGCTGGGTGCCGTGGTACAGGCCCGAGGTGTCGCCGAGGCCGATGGTGTTGGTGGTCGAGAACAGGCGGAACCACTTGTTCGGGCGGATGACGCGGTTCTGGTCCAGCAGGGTCAGGCGGCCCTGGGCCTCCAGCACGCGCTGGATCACGAACATCACATCGGGGCGGCCGGCGTCATATTCGTCGAACACCAGGGCGATCGGGCGCTGGATGGCCCAGGGCAGCATGCCCTCGCGGAATTCGGTGATCTGCTTGCCGTCCTTGAGGACGATGGCGTCCTTGCCGACCAGGTCGATGCGGCTGACGTGGCTGTCGAGGTTCACGCGCACGGTCGGCCAGTTCAGCCGGGCGGCGACCTGTTCGATATGGGTCGACTTGCCGGTGCCGTGATAGCCCTGGACCATGACGCGGCGGTCGAAGGCGAAGCCGGCGCAGATGGCCAGGGTCGTCTGCGGGTCGAAACGGTAGGCGTCGTCGATCTCGGGCACATGGCTGTCGCGCTCGGTGAAGACCGGCACGACCATGTCGGAGTCGACGCCGAAGATCTCGCGCACGGTCGCCTTGCGGTGCGGCTCCAGGGTCAGAAGGGGGTCGGGGGAGGCGTCGAGCGGGGAGGTCATGCGGCTGCTTTAGAGCCGACCGACGGTCGGCTCAACGCCTGAAGTTCAGTCCGTGACCGTGCAGACGTCAACGAGGAGCCGGGCGACCCATGGCGGCTGCGAGCCCGGATAGCCCCAGGACTCGTCCCCGCCGTCCAGGGCGGTGGTCGCGGTCGCGCCCGGCTCGACGACGAGACCTTCGCGACGACGGATCTTGTGGCCCGGGCAATCCAGCTCGAAACGCTGGAAGACCGCCCCCAGGGTGGCGGCGTGTTCGGGCTGAGGCAGGGCGGCGGTCCAGATCAGCACGGTATCGTTCTCGCCCAGACTCAACGGACCGCGCCGGCGTTGGAAGACGCCGTCCTCCATGATCAGGGTCCAGCCGGCGGCCTCCTCAAGGCTTGCGGGTTGGGTCGCCGATTGCGGTGGCGCGAGCGCCAGAACGGCGATTGCGGCGGTGATCATCATGGGCGGCCCTCGTGCAGGCCGAACCTAGCATTCGTCCGTCGGCGACGGGCTGTCGGAATCTGACGCCGTCAAGCGGTATGGACGGGATGATCCAGGCCAGCGCCTGGGAATGACGACTTCTCGCGGGGCCGGGCGTCCGAACTTTACAGGGGTGGTCTCCGGAGGTAATAACTGACCGGTCAGTAAGAGAGAAGCGATGCTCCCCGCCGGCCAGCCCAAATTCCGTCGCCGGCCGGCCGACCGCCCGGCCGAAATCCTCGCCGCGGCGCTGGAGGTGTTCGCCGAGCGCGGCTTCCAGGCCGCGCGGCTGGAAGAGGTGGCCCGGCGGGCGGGCGTGTCGAAGGGCGCGCTGTACCTGTATTTCGAGACCAAGGCCGACCTGTTCCGGGCGGTGGTCACCGAGGCCATCTCGCCGAATATCGAGCGGGTGACGGCGATGGCCTCGGCGGACATCCCGTTCGAGACCGCCGCGCGCATGGGCTTCGGCATGCTGGCCCGGACCGTGGCCGTCGACCGCCGCATCACCGGCGTGGTCAAGCTGGTCATCGCCGAGAGCCGCAACCATCCAGAACTGGCGACCATCTGGCACCAGACGGTGGTGGAGCCGGGCGTGCGGCTGATCAGCGGCCTGATCGCGGCGGCCCAGGCGCGCGGCGAGGTGCGCCCCGGCGACCCGCGCCTGTTCGCCTTCGGCCTGATGGGGCCGATGGTCCTGTCCATGGTCTGGCGCGAGACCTTCGAGCCCGTCGGCGCCGCGCCCGTGGACGTGGCGGCGCTGGCGGACCAGCATCTGGATACGGTCCTGAAGGGGATGAGGCCATGAAACGTCTGCGGCCGGTGCTGATCATCGCGGCGATCGCCGTCCTCGGCCTGCTGGTCTGGCTGCTGTTCCTGCGCGGCGACGAGGCGCGGACCCTGACCGGCTATGTCGAGGGCGAGCGGATCTATCTGGCCGCGCCGGTCTCGGGCGCCGTGGCCGAACTCTATGTGCGCGAGGGCGAGCGGGTGGCGGCGGGCGGCCGCACCTTCCTGATCGATCCGCGGGTGCAGCAGGCCCAGGCGGCCGGCGCGGAGGCGGCGGTGGGCGCGGCCGAGGCGCGGGCCGAGGACCTGCGCAAGGGCCAGCGGGCGCAGGAGCTGGAGGTCTTCGACGCCGAGCTGCAGGCGGCCCTGGCGGCGGAGCGTGTCGCCGAGGCCGACTACGGCCGCATCGCCCCGCTGGTGCGGCAGGGCATTTACGCCCCGGCGCGGCTGGACCAGGTGCGGGCGGCGCGCGACGCCGCCCGGGCCCAGACGGCGGCGGTGCGGCGGCGGCGCGAGGTCGCCACCCTCGGCGCCCGCGAGGACGCCCTGCGCCAGGCCGAGCAGCAGACGGTCCAGGCCCGCGGGGGACTGAGCGAGGCGGAGGCCCGGCTGGGCCAGCTTTCGCCGGCGGCCCCGTCGGCGGCGCGGGTGGAGGAGATCTTCTTCCGGCCGGGCGAATGGGCGGCGGCCAACCAGCCGGTGCTGGCCCTGCTGCCGGACCGCGAGGTCAAGCTGGTCTTCTTCGTGCCCGAGGCGGAGATGGCGCTCTACCGGCCGGGCCGGACGGTGCGCTTCACCTGCGACGGCTGCGCGGCGCCGGGCAGCGCGCGCATCACCTGGGTCAGCCCACGACCGGAGTTCACGCCGCCGATCCTCTACAGCAAGGGCAGCCGCGACCGGCTGGTCTATCGCGTCGAGGCCCTGCCGGCGAACGCCGCGACCCTGAACCCGGGCCTGCCGGTCGATGTGGCGCCGCTGGAGGCGGGTCAGTGACCGAGCATTCTGGTACGCCGCGATCAGAAGGCTCCGCCTTCTCGACCCGACGCGGCGAGGACCCGGTCATCGACGTGCGCGGGCTGAACAAGTCATTCGGGGCGCTGCATGCGGTAAAGGATTTCGGCATCACCGTGAATCGGGGCCGCATCTGCGGCTTCCTCGGGCCCAACGGGGCGGGCAAGACCACGACCCTGCGGATGCTGTGCGGCCTGCTGACGCCCGACAGCGGCGAGGGCACGGTGCTGGGTCATGACGTCATGACCCAGTCGCGGCTGATCAAGCAGCGCGTCGGCTATATGACGCAGAAATTCTCGCTCTACGAAGACCTGTCGATCGAGCAGAACCTGACCTTCATGGCCCGGGTGCACGAGCTGGACCGGCGGCGCGAGCGGGTGCAGGCGGCGCTGGACGGCCTGGGACTGACGGCGCGGCGAGCGCAGCTGGCCGGCCATCTGTCGGGCGGCTGGAAGCAGCGGCTGGCGCTGGCGGCGGCGACCCTGCACGAACCCGACCTGCTGCTACTGGACGAGCCGACGGCGGGAGTCGATCCGGAGGCGCGGCGCACCTTCTGGGACGAGATCCACGCGCTGGCGGCGAACGGCATGACGGTGCTGGTCTCGACCCACTACATGGACGAGGCCGAGCGCTGTCACGAGATCGCCTATATCGCCGGCGGGCGGACGCTGGCGCGCGGCACGGCGGACGAGGTGATCGAGGCCTCGGGCCTGATCACCTTCCACGGGGAGGGGCCGGGGGCGGACCGGCTGGGGGCCGAGCTGCGCGGCCGGCCCGGCGTGGAGATGGCGGCGCCGTTCGGGACCACCCTGCACGTCTCCGGCCGCGACCGGGCGGCGCTGGAGGCGGCGATCCAGCCTTGGCGCAAGCCGCCGCTGCAATGGTCCGAGACGCAGCCGACGCTGGAGGATGTGTTTATCCAGCTGATCCACGACCTCGAAGCCGGCCGGGACGAGGCGGCCTGAGATGCTGTCGCTGACCCGCACCTGGGCCATCATGGCCAAGGAGTTCGTGCAACTGACGCGCGACCGGCTGACCTACGCCATGATCCTGCTGCTGCCGATCCTGCAGTTGCTGCTGTTCGGCTACGCCATCAACGACGATCCGAAGAACCTGCCGACGGCGGTGCTGGTGCAGGACCACGGGGCCTTCTCGCGTTCGATCCTGACGGCGATGCAGAACAGCGGCTATTTCGACGTGGTGACGGAGGCGCGCAGCCAGGGCGAGCTGGACCGGGCGCTGGAGCGGGGCGAGGTCCAGTTCGCCGTGATCATTCCGGCCGACTTCACCCGGCGGGTGGTGCGCGGCGACCGGGCGCAGCTGCTGGTCGAGGCCGACGCCTCGGACCCGTCGGCGACCAGCGGGGCGGTGGCGGCCCTGGCCAGTCTGCCGACCCAGGCCCTGGTCCGCGAACTGACCGGGCCGCTGGCCGGCCGGGCGTCCGGCGCGCCGCCGTTCGAGGTGGTGGTGCATCGCCGCTACAATCCCGAGGCCGTTACCGCCTACAATATCGTGCCGGGGCTGCTGGGGGTGATCCTGTCGATGACCCTGGTGATGATGACCTCGCTGGGCATGGCGCGCGAGCGCGAGCGCGGCACGATGGAGAGCCTGCTGGCCACCCCGGTGCAGCCGCTGGAGGTCATGGTCGGCAAGCTGACGCCCTATGTGCTGGTCGGCCTGATCCAGGCGGTGGTGATCCTGATCATGGCGCGGCTGCTGTTCCAGGTGCCGATGAGCGGCGGCTGGATCGCCCTGGGGGCGGGGCTGATGCTGTTCATCATCGGATCGCTGTCGCTGGGCTTCCTGATCTCGACGGTGTCGAAGACCCAGCTGCAGGCGATGCAGATGAGCGTCTTCTACATGCTGCCGTCGATCCTGCTGTCGGGCTTCATGTTTCCGTTCCGGGGCATGCCGGGGTGGGCCCAGGCGATCGGCCTGCTCATCCCCGTCACCCATTTCCTGCGGGTGGTGAGGGGCTCGCTGCTGAAGGGCGTCGGGCTCGAGAACGCCGGCCCCAGCCTGATGGCGCTCGCGCTGTTCGTGCTGGTGATCGGCGCGTTGGCCATGCTGCGGTACCGGACGACGCTGGACTAGCCGCGTTCAGCGCTGCTCAGGCGGTCCGGGCGATCGCGCGCGCCGAGCGGCGGCGCGCCAGGTCATGCCGGACAGCCCGAAGGAGAACGCCAACGCCGGACGCCACGCCCTGGACGTCGAACGACTGCATGTCGCCGTCCCGCTCGCGGGCGAACCAGTTGGACAGACGAAGTTTGCGGTTGTTGCGTCTCGGGATCGTGCCGAACATTCTGAATAGCGCCTCCAAGCGCTGCCGACAGACGGAACCCGTCCGCAGAACATTGGTTGCGTGAGCAGAGGGCCGGCGGCTCAGCCGCCCGAGGTGAAACTCACGCTCAGCCGGGCCGCTATGGCCGCCTTGCTGACCTCCGCGACGTCCTCGCTGGTCGCAGGACCGGCGACCGTGAAGGTGACCCGGGATTCGCCCGGCGCCGTCTGCTGCGTCCCGGCGACCGAGAGGCCCGGGCGGCGCTCGACCTGGGTCCGGACGAAGCGTTCCACCTCGGCGGACGGGCCGCTGACGGACAGGCTCGATCCGGGGGATGATTGGGTGCAACCCGCGAGCGCCAGGATGCAGATGGCCGCGGCCCGAGCCCGAAAATGCATTGAAACCCCGCTGAACGCCTTACAAGTCCAGATTGTCACGGGGCCGCCGCTGCAACAAGGCCGGTCTCAGGCCAGGCCGGCCTTCTTCAGCGTCTTGTAGGCCTTGATGACGTTCTGCAGCTTGGCCTCGGCCCCGCGGTCGCCCTTGTTCAGGTCGGGGTGAAAGCGCTTCAGCATCTCGTGATAGCGGGCCTTGATCGCCGCCTTGGGGGTGCGGGCGTCGAGGTCGAGATCCGCCAGGGCCGCGCGCTCCAGCTTGCCGAGTCGCAGGCCGTCCTCGCCGTCGGGACTGGCCTGTTCGCGCGTGCGGCGGCCGAACAGGCCGAAACTGTCCTGCCAGCTGCCGGCCCCCTTGGTATTGGCCGTGCCCATCTTCGAGGCGAAGGCGGCGGCCTCGCGGCTGAACTTTCCAGCTTTCATTTCCCAGGTCGGGCGGCCGCCGGTCATGGCCTCGTTCTCCTTGGCCGCGCGGACCTCGCCGTCGCTCATGCCGGCGTAGAAATTCCAGCCCTTATTGTACTCGCCGGCGTGCCGTTGGCAGAAGTCATAGAAGTCGTTGAGCCGCTCGCGCGACTTGGGCGCCCGGGCCGTGGCGGCCTGGCGGCAGTCGGGCCACTGGCAGGGCTTCTCGCCCGGCTTCAGATGCAGGACGTCGGCCTCCGCCGCCTCCTCTTCGGGGCGGGGCGGCTTGATCCGCATATCCTTGAAGCGGGGCTTGTATTCAAACTCTGACGACATCGGTGCAAGTGTAGGGTCGAATTGGTCACCAACAAGGACACACCGATGCCGGAAGGCCCGATTGCGACGATTATCCGGGAAAAGCTCACGATCGGCCTCGCGCCGGAGCGGCTGGAGATCGAGGACGACAGCGCGCGGCACGCCGGCCACCATCATGAGGGCGGGATGGACGCCCGGCCGGGCGGCGAGAGCCACTTCAACCTGATCGTCGTTTCGGCCGCCTTCGAGGGTCAGGGACGGCTGCAGCGCCAGCGGGCGATCCACGCCCTGCTGGCTTCGGAATTGGCCGGGCCGGTGCACGCCCTGGCGATCCGGGCCCTGACCCCACAGGAGGCCGCCGCCGCATGACGTTCCACGAACGTCATTCATGACGGAACCGTCATGTTCATCTCGTCTTAGAATCTTGGCCCTAGCGTCCCGGTCGGGGTTAATGAGGGCTGGGCGCAATGGTTGAATCCGACGGCATCGTCAAGTCGACCACTGGCGAGCCCGGAGCCGGCGAAGCCGCGCAGGCGCTGCGCGCGATTCTGCAGACCCAGTATCTCCGCTATCTGATCATCGGCACCTGGGCCCTCGGCCTGCTGGCGACCGTCGGCGTATCCAGCGCCCTGCTGTGGTTCGTCGGCACCATCGCCGCCGGCGCCATCCGGGGCGCGGTCGAGAAGCGCATCAGCGAGCGCGTCGGCACGGGCTGGGGCCTGGTGTTCCCGGCTGTCGCCACCGCCACCACCGCCGCCTGGGCCACGGCTCCCCTGATCGCCTGGTATTCCGGCCATCCGTTCGGCCCGGCCCTGGCCGCGACCCTGCTGGTCTGCGGCTATGTGCTGGTCTTCTCGCAGCTGCGCAGTTCGCCGCGGCAGGCCCTGGTCATCTCGTCGCCCTATGGCGTGGCGGCCTCGATCATCCTGATCAGCATGTGGGGCGGGCCGCTGTTCTGGCCGTTCCTGTCGATCCTGCCCCTGGCCGGTTCGGGCCTGGTGGTGCTGGTGATGATGACCATGCTGCGCGAGGAGCGGATCCGCGCCTTCCAGGAGCATCAGGCGCATCTGATCGAGGAGCTTGAGGCCGCGCGCGACAAGGCCAACGCCGCCAACGACGCCAAGTCCAACTTCCTCGGCGTCATCTCGCACGAGCTGCGCACGCCGATGAACGGCGTGCTGGGCGCCGCCCAGCTGCTGGGCGCGACCCGGCTGGAGCCGGCCCAGCGCGAATATCTGTCGATCATCCGCAACTCGGGCGACAATCTGCTGAGCCTGCTCAACGACATCCTCGACATGACCAAGATCGAGGCCGGCAAGATGACCTTCGAGGTCGTCGACGTCTCGATCGAGGATCTGCACAAGCGCGTCACCGGGCCGTTCCAGGCCCAGGCCGAGGCCAAGGGCCTGACCTTCAACGCCCGCTTCGAGGGCGACATCCCGGCCGTGGTGCGCGGCGATCCGCTGCGCGTCTGCCAGGTGATCCACAACCTGCTCTCCAACGCCGTCAAATTCACCGACAAGGGCGAGGTCGCCTATGTTGTCCGCGGCGAGCGGCTGGAGAACGACCGGGTCCGCTTCGATTTCGAGGTCACCGATTCCGGCGCCGGCATCGCGCCGGAGGATCTGGCGCGGCTGTTCCAGCCCTTCACCCAGGTCGACGCCTCGTCGACGCGTCGCTTCGGCGGCACCGGCCTGGGCCTGACCATCTCGCGCCGCATGGCCAATATCATGAACGGCGACATCAGCGTCGTCTCGACCCTGGGCGAGGGGTCGACCTTCACCTTCTCGGTCGCGGCTGATGTGGTCGAATGGACCCGCCAGGCGGCGGCGGAGCCGATCCACGCGGAGGTCAAGGACGGTCGGGCGCTGAGCGTGCTGGTGGTCGAGGACCATCCGGTCAACCGCATGATCCTCGAGGCCTGGATGGGGTCGGCGGGCCATACCTCGGCCACCGCCGAGAACGGGCAGATCGCCATCGAGGCCGCGGGCGAGCAGCGCTTCGACCTGATCATCATGGATGTGAACATGCCGGTCATGGACGGCCTGACCGCGACGCGGGCGATCCGCGCCGGCGCCGGACCGAACCAGGACACGCCCATCGTCGTGCTGTCGGCCTCGGCCCGCAGCGAGGACCATGCCGCGGGACTGGACGCCGGGGCCGACGCCTATCTGAACAAGCCGATCGACTTCGCCGCCCTGGCGGTGGTGATGAACCGCGTCGGCGGCGGCCGCCCGGCCGTCCGGGCGCTGGTCGAAAGCGGCGAGACGGCGGCCGCGGCCGCCTGAGCCGGGGCCAATAGCGTTCAAAAGGCGACCGCCTTGTGAACCCCGGATGAGCAACGACGTTCAGACCCGGCTCAACCGCCCGGTCCCAGAGTGCGGGCAAGTCGAAATCCTTCGGCCGCACCTGGAGACCTCTGATGAAGAAGTTCCTCACCGCCGCCATCGCCGCCACGCTCGCCATGAGCTCGATGGGCGTGGCCACCGCCGCCGAAGCCCAGTCGCGCGGTCACCAAGAACAGCGCCACGATCGCCGCGACGACCGTCGTGACGACCGTAACGACCGCCGCGAGGAGCGCCGTGACGAGCGCCGTGAAGACCGTCGCGACAATCGCAGCGATCGCCGCGAATGGCGCCAGGACAATCGCGACGACCGTCGCGAGTATCGTCAGGACCAACGCGCCTACGGCCGCTGGCAGCAGTCGCAGCGCCGCTACAATGCGGGCCGATACTACGCCCCGCGCGGCTACCAGCAGCGTGACTGGTCCTATGGTCAGCGGATGCCGTCCTACTACCGCTCGAACCAGTATGTCGTGAACGACTACAATCGTTACGGCCTGCGCGCCCCGCCCCGCGGCTATCACTATGTCCGCAGCGGCAATGACGTGGTCCTCGCCGCCATCGCCGGCGGCCTGATCACCGCCGTGATCGCCGGCCTGTTCAACTAAAGGCCTGCGTCCGACCCGAAAAGCGCCCCGCAGGGAAACCTGCGGGGCGTTTTCCGTTTGCCTTCGACAGGGTTAGACGGATTTCGATGCGCGCCTTCGCCGAATTGCTGGACCGTCTGTCCCTGACCGCGTCGCGCAACGCCAAGCTGGTGCTGCTGCGGGACTATCTGCGGGTCACGCCTGATCCGGACCGGGGCTGGGCGCTGGCGGCGCTGACCGGCGATCTGACCTTCGACGCCGCCAAGCCGGCGATGATCCGCAAGGCGGTCTCCGCGCGCGTCGATCCGGTGCTGTTCGGCTGGTCCTACGACTATGTCGGCGACCTGGCCGAGACCGTGGCGCTGATCTGGCCCGGCGATCCCGACCACCGCGCCAATCGTGAGCCGCAGCTGGGCGAGGTGGTTGATGCGCTGCAGGCGGCGGGCCGTGGCGAGGTCCAGGGTCTGCTGGAGGGATGGCTGAACGCGCTGGAGCCCAAGGGGCGCTGGGCCCTGCTCAAGCTGATGACCGGCGGACTGAGGGTCGGCCTGTCGGCGCGGCTGGCCCGGACGGCGGCGGCGATGATGCGGCCGGAACGGCGCAGCGAGCCGCCGGAGCCTGACGGCGGCGAGACGACGACGCCCCTCACGCCGGTCGGCGTGTCCGACATCGAGGAGATCTGGCATGCCTTGGCGCCGCCCTACGCCGATCTGTTCGCCTGGCTGGAGGGGCGGACCGAGCGGCCGAGCGGCGATGCCCCGGGCCGCTTCCGGCCCGTGATGCTGGCGGTCGCGCTCGACGAGGCCGTGGACTTCGACCGGCTCGACCCGGCCGACTACGCCGCCGAATGGAAATGGGACGGCATCCGCGTGCAGGCGGTGCGCGAGGACGGGGTCGAGAAGCTGTATTCCCGAACCGGCGACGAGATTTCCGGCGCCTTCGCCGACGTCATGGCCGGGCTCGACTTCGAGGGCGCGGTCGACGGCGAACTGGTGGTCTGGCGCGCCGATGAAACCAGGGGAGGGGCCGTGGCCCCCTTCGGCGACCTGCAGCAGCGGCTGAATCGCAAGTCCGTGGATGCGAAGATGATGGCGGCCTTTCCGGCGGCCATCGTGGCCTATGACCTGCTGGCGCAGGACGGGGAGGATCTGAGGGCCCTGCCGCTGCGCGAGCGGCGGGCGCGGCTGGAGGCGCTGGCGGCCGAGTCCGGCGGCGACCGGCTGCATCTGTCGCCCCTGGTCGGCGCCGACGGCTGGGACGCCCTTGCGCGGCTGCGCGCCGATCCGCCGGTGGGGGCCGCGGCCGAGGGGCTGATGCTGAAACGCTGGGACAGCGCCTATGTCGCCGGCCGGCCCAAGGGGCCGTGGTTCAAGTGGAAGCGCGATCCGCACGTCATCGACGCTGTTCTGATGTACGCCCAGCGCGGCCACGGAAAGCGGTCCAGCTTCTATTCCGACTACACCTTTGGGGTCTGGACCGAGGCGGGGGCCCTGACCCCGGTGGGCAAGGCCTATTTCGGCTTCACCGACGAGGAGCTGAAACAGCTCGACAAATTCGTCCGCGACCACACGGTCGAGCGTTTCGGCCCGGTGCGGTCGGTGCGGGCCGAGCGCGACTTCGGCCTGGTGCTGGAGATCGCCTTCGAGGGACTGAACCGGTCGACGCGGCACAAGTCCGGCGTGGCCATGCGATTTCCGCGCGTCAGCCGCATCCGCTGGGACAAGCCGGCCCGCGAGGCGGCGACCCTCGACGACGTCATGGACCTGCTCGACGCGATCGAGAGCGGCGGCGGGCGGATCGCTCAGCCGCCCGGCGGCTGAAGCCGGTCGCGCCAGGCGGGATCGCGCCCGGCGGTCAGGCCGCACAGCTGCAGGAAGCCGATCACCGGGACTGTGCGGGCGGGCGCGGGTCGGGCGAGGAACAGCTGCGCCGGCGCCTCGGCCCGGGCCATCAGCGGCAGGACCACCCAGCGGTCGGGGAAGCGGCGCACGTCGATATTGGGGTCGGCCTTCAGGTGCGGGCAATAGCGCAGCGAGCGGTCGACGCAGGCCCGGTGCAGGGGGGCGATGGCGCCGGCGTCGATCAGGACGCTGTCGTCGTCGAGGTCGGCCGGCAGCCGGTCGCCCCGCCCGCCCGCCCGAAGCGTCCCCGCCGCGACCGGGTGGGCCACCTGGGTCCAGCGGTCGTCCGCCGGAGTCGGCCCGCCGCACATGGGGCACAGCATGTCGCGCACGGACAGCCGCTGACGGACGGCGTGGTTCTGGGAATAGAGCGGCTTGCCCAGGCCCGCGGCGTCGGCCTGGACGATGGCGAGGGCGCCGCCGACGGAAGGGCAGGGGCGCACGCCCAGGGTCGGCTCCCCGGTCCAGCTGGTGACCCACGGAACGTCGACGCCGACCTTCAATGGCGATGGCTTCATCGGTTCCCCCTCCCGACCATCCTGCGCGGGGATGTCGCTGTCGTCGAGCAGCGTCTGAACGGCCGATGGGGTTCCAAATCAGGACGGAGGCGTTAGACCCGGCGCATGTCGAGCCGCATCCCCACCCTGAACGACGCCCTGGCCGCCGGCGAGAAGGCCACCGCCGTCGACGCCGCCATGATCGCCAAGTTGACCGACATGGCCGGCGACTTCGCCGTCAATCTGGTGATCGCCCTCGTCATTCTGGTCGCGACCGTCCTGCTGTCGCGATGGGTCGCCGGGATCACGCGGCGGATGCTGTCGCGGGTCCGCGGCTTCCGCCACGACCAGACGGTGCTCAGCTTCGTCGTCCAGGTGGTGCGGGTCGTCGTCTATATCGTGGGCCTGATCGCCGTGCTGCAGCGGCTGGGGGTCCAGACGACCTCGATCATCGCTGTGCTGGGCGCGGCCTCCCTGGCGGTCGGTCTGGCGCTGCAGGGGACGCTGTCCAACGTCGCGGCCGGGGTGCTGCTGCTGGTCCTGCGGCCCTACAAGGTCGGCGACGTCATCGATATCGGCGGGGTGGCCGGGTCGGTCCAGCGGCTGGACCTGTTCACCACCCAGATGTCGAACGCCAACAACCACAAGATCGTGGTCCCGAACGCCAAGGTGCTGGGCGATGTGATCCTGAACCTGTCCGGCCAGAAGACGCGCCGGGTCGAGATCAATTTCACCGTCGGCTATGGCGAGGACCTGAATGCGGCGCGGGCGGTCCTGGCCGGCGTGGCCGAGGCTCATGAGAAGGTGCTCGACGACCCGGCGCCCTGGACCGGCGTGACCGGCCTGCTGGACAGCGCGGTGCAGATCACCCTGCAGGCCTGGGTCAAGTCGGACGACTGGTGGCAGACCCAGGCCGATCTGATGCAGGGCGGCAAGGAAGCCATCGACGCGGCGGGAATCGAGATTCCCTTCCCGCACCAGGTCGCGGTTCCCTATGGCGACGAGGACGTCATGCCCGTCGTCACGGTTCGCACGGCGGAGCAGAAGCGGAAGGGCGCGCGGGCCGGGACGGACGCCGCGACGGATACGGAAGAGGGTTGATCGATGCGGTATGATTTCGGGTCCGACAATACCGCCGGAATGGCTCCCGCCGCGCTCGAGGCGCTGATCGCGGCCAATGACGGCTTCGCCCGGGCCTATGGGGCGGACGAGGTCACCGCCCGGGCCGCCGATCTGATCCGTCAGCGGCTGGACGCCGACGCCGAGGTCCGTTTCGTCTTCTCCGGCACGGCGGCCAACGCCATCGCCCTGGCCATGCTGGCCTGGCCGCATGAGGCCGTCCTCGCCCACCATGCGGCGCATATCTGCACCGATGAGACCGGGGCGCCGGGCTTCTTCGGCTCCGGGGTCGGCCTGATCGGCCTGCCGGGCCTGTCGGGCAAGATCGAGCCGCGGGCGCTCCAGGCCATCCTCGACGAACCCGAGGTCGGCCACCGTCAGCCGCCGGCGGCGCTGAGCCTGACCCAGTCCACCGAATACGGCACGGTCTATACTGAGGAGGAGCTGCGCCACCTGATCGAGCCGGTGAAGTTGAGGGGACATGGGGTGCACATGGACGGGGCGCGGCTGGCCAATGCGGCGGCGGCGGGCTTCGACCTGACCCAGATCGCGCGCCTGGGGGTCGATGTGCTGGTGTTCGGCGGGGCCAAGGCCGGGGCCAACTGCACCGAGGCGATCGTCATGTTCGACAAGTCCCTGGCGCGCCGGATCGACAATCGCCTGAAACAGGCCGGCCAGACGGCGTCCAAGACCCGCTTCCTCGCCGCGCCCTTCCTCGGCCTGCTGGAGAGCGACGCCTGGGAGACCGGGGCCGCCCACGCCAACCTGATGGCGCAGCGGCTGGCGGCGGGGATCGCCACCCGCTCGGCCTTCGTCCTGGCCCATCCGGTCGAGGCCAACGCCGTCTTCGTGCGCATGCCCCCCGAGGCGCACCAGCGGCTGAACGCGGCCGGCTGGGCCTGCTACCGCTTCGACGACGGTTCGGTGCGGTTCGTCTGTTCGTGGGCCACCCGCGAAGAGGCGGTGGATGAACTTTTGCAGGCCATCGCAACGCTTTGACCCCGCCGTTCATTGAACGGTCGCCATGCCCTACCTAGATAGAACAAAGCGTGACCATTCTCGCCTCGCGGCGATCGGTCCAGGGCTGGAGGGACTGTCATGAACGCACCGTCGCGGATCGCCGCTCGCACGGCGGACGGCCTTTCGGCCTATCGGGCCGTGCGCGCCGCCATGCCGGCGCTGGCCCGCGGGCTGGACGCAGAGGACCTCGCCGCCCAGTCCATGCCCGACTGCAGCCCGGGAAAATGGCACCTCGCCCACACCAGCTGGTTCTTCGAGGCTATGATCCTGGGCGAGGAGCCGGGCTATCGACCGGTCGATCCGCGCTTCCAGACCCTGTTCAACAGCTACTACGAGGCGCTGGGCCATCGCGTCGAACGAAGCGAACGCGGCCTGATGACCCGGCCCTCGCTGGACGAGGTCATGGCCTATCGCCGCGAGATCGACCGGCGGATGGTGGTCTGGCTGGGCGAGGTCCCGACGGATCCGCACCGGCTGTACCTGCTGACCCTCGGTCTGCACCACGACCAGCAGCACCAGGAGCTGTTCCTGATGGACCTGCTGAACCTGATGGCGCGGTCGCCGCTGGATCCGGCGGCCTATGAGGCCGAACCGCGCGCGGGCGCGGCGCAGCCGGGGCAGGGCGGGACCGCCCGCTTCGACGGCGGTCTGGTCGAGATCGGCCACGGCGGCGAGGGCTTCGCTTTCGACAATGAAGGACCGGCCCACCGCGTCTGGCTTGAGCCCTACGCCCTCGACGCCGACCTGGTGTCCAACGGCGACTGGATCGCCTTCATCGAAGACGGAGGCTACGCCCGGCCGGAGCTGTGGCTGTCCGACGGCTGGGCGACGGTGCAGGCCGAGGGCTGGACGGCGCCCCTGTACTGGCGGCGCGACGACGACGGCTGGACCACGATGGGGCTGGCCGGCCGGACGGCGGTCGATCCGCAGGCCCCCGTGCGCCATGTGAGCTTCTACGAGGCCGACGCCTACGCCCGCTGGGCCGGCAAGCGGCTGCCGACCGAGGCGGAGTGGGAGCATGCAGTGCGCTGCCGCCCCGAGTCCTTCTCCAACGCCTTCGGCGAGGTCTGGCAATGGACGGCCAGCGCCTACGCCCCCTATCCGGGCTTCCGCCCCACCGAAGGGACCGCGTCGGAGTACAACGGGAAATTCATGGCCAACCAGATGGTGCTGCGCGGCTCCAGCTTCGCCACGCCCGAGGGCCATGCGCGGGTCAGCTATCGCAACTTCTTCTATCCCCACCAGCGCTGGGCCTTCGCGGGCCTGCGGCTGGCGGCGGATGCGCCCAGCCCGCTGGTGCGCTCGGCCGACGAGGGCGAGACCGCCCGCTTCCGCCGCGACCTCATCGCCGGCCTGTCGCGCTCGCCCAAGGTCGCCTCGCCCAAATGGTTCTATGACGCCGAAGGCTCGCACCTGTTCGAGGCCATCACCCGGCTGCCGGAATACTATCCGACGCGGCAGGAGGCGGACCTGCTGCGGCGCGTGGCCCCGCAGTGGGCGACCCGGTTCGGGCCGGCCGCCGCCCTGGTCGAATTCGGCTCGGGCGCCAGCGAAAAGACCCGCATCGTGCTCGACGCCGCCGCCGACCTGGCCGCCTATGTGCCGATCGACATCAGCGCCGATGCGCTGGACGCGGCGGCGCGGCGGATCGCCGAGGCCTATCCGGCGCTGAAGGTCGCGCCCCTGGTGGGCGACTTCCTGCATCTGGGCGCCCTGCCGGCCGGGATCGGCGCGGGCCGGCGGGTCGGTTTCTTCCCCGGCTCGACCATCGGCAATCTGGAGCGCGAGGAGGCGATCGCCTTCCTGACCGCGGCGCGCGGCCTGCTGGGGCCGGACGCCCTGTTCATCCTCGGCGTCGACCTGGTCAAGGCGCCGGAGTTGCTGGTCGCCGCCTATGACGATTCCGCCGGCGTCACCGCGGCCTTCAACCGCAATCTGCTGGTCCGCGCCAACCGCGAGCTGGGGGCCGGGTTCGACGTCGATTCCTTCGCCCATCGCGCCGTCTGGAACGCCGCCGCCTCGCGCATGGAGATGCACCTCGAGGCGACCCGGGACATGACCGTCCAGCTCGATGGCCGTCCCGTCGCCTTCCGGCGCGGCGAGACCATCCATACCGAGAGTTCCCGGAAATACTCCGAGGCCTCGGTGCGGGAGCTGGCGGGGGCGGCGGGCTGGACGGTGTCCGCCTTCGAGACCGGTCCGGCCCCCTCGGTCGCCCTGGCCCTGCTGGAGGCCTGAGCACGAAAAAGGCGGCGGCCGCTGCTGCGGTCGCCGCCTTTGTCCGGTGGGCGCGTCGTCCTATTCGGCGACGGGGGGCGTCTCGCGCGTCCGGGAGCCGTGCGAGGCCTCGCCGCCCTTGCGGCCGGCCTGGGCGGCCAGACTGCGGTCCTGCGAGAAGCTGCGCTTCTCGCTCGGCACGCTGGCCCCGCCCTTGCGGGCGATCTCGCGCTGACGTTCGGGGTCCATCGAGGCGAAGCCTCGCTTGGAGACGCCGGACGCACGGTTGGGCTGACCCTGGGCCATTGAAGGTTCCTTTCGTGGCGACGGTGACGGTTCGGGGGATGAACCCCCGGCCTCCCGTCCGGTTCCGGTGTCCCGGTCACACAATTGCGAACGAATCACAGGGTTTGGGCGATCGCGGGTCATTGCCGGTCATACGGCCGGGCGTCGCCGGGACCGCCGCCGCCCGGGTCCTGCTGCGGCACCTCGTCGGGCGCGCCCGCGGGATCGACGTCGGGGCCGGGCGTTTCGGGCGGCATGATCTCCGGCTGTCCGCCAGGGCTGTCGGGCTCGATATAGGTCATGGGGCGCTCTCCTTGTTCGAAGGGAGAACGCGGGCCGGGCCACGGCCGTTCAATCACGATCCGGCGTTGTCGGCCGCGGGGCGGAACCGGGCCGGGATGAGGGGATTGAGGCAGGCGAAATCCCCCGAACCGGAGCGCTCTTGATGAACCAGACCTTTGACCCGTCCGCCGCCGAAATCGTCGACGAGGATCCGGACACGGAATCGGCCCGCCTGGACCGCGCAGCGGATGCGATCCTGCTGGAGGACGAAGGCCGCGCCTTCGCGCATCGGCCCTTGCGGCGCGCGGTGCTCGAGGACGCCGCCCTGGCTCGCCAGTGGGGACAGGCGCGGGCCGTGCGGATGCGCGAGGCGGTCGAGGCCGAGCCGATAAAGGCGACGCTCTACGCCCTCGGACTCGGGGTGGTGGTCGGCCTGCTGATCTCGCGCTAGCCGCTCAGGACGGGCCGGACGCCGGTCGTGCGATCGGGGTCCCGCGCATGGCGGCGTCGGACACGAAGGGGTTGTTGCGCCGCTCGGCCCCGAAGGTCGAGGTCGGCCCGTGGCCCGGCACGAAGGTGACGTCGTCGCCCAGGGGCCAGAGCCGGGTGGTGATGGCGTTCAGCAGGCTGGCGTGGTCGCTGCGCGGGAAGTCGGTGCGACCGATCGAGCCCTGGAACAGGACGTCGCCGACCTGGGCGAAGCGGGCCTCGCGGTTGAAGAAGATCACATGGCCGGGGGTATGGCCGGGGCAGTGGTAGACCTCCCAGTTCGTCTCTCCGAGCGTCAGCCGGTCGCCATTGGCCAGCCAGCGCGTCGGGGTGAAGCTGCGCGCCTCCGGCAGGCCGTACATCTGGCCCTGGGCCGGAATGCCGTCGATCCAGAACTGGTCGTCGGGATGCGGGCCGATGATGTCCAGCCCGGTCTTCTCCTGCATCTCGGCCGCGCCGCCGGCGTGGTCGAGGTGGCCGTGGGTGATCCAGATGGCGTCCAGCGTCAGCCCCTGTTTCGCCACCGCGGCCAGCAGGCCGTCCACAGAGGCCCCGGGATCGATGATCGCGGCCTTCATCGTCTTGCGGCACCAGACCAGGGTGCAGTTCTGCTGCAGGGGGGTGACGGGGAAGACGGCCACGCCGACGGGGGAGGGGGAAGCGCTCATGTCGACCAGATAGCGCGCCGGCGTCCGTCCCGAAACCGTGGTTCCGTCCGTGTCTCACGTTGACCTTTGGGGCGGTCCTCGACATAAGGGCGGGCTTCAAAGGCGCCGCCTCGCAAGGGCGGCCCTTGTTGCTTTACCCACACAGTGCTGCGCCTGCCCCAAGGGCGCCGCCCCAGAGCGTCAGAATCCCGACCATGCAAGTTGTCGAAAAGTCCAGTGAAGGCCTCAGCCGCGTGATCGCGGTGACCATTCCCGTCGCCGAGCTGAACCAGAAGCTGGACGCGAAGCTGAAGGAAGTCGCGCCGCAGATGAAGCTCAAGGGCTTCCGTCCCGGCAAGGTCCCGATGTCGCACGTCAAGAAGACCTTCGGCCGCGACCTGATGGGCGAGATCGTCAATGACGCGCTGAACAGCTCGAGCCAGAAGGCCCTCGAAGACGCCAAGGTGCGTCCGGCCGCGCCCGCCGAGATGAAGCTGACCTCGGACATGGACAAGGTTATCGCCGGCACGGAAGACCTGGCCTACGAAATGGCCCTGGAGGTCATGCCGGACTTCACCCCGACCGACATCAAGAAGCTGAAGCTGGAACGCCCGACCTATGAGGCGTCGGACGCCGATCTGGACGAGGCCCTGACCGAGCTGGCCGGCCAGGCCAAGTCCTATGAGGACAAGAAGGGCAAGACCGTGAAGGCCGCCGAGGGCGACGAGGTCACCATCGACTTCCTGGGCAAGCTGGACGGCGAGCCCTTCGAGGGCGGCGCCGCCGAGGATGCCCAGTTGGTGATCGGCTCCAACCGCTTCATCCCGGGCTTCGAAGAGCAGCTCAAGGGCGCCAAGGTCGGCGACGAGACGGTCCTGAACGTGACCTTCCCCGAAGATTATCAAGCCAAGCATCTGGCCGGCAAGGCCGTGACCTTCGACGTCAAGGTCAAGGCCATCAAGGCCGAAGCCCCCGCCGTGGTCGATGAAGCCTTCGCCCAGCGCATCGGCATCGAGTCGCTGGACAAGCTGAAGGAACTGCTGCGCACCAACCTGAACCAGCAGTACACGGGCGCCGCTCGCTTCAAGCTGAAGCGCGCCCTGCTGGACGCCCTGGACAAGGCCCACGACTTCCCCCTGCCGCCCAAGATGGTCGAGGCCGAGTTCGACGGCATCTGGCAGCAGGTCCAGGCCGACAAGGACGCCGGCCGCCTGCCGGAAGAGGACGCCAAGAAGTCCGAGAAGAAGCTCAAGGACGAGTATCGCAAGATCGCCGAGCGCCGCGTGCGCCTGGGCCTGGTGCTCGCCGAGATCGGCCGCGCCAACAACGTCCAGGTCACCGACCAGGAGCTGAACAACGCCATCATGAACGAGGCCCGCAACTATCCGGGCCAGGAGCGTCAGGTGCTGGACTTCTATCGCCAGAACCCCAACGCCGCCGCCCAGATGCGCGCCCCGATCTATGAGGAGAAGGTCTGCGACCTGATCTTCGACACCGCCAAGGTGACCGATACGCCGATCACCAAGGAAGACCTGCTCAAGGAAGACGACGAGCTCTGATTACGGGCCGTCGGAGGGAATAGATCATGTTCGCAGCGCTGGCGTCGGCCCTGGTTCTCGCCATCGCTCCCCAGGACGGCCCGCCTGCCGCGCCGACCCAGGAACAGCCCGCCGGCCAGCTCGACGACGTTCTCGTCGACGGCCGTCGGCTTGAGGATGCGGCGCGCGCCTTCATCGAGGAAGTCGGCGCGCCGCCGCCGGGCACCCGCCCGGGTCGCTGGAACAGCGAAATCTGCGTCAGCGTCACCGGCATGCAGCCCCGGTTCGCCCAGTTGATGATCGACCAGATCGCCCGCCGGGCCCTGGACGTGGGCGTCGATGTCGAGGCCCCCGGATGCCGGCCCAATGTGATCATTCTCGCGACTGACGACGGCCGGGCGCTTGCGTCCAGCCTAGTCGAGGACGCAGGGCTCGGATTCCAGCCGGCCCACAGCTCCACCAATCTGACCCGCAGCGCCCTGCGGCGGTTCCGGACCTCCCGCGCGCCCGTGCGCTGGTGGCACGTGACCATTCCGGTGCTGGTCGCCACGGGCGAGCCCGCCATCGCCTTCAAGGGCCAGCCGGCCCCGACGGTGACGGTGCGGGACGCATCGCGCCTCCGCTCGAACATCCGCTACGACATCGGCTGGGTGGTGATTGTGATCGACATGAGCCGGACGGGGAATGCGTCCTTCGGAGCGCTCAGCGACTATGTGGCCTTCGCCACCCTGACCCAGCTGGACGCGACCGCCGACACCAGCCGCGACGACACTATCCTCAACCTGTTCGAGGAAAACCGGCAGGTCACCGGCCTGACCGACTGGGACCGCGACTATCTGGCCGCGCTCTACACCTCGCGAACCGACCGGGCGACGATCGGGCAACAGCTCAACGACCTTGTCCGCAGTCTCACCGATATCCGGCGCAGTTCGGTTGAAGCCGGCGACTGACTCGCCTTGCGTCAACGGTTCGGCAACGCGATATCCTGTCCAAGAGGTACGCGACCGGTGAGTCGCGCCCGGAAGCATCCCGAGAAGGCCCACATGCGCGATCCCATCGAACTGATGAACATGAACCTCGTCCCCATGGTGGTCGAGCAGTCCAGCCGGGGCGAACGCGCCTTCGACATCTTCTCGCGCCTGCTGCGCGAGCGGATCATCTTCCTGACCGGCCCCTTCGAGGACGGCATGGCCTCGCTGATCTGCGCCCAGCTGCTGTTTCTTGAATCGGAGAACCCGAAGAAGGAAATCTCGATGTATATCAACAGCCCCGGCGGACAGGTGTCGTCGGCGCTCGCGATCTACGACACCATGCAGTACATCCGCTCGCCGGTGTCGACGGTGTGCATGGGCATGGCCGCCTCGGCCGGTTCGCTGATCCTCGCCGCCGGCGCCGCCGGCCAGCGCGTCGCCCTGCCGAACGCCCGCATCATGGTGCACCAGCCCTCGGGCGGCTTCCGCGGCCAGGCCTCGGACATCGAACTGCACGCCGCCGACATCCGCTACACCAAGCGCCGCCTGAACGAGATCTACGTCCACCACACCGGCCGGACCTATGAGGAGGTCGAGAAGACCCTCGATCGCGACCACTTCATGAGCGCCGAGGAAGCCAAGGCCTGGGGCGTCGTCGACCATGTCTACGACCGCCGCGAACAGGCCGAGGGCGACGGCGTGAAGACCGTCTGAGCGGATCCTTCCCAATGACCATGAAAGGCGCGCCGGAGACGGCGCGTCTTTTTCTTTGTGCTATCAGGGCCCCATGCAGACGCGTGACAACAGCGGGACCGTCGAGGTCGACGGCGACATCTATCACTGGGACCTGCGGCGACAGCCGCGTCCCCTGAGCGGCGGTCAGTGGGAGGGCGTCGCCGTGACCCTGCGGCTGGCCGACTTCAAGCGCGAGGCCATCGTGCAGTTCCCGCCGCCCCTGCGTCCCAACGGGCGGCCCGACACCGAGAAGCAGTTCGTCAATCCCGACCACATCCGCAATGCGGTGGCGGCGGTGATCGAAGCGGGCTGGAACCCGACCTCGCGCGGCAAGGCCATGGTCTTCGACGTGGACGCCGAAGGCCGCTAGCGAGCCGCCTCAGCCCTTGAAGCGCCGGAAGCCGGCCTCATCCGCCATGGCCAGCATTTCCGTGTCGCCCGTGGTGTCGCCATAGGCCGCCGCCAGCGTCATGTCCGCGCCGAAGGCGGCGTGCAGCCGCCGCACCTTTTCCTCGCCGCGGCAGTTGGGGCTGGCGAAGGCGCCGGTGACGCGGTCGTCGGCGTCGAACACCAGCGGCGTGCCGAGCAGGGCCTCGGCCCCCAGCCGCCGCGCGAACGGGGCCACGGTGGTCTCCGGGCTGGCGGTGACGATGACGCGGTAGGCGCCTTTCTTTCCCCAGTCGTTCCAGCAGGCGAGAGCGTCGTAACGGATGAAGCCCGGCCAGACCTGGCCGGCGAAGGCCTCGGCGTCGGCCTCAAGCTGGGTCCGCGGCACGCCCTGCAGGAATTCGCGCGCCGACGCCGCCTTGAGCCGCCCGCGGTCGCGGTGTCCGGCGTAGGCGGCGAGATCGGGCGCCAGTCGCGCCAGCCCCAGGAACCAGCCGCCGGCGCCGGCCCTCCAGCGCAGAAACTGCGTGAAACTGTCGCGAACGGTCAGGGTGCCGTCGAAATCGAAGGCGACGATGGCCTGATCCTTGCGGTGCGGCTGGTGAATCAGGGCAGGGGTTCCCATGTCAGACATTCGCCGCGATCTCCCTCGACATTTGACCGTCCGCTTCGGACTCCGGCCACGCTTGGCCGGGGTTGTGGCGGGCCTCGGTATGGGTGATTGTCAATTTTTGAAGACCTTTGCGCCCACTGTCCGGGAATCAAACGCGAAGGATGCGCGTTAGCCCCATATCGGGGTGAACCGCGGGAGTGAGAAGACTCGATGACCAAAGCCGCCGGCACCGACGCCAAGAGCACGCTCTACTGCTCATTCTGCGGGAAGAGCCAGCACGAGGTGCGCAAGCTCATCGCCGGACCGACCGTGTTCATCTGCGATGAATGCGTCGAACTGTGCATGGATATCATCCGTGAAGAGCACAAAATCTCGTTCTCCAAGGCCAAGGACGGCGTGCCGTCGCCCAAGGAGATCCGCGAGGTCCTGGACGACTACGTCATCGGCCAGTCGCACGCCAAGAAGGTGCTCTCGGTCGCGGTGCATAACCACTACAAGCGCCTGAACCACGCGACGAAGAACAACGACGTCGAACTGGCCAAGTCGAACATCATGCTCATCGGGCCGACCGGCTCGGGCAAGACGCTGCTGGCCCAGACGCTCGCGCGCATCATCGACGTGCCCTTCACCATGGCCGACGCCACCACCCTGACCGAAGCCGGTTATGTGGGTGAGGACGTCGAGAACATCATCCTCAAGCTGCTCCAGGCCTCGGACTACAACGTCGAGCGGGCCCAGCGCGGCATCGTCTACATCGATGAAATCGACAAGATTTCGCGCAAGTCGGACAACCCTTCGATCACCCGCGACGTCTCGGGCGAGGGCGTGCAGCAGGCCCTGCTGAAGATCATGGAAGGCACCGTCGCCTCCGTGCCCCCGCAGGGCGGCCGCAAGCACCCGCAGCAGGAGTTCCTGCAGGTCGACACCGCCAACATCCTGTTCATCGTCGGCGGCGCCTTCGCCGGCCTCGAGAAGGTCATCGCGGCGCGCGGCGACGGGGCCTCGATCGGCTTCGGCGCCAAGGTCAAGGAAATCGACGAGCGCCGCACCGGCGACATCCTCAAGGGCGTCGAGCCGGACGATCTGATGCGTTTCGGCCTGATCCCCGAGTTCATCGGCCGCCTGCCCGTTCTGGCGACGCTGGAGGACCTGGACGAGCCGGCCCTGGTCACCATCCTGACCGAGCCCAAGAACGCCTTGGTCAAACAGTACAAGCGCCTGTTCGAGATGGAGAACGTCGACCTGACCTTCACCGACGACGCCCTGATCGCCGTCGCCAAGAAGGCCATCACCCGCAAGACCGGCGCCCGCGGCCTGCGTTCCATCCTGGAAGGCATCCTGCTGGAGACGATGTTCGAACTGCCCACCTTCGAGGGCGTCGAGGAAGTCGTCGTCAACGCCGAGGTCATCGAGGGCAAGGCCCAGCCGCTGCTGATCTATTCCGAGACCAAGTCCAAGAAGGCCGCGCCCGACAGCGCCGCCTAATCGTTTCTCCTGAGCCGATGGCAGGCTGGGTGTCGTATATCGCCAACCACGCGGAAGGCAGGTCGGCGTGAGCATGCCTCGGTTGTCCGTGGCGCATGCACATCGCCCCTACCGCCCTGAAATCGATGGCTTGAGGGCCATCGCTGTACTCGGCGTTGTCTTGTACCACGCCTTCCCGACCCTCCTGCCGGGCGGGTTCGTCGGTGTGGACGTGTTTTTTGTGATCTCGGGGTTCCTCATTACGGGGATCCTGGTCGGCGAGACGGACACCGGCTGGCGAAGTTCGTTGGTCCACTTCTACGACCGTCGCGTCCGCCGCATCCTGCCAGCATTGATCTTCATGGTCGGGGTTGTGAGCGCCATCGCGTTGGTCGCTATGGCGCCGGGTGACCTCCGCGTGTTTGGCCGCTCACTGATGTCGGTAGCGGCGTTCACGTCCAACCAGTTCTTCTTCCAACAGACCGACTATTTCAGCGCCGATGCGAACGACAATATTCTGCTGCACACATGGTCGCTGGGAATTGAGGAGCAGTTTTACCTCGTTTGGCCTCTAGCGGTGCTGGTCCTTTACAGGACACGTCTGCGACCGTGGGCTCCTGTTCTGATCGCGGTGGCGCTACTGATATCTTTGGCGTGGTCGCAACGCCTCCTTGCAAACGAGGCGCAGCCGGCGGCCTTCTACCTGTTCCGATCCCGCGGGTGGGAACTGCTGGTGGGCGCCTTGTTGGCGACCGGGGTGGCTCCACAGATTGGTCGAGAGTGGGTTCGACAGGCGGTAGCGGTTGCGGGATTGGCTGCGATCCTGGGCGCCATGTTGTTTATCGACGAGGGGACATCGTTTCCCGGCCTGCTCGCCTTGCTGCCCTGCCTCGGGGCGGCGGCCGTTATTCATGCAGGCCTGCCCGACAAGACCCTGGTCCACCGCCTGCTTGCATGGCGTGGCCTGGTGGGCGTCGGGCTGATTTCGTACTCACTCTACCTCTGGCACTGGCCCGCACTGGTCCTGCCCCGCCTGCTGCTGGCGCGTGAACTCTCGCCCCTGGAGGCTGGGGTCGCCGGTCTCGTCGCTCTGGCGATGGCGTGTTTCTCGTGGCGCTGGGTAGAGCGGCCGTTTCGGCGGCGCGGCCAAAGCGTTGGCGCTCGACAAGTGATCATCGCCGGCTTGACCGCCTTGATTTTGACGGCGGGCTTCGGGGCGGTCCTCTGGAAAGGGCAGGGATTTCCCCATCGCGCCTCATCCGATGTCCTGGAAGCGGAGGCGGCTGCATTGTCGCTGCCGATGCTGAGAAGCAGCTGTCATATGTCGGGGGCCACGCTACCCCCGGCCGTCCCTTGCACCTACCCCAAGGGCCAAGCGCCCGATGTGGTCCTTTGGGGTGATTCCCACGCAGATCATTTGATGCCCCTGGTATCGGCCTGGGCCCAATCGCAAGGGCGTGTGGTCCGTCAGATCAGCAAATCAGCCTGCCCGCCGCTGTTGGTCCAAGACGCGTCGTTCCTGTCGGAGGACTGCCCGGTATTCAACCAGGAAGTGCTCGCAGAACTGAAGCGTAAGGGACCGCCAACTACCTTGGTGCTATCGGCCCGATGGACAACGTATATGGTCAGCTCTGGCCGGGAACCGGCCGATGCCGCCCGCCTCCTCGGCGCAGATATCGCGCAATCGGTCGATGCAGTCCGCCGTGCTTGGGGGCCTGACGTTGAGGTTGTACTGGTGGGGCCCACGCCCGATTTCGGGCTCAGCCCCAGTCTCTGTTATGCGCGAGCCCGTTTCGCACGTCTGGACACTCGGCACTGCGAGATGGCGGTTGCACGCAATTCGAGCATGGCTGAGCTGGTGGAAGCCAATTTTGCAGCCCTCGCCCGAGAGACCCCGTCTGTCCGCGTGTTTCTCCCCCGCGCCGTCTTTTGTTCAGGACCGGACTGTCGAACCCGGGACGCGACCGGTCGGTTTTTGTTCCAGGATGACGATCACCTGACCCCCACGGGTGCGTTGAATTTGATGCCTGCCTGGGACCAATTGCTGTCGACGAGTTCTGAACCTGACACCCGGAACGGTGAAACTCGCTTGTAGCTGGCGGCGCACTTCCTGATGATGGCCTCTACTCTCATCCCGAGGGTAATCTCGGCGGCCGTGGTTCTCCAACGAACACAGCGGTCGCAGGGGTCTCGGAGAGGTTGACGGATCAGGCATCGATCATTCGTCCCCAGACCAGTGGATGCGACTGCCGGCCAATTCGCGGTCAAGCTTGAACCCGGCAGCGGTGGGGCCACATACTGTCTCGAACGCCGTTGGAATCGACGGGTCATCCAGGATGCGCGGGCCCTCATCCGGGTCTCAGCCGCCGGGGCGACGGGCCGGAGATTACCAATGGCCCAGGAGTGCATCATGTCCGAGACCAAAACCCTGCCCGTCCTGCCGCTGAGAGACATCGTGGTCTTTCCGCACATGGTCGTGCCGCTGTTCGTGGGCCGCGAAAAGTCGGTCAAGGCCCTCGACGAGATCATGAAGGGCGAAAAGCAGATCCTGCTGGCGACCCAGAAGAACAGCGTCGATGACGACCCGTCCGCCGACGCCATCTATCCGATCGGCGTGCTGGCCACCGTGCTGCAGCTGCTCAAGCTGCCGGACGGCACCGTCAAGGTGCTGGTCGAGGGCAAGAGCCGCGCGCGTCTGACCAAATTCACCGACCGCACCGAATATTTCGAGGCCGAGGCCGTCGAGATCGCCGACGATCCGGGCGAGCCCGCCCAGTCGGAAGCCCTGCTGCGCGCCGTGATCGAGCAGTTCGAAAACTATGTGAAGCTGAACAAGAAGGTCCCGCCCGAGGCCCTCAGCTCCATTCCCCAGATCACCGACCCGTCCAAGCTGGCCGACAGCGTGGCGGCCCATCTGTCGGTCAAGATCGGCGACAAACAGGGTCTGCTTGAGACCATCGCCGTCCCGGCGCGTCTGGAGAAGGTCTACGGCCTGATGGAGGGCGAAATCTCCGTCCTGCAGGTCGAGAAGAAGATCCGCTCGCGCGTGAAGCGCCAGATGGAGAAGACCCAGCGCGAATATTACCTGAACGAGCAGATGAAGGCGATCCAGCGCGAGCTGGGCGAGACCGACGACGCCCGTGACGAGGTGATGGAGCTGGAGAAGCGCATCCGCAAGACGCGCCTCAGCAAGGAAGCCCGGATCAAGGCCGAGGCCGAGGTCAAGAAGCTGCGCAACATGAGCCCGATGTCGGCGGAATCGACGGTGGTGCGCAACTACCTCGACTGGCTGCTGTCGATCCCGTGGGGCAAGGCCAAGACGAAGGCCATCGACCTGAACAAGGCCGAGGCCATCCTCGAGGAGGACCACTACGGCCTCGAGAAGGTCAAGGAACGGATCATCGAATATCTGGCCGTCCAGGCGCGCACCAACAGCCTGAAGGGCCCGATCCTGTGCCTCGTCGGCCCTCCGGGCGTCGGCAAGACCTCGCTGGCCAAGTCGATCGCCAAGGCCACCGGCCGGGAATACATCCGCATGTCGCTGGGCGGCGTGCGCGATGAGGCCGAGATCCGCGGCCACCGCCGGACCTATATCGGCTCCATGCCGGGCAAGATCATCCAGTCGATGAAGAAGGTGAAGACGACCAACGCCTTCATCCTGCTGGACGAGATCGACAAGCTGGGCGCCGACTGGCGCGGCGACCCGACCTCGGCCCTGCTGGAGGTGCTGGATCCGGCCCAGAACAACGCCTTCGGCGACCACTACCTCGAGGTCGACTACGACCTGTCCAACGTCATGTTCGTGACCACGGCCAATACGCTCAACATGCCCCAGCCCCTGCTGGACCGCATGGAGATCATCCGGGTCAGCGGCTACACCGAGGACGAGAAGGTCGAGATCGCCAAGCGTCACGTCCTGCCCAAGGTCACCACCGAGAACGGCCTGACGCCGGCCGAATTCATCGTGCCGGAAAGTTCGATCCGCGATCTGATCCGCTATTACACGCGGGAAGCGGGGGTGCGCTCGCTGGAGCGGGCGCTCGGCGGCCTGGCCCGCAAGGCGGTGCGCGAGATGGCCCGTGAGAAGACGCTCACGATCACCGTCGACGACGCCAAGCTGGCCGAATACGCCGGGGTGCGGAAATACCGCTACGGCGAGACGGACGAGGAGGACCAGGTCGGCATCGTCACCGGCCTGGCCTGGACCGAGTTCGGCGGCGAGATCCTGACCATCGAGGCGATCAAGATGCCGGGCCGCGGCCGCATGACCGTGACCGGCAACCTCAAGGAGGTGATGAAGGAGTCCATCTCCGCCGCCGCCTCCTACGTCCGGGCCCGGTCCCTCAGCATCGGCGTCAAGCCGCCGGCGTTCGAGAAGACCGACATCCACGTGCACGTTCCGGACGGCGCCACGCCCAAGGACGGTCCTTCGGCGGGCGTGGCCATGACGGTCGCCATGGTCTCGGTCCTGACCGGCATTCCGATCCGCAAGGACATCGCCATGACCGGCGAGATCACCCTGCGCGGCCGGGTCACCGCCATCGGCGGGCTGAAGGAGAAGCTGCTTGCGGCCCTGCGTTCGGGCATCAAGACGGTGCTGATCCCGGAAGAGAACGAGAAGGACCTCGCCGACGTGCCCGACAATGTGAAGGGCGCGCTGGAGATCATCCCGATCAAGACCGCCGACGAGGCCCTGAAATGGGCCCTGACCGGCAGCCTGACCCCGGTCGAATGGGACGAGGCCGCCGACCCCCTGCCGGCCGCCCAGCCGGTGCAGGACCCCGGCACGGTCGTCGCGACGCACTGACGGTCTGAAACCGACGAAAAGAACCCCGCCCGGAGCGATCTGGGCGGGGTTTCCTTTTGTGCTGCATAGGCGGATGTATCTGCTGTTCGGCCTTCGGGACGACTGGAGATTTCCATGGCCGACCTCCATTCGGATACGCACGACGCCCGGGCCGCCCTCAACAAGGTGCCGGCCGTCACGCTGATCTTCTGGGTTGTGAAGATTCTCGCCACCACATTGGGCGAAACCGCAGGCGACACCGTCAGCATGACGCTGAATGCGGGCTATCTTGTCGGTACGGCGATCTTTCTGCCTCTGCTCGTCCTGCTGATTGCCTGGCAGATCAGGGTCCGCAGGTTCAACTCCTGGCTCTACTGGGCCACGATCATCGCCTCGACCACGGCGGGCACGACCCTGGCCGATTTCGCCACCCGTTCGCTCGGCATCGGCTACACGGGCGGATCTCTCCTGCTTTTCACCCTGGTCGCGGCCTGTCTGATCGCCTGGCGGGCGACTTTGGGCTCCATATCCGTCGACACGGTGTCCAAGCCCCGTGAGGAGATGTTCTACTGGGCCACGATCACGGCCTCACAGACCTTGGGGACCGCCCTCGGGGACTGGACGGCTGATACTGGCGGTCTGGGTTATCTGGGCGCCGCCGCCATTTTCGCGGGCCTCCTGGCACTCGTCGCGGCGCTCCATTTCGGAACCCGGATCAGCCGGGCGGTGCTGTTTTGGTCGGCTTTCATCCTGACTCGCCCGTTGGGAGCCGCGGTGGGGGATTTTCTCGACAAGCCCGTCGACCACGGCGGCCTTGCCCTGAGCCGCCCACTCGCATCATTGCTTCTCGCTGGAGCGATTGTGTTGATTCTCTGGTGGATTCCGCAGCGCCCCGGCACCCACCCTGTTTCGACCTGAGGACAACGATTGGCCGATCCAGACCACCTTCGTCGTGTGCAACTGATCCGGAAGGCGGCGCTGCTCTTCGCGCTGCTGGCGGCCTGCGCCCTCGCCGCGATCACCAACACCTTCGCATCCGTTCCCTGGCTGCACGATGGCGTCGAGGTCCTGGGAAGGGCCATGATTGTCATCTGCGTGGTCGGCCGCGCCTGGTGCTCGCTGTACATCGGCGGTCGCAAAAAGGCGGAGATCGTCACCGGCGGGCCATACTCGCTCTGCCGCAATCCGCTCTATCTGTTCAGCTTCATCGGCGCCTTCGGCATGGGCGCCCAGACCGGCAGCATCGTCATCGCGTTGCTGTTCGTCATCATCGCCTTTGCGGTCTTCTACGTCACCGTCCGACAGGAGGAAGTCTGGCTGACCACCACCTTCGGTGATGAGTACCGGGCCTATTGCGCGCGCACCCCCCGCTTCTGGCCCCGGTTCTCGAAATGGAGAGACACCGACACCATCGAGGTCCGGCCGGTGTTCTTCCTGACGACGCTGCGGGATGGCCTGGCCTTTTTCCTGGCCATCCCGATCTTCGAAGCGCTGGAACATGCCCAGGACGTCGGTTGGGTCCAGGTCCTGTTCAGCATGCCCTGATCGCATTCAGAGGCTGTCGACCATCACCAGTTCCGCATCGTCCTTCGCGGTGATCGTGATCTCCGCCTCGTCCTTGATCGCCGCCCCGTCGCGGGCGTTCAGGGCTACGCCGTTGACCTCGACCGCGCCGACCGCGGGCACCAGATAGGCGCGGCGGCCCTCGGCGAGGCTGTAGGTCAGGCTCTCGCCGGCCTTGAGCGTCGCGCCGAGGACGCGGGCGTCGGCGTTGATGGTCAGGGCGTCATCCGTGGGATCGCCCGAGGCCAGGACCTGGAATTTTCCGGTCCGGTCCGATTTCGGGAAGGGCTTCATGCCCCAGCCCGGTTTCGCGCCCGGCTTGTCGGTCTCGATCCAGATCTGGAACAGGGTGGTCATCTCGTTCTCGAGATTGAACTCGGAATGGCGCACGCCGGTCCCAGCGCTCATCACCTGCACGTCGCCCGCGCCCGTGCGGCCGCGGTTGCCCATGGAATCCTCATGGGTGATGGCCCCCGTGCGGACATAGGTGATGATCTCCATGTCGGCGTGGGGGTGGGGCGGAAAGCCCGACTGGGCGGCGATCTCGTCGTCATTCCAGACGCGCAGCCGGCCCCAGCTCATGCGGGCCGGGTCATAGTAGCCGGCGAAGGAGAAATGGTGTTTGGCGTTCAGCCAGCCGTGGTTGGCGCCGCCGAGGGTGTTGAAGGGTCGAACGTCGATCATGGGGATGCTCCCGGGACTCCGAGGGTTAGAAACCTCGCTGGCGCCTATATAGGTAACAGTGTCAGTGGCGAAAAGGGGTCAGCGAGCCCCATAGTCTGCCGCAGGGGTCAGGAACGGGTGCAAGCCTGAAATAGGCGGCTTTTCTGCTGGAGATCCGGTCCAATGCTATCGGGTCTCCAACGCGGCAGTTCAGGCGTGCGGGGACTTCAATGCGAGTGATGAGGCCTTCGACCTCGATGCTGGCGTCCGGCACGGAGCCGCGGCCCTCAATGTCGACGAAGCCCATCCCCAGGATCCGGCCCTCAACGCGCGTCTTCTGCCGAGGCCCTCGGGAGAGCACCCAGGGCGCCCCCACAGCGAGCGCCGCGACCACGAATGCAGCGACAAAGACGATGATCAGCGCGCCTCGGTGATTGAACTGGTCGATGATCCAGGAGGGCAGGGCGCGCAACGGCAGGCGGTGCGAATTGCGCTGGCGTCTCACCGGTCCTAGCCCACCTGCGCCCGGTGCCGCAGCATCGCATCCGCCAGCACGCAGGCGGCCATGGCCTCGACGACCGGCACGCCGCGAAGGGCGACGCAGGGGTCGTGACGGCCGCGGGTCGCGACCTCGGTCTCGGTCCCGTCGCGGGTGATGGTCTGGCCCGGGGTCAGGATGGAGGACGTGGGCTTGAACGCCACCCGCGCCGTCAGCGCCTGGCCCGTCGATATGCCGCCGAGCACCCCGCCCGCATGGTTGGACAGGAAGACGGGCCGCCCGTCCTCGCCCAGCCGCATGGCGTCGGCGTTGTCCTCGCCGGTCAGTTCGGCCGCGCCGAAGCCGGCCCCGATCTCGACGCCCTTGACGGCGTTGATCGACATCATCGCCGCCGCCAGTTCGGCGTCCAGCTTGCCGTAGATGGGCGCGCCCCAGCCCGCGGGAACGCCCGTGACCTCAAGGGCCACGACGGCGCCGATCGACGACCCCGCCTTGCGCACGCCGTCCAGATAATCCTCCCACGCCGGCACGACGTCAGCCGAGGCCGCGAACAGCGGGTTGTCGTACACGGCGTCGAAGTCCATGGCCTCGGGGGCGATCCGGTGCGGGCCCAGCTGGACAACGCCGGCGCGGATGCTGACTCGCTCGCCCAGCACCTTGCGCGCCACGGCGCCCGCCGCGACCCGCATGGCCGTCTCGCGCGCCGATGAGCGCCCGCCGCCGCGGTGGTCGCGGACGCCGTATTTGGCCTGGTAGGCATAGTCCGCGTGGCCGGGCCGGTAGGCGCGGGCGATCTCGCCATAGTCCTTCGAGCGCGCGTCCTCGTTCTCGATCTGGATCGCGATGGGCGCGCCCGTGGTCACCGGGCCGTTCCCGTCGTCGAACACGCCCGAGAGGATGCGCGCCGTGTCGCTCTCCCGCCGCTGGGTGACGAAGCGGCTGCCGCCCGGCTTGCGCCGGTCCAGCCACGGCTGCAGGTCGGCCTCGGTCAGGGGGATCAGCGGCGGACAGCCGTCGATGACGCAGCCGATCGCCGGCCCGTGGCTCTCGCCCCAGGTGGTCACGCGGAACAGATGGCCGAAGCTGTTGTGGGACATGGAAGCGACCTAAGCCGCCATGCGGTCCGGCGTCCAGACGCGGGTGAAGCGGACCAGCAGGTCCTCGGCCGCCGAGGGCGCATCCTCGCAGGGCTCCAGGGTCACGAACAGATGGCCCTGGGGCCGGCTCCCGCGCGCCGGCAGACCCAGACCCTTGAGCCTCAGCCGCAGCGGCTGATGGCCGGCGACCAGCCAGGCCGAGCGCGGGCCGGCGTGGGTCTCGACCTCCAGCCGCCCGCCGTCCTCGAGCAGGCGGGGGGAGACCGGGCAGGTCATGTAGAGGTCGTCGCCGACGGCGCTCAGACCGTGGGCGCCGCGCACCAGCACCGGCAGATACAGGTCGGCGCCGCCTTCGCCCGCCGCTCGCAGGCGTAGGTGTTCGCCCGTGCGCAGCCCCGCCGGGACCCGGACCCGCAGGCGGCGGCCCTCCGGCCGGACCTCCACCACGCCGCCGCGAAGCGCGTCCAGCGGACTGATCGCCAGCACCGGCGGCGTCGCGGGTCGGTTCGCCGGCCCGGCCAGGGCCAGGGGCGCGGTCTGCCGCTGGATCAGACGCCAGGCGGCGATGGTCCGGCGGAACCGGGCCTCGCTGCCGCCTGCGGCTTCTGGCCGCGCCGCCTTGATGGCGATGCGGAAGGCCGCGGTCAGCGCCTCGCCCTCCACCGGGCCGGTCAGGCCAAGCAGGGCCAAGGCTTCGCGGATCGAGGCGACTTCATTGTGCGATCGGGCGCGCATCGGCGCACTAAGGCCCTGCACATGGTCAAGGCCGGGTTAACCGTGAAGCCTCTCCCCAGCCGCCCCGCGAGGGTCTATCTGCACCCCATGACCGCACCTGTGATCCCGCCCAGCCCGACCCGCGAAGAGTATGCGGAGCAGTACGCCGCCGCCCTGGCCGCCAATGGCGACGAATCGATCTTCGAACGGGCCGAGCCGATCGGCCTGTTCGTCGACTGGCTGGGCGACGCAAAGGGGACCGAGCCGAACGACGCCAACGCCATGACCCTGGCCACGGTCGACGCCGACGGGGCGCCCGACGCCCGGATCGTCCTGCTGAAGGACGTCGATGCGCGCGGCTTCACCTTCTATTCCAACAGCGAGAGCGCCAAGGGCCGGGATCTGGCGGTTCATCCGCGCGCCGCCCTGCTGTTCCACTGGAAATCGCTGCGCCGGCAGGTGCGGGTGCGGGGCGAGATCGAGCCGGTCAGCGCGGCCGAGGCCGACGCCTATTTCGCCAGCCGGGCGCGCGAGAGCCGCATCGGGGCCTGGGCCTCGGACCAGTCGCGGCCGCTGGACAGTCGCGCCGCCCTCGAGGCGGCGGTGGCCCGCGAGACGGCGCGGTTCGCGGACCAGGACGTGCCCCGGCCGGCTCGCTGGACGGGCTGGCGCGTGATTCCCGAAAGCGTCGAATTCTGGCGCGACCGGCCCTTCCGCCTGCATGACCGGCTGCGGTTCGAGCGGGGCCGGGACGGATGGAGCCGGACGCGGCTGTGGCCGTAAGGCGTCAGACGCCGTAGCGGCCGAGGAAGGTCTCGACCGCGTCCGCGACCACCTCGGCGTTCGAACGGCGGACCCGGATCTCGTCTCCGGTGACCAGGGGGATGAAGAAGACCGGATGTTCGACCATCCCCATCAGATTTCCGGCCGCCCACGACGGATGGTCGAGGGGGCGCAGGGCGCCGGATTTCGACAGGTCGACAAGGATGCCGATCAGGGTGGCGCCAAAGGTCGACCGGCCCTTTTCGAAGAATCGCTGCGCCACGGCCTGGAAGCGCGGGCGTTCCGCCATCACCAGCCGGAAGACCGCCCGCACGAACGGGTCGCTCATGAAGTCGGCGTAGGCGAGGGCGAACCGGGTCAGTTGCTGGCGGGCGTCGCCGTCGATGGTGCGGAACCGGTCCATCTGCCGTGCGAATTCAGTAGCGGCGTCGTCGATGACGGCCGTGAACAGCTGCGCCTTGCCCTCGAACAGGGCGTAGAGGGTCGCGGTCGAAACCCCCGCCTCACGCGCGATCGGCTCGATCTTGGTCGCGGCGTAACCCTCTTTGACGAAGGCTTTTCGCGCGTACCGGATGATCGCCTGGCGTTTCGGATCAACAGGAGAAGAAGAACCGACGCCGGGGCCGCCCATGGGAATACACTGCTCGCTTTGACGTGCAGGGTGGGGCTTGGGACCAAGGGTGGTCAAGGGCCGGGGAACGATGTTCCGTCTGAGGCCGCGGCGACCAGCGGCGCCAGCAGCGGATGCGCGAGCACCGGGGCCGCCAGCCGGACCACCGCCTGGGGGTCCTCAAGCCGTACGGCGGCCGTGGCGTCGGCCACGATGAAGTCCGCATTCACCCGTGAAGGCTCGGTCAGCCGTTCATGGCCCGGTCGCACCGTGGACAGGTACTGGGCGATCACCGAGTCGGCCGAGCGTCCCCGCTCGGTCTGGTCGCGCAGCAGGCGGCGGATGAAGCGGATGTCGGCCGGGGTGTCGACAAACACCCGGATGTCGAACAGGGCCGCCAGATCGGGGGTGCACAGCACATGGGTGCCCTCCACGACGACGACCTCGGCCGCCCGCACCGGTTCGCCCCCGGGCTCGCGGCCGTGGTGGATGAAGGAATAGAGGGGCGCGACGACGTCCCGCCCGGCCTTGAGCTCGGCCAGGTCGCGGATCATCAGGGCATGGTCGCGCGCCGCCACATCGTCGAAGTCGAAGGTCGCGGGGTCGAAGTCGGGCAGGCCCGCGGCGTCGAGGTAGTAGGAATCCTCGCGCAGCAGCACCGCGGCGCCGTCGGACAGGGCTGAGACCAGGGCTTCGGCCAGCGTGCTCTTGCCGGAGCCGGAGCCGCCTGTGATGGCGATGAGGATGGGCATGGGCGGTTTCTAGGGCCGCGGAGGGCAATTCGCCAAGCGCCGGCGGGGCCAGGATGACCTTGCGTCACGTTGCTTATCGCCGGTCGCGCCGATAGCGTGACCGTCAAGCGCCTCCGGAGCAGGCGCAACTTGAGGGATCATGATGCTCGGATTGATGCAGGACTGGCCGCTGACGGTCGACAAGATCCTGGACCACTCGAAGAACTGGCACGGCCACCGCGAGGTGGTCACCCGGTCGGTCGAGGGGCCGATCGTGCGGACCACCTATGCCGAGATCCATGCCCGGGCCAAACGGGTCTCCAGCGTGCTGCAGGGCTGGGGCGTCAAGGTCGGCGACCGGGTCGCCACCCTGGCCTGGAACACCAGCCGTCACATGGAGGCCTGGTACGGCATCATGGGCATCGGCGCGGTGTGCCATACCCTGAACCCGCGCCTGTTCCCGGAACAGCTGATCTACATCATCAACCACGCCGAAGACCGGATCATCTTCGTCGACCTGACCTTCATCCCGCTGCTGGAGGCGGTGCTGCCGCACTGCCCGAGCGTCGAGCGGGTCATCGTCATGACCGATGAACTGAGCATGCCGGCGACGAAGCTGCCAGGCGCCGAATGCTATGAGGCCCTGCTGGGCGGGGCGTCGGAAGACGTGGTCTGGGGCGGGTTCGACGAACAGACCGCCTGCGGCCTCTGCTACACCTCGGGCACGACCGGCAATCCCAAGGGCGTGCTGTACTCGCACCGCTCCAACTTCATCCACACCCTGCTCGGCATGCAGGCCACGGTGCTGGGGCCGTCGCCCAAGGAGGTCATCCTCCCCGTGGTGCCGATGTTCCACGCCAACGCCTGGGGCATCGCCTTCGCCGGCCCGGCCTCCGGCGCCAAGCTGGTCATGCCCGGCGCGCGCATGGACGGCGCCGCCATCTATGAGCTGATCGAGAGCGAGGGCGTCACCTTCTCCGCCGCCGTGCCGACGGTCTGGCAGGGTCTGCTGACCCATCTGCGCGAGAACAAGCTGCGCATCCCGACGGTCAAGAAGGTGCTGATCGGCGGCTCGGCCGTGCCCGAAAGCCTGATCCGCGCCTTCCAGGAAGAGTTCGGCATCGAGGTGCTGCAGGGCTGGGGCATGACCGAGACCTCGCCGATCGGCACCCTGTCCAACCTGCCGCCGGAACTGCTGGCCCTGCCGTACGACGAGCAGATGAAGTGGCGGATCAAACAGGGCGTGCCGCCGCTGGGCGTCGAGCTGAAGCTGAAGAACTACGCCGGCCAGGAGATGCCGCACGACGGGCACACCTACGGCCGTCTGATGATCAAGGGACCGACCATCGCCGGCGCCTATTTCAAGGGCGAGGGCGGCGACATCCTCGACCACGAGGGCTTCTTCGACACCGGCGACGTCTCGACCATCGACGAGCACGGCTTCATGCAGATCACCGACCGCGCCAAGGACGTGATCAAGTCCGGCGGCGAGTGGATCAGCTCGATCGAGATCGAGAACATCGCCGTGGGCCATCCCAAGGTCGAACTGGCCGCCGTCATCGGCGCGGCCCATCCGAAATGGGACGAACGGCCCGTGCTGATCATCAAGCTCAAGCCCGGCGAGACGGAGAACAAGCAGGAGCACCTCGACTTCCTGCAGGGCAAGATCGCCAAATGGTGGATGCCCGACGACGTGGTCTTCGTCGCCGACATCCCGCTGGGCGCCACCGGCAAGATCGACAAGAAGACCCTGCGCGAGCAGTTGAAGGACTACCGCCTGCCGACGGCGGGGGCCTGAGGCGGTGGCGCGGCGCACGCCCGGAGCCGGACGGGTCCAGGCCCTCGCGGCCCTGGCCGTAGCCGCGCCGCTGCTCGTCCTCGTCGCGGCCCTCGGGACCCGCGTCGAGGCCTGGTCGGTCGAGACCGGCTATGACCTGCTGACGATGCGGGCGGCCTGGTTCCTGTCCTTCATCGGCGCCGCGGCCGCCCTCGGCGCCCTGGCGCTGTCGTTCCGCAGCTTCGGCAAACTGGGCGGACTGGCCGTCGCGGCCGTGCTTGTGGCCGGCGCGACCCTGGGCGGTTTCGTCTGGCAGAGGGACCGGATCGCCGCCGGGCCGGTCGAGAACGTGAGCACCGACCTCGTCGAGGTTCCCGGCTTCGGCGATCTCGGCGATGTGCGTCGCGGTCGCGGCCCCGGTCCGGCGGTCGGGCCGGAGGCCTGCCCCGGCGCCCTGCCGGTGATGCGCCAGATCGCGCCGACGGCGGCCATCTACGCTCTCGAAGAGGCGGGATTCACCCTGCGCGGCGCCGGCGTCGGGCGGGCCGACGGCAGCCGCGAGGGCTTCTGGTTCGGCGTGGACCATGACGCCGTCATCCGCATCCGGCCGGGCCGCACCGACATCCGCGTCGCCGCCCGCGACCACCGCGGCCACGGCGGCGAGGCCTGCCGCATGGCGACGCAGATCAGCGAGACCCTGCGCTCCGCCGGCTGAGGCTCAGACCAGGGTCCAGTCGGCGTCGATGGCCGGCTCCGGCGTCGCCCGCACCCGTCCGGCCCGCTCCAGCGCGATCAGGTGCGCCCAGACCGACAGGCTGGCCGCCGGCCACAGCCGTGAATCCACGGCGGCGTAGAGCGCCGGGATCATGTCGGCGATCCGCCGGTCTCCGGCCGCCAGACGGGCCAGCACCTGGGCCTCGCGCGCCAGACGGTGCGCCCTGTAGGCCGCGAGGAACGGCCCCGGCTCGACGATCGGCGCGCCGTGGGTCGGCCAGATGGTGGAGAAGCCGCGCGCGATCACCGCGTCGAGACTGGCCAGATAGGCGGTCATGTCGCCGTCGGGCGGGGCCACGACGGTCGTGGACCAGCCCATGATGTGATCCCCGCTGAACAGGGCGTTCTCCTCACACAGCACAAAGGCCATGTGGTTGGAGGCGTGGCCGGGCGTGGCGAGGGCCTCGATCGTCCAGCCGTCCCCGGCCAGTCGCTCGCCGCCGGTCAGGACCACGTCGGGCGAAAAGCTCTCGTCGTCATCGTCGTCCGGCGCGGCCGAGGCGTGGGTCGGGCGCGCCGGCAGGCGGGCGGCGAGAACCGGCGCGCCGACGGCCTCGGCGAACGGGCGGGCGAGGGGGGCGTGGTCGCGGTGGGTGTGGGTCACCAGTATGTGGCTGACCGTCTGGCCCTGCACCGCCGCCATCAGGGCCGCGAGATGCCGCTCGTCCAGCGGTCCGGGATCGATCACCCCCACGCCCGCGCCCGGCCCGGCGCCGCCGACGATATAGGTCCCGGTCCCGGTGAAGGTGAAGGGCCCCGGATTGTCGGCGATGACCCGCCGGATCAGCGGCGAGACCGCATCGGGGCGTCCGTATTCGAAGGTCGGCGGGGGGACGAAGGGGATCATCGGGCGCGGCCTGACCCTTGCGTCAACACTTCGTAAACCTTCTGCGGAGTGCCCAAAGTGGCCGTTTCCATCGCCCTGGCTGTCTCAAATCGGCTCCAGCCCATCGCGGCGGCCTTCCTCTGTCTCATGGCGATGCAACTCGCCGTGGCGTCCTGCACGCCGGAACCGGCGCCCTATGCGACCCGGGTCGCGATCCAGCGCTAGGGCCTACAGCGGCACGCGGCCGAGGTCATAACCGGCGGCGGCCGCCGCCGCGCGCAGATCCTGCGCGTCCGCGCCGCCCAAGCGTTGGGCCATGGCCCAGATGGCCGCCGAGCGCATGCCCGAGCGGCAGAACATCACCGTCGGCGCCCCGTCAGCCAGCAGCTCCGCCGCCGCCTCAGCCTGGTCCGGACGCGGCAGTCCCGAGACCGGAATCCAGGCGAAGGCCAGACCGGCGTCCCGCGCGGCCGCCTCCACCTCGGCGGCGGCGGGCTGGTGCGGCTCCTCGCCGTCCGGCCGGTTGCTGATCACCCGGGCGACGCCCGCGGCCGCCAAGGCGGGCATGTCGGCCGGCGAAAGCTGCGCCGACGTCCACACCGAGGCCGACAGGGAGCGCAGGTCCACCGCTACTGCCTCCGGACCCGGACGGCCCGGCTTCCGCCGACGGTGAGCATGAAGCTGCCCAGGCTGGCCTTGCGGACGCGCGCCGGCTCGCCGGGGCGATTGTCGAAGCGCACCCGCTCCGAGTCGATCTGGCGCCAGACGCTGCCGTCGGCCAGGCGGAAGACCCAGCGGCCCTCGCCGACCAGGGAGGCGCTCTGCAGCGTCGACTCGATGGATTCGATGTCCCCGCCGCCGCCGTCCGGCCCGAACAGGCGGGGCAGGGACGGCATTTCGAAGCCGAACAGCTGCCGCCGCGTCTCGGCGACGCCGGCGCGATCGATGACCACCACGTCGCCCTGACGTTCAGCGGTGTCCAGGGCGCCGGCCGCGGCGTCGTAGCAGGCCAGCCGGGCCGTGCTGTCCGCCACGCTGCGGCAGGCCATCAGGCGCGCCAGGGTCTCGGGGCGCTCCTGCGGGAGGGCCGCCTGGCCCGAGAGGGTGGTCGCCGCCGCCATGGCGGCGAGGCCGGTAAGGAAAGACATGGGTTCACCCTCGCAAAACGCCCGCCGCAGGACGCACGACTTCAGTCGGACAAGACGCCCGCAGGGTCAACTCCGACCCCGCCACAGCGGCTGTGTCTGTATCGTGGCCTAAATACGACAGTCACGCTTCGACCGGGTTACAGTTGTGTAATTTGGCTGGCGAATGTGGCGCAGCGGCGCATAACCTTGGGCAACTGCGGAGGGGATTCCGTCCGCGGGGGAAGGGAATATTCCATTCTAAGGCCGCGGGAGCCCGGTTTCCGGAAGCTGCCGAACATCAGGAGACGACCTTTGAGAACCCAGAAAATCCGTAATCGGCTGCTGTCGACGACGATGATCGGCGGATTCGCCGCTCTCGCCTTCGCCGCGCCGGCCATGGCGCAGGATGCTCCGGCGTCGCAGGACCTTGACGACGTCATCGTCACGGGCTCGCGCATTCCGCAGACCAACCTCGTCACCACCAGCCCGGTGACGCAGGTGACCGGCGAGGACATCGACGTCGCGGGCGTGACCCGGGTCGAAGACCTGATCTCGCAGCTGCCGCAAGCCTTCGCCGCCCAGAACTCGACGGTCGCCAACGGCGCCTCGGGCACGGCCACGGTGTCGCTGCGCAACCTCGGTTCGTCGCGCACCCTGGTGCTGATCGACGGTCGTCGTATGGGCTACGGCTCGCCGAACGACGACGCGGCCGACCTGAACCAGATTCCGGAACAACTGGTCGAGCGCGTTGAAGTCCTGACCGGCGGCGCTTCCGCCATCTACGGTTCGGACGCCATCGCCGGCGTTGTCAACTTCATCATGAAGAAGGACTTCGAAGGCCTGCAGATCGACGCCCAGTACGGCTTCTATCAGCACAACAACGACTATGACGGCGTCGGCAACGTCCGCGCTGAAATCGCCCGCCGCGCCACGACCAACGCCGCGCAGTTCCGCCTGCCCGACGACAACGTCTCGGATGGCGAGAGCCGCTCGCTGAACGTGACCCTCGGCGTTTCCTCGCCCGACGGCCGCGGCAATGTGATGGCCTACGCCGGCTACCGGAACAACAACCCGATCCTCCAGGCCGACCGCGACTACTCGGCGTGCTCGCTCGCCGCGCCGAACGCCGGCTCGGGTCCGACCACCTACGCCTGCGGCGGCTCGGGCACTTCGTTCCCCGGCCAGTTCACCGACTTCTCGACCTTCGCCTACACCATCGGCGCGGGCCGCACCTTCGTCCCGTACGACGGCAACGTGAACGCCTACAACTTCGGCCCGGTGAACTACTACCAGCGCCCGGACGAGCGTTACACCCTCGGCGCCTTCGGTCGCTATCAGGTCAACGACAAGGCGGAAGTCTTCGCCCAGCTGATGTTCTCGGACTATCAGTCGATCGCGCAGATCGCCCCGTCGGGCAGCTTCTTCAGCGTCGGCGACATCAACTGCGACAGCCCGCTTCTCTCGGCCCAGCAGTCGACGGCCATCGGCTGTACCCCGGCTGACGTTCTCGCCGGCAACCGCGTGCCCATGTACGTCGCCCGTCGTAACGTTGAAGGCGGCGGTCGTCAGGACAACCTGAACTACGTCTCCTACCGTGGCGTCGCCGGCGTCCGTGGTGAAATCACCGCTGGCTGGAACTACGACATCGCCGCCCAGTTCTCGCGGGTCCGCCTGGCGCGTACCTACCAGAACGACTTCTCGGTCACCCGCCTGACCCGCGCTCTCGACGTCGTCGACGTCGGCGGCGTCCCGACCTGCCGGTCGGTGGTCGACGGCACCGACACGAGCTGCGTCCCCTACGACGTCTTCGTCGCCGGCGGCGTGACCCAGGCGGCGCTTGACTACCTGCAGATCCCGCTGATGCAGACCGGCCAGACGACCCAACAGATCGTCACCGCTGCCATCACGGGCGACACGGGCTGGTCCGTGCCGACCGCCTCGCGCACCGTCCAGGTCGCGTTCGGCGCCGAGTACCGCCGCGACGCCCTGTCCTCCGAAACCGACGCCGCCTTCCAGACCGGCGACGGCGCCGGCCAGGGCGGACCCACGATCGGCATCTCGGGTGATGCGGACGTCGCCGAAGTCTTCGGTGAAATCCAGATCCCGCTGGCCGACGATCAGCCCTGGGCCTATTCGGCCTCGGTCGACGCCGCCTATCGCCGCTCCGAGTACGAGAACTTCGGCACCGACACCTACAAGATCGGCGCCGACTATGCTCCGGTCGAGGACATCCGCTTCCGCGCCAGCTATTCGCGCGCGGTTCGCGCCCCGAACGTGATCGAAATGTTCGCGGCCCAGGGCTTCAACCTGTTCGACGCTGACAACGATCCCTGCGACGACCTGAACGACGACGGCGTGCTGAACAACAGCATTCCGGCGACGTGCATCGGCGCCGGTTCGCACCAGGTCACCACTGCCCAGTCGGACAGCGGCGCCCTGAACAGCCCGGCTGGCCAGTACAACTTCCTGGGCGGCGGCAACCCGAACCTGAACCCCGAAGAGTCGGACACCTACACCTACGGTGTGGTGTGGACGCCCAGCATGCTCCCGGGCTTCAACCTGTCGATCGACTACTTCGACATCACGGTTGACGGCCTGATCTCGACGATCGGCGCGCTGAACACCTTCGACCTCTGCTACAACCAGTCCGATGCCGCCGCCTGCGGTCGCATCAATCGTAACGCTGGCGGTCAGCTGTGGGTTGGTTCGGGCTTCGTCGAAGACCTGAACAACAACATCGGTGGTCTCGCGACCTCGGGCATCGACGTGAACTCGAACTATGCCTTCGACCTCGAAGACATGGGCATCGCGAACATGGGTTCGATGCAGCTGTCGTTCGTCGGCACCTTCCTGAACGAACTGCTGACCGACACCGGTCTGGGCGGCCCTGCCTCGGTCTATGACTGCACCGGCTTCTACGCCAACCAGTGCGGCGTGCCGAACCCGGAATGGCGTCACCGCGCCCGTATGACCTGGCTCACCCCGTGGGACCTGGACATCTCGGCCACGTGGCGTCACTACGGCGAAGCTGAAATCGCCGTCCTGGCGGCCGACGGCTCGCTCAACAACGGCGGCGCCCGTCTGGACCGCTACTTCGACGCCGAGAACTATCTCGATCTCGCGGCGACGTGGCAGGTCATGGACACCGTCGTCCTGCGCGCCGGCGTCAACAACGTCCTCGATGACGATCCGCAACTGTCCTACAGCGTGGGTACGACCGGCAACGGCAACACCTATCCGCAGCTGTATGATGCGCTGGGCCGTTACTTCTTCTTCGGCGTCACGGCCAACTTCTAAGGCCTGACTTCGAGAGCAATCGGGGCGGCGGATCTTCGGGTCCGCCGCCCTTTTTGTTGCCGGAACCGCCGCCGCAGAAAAACCATCTGCCCTGTTCAAGCGTTGCGGTCTGTCGAACCCGACCTTCCCGTCGAACTGCTTCAGGCGTCCCCATGCTCATCAGTCTTGTCTCCGCCCTGGCCCTCGCCGCCCAGACGCCGCCGCCCCAGGACGCCGGGGCCATGTCCACCGCGCCGGGCGTCGACGCCGTCGAGAGCCAACGCTTCCGCGAAGCGGTGGCCTACGCCAATCCGATGCCGCGGGGCGCGCCCGAGGGGGATTATCCGCTGGTCGCCTGGTGCGAGGCCCTGGTGAACGGCCATGTCGCGCTCGGCGAGACCCTGACCGACGCCGATCCTCTGGATCTGGACATCATCCGTCTGGGCAGGCTGGAGGCCGCCGATTTCCGTGCGGCCCTGAACGCCGCCGAGCCGCGCCAGACCGCCGCCAGCCGCGCCGCCGCCGCCGCCGCCGCCGCCGAGGCCGCCGCCAAATGGACGCCCCTGGTCGGTCAGGAAGAGGCGGTGCGCAGCCAGGCCTTCGGCCTGTTCTTCGGCCTGCCGGGCCGCTGCGAACACGCCGCCCGCCGCATCCGCCTGAACATCACCACGCCGCCGGCCACGCCCGAGGACGTGGGTCTGGAATAGGGCGTCAGGCCGCCGCTTCGCGCGGCGCCGTCCCCGGTTCGTAGTTCAGGATCGGCGACAACCAGCGTTCCGCGGTGGCGACGTCCCAGCCCTTGCGCCGGGCGTAGTCCTCGACCTGGTCGCGGTCGATCTTGCCTACGCCGAAATAGTGGCTCTCGGCGTGACCGAAATACAGGCCCGAGACCGAGGCCGGCGGGGTCATGGCGAAGCTCTCCGTCAGCGCCATGCCTGCGTGCGCTTCGGCCTGCAAGAGATTGAACAGCGTGGCCTTTTCGGTGTGGTCGGGCTGGGCGGGATAGCCGGGGGCGGGCCGGATGCCCTGATATTTTTCGGCGATCAGATCCTCGACGCTCAGCGCCTCGTCCGGCGCGTGACCCCACAGCTCCGTCCGCACCGTTCTGTGCAGCGCCTCGGCGAAGGCCTCGGCCAGGCGGTCGGCCAGGGTCGTCGCCATGATCGCCGAATAGTCGTCGCCGGCGTCCTTGAACCGTCTGGCGATCTCCAGCTCGCCGTGACCGGCCGTCACAGCGAAGGCGCCGATATAGTCCGGGCCGGTCTCGGCGACGAAGTCCGACATCGCCAGATTGGGCTTGCCGTTCGACTTTTTGATCTGCTGGCGCAGGGTGTGGAAGCGGGCGACCTCGGCCGTGCGGCTCTCGTCGGCCCAGACCACGATGTCGTCGCCGTCGGCGTTGGCGGGCCAGAAGCCGACCACGCCGCGCGCGGTGAACCATTTCTCGTCGACGATCCGCTTCAGCATCGCCTGTGCGTCGTTGAACAGGTCGCGCGCCGCCTGGCCGACGATCTCGTCCTCGAGGATCAGCGGATAGCGGCCGATCAACTCCCAGCTGGCGAAGAAGGGCGTCCAGTCGATGTGGTCGGCCAGGTCCTGCAGATCCCAGCCGTCGAAGGCGCGCACGCCGAGGAAGGACGGGGCGCAGGGCAGGGGCGTCTGCGGATCGGGCCTGAAGCGGTTCTGGCGGGCGGCGGGCAGGGCGGCCCGCGCCTTGACCTCCTGACCGCGGGCGTACTGCTCGCGGATACGGACGTATTCGTCGCGCGTGGCGGCCTCGTTCTTCGCCCGCTCCGTCTTCGACAGCAGGCCCGAGACCACGCCCACGGCGCGGCTGGCGTCGATGACATAGGTGGTGGAACCGGCGCGATAGCCGGGTTCGATCTTGACCGCCGTATGGGTCCGGCTGGTCGTCGCCCCGCCGATCAGCAGGGGGATGTCGAAGCCGCGCCGCTCCATCTCGCGCGCCACGAACACCATCTCATCCAGCGACGGGGTGATCAGGCCCGACAGGCCGACGATATCGACCTTGTGCTCGATGGCGGCGTCGAGGATGCGGTCGGCCGGGACCATGACGCCCAGGTCGATGACTTCATAGTTGTTACACTGCAGGACCACGCCGACGATGTTCTTGCCGATGTCGTGGACGTCGCCCTTGACCGTGGCCATCAGGATGCGGCCGGCCTGCTCGCGCGGCTTGCCGGCCTTTTCGGCCTCCATGAAGGGCTCGAGGTGGGCGACCGCCTGTTTCATCACGCGAGCGGACTTCACCACCTGCGGCAGGAACATCTTGCCCGAGCCGAACAGGTCGCCGACCACATTCATCCCGTCCATCAGCGGACCCTCGATGACGTGCAGCGGCCGGTCGAACGACAGCCGGGCCTCCTCGGTGTCTTCGACGATCCAGTCGGTGATGCCGTTGACCAGGGCGTGTTCGATCCGCTTGCCGACGGGGGCGTCGCGCCATTTCAGATCGACCACCCGGGCCACGCCCTTGTCGCCCTTGTAGTTCGGCGCGATGTCGACCAGCCGCTCGGTGTTCGAGACATTGGTCCGCTGCGGCCGGTTCAGGATCACATCCTCGACCGCCTCGCGCAGGATCGGGTCCAGCGTGTCATAGACCGGCAGGTCGCCGGCGTTGACGATGCCCATGTCCATGCCCGCCTGGATGGCGTGGTACAGGAAGACGCTGTGGATCGCCCGGCGCACCGGCTCATTGCCGCGGAAGCTGAACGAGACGTTCGACACCCCGCCCGACACCCGCGCATACGGCAGGGTCGCCTTGATGACCCTGGTCGCCTCAATGAAGTCGACGGCGTAGTTGTCGTGTTCCTCGATCCCCGTCGCCACGGCGAAGATGTTGGGGTCGAAGATGATGTCCTCGGGCGGGAAACCGACCTCGTCGACCAGGATGCGATAGGCGCGGGTGCAGATCTCGATCTTGCGCGCGGCGGTGTCGGCCTGGCCGACCTCGTCGAAGGCCATGACCACCACGGCGGCGCCGTAGCGCAGGCATTTCACAGCCTGGTCCCGGAATTCGGCCTCGCCCGCCTTCATCGAGATCGAATTGACGATCGGCTTGCCCTGGACGCATTTCAGGCCCGCCTCGATCACCTCCCATTTCGAGCTGTCGATCATCACCGGGACGCGGGCGATGTCGGGTTCGGCCGCGATCAGGTTGAGGAAGGTGATCATCGCCTGCTTGGAATCCAGCAGGCCCTCGTCCATGTTGATGTCGATCACCGAGGCCCCGGCCTCGACCTGCTGACGCGCCACTGACAGGGCGGCGGCATAGTCGCCGTCGATGATCAGCTTCTTGAATTTGGCCGAGCCGGTGACGTTGGTCCGCTCGCCGACGTTGATGAAGGTGGGACGCACTACGCTACCAATTCAAAGGGTTCGAGGCCGGACAGGCGCATGGCGACCGGGCGCTCGGGAATCTCGCGGGTCGGCAGTTTCGCCACCGCCTCCGCCGTATGCCGGATGTGCTCCGGCGTCGTGCCGCAGCAGCCGCCGACGATGTTGACCAGTCCGGAGGCCGCCCATTCCTCGATGAAGTGGGCGGTTTCGTGCGGCTGTTCGTCGTACTGGCCCATGGCGTTGGGCAGGCCGGCGTTGGGATAGGCGGCGACCAGGGTGTCGGCCACCCGGCTCAGCTCGGCGATGAACGGCCGCATCAGATCGGCGCCCAGGGCGCAGTTGAAGCCGACGGCGAAGGGTTTGGCGTGGCGCACGCTGTTCCAGAAGGCCTCGGCCGTCTGGCCCGACAATGTCCGGCCCGAACGGTCGGTGATGGTGCCCGAAATCCAGATCGGCAGGGCCTCCATGCCCTCGTCCTCGAGGTCCTTGATCGCCTTGATCGCCGCCTTGCAGTTCAACGTGTCGGTGATGGTCTCGATCAGATACAGGTCGACCCCGCCCTCGTTCAGCGCCCGCACCTGCTGCTTGTAGGCGTCATAGACCTGGTCGAAGGTCACCAGACGCGCGCCGGGATCGTTCACGTCCGACGACATCGACAGCATCTTGTTCAGCGGCCCGATCGACCCGGCGGCGAAGCGCGGCTTGTCCGGGGTTTTCGCGGTCCAGCGGTCGGCGGCGGCGCGGGCCAGTTTCGCGCCTTCCAGATTGATGTCCCGGACCGACTGCTCGTCGAGCTTGTAGTCGTCCTGGGCGATCACCGTGGCCGAGAAGGTGTTGGTCTCGGAGATGTCGGCGCCGGCGGCGAAATACTGGTCGTGCAGGCCGGCGATGATGTCGGGCCGGGTCAGGCACAGGATGTCGTTATTGCCCTTCATCTGGCCGACGTGATCCGCGAAGCGATCGCCGCGGAAATCCTCTTCCGACAGGTCGCTGCGCTGGATCATCACCCCCCAGGCGCCGTCGAGCACGAGAATGCGTTCCTTGGCGGCCCGGTGCAGGGCGGCGATGCGTTCGCTGCGGGGAAGGGGGGAACTCATACTGCGGCGACCTTCGTCTCGCGCACGCCCAACACCCGGCAGATCGCATAGACCAGGTCGGCGCGGTTCAGGGTGTAGAAGTGGAAGTCGGCGAAGCCTTCCTCCTGCAGCCGGGCGCAGGTCTCTGCCGCGACCGAGGCGGCGATCAGCTTGCGGGTCTCCGGGTCGTCGTCCAGCCCGTCGAAATGCGCCGCCAGCCAGTCGGGCACGGCCGCGCCACACGCCGCCGACATCCGCTTCAGCCCGTTGAAATTGCTCACCGGCATGATCCCCGGGATGATCGGAACCGTCACCCCCGCCGCCCGCACCCGGTCGCGGAAGCGCAGGAAGGCGTCGATGTCGAAGAAGAACTGGCTGACCGCCCGGGTCGCGCCCGCATCGACCTTGGCCTTCAGCACGTCGAGATCGTGGGCGGCTGACGGGCTCTCCGGGTGACCTTCAGGATAGCAGCCGACCGTGATTTCGAACCCGCCCTTCGAGGCGATGGCGGCGGTCAGTTCGGTGGCGTTGGCGTAACCGTCCGTGCGCGGAACATATGCTCCGCCGATCCCGCTCGCGCCCGGCGGGTCCCCGCGCAGGGCCACGATGTGGCGCACCCCGGCGTCGCGATAACCCTCAATGACCGCGTCCACCTCGTCGCGGCTGGCCTCGACGCAGGTGAGGTGGGCGGCGGGGGTCAGGGCGGTTTCGGCCAGGATGCGCTCGACCGTCCGGTGCGTCCGCTCGCGGGTGGAGCCCCCGGCGCCGTAGGTGACCGAGACGAACTCCGGCGCCAGCGGGGCCAGACGCGTCACCGCCCTCCACAGACTGGCCTCGGCCTCGTCGGACTTGGGCGGGAAGAACTCGAAGGAAACGCGCGGCCGCGACAGATCCTGGCCGGCGCGGGCGACGGGACCCAGCGGCGACAGCAACAGGGCACGGGCCTCAGCCAGACTCCGGGGGGCGATGCTCATGCGACCTGCTCCGCGGCGACGGCGGGCCGCTCGGCGGTCCAGATGGAGACGGTCAGGCCGTCGGTGTCGGGGGGCAGGGCGATCGGCGCGCTTGGGGTCAGCCCGGCGCTCGACAGCCAGCGCCGCATCTCCTCGTCGGCGAAGCCGAGCCGGCGGTGCTGGTGCTCCTCACGCAGATACTCCAGCTGATGCGGGGCGAAGTCGATGATCAGCAGTCGCCCGCCGGGCATCACCAGCCGCGCCGCCTCGGCTACGGCGGCCGCGGGATCGGCGAGGTAGTGCAGGACCTGGTGCACCAGCACCAGGTCGGCGCTTTCGGGCGGCAGACGGGTGGCGAAGATGTCGCCGTGGCGCAGTTCAACCTTCTCAAGCCCGGCCCGGGAGACATTGGCGCGGGCGATGTTGAGCATGTTGTGGCTGAGATCGAGCCCGACCGACATCCGCGCCTTGCCGCCCAGCAGGGTCAGCATCCGGCCCGAGCCGGTGCCGAGGTCCACGACGCGCTCGAAGGGGCCGGGCCCCGCCGCGCGGAGGATCGCCGCCTCCACCGCGGTCTCGCAGACATAGAGGGAGCGGATGCGGTCCCACTGCGGCGCGATCCGCTCGAAATAGGCGCTGGCCGCGACCTCGCGCGTGCGGCGGACATCCTCCAGCCGGCGATCGTCGTCGGCGTTCACGGCCGTGTCCAGCAGGTCCAGGACGGTGTCGACCAGCCGCCGGGCCACCGGCTCGGACGACAGACGGTAGAAGACCCGCGCGCCGTCGGGGAACCGCTCGATCAGGCCCGCGTCCGCCATCAGCTTGAGATGACGCGAGACCCTTGGCTGGCTCTGGTCGAGGATGCCGGACAGCTCCATCACCGACAGCTCCTCCGAGGCCAGCAGCGACAGCACCCGCAGGCGGGTCGGCTCGCCGGCGGCGCGCAGGGCGTCAATGGTCTGGTCTGCGGTCAACGACATATCCTTATATAAAGATTGCCTTATATGATTTGGCAAGGAAAAAGCGCTGGTCAGGCGGGCCGCCCGGGACCAATCTTGCGGCCCCGGCGCCCTGTTTCGCGAGGCCAACCATGACCCGTCTTCCGCTCTTCCCGGCCCTCCTGTCCGTCCTGATCTCCGCCGGGGCCGGCTCGGCGGCCGCCCAGACCCCGCCGCCTGGCGCCGGCATGGGCGGCGGCATGGGCGGCGGCATGGGCGGCGGCTTCAGCCTGCCCCGCGCCTCGGAAGAGGTCGCGCCCTGGTCGGCGCGCATCTTCGGCCGTCTGGACGCCAACGGCGACGCCAGCATCACCGGCGACGAACTGGCCATCCTCGCCAATCCGACCGTTGCGGCCATGGGCGGCTCGCGCATGCGCGCCATGATCGTCCAGTCCGACACCAGCCGCGATTCCCGCATCAGCGCCGAGGAACTGTCCGCCGGCGCGCAGCGGATGTTCGCCCGCATGGATCGCGACGGCGACGGCCGGCTGGCGGACGATGAACTGCCCCAGGCCCCGCCGCGGCCCGCGCCCCTGACCATTCCGCCGGCCCCGACCATGCCTCCCTTCCCGGACACCCCGTCCGAGGGCGGTTGATCAGTCCCCGTCCTTTGACGGCCCCGCGGCGCGGACGGCCGACCAGTTGCGATAGTCGACCCCGGGGATCGGCGGCGGACTCGCCGGCGCCGGGGCCGGGGCCTCGGGGAGACCCGCGAGGCGGCGCTTGTTGACGTGGGAGGCGGGCTTGTCGGCCTGGTCGGGATATTCGCCCCGGAAATAATAGCGCTGCCAGGCCTGGCGGACCGCGGCCGGATCGCCGTCCGCCATCCGGGCGTTGAACAGGGTGCGCACCTCCTTCCAGGCTTCGTATTGCCTGGCCAGGTCGGTTTCGCTGTCGAGGGAAGCCCGCGCCGGCTCGAAGGCCTCGACGGTTCCATGCGGCACCGGCTGGAGGAAGCAGAAGGGCTCGCCCTTCTCGAACCGGATCTGGCCCGGCGCCGTGAAACGCCAGTTCATCGTGAAGGGATAGGGCAGCCAGTCGGTCTCGATCAGCCCTTCCATCGGCGCCAGCCCGTGCTTGAACCGGTTGGGGCTTCCGGACGCCCTCAGGGCCCAGCCCGGCGGGGTGCGGAACAGCCAGCCGAGGTGGAAGGTGATCACCCCATGGGTGAAGTGCGAGGCCGCGAAATGGTCGAACAGGGTCGCATCGGCGTCGGGCGTGAACCGGATGGCCTCGGCCCCCAGCCCGCCGTCCCATTCGGCCGTAAATCCGAAGGGACACAGCAGGTCCCAGCCGGTGGTGTTGGCCATGCTCAATGGCAGGCAGCGATAGGGGTGGCGCGCCGTGAAGTCGTCCATCCAGTCCCGCTCGGGCCGCCCGGGAACCAGCTCGGGCGGCGACGGGCGGATCGGAAAACACTCGAGCCGCAACGGGCCTTCGGTCGGGTTCGGTTTCAAGCCGGCTCTCACGGGCGGGGAAAGGACAGCCTATCTGTAACCGGGCCGCGTCCGTTCGCCAGTCCCCAAAATCTGACGGGCCTCAGGGAACCGGAGTCTTGAGGGGCTGCCCGGAAAACGCCGCCCGCAGGTTCTCGATCAGCAGCATCAGCATCCCCTGCACGGCCTCGGTGGTCGCCCCGCCGGTATGGGGCGTCAGGACCGTGTTGGGGACATCGGTCCAGCGGGCCGGATCGGTCGGCTCGTCCTCGAACACGTCCAGCGCCGCCTGGCCGAGCCGTCCGTCTCTCAGCGCCGCGATCAGCTCCGCCTCGTCGACCAGCTGGCCCCGCGCCACATTGACCAGCAGGCCGTGCGGCCCCAGCGCCTCGATCACCGCGCGCGAGACCAGGCCGCGATTGCTCTCGTCGGCCTTGCAGGCCACCACCAGGATGTCGCTGTCCCGCGCCAGCTCCAGCAGCGAAGCCGCCCGCGGCCAGGGGGCTTCCTTCTCGCGCGGTCCCCACCAGCGCACGGCCATCCGCATCGCCTCGCCGCGGCGCGCCACGGCCTCGCCGATCGACCCCAGACCGACCACGCCGAGACGCTGGCCCTTGAGCGACGGGGTGATCAGCTTGGAGTCCGCCGTCCAGCCGCCGGCCCGCAGGGCGCGGTCGCCGGCCGCGATCTGCCGCCGCGCGGCCAGGATCAGCCCCAGGGCGTGGTCGGCCACGTCCTCGTGATTGACCCCCGGCGCATGGCTGACCGGCAGCCCCCGGGCGCGGCACCAGTCGATGTCGATCCCGTCATAGCCCGAGGTGAAACAGGCGATCAGCTGCAGCTTCGGAAGGATCTCGATCAGATGTTTGTCGAGCGGGAATTCGCCGGCCACCACCAGGGCGCGGATCTCCGCCTGCGCCTCGACCGGCGGCCCTTCCCAGAAGCGGTAGACGGTCCATTCGCTCTCGAGAAACGCCGTCAGCGGCGCCAGATGGCGCTGCATGATCAGAAGGGCAGGGCGGTCGGTCATGGGGCGATTAGATCAGCCCCGGCGGCGGCGGCCAAGCCGGATCGAAGGGACGCCGCGCCCGGCGGCGTCCCCTGTCCCATCCTACTGCCAGGGATCGTCGCTCGCCCGGCCGAACCAGGCGTCGTCGTCCATCGGTCTCCAGGCCGCTTCCCCGGGGTCGACCGGGCTCGCCATCCGGTTCCCGATCGCGGCCAGGAAGGCGGGAACTTCACCGACCTCGAGGGCGAAAGGATCTGCCGCTTCGGGCGGCAGGACGATGGGGCCTGACAGGTCTTCCTTGCCGAGGACGAAGGCGTCGTCCTCGATGGCCGGCATGACCCAGGCGGTGCTCTCGGTCTTGCTCGCCGCTGCGGACGAAAGCAGGGCGAGGTCGGAAACCCGCGCCGTGCTCCCGTCCTCGAACCGGACCCACTCGATCTGGGTCAGGGAATCGGTTCCGTCGCGGCCGGCGACCGAGTCCCGGAGGCTGTAGGTTTCGCCATTGGCCAGGGCCGTGACCGTATAGTCCGAACGCGCGCCGCTCACTTCGACGACGTCGATCCCGGCGCCGCCGTTCATCGCGTCGTCGCCGCCGCCGCCGATCAGGGTGTCGTCGCCGTTCAGGGCGATCAGATCGTCGTCGCCTTCACCGCCATTCAGCGTGTTGACGCCGAAATCACCCGCGAGAAAGTCGTTGAACGCAGATCCGATGACGTCCTCGATGCTGATCAGCACATCAGCGGACCCGTCGCCGTCGCTCGAGGCCTGGCCGGTCCGGGTGTTGACCCGGACGCCGGCGGCGGCCCGGGAATAGTCGGCCGCATCCTGGCCGTGGCCGCCGTCCAGGGTGTCGCGTCCTGCGCCCCCCGCCAACATGTCGTCGCCGAACCCGCCGACGAGCCCGTTCGCGGCGTCGTTGCCGATCAGGACATCGTCGCCATCGCCGGCTTCGGCGTCCTCGATGGTCACGCCGTTGGCGATGGTGAAGCCGGTCCAGGCGCCGAGCGCATAGGACATCCGCCCGCCGCCGCCTTCCTCATACTCCAGGGTGGCGGCGCGCAGGTCGATGACGGCGTCGCGCCCGCCGCTGTAGCGGATTTCGTCATGGCCGCCGCCGTCCCAGAGGGTCGAATAGAAGGCGCCGGCCTCGTTGACGTCGGAGATGACATAGACGTCGTCGCCGGTCGCGGTCTCCTCATTGACCCCGTACTTGTCCTGCAGCACGGCGATGTCGAGCGCGCTCAACGTCCCGACCCAGCCGTAGTGGTCGACCTCGGTGCCGGTGATTCCGCCCGACCGCGGCCGTCCGTGACCCTCGGGGGCGCCGCCGGATTCCAGCCCTTCGTTCCAGCCGTCATTGTACGACATGATGGTGAAGACCTGCTGGCTCAGGCCGAAGTCGCCATATTGGCCGCCGATGGCTCCCTCGACGGGATCTTCGCTCGGCTCGGCCCCGCGCATGACGCCGGAACGACCCCCGTTGTCATGCGGATGGGCCATGCCGTGGCCATGGCCGAGTTCGTGCAGCAGGGTCGGGAAATAGAAACCGCCCTGCGAAACCCCTTCCTCGGTCCAGCGGACATCGCCGGAGTTGATCTCCATCTGGCCGGCGTTCTGTTCGCCGGGCGGACTCATGCGGCCCAGCAGGCTGGCGCCGACCCCGGGCGTCCCCTCGTAGGTGATGATCTTGATGTCCGCTTCGTTGCGGTTGAAGACCTGGACGTACTGGATGTCGGCGACGCTCTCATAGATGTCGAAGGCCTTTTCGAAGGCCGCCTTCTCCCAGTCCTGCATCCCCTGGGCGACGATGTTTTCGGTCAGGCCGGGGCTGGTCGGATTCTCGCTCACGAAGACGTCGCCGGTCTCGGCGAAATAGTAGGTGATGACGTTCTTGCCGACGATGCCGTAGTCGCTGTTGATGATCGGAGTGCCGCCGTTGAGCACGCCGTTGTCGCTGCGCGCGCCGTTATCGCCGTCCGGATTGCGCGAGGTGCGCGAGAACTGGGTTCCCCAGTCGATCGAATGCAGCGGGCTGTCGGGCGAGTAGAAGGGCACATAGGCGCCCGGGGCGTTGGTGTCGACCGTGGTCGCGAAGACCTCGTAATCGCCGACGAAATCGCCGGTCGTGCCGTTGGCCGCCGCATTGTCCCAGGCGCGGGCGTTGACGTAATAGGTTCCGGTGCTCTGGGCCGTATAGGTCAGAATGGCGTCGAGGCCCGAGGGCGTATTGGGCCCGCCGCCGTCGGCCGTCACGACCAGTTCGCCCGCGGAATCATAGAGTTCGATATAGGCGTCGGCGAGGGGCACGCCGCCCGGGCCGCCGGCGACCAGGAACATGCTGATGTCATAGGTCTGGCCTTCGACCAGCTGGACCGAGAAATAATCCTCATCGCCGACCGTATCGATGGTCGAGATCACATGTTCGCCGTCGACCGTCAGGCTGGCCGTGGTCGAGGCGTCGGCCGGGATCAGGTCGGTCGTGACCAGGGCCGCGGGCAGGACGACCGGGCGCGGCCCGTCCCCCACGCCGTCCTGGAACAGGTCGGTATAGCGTTTGCCGCAGCCGCAACCACAGCCGAGACTCCAGCCCGCCCGGGCGTCGTCGGGATCATTGGCCGCGAGGACCAGGGGGGCGGCCGAGACATGGCCGACGGTGGTCAGCGCCAGGTCCGGGAAGGCCTGCGGGGCGCCCCATCGTCCGAATGTCGAGGGAAGCCAGTCCCCGTCCAGAATCTCGTCCCGCACCTTCGTGGAATACGCAGCCATTCGATCCTCCTGGTTGTCTGCGACCCGGTTTCCGCATCCCGCGGAACACCGGCCTCGCAATCCCAACGAACGGAGATCGATATTTCATCCGGCCGGTCGCGCGCCTGGAGGGGCGACGCCGTTCGGCATTCGTCGACCAGTGGGCGTCAGAGGGCCCAGTCGTCGGCTCCCCACCGCCCTCCGCGGACGGCGAAATCCTCGACAAGACCCTGATCGTCCACCATCAGGCGCCAGCCGGAGAATTCGATCGTCGGGGCGTTCGGGCCGAGCCGGAACAGCGGGTGGTCAGCCGGGCCCGGCAGGACCTCGGGCAGGCCGAAGTCCTTGGCGTGGGCGGGAACCCGGACGTCGACGCCCGGCAGGACCAGGGGCGCGTCGTCATCCTTCCAGAGCCATCGATCGCCGTCGTCGGCGCCGGGCAGGACCTGGGGATCGCTCGCCCCGCCCTTGGCGGGATCCGTGGCGGGATCATCCGCTCCCGGCAGCACCTGGGGCCGTTCGACGGCCGGCCCCCCGCCGGTCAGCAGAGCCTCGGGTATCCGGCCGTCGACCCGGGCGCCGTCGTCCACATCCGGCCCGTACATCCGGTTCAACTCCAGCACCCGCCCGTCGCCGAACCGGATGCTCTCGACCCCGGTCAGGGAGTCGCCCCCGTCCGGTCCCTTGAGGATGAAGTCGTCGCCGTTCATCAGCAGACGATAGCCGGAGAAGGCGCCGGAGACGGTCAGGACATCGTGGCCGGAGCCGCCGTCGATGCGGTCGTCGCCGAGGCCGCCGGTGATGAGGTCGTCGCCGGCGCCGCCGGACAGGCGGTCATGGCCGGCCCCGCCCTCGATCTGATCGTTGAAATTGGTGCCCGTCAGAGTGTCCGGGTCTGGGCCGCCAAGGAAATACTGGCCTCCGCCAGCTCCCACGATCAGCGTGGCGTCGGAAAATCTGAGCCGTTCGACCCCGGTCAGGGTGTCGGTTCCCTCAGGTCCGGAGACCGTGGTTGTCGCGCCGCCGGTGATGATGGCGTGGGCCGCGGACGGACCGTTGAAGACGGCCGTGTCGACTCCCGCGCCCCCGTCGATGGCGTCGTCGCCGAGGCCGCCGGTCATGAGGTCGTCGCTGTCGCCGCCATTCAGGATATCCCCGTCGTTGCTCCCTACCAGGACGTCGGCGTTCGGCGTGCCGTTGATGACGTTCGGCGCCTTGACGCCATTGATATCGTGAAGCCCGTCCGTGAAACGCAGGAATTCCACCCCGCGCACGGTATAGGTCAGGGAGCCATAGCGCGTCAGGAGCACGGAGCCGTCGGGACCGGGCGTTATGGTGAACTCGCTGCGCGGGCCGTCGAACACGGCGGTATCCTGACCGGAGCCGCCGTCCATGGTGCAGAGGAAGGTGGCGATCAGGATGTCGTCGCCGGCCCCGCCGACGAGGTACACGCCTGCGGCGAGGGTGTCGTTACCGTCATTCCCCATGAGCAGGCCGGGCGAGTAGCGGTTCCCGGTGATGACGTCGTCGAACTGACTCCCGAAGACGTCTTCAATCCCGATGAAGGTATCGATCCCTTGGCCGGTGTTTTGGGGAGACTCCGGAAGGCTCAGATCGACGGTCACTCCACCAGTCGCCGCGCGGAAGTCGGCAAGGTCGCCGCCGCCGGTGTACACGCCGCCGACGTAGGTCGCGGCCTGTTCGCCGCCCCCGCCGCCGTTGTAGCGGTCGTCTCCTTCGCCACCGACCAGGATATCGCGGCCAAATCCGCCCTGGAGGTCGTCGTCGCCGGCGCCGCCTTTGAGGGTGTCGTTTCCGCCCTGACCCTGCATGACGTCATTGCCGTTCGTCCCGTTGAAGACGTCGTCAATGTCTCCGCCGGTGAAGGACTGGCCCGGCACCACGTTCGGATTGAAGCCGAGGTTGGCGCTGGTGAAGGCGGCGACGGTTGTCTGGTTGAAGACGAAGAGGGTTTTCCAGTCGTGCTGGCTTGCCGAACCATCCCGATCGAGTTGAAGGAAAACGTCGGCGCCTGACTGAACCAGCCGCGCGAAGCCCAGTTGGAAGGGATTGTAGCCGTTCCAGCCGGTCAGGTAGAAGTCGAGCGCTGATCCCCAGTTCAGGACGTCCCCGACCGGGCCCGTCGTGAAATCGGTGACGGTGATGGCTTGGGTTTCCGCCACGATCATGCCCATGACGATGGTGTCGGAGCCCGCTCCCGTCGTCACCGTCAGCCGCGCCCGGATATGGCCGTCGAGATAGAACCGATCGGCGTCCATTCCGCCGTCCAGTACGGACGTGAACGCACCGTCGCCGCCCACGTGGAGCTCGTCCTGTCCGCCGCCGCCCGACAGGGTCAGGACATCCGCCACGCCGCTCCAGCGGGAGACTGAAATATAGTCGTTGCCCGCGCCGCCGTTCAGGATGTCGTTGCCGAAGCTGGCGCCGGGCGAGTCCTCGCCGGAGTCGAACAACTGGTCGTCGCCGTCGCCGCCATCGAGCACGTCGGTGCCTAAATTGCCGTGCAGGATATCGTTGCCGGCCCCACCGTCGAGCCTGTCGTCGCCCCGGCCGCCGAACAGGAGGTCGTCGCCGTCGAGCCCGGATATGACGTCTCCGCCGTTCGTCCCCTGCAGCGTTTCTCCCGCGGCCGACCCATTGATGGTCTGGCCGGGAACAGGGGCGCCGGCGGGATCGTAGCCAAGGTTCCACGCCGTCAGAGCGCTTGCCTGGGTGTTCAGGAAAGTCACCAGCGCGAAGGCCGCCTGACTACCGCCGTCTCCGTCCAGGTCCATCCACAGGACCGCGTTCGCGCCCACCTGGGTCAGGCGCAGGTAGCCGTCGGCGAAGGGGTTTCCGCCGCCCCACCCCGTCAGGAATACGAACGCCCAGGTCGGGTGATCGCCCCAGGCGATCCGGTCGCCGCCGATGCCGCCGGTGAAGTCGGTGACGCTCAGGGATCCGCCCCATGTCGGATTGAGCTGGCCGAAATCGATGATGTCCGCGCCTGATCCCGTGCTGATCTGGACGGCCCCCGGCACGGCCCAGAGTCGGAAGACGTCATCGCCCGCCCCGCCTTCCAGGATCGCCTGGCTGGCATTGAAGACGTAGTAGTCGAGCAGGTCGTTCCCGTCGCCGCCCTCCAGCCTCAGCAGCCCGACCGGGGCCTCCCGGTTTCGGCCGACATGCAGGACGTCATTGCCGCCGAGACCGCGAAGGGTATCCGATCCGCCCGCGTCGTCATTGATGACGTCATCACCGGCGGACCCGGTCAGGATTTCGGACGCGGCGGCGCCCGTGATTGTCGGCATGGTCTCCCCCCGGGCGACACCGCCGCTGACCGACGGTCCCGCTCGAGATAGATCAGGGTTGCATCAGGCTCGCAAGCACTTGTTCGATGACGGCAAGCCCAACCTTGGGCGAAGGGACTCTTCGGCGCCGGCCCCGGTCACAGGTCCCAGGCGTCCGGCCCCCAGCCGCCGCCGCGGAGGTAGTGAAGGTCCGGACCTTGCTCGTCGACCGTCAGCCGCTGACCCAACCACCGGTCGAACAGGGCGGCGAGATCCAGCGGGGCCAGCGTCCGCCCGTCCGGTCCCGGCAGAACCTCCGGCTGGTCGAAGCCCTTGACCCTGGCCGGCGTCCAGTCGTCCGCGCCCGGCAGGACCTCGGGGCCGTCGAACCCCTTGTCCCCGGCGATGAAGACGTCCTCCGCCCCCGGCAGGACAAGCGGCGCATCGTCGTCCTTCCAGACCCGGGCGTCCCCGTCATCCACCGCGGGCAACACCTCGGGCCCGCCGCCGTCCTTGCCGGTCAGGGCGCCGTCCCCGGCCGGGGCCCTGTCCGACAGCAGGTGTTCCGGAATTTGCCCGTCCGCCCAGGCCCGCCCATCGACGTCCAGCCCGTACATCCGGTTCAGCTCCAGCACCCGCCCGTCGCCGAAGCGGATGCTTTCGACCCCGGTCAGGGAGTCGCCCCCGTCCGGTCCCTTGAGGATGAAGTCGTCGCCGTTCTGCAGCAGGCGGTAGCCGGAGAAGTTGCCGCTGACGATCAAAACGTCGTTTCCGCCCCCGCCGTCGATAAAGTCGTTGCCGAGGTCGCCCCGCAATTGGTCCTCGTCAGTCGACCCATAAATCCGCCAACCAATCTGCTGCCCGAGGGGGGCACCGGTCAACACATCCGCCGCTTGAAGAATCCCGCCGGCCGACGCGAAGACCGATTCCCATTCTCCATCCCCTGTCTGGTCAATATAGATGTAACTATAACCATCGATCATCCGAACCGCGAGGCTCATGTTGATGTTGTAGAGAGCGGAAACGTCGAGAGTGTCTTCAGATGCCGTGAAATCGTAGACGATGTCGAAGTTGGAGAATGTAGAATCGGTGCCGGTCAACAATACGAACACGTCTCTGCCCGCTCCGCCATAGTAGCTATCTCGTCCGAGACCTCCGGCGATACGATCGTCTCCGCCGCCAGCATAGATGAGATCATCGCCGCCACCTCCAAGAAACTCGCTGGCCTCCGCGCCACCCTGCAAGATGTTGTCTTGATCATCCCCTGAGATGACAGCCAAGTTTGGCGAGCCCGTTGCGAAGCGGAAGATGCGCGATGCTCCTCCCTCGACAAATGTGTTTCCGGACGCGTCTCGAAATGCGTCTGTGCCGACCAGAACAGTATACGCCGTGTTGGAATCCAGATCAGTAAACGGATTGATGAACGCGCTGAAACCGGAGAACCTTACTTGATCGACATCATTCGCGGAGATTATGTGAACGACCACGCCGTCTGTATCTCTGACGATCTGAATGTTGCCGGTCCCAGCGACGACAGCCTCGGAAAAATAGAGTCCGATATCCGCATTGGGCGCGACGTCGGCCTGATCGGCCGAAGGCAAGGTAACCGTCAGCATTGGCGGAGCAGTGTCGCGATCTGGCTCGATTGTGAACTGAAGCGTGCCGGGATCGTCGATACCCGCGAAAGGGATGCCTTGCAGGTCCAGAATGGCGTTCTCACCGATATCGACCCAATAGCCGATTCCGACGTCCATTCCGCTCGGTAGATCGATTGTTACCGTATCGCCCGAAAAGCTTATGCGATTGCTGTTGATGGAAAGAACCATATCGACGGAGTTGTCCGACACGCGCCGTACGCTGATGCTGCCGCTGCCCCGCTGAACACTCTCGTCGAAGATCAACTCGATGTTGATATTGCGATCCACACTGATCTCCCCACGGCTCGGTGTGGAGCTGACCAGGCGAGGAGGATAGGTGTCGCCACCTCCACCGCGACCATAGGGCGACCAGACCGACGGCAATTCGGGGGTGTCAGGCGCGGTGGAGCCACGATCGTAGAGGGCTCGCAGATCGATATTCAATACCGCCGGACTGTTGCGTTCGTTCACGCCGAGGACGCGCAACTCTTCGATCCGCCCACCACTTCCACCCATGTCGAGTACAGTGAAACGGGCGAGCACGGTGTTCGTGTTGTCGCGTGCATGGATTGTGACGATCGCGTCGGATTCGCCGGTCCTTTGAATCCGGATCTGGTCGGCGGACGTAACCTCGCCGGCGCCGTAGAGATAGATGACGTCGGTCCCGCCGCCCCCTTGGTCGTCAATGATATCATCGCCCCGACGAAGGCCGATATGGTAGAAGTCGCCGCTGCCACTACCCATCAGAGTGTCGAGCCCGAAGCCACCGTCGAGATTGTCCGAGCCGGAACCACCGTTCAGCGTGTCGTCGCCGCCGGCGCCGGAGAGGAAATCGTCCCCGCCCATGCCATTGAGCAGATCGTTGCCCTCGCCACCGGTTTTATAGTCGGTATCCTCCGAGCCGGACCAGCGGATCGAGGAATCCACGAAACTCCACGTACCAAACCCTGCTCCTCGTTCATCTTGAGGAACGTTTTCCGTAACGTAGCTATTGTTTATTCTGGATACGATCACCGAGTGAAAGCGCCCATTCGCAACAAAGCTGCTGCTTATGATGTCATCCAGAGAATGGATAGATATGCGCGGGCCGAGCCAGTTGTCGGCGATCTGAACAGAGCCATTGGTGTTCGAGACCACAATAAAGGAATGGGCAGATACCGAGCCGGCTGCGTCGAATGAAGGTTCTCCCGCAATGTTGCGGTATATACGAACTACGTCTCCTGCCTGCAGAAAATTTCGCAAATCTGCGACACTTGTATGAGACGTGTAGGCATCCCAACCGTCTCCGGCCGCGTTTGCGTTGCCATGGCTTTGGCCCGGTGAGTGAGGTACCACATAAGCGACATCTGATGGCCTACGAGGATCGCCGCCAAATGTTCGATTGTTCAGGTCAAAAAACGGAAGACCTGCAAGATTGGTGACACCCCAAACAAACGCGGCGCAACCGTCGCGTGTCCACGCTACTCCGTTATTCGCCACTGCGATCGCGACAATCTCGCTCGCAGTTACGCCCCCCCGAATTTCACCCGCGTGGAGAGTCCCGACTGCTGGCATTGCGCTCACCACCAAATATCAATGGTCGATGAGTAGTTGTACTAGATATTCCTACACGCGCCAGCAGAATTGGGGCGCGAGACGACGAAGCCCTCTACCGCCGGACTTCTGGAACCTGATCCGGTGCGGGGATCAGACTCTCCACGCCCAGCCGCCGCTTCTTGTCTTCCTTCTACGCTTCAAGGTTGCCCTCGAACCACTCCACGTGGCTGTCGCCTTCGAACGCCAGGATATGCGTCGCCAGGCGGTCGAGGAACCAGCGGTCGTGGGAGATGACCACGGCGCAGCCGGCGAAGCCTTCCAGCGCCTCCTCGAGGTTCTGCAGCGTCTTGATGTCCAGGTCGTTGGTCGGTTCGTCGAGCAGGAGCAGATTGCCGCCCGCCTGCAGACCATACTGGTCCTGCCGACTGGCTCCTCAACTGGAAGTCAGTGGGCTGTGAACCACCACCGGCCGCCAAGGCCGGCCGGGCGGACTCATTGCCAGGGGTCCGGGCCGGCGAGGGAGCCGTAGTCGCCGTCATGGTCGTGACGCAGATGATGGCCGTCCGGGCTCTCGACGATCAGAGGGTTGATCTCCCCGTCCATCTGCAGGCGCCACAGGGGCCCCCGGTCATCGAGGCCGTCCGGCAGGCCAGCGTCGACGACCCCGGGCAGAACCAGCGGCGCGCCGGCGTCCTTGACCGGGAAGAAGACGTCGTCCTCCAGGCCGGGCAGGACCTCGGGCAGGTCCAAGCCCTTGTCGGATCCCCCGTCGGGATCGTTCACGCCGGGCAGGACCAATGGTTCCGCCCCGCCTGCTGATCCGTCGGAGAGCAGGGCGTCCGATATCCGGCCGTCCGTCCAGCCGGAGGTGTCCACATCCGGTCCGTACATCCGGTTCAGCTCCAGCACCCGCCCGTCGCCGAAGCGGATGCTCTCGATCCCGGTCAGGGAGTCGCCCCCGTCCGGTCCCTTGAGGATGAAGTCGTCGCCGTTCTGCAGCAGGCGATAGCTGGAGACGTCGCCGGAGACGATCAGGATGTCGTGGCCCGAGCCGCCGTCGATGCGGTCGTCGCCGGGGCCGCCGTTCATCTGGTCGGCTCCCGCACCGCCGATAAGCACGTCGTCGCCCGCGCCGCCGCTCAGCACGTCATCGCCGGCCCCGCCGTCGAGGATGTCGTCGCCGGATCTGCCATCAAGCGTGTCGTCGCCGCCGTCGCCGTTGAGGGTGTCATGGCCCAAGGCGCCCGAGAACCGGTCGTTGGCCGGCGTGCCGGTGAAGGTGACGCTGGCGTAAGCGAGGTCGATGACCCGTACGCCGGCCGCGGTCGTCAGGAGCAGCAACCCGCCGTCGTCGATCAGGTCGAGGCCGTTGTAGATGGAGCCGTTGCCGGTCGGATAGAGGTCGACACCGAGCGGGACGCTGTAGGTCAGCGACCAGTCCGAGACCCGGATCACCTCGAGCACATCCGATCCGATGTTCAGTACGAACAGGAACCGCCCATCCGCGCTGAACTGCGCGTCCGCGATGGAACCCGCCGACTGCCGGCTGGTGAAGTCGCGGACCACATTGAGATCGCGGTCGTAGATGACGAAGGTGTTGTAGGTGATGATGGCGATGTCGCCGACGTTGCTGACGTCGCCACGGCCATCGTTGAAGCCGCTCTGACCGATTCTGTAGAGGTCGCTGCGGGCGATGATCCGATCCTGGCTGGCGGAATAGAGCGCGAATGGCGCGTTGCTGATGTTGCTCTCCAGAACCAGCACGAACTCCCCGTTCGGCGAGCGGATCATGGCGGTGCCGCCCCTCACGTCAGGGCCCCCGGCTACGTTGGACATGGTCGGCGTTTCCGCCGCCACGTCGAAGCGCCGCAGGGGCGTCCAGCCGGACCCCTGGAAGTGGGTGGTGAAGAGGGCGAACCCGTCCGCGTCGATGACGATGTCCGCAACACCGCCCTCATAGAAGGCCTGGGGTGTCGTAATCGTGGTCCGCGCCATGGTGGTCAGGTCGATGCGGAACAGGGCGACGCTGTTGCCGCCGCCCGGCGTCGGAACCAGGTCGGCCGAGCCGACAAGCAGGTAGCGGCCGTCGGGCGAAATCGCGATGCCGGACAGGTTGGCTCCGATGTCGATCGCCGACAGGAATTGTCCGCTCGTCGCGTCCCAGCGGGTCACCCGGCCCGCCCCGATCGAGAAGAGCACATTGCTCACTTCATCGAAGACAAACTTTCCGCTCGAGGCGATCGTCGTACTGCGGTCCATAAGGCTCCAGTCGAGGGTCGAGCAACCGCTGGTATGGCGCCTCGATTACCTATTAACGCATAGCTTGCGGCGAAGCATTCCGCCAGTCGGTGTGATTCAGCAATATCAACGATAGGAGTTGAGAGGAACTCGAATTCTCGCGGACGTTGAAAGTTGATGAGGGCGCGATGCGAGGCACCCGCGCGCAGCATCACCGCCGCGATCCTCGACGGCGTCGCGGGCGTCGGACACGTCCTGCTGCACGCGGCCTGGGCGGCCGCCCAGGCCCGCCTGGTCCAGCCATGTTCGCGCGCCCGCCTCCTCAGATTGGCCTCGCCCATGCGGAAGCGTTCGCAGACGACGCGCGCGCTCAGTCCGCCCACGTAGGCCGCGCGCGCCAGTTCCCCCGACTGTTCGGTGACTACCGCATATCTTTGACGCAATCCGCCCATGTCACCGCGCGGAGGATCCGTCGCGGCGATATCGGACAGACCGGCACGGCGTAACGTCAGTACCGGTCGGGGGATTCGCGGGCGGTTACCGCCCGAACTTCTGGAACTTGATCCGGTGCGGGATCAGGCTTTCGACGCCGAGGCGACGCTTCTTGTCTTCCTCATAGGCCTCGAAGTTCCCCTCGAACCATTCCACGTGGCTGTCGCCTTCGAACGCCAGGATGTGCGTCGCCAGGCGGTCGAGGAACCAGCGGTCGTGGGAGATGACCACGGCGCAGCCGGCGAAGCCTTCCAAGGCCTCCTCGAGGTTCTGCAGCGTCTCGATGTCGAGGTCGTTGGTCGGTTCGTCGAGCAGCAGCAGATTGCCGCCGGTGGCCAGCGTCTTGGCCAGGTGGACGCGGTTGCGCTCGCCCCCGGAGAGCTGTCCCACCTTCTTCTGCTGGTCGCCGCCCTTGAAGTTGAAGCTGCCGACATAGGCGCGGGTGTTGATCTCGCGCTTGCCGACCATCATCACATCGGTGCCGCCCGAGATGACTTCCCAGATGGTCTTGTTGGGCTCGAGGTCGTCGCGGCTCTGGTCGACATAGGCCAGTTTGACCGTCTCGCCGACGCGGATCGAGCCGCCGTCCGGCTGTTCCTGGCCCGTGATCAGGCGGAACAGGGTCGACTTGCCGGCGCCGTTCGGGCCGATGACGCCGACGATGCCGTTGGGCGGAAGCTTGAACGACAGGTCCTTGAACAGCAGCTTGTCGCCATAGGACTTCTCCAGCCCCTCGGCTTCCAGCACGACATTGCCGAGGCGCGGGCCGGGCGGGATCTGGATGACGGCGTGGGTCTGGGCGCCGCGCATGCTCTCCTGCTCGTCGACCATCCGCTCATAGGCGGCCAGACGGGCCTTGGACTTGGCCTGGCGGGCCTTGGCGCCCGAACGGACCCATTCCAGTTCGCGGGTCAGGGCGCGCTGGCGGGCTTCGGATTCCGACTGCTCCTGCACCACGCGCTTGGTCTTGGCCTCCAGCCACGAGGAGTAGTTGCCCTCGTGCGGATGGCCCTTGCCGCGGTCCAGCTCCAGCGTCCACTTGGTCACCAGATCCAGGAAGTAGCGGTCGTGGGTCACCAGGATGACGCAGCCCGGGAAGGCCTCGAGGTGATGCTGCAGCCAGGCCACCGACTCGGCGTCGAGGTGGTTGGTCGGTTCGTCGAGCAGCAGCATGTCGGGCTTCGACAGCAGCAGTCGGGCGAGGGCCACGCGGCGCTTCTCACCGCCCGAGAGGTTGGTGACCTCCCAGTCGTCCGGCGGGCAGCGCAGGGCGTCCATGGCCATTTCGATGCGGCTGTCGATGTCCCAGACGTCGCCGGCGTCGATCTTCTCCTGCAGGGCCGTCATCTCGGCCATCAGCTCGTCGGTGTATTCCTCGGCCATTTCCATGGCGATGGCGTTGAAGCGGGTGACCCACTGCTTCTCCTCGCACCAGGCCTCGACGTTCTCGCGGACGTTCAGGCTGTCGTCGAGCTGGGGCTCCTGCTCCAGATAGCCGCGCTTGATCCCGTCGGCGGCGCGCGCCTCGCCGGTGAACTCGGTGTCCAGCCCGGCCATGATCTTCAGCAGGGTCGACTTGCCCGAGCCGTTGACCCCGACGACGCCGATCTTGGCGTCGTTGTAGAAGCTCAACCAGATGTTTTCGAAGATCTTCTTGCCGCCGGGGAAGGTCTTGGTCAGACCCTGCATCTGGAAAATATATTGCTGCGCCATGAGGTGCGTCGCGCCCTGTCGTCTGGAGTGCGGGGGAGGTTGGCGCGGGGTGTAGCGACCGCCGCGCCGTGAGGCAAATGACTAGCCCCATGACGCGGCGGATTGATGGCGTCGGGTCAGGCGTTGGCGCCGCCGTCGACGAGAATGCCCGAGCCGGTGACATAGCTCGCGCCGGGGCTGGCGAGGAAGGCGACGGCCGCCGCGACTTCCGCCGGCTGGCCATAGCGGGGCAGGGCCAGGCCGGGGAGCACGCTGGCCGCCAGGGGCCCGTCGGAGGGGTTCATGTCGGTGTCTGTCGGTCCGGGCCGGACGAGATTGACCGTGATCGCACGCGGACCCACCTCCCGGGCCAGGCCCCGGGTGAAGGATTCCAGCGCCGATTTGGTCGCCGCATAGACGGTGATGCCGGCGAAGGGCACGCGCTCGCCGACGTTGCTGCCGATGGTGATGATCCGGCCGCCGTCGGGGATGTGTCGCAGGGCCGCCTGGGTGGTCAGCAGGACGCCGCGCACATTGACGTCCAGCAGAACCTCGATCTCCTCCGGCGGCTGGTCGACGAAGGCGCCCATGCGGGCGATGCCGGCGTTGTTGACGAGGATGTCGAGGCCGCCCAGGGCGGTCACGGCGCCGTCGACGGCCGCCCGGGCGCCGGCGGGCGTTCCCGCGTCGGCCTGAAGGGCCGCCGCCTGGCGCCCGGTCGCCCGGATCTCGGCGGCGAGGGACTCGGCGATGTCGGCCGACTTCTCATAGGTGATGGCCACATCGGCGCCGTCGGCGGCCAGGCGACGGGCGATGGCTGCGCCAATTCCGCGGCTGCCGCCGGTGACGAGGGCGCGCTTGCCGGCGAGGGGGAGGGAGGAGTCGGTCATGGTGCGGTTCTTTCTGTAATGAGCAACACAGAAAGCCAGATGGAAAGCTTGCCCGCCTCCGTCAAGGGATTATGTATCGATCATTAGAAAAGGAGTCCGGAAAGTGCCGACGCGCGGCCGTCCCCGCAGTTTTGATCGCGACAAGGCCCTGTCCAGCGCCATGCGGGTGTTCTGGACCAAGGGCTACGCCGATGCGTCCATGGCCGACCTGACCGGGGCCATGGGCATCAATTCGCCCAGCCTGTACGCGGCTTTCGGCAGCAAGGAGCAACTGTTCCGCGAAGCCGTGAAACTCTACCAGAGCTCAGAGGGCGGCGCCTTCTGCGCGGCCATGGGCGCGGCCACCGCCCGCGACGCGGTCGAGGCCGCCCTGGTGGCCGTCGCGGCGGCCGCCGAGTGTCCGGATCGACCGCCCGGCTGCCTGGTCCTGATGGCGGGCGCCCATCCCGACGCCCTGCCCAAGGGCGCCTGCAACGATCTGAGCGCCGTTCGCGCCGGGACCCTGGCTGCGCTGGAGGACCGTCTGCGCCAGGGTCGCGACGCGGGCGAGATTCCGCCGGACGCCGACCTCGCCGCCATGGCCGCCTTCTATAACACCGTCCAGCAGGGCATGGTCTTCCGCGCCCGCGACGGAGCCACGGCGGGCGAACTGCGCGGCACGGCGCGCGCCGCGATGCTGGCCTGGGACGGTCTGGCCGGCCTCAGGCGTAGTTGAAGCTCACGGAAATCCGCTCGCTCTTCGCCGCGTTCGGCGGCACCTCATGGCGCAGCCAGCTTTCCCACATCAGGATCGTGCCGGCCTGCGGGGCCAGATAGACAAACGGTCGTTCGGCCTCGGGGGCGTCGGCGTGGACGCCGGGGCGGGCCATCATCATCGGCAGGCGCGGATCCTCCAGCTTCAGGGCCGAGGCGCCGTCGGGGACCTCGACATAGATGGTGCCGCTGAGGAAGGCGTGGGGGTGGATATGGCCCGTATGGCCGCCGCCGGGCTTGAGGATGTTGACCCACAGACTGTCCAGCCGCGGCTTGCGCGCCAGATCGAAATTCAGCGCCTTCGCATAGGCCTGGGCGTGCCGGTCCAGATGGCGCTTCAGCTCGGCGAACTCCGGCAGACGCTGCGGCAGGTCGCCGAGCGAGCCGTAGGAGGTGTAGCCGCGATACCCGTGCTCCCGGCACCAGGCCCGGCCCGCGTGATCCTCGACCGCCAGCATGCGGCAGGCGTCGGCGAGGCCGGCGTTGAGAGCCGCGAAGCCGGGCGCGCCGGCGAGGGAGGCCTCATAGACCTGGGTGACGAAGAGCGGGCGTAGGGACATGCGGATGCCTTAGACGGTCGTGCAGGACCGCGAAAGCTGGCGGCTGACGAGTGGCTGGTGGCTAGTGGCTAGTGGCTGGCCGCCCCCTGTGCAACGGCGCTGTCTGCGCCGCCCTTCCGCCGACAGTGGGGCGACAATCACTGGCCACCAGCCACCAGCCACCAGCCACCAGCCGCCAGCCACCCCGTCACCACTCCAGCCCCGCCTCGCCCCGCAGCACCGCCTCGGCCTCCGCCGTATGCTTCGCCCCGGACCGGTCGTGCAGCACCAGCGGCGGCAGCAGGCGCAGCGGGGCCTTGCCCGTCTTGATCGCCTGCACCAGCACCCGTTTGGCTGGTTCATCCGCATACGGATGGATGGGGCGGATGGCGAAGGACCCGGCGGTTTCGCCCAGCAGGGCCAGCAGGTCGGCCAGCCGGTCGGCGCGGTGGATGACCACGATCCGTCCGCCCTCGCGCACCGCCTTGAGCAGGAAGCCGGTCCAGGCCTTCAGCCCGTCGTCGGCCATCCAGGCCCCGCGCTTGCCGGGGGCCGGGGCCCGCAGGGCGCCCGGATCGTCGAAGAAGGGCGGATTGCTCACCGCCCAGTCGAACGGCGGCAGGTCCAGCGCCCGGAAACCGGCGGCGACGTCGCCCTCGCGGATCTGCGCCCCCGCCCCGTTCAGCGTCGCATTCTCCCGCGCCAGCGCCGCCATGGCGGGGTCGCGCTCCAGTCCGGTCAGGCGGACGCCGGGCCGGCGGGCGGCGATCTGCATCAGCACCGCGCCGGCGCCGCAGCCGGCCTCGATCACCCGCTGGCCCGGCTCCGCCGTCGTCGCGGCCGCCAGCAGGGCCGCGTCCATGCCGGCGCGATAGCCCTTCGCCGGCTGGCGCAGCCGGACGCGTCCGCCCAGCAGGGCGTTCTCGACGGTTTCGGCTTCGATCGGCGGCGACGGTGCGACGGTCACGCGGCTTGACCCTTCATGGACCGATCACCATTGTGCGCGGCGTCGCCGCCGGGCAAGGCGGTGACTGGATATTCGGGCGCGATTCTCCCCTGCGCCGCGCTGCCGAAGAGTATTTCGTTGGACGCTGTCACCGTCGCCGAGCCCCGCGCCAAGGGGAATGTCGAGCCGCTCGTGCGGCTGGCGGCCCCTGACATGGCGACCGTCGACGCCCTGATCCTGGCGCGCATGCAGTCGCAGGTGCCGGTGATTCCGCTGCTGGCCGAGCATCTGATCGCCGCCGGCGGCAAGCGTCTGCGGCCCCTGCTGACGATCGCGGCGGCCCGGGCCGCGGGCGCGACGGGCGACATCCCGGCTCCGGTCAACCTGGCCGCCGCCGTCGAGTTCATCCACACCGCCACCCTGCTGCACGACGATGTGGTCGACAGCTCCAACCTGCGGCGCGGCAAGGTCGCGGCCCATCTGATCTGGGGCGCCCCGTCCAGCGTGCTGGTCGGCGACTTCCTGTTCGCCCGCGCCTTCGAACTGATGGTCGAGACCGGCCGGATGCGGGCCCTGGGCATCCTCGCCCGCGCCTCCAGCGTCATCGCCGAGGGCGAGGTGCTGCAGCTGACCCGGGCCCACGACCTGAACCTCGACCGGGAAACCTACCTCCGCATCATCTCGGCCAAGACCGCTGAACTGTTCGCCGCCGCGGCCGAGGCCGGGGCCGTGGGCGCCGGCGCCGACGAGCCGACGGTCGTGGCCCTGCGGGACTACGGGCTCAATGTCGGCCTCGCCTTCCAGCTGGCCGACGACGCGCTCGACTACGGCGGCGCCTCCGAGGTGCTGGGCAAGAACACCGGCGACGACTTCCGCGAAGGCAAGGTCACCATGCCCCTGCTGCTGGCCGCCGCCCGCACGCGCGGCCGCGAGGACGCCTTCTGGGAGCGGACCATCAACAAGGGCGAGCGGACCGAGGACGATTTCCGCCGGGCGCGCGAACTGGTGATCGGATCGGGCGCCGTCAGCGCCACGCTCGACATCGCGTGGGAATACGCCGACGCCGCCAAGGCCGCCTTGCGGGCGCTGCCGGCGAGCGACTGGCGCGAGGCGCTGGAACAGCTGGCGGATTTCGCGGTCAGCCGCGCGGCCTAGATTCAGCGCAAACCCGCGCAGAACCTCTGGATGCGCGTGCAGGCCTCCTCCAGCACGCTCTCGCTGGTCGCATAGCTGATGCGGAAATAGGGGCTCAGGCCGAAGGCCGAGCCCTGCACCACGGCCACCCCCTCGGCGTCGAGCAGTTCGGTCGCGAACGTATCGTCGCTGTCGATCACAGCCCCGCCCGCGGTCGTCTTGCCGATCAATCCCTCGAGCGACGGATAGACGTAGAAGGCCCCTTCCGGCGTGGCGCAGCGGAGGCCGGTCGCCTGGTTGAGCATCGACACCACCAGGTCGCGGCGCGCCTCGAAATGCTTCGCCCGCTCGGCGATGAAGTCCTGCGGCCCGTTCAGCGCCTCGACCGCCGCCCACTGGCTGATCGACGAGGGATTCGAGGTGGTCTGGCCGGCGACCTTGCGCATCAGGTCGATCAACGGCTTGGGCCCGCCGGCGTAGCCGATGCGCCAGCCGGTCATGGCGTAGGCCTTGGACACGCCGTTGACGGTCAGGGTCCGGTCGTAGAGATCCGGCGCCGCCTGGGCGATCGTCCGGTAGTCGAAGTCGCCGTAGATCAGGTGCTCATACATGTCGTCGGTCATCACCCAGACCTGCGGATGACGGCGCAGCACGGCGGCCAGGGCCTCCAGCTCCGCGCCGGTATAGGCTGCCCCGGTCGGGTTCGACGGCGAGTTGAGGATCAGCCACTTGGTCCGCGGCGTGATCGCCGCCTCCAGCGCCTCGGGCTTCAGCTTGAAGCCGTCGGCCTCATGCCCGACCACGGTCACCGGCTCGCCGCCGGCCAGCAGCACCATGTCGGGATAGCTGACCCAGTAGGGCGCGGGCACGATCACCTCGTCGCCGGGCGACAGGGTGGCGACCAGGGCGTTGTAGATCACCGTCTTGCCGCCGGGGGCGACATGGATCTGGTTCACCGCATAGGTCAGGCCGTTCTCGCGCGCGAATTTGGCCGCCACCGCCGCCTTCAGCTCGGGCAGGCCGTCGACGTCGGTGTATTTGGTCTCGCCGCGCCGGATGGCGTCAATGGCTGCTTGCTTGATGTTCTCCGGCGTGTCGAAGTCCGGCTCGCCGGCGCCTAGGCCGATGACGTCGCGGCCCTCGCGTTTCAGCTCCCGCGCGCGGGCGGTCACCGCCAGGGTGGCGGAGGGCTTCACGCGGGCGAGGGCGGAGGATTGCAGGCTGGACATGGCGACTCCCGGCGAACGGCGCCCATTCCTTACGCAGTTGCGAAACAGCGATCAAATGGTGGACCGATCCGGCGGATTGATCCCAAGTCCGGATGATGCGTTGAGCCAGCGACCAACCGAGGGGACGGCATGCGCGGCGAGCTCGAAACCTACCAGGCCAAACGCCGCTTCGGCGAGACGCCGGAGCCGAAAGGCGCCAAGGCCCGTCGCAAGGCGACCGAGCCGCTCCGCTATCTGATCCAGCGCCACGCCGCGACGCGCCTGCACTATGACTTCCGCATCGAGTTCGACGGCGTCCTCAAATCCTGGGCCGTGACCAAAGCGCCGTCGCGCGACCCCTCGGTCAAGCGTCTGGCGGTCGAGGTCGAGGACCATCCCCTGGACTACGGGTCGTTCGAGGGGACTATCCCGGCCGGCAACTACGGCGCCGGCACGGTCCAGCTGTGGGACACGGGGACCTGGACGCCGCAACACCCCGAAACCCTCGAGGCCGACTTCGCCAAGGGGTCGGTCAAGATGACGCTGGACGGCGAACGGCTGAAGGGCGGCTGGGCCCTGGTCCGGCTGAAATCTGATCGCGGCAAACCGTCGAAACGGAACAACTGGCTGCTGATCAAGGAGAAGGACGACCATGCGGTCCCGGGGGAGGGCGACGCCCTCGCCGAGATCGACGCCTCGGTGACGACCGGCCGCACGCTGGCGGAGATCGCGGAGGGCAAGACGCAATGGACCGCGTCCAAACCGACCGGCCGCAAGGCCCCGGCCAAACCGAAACCGTCCAGGGCCGCCGCCAGCAAGGCGACCAGACCGCCGGCCTTCGTCCCGATCCAGCTCTGCAAGGTCGCCGACCATCCGCCCGCCGCGGCCGGATGGGCGCACGAGATCAAATTCGACGGCTACCGCATCCAGATCGGCGTCGGCGGGGGCAAGGCCGTACTGCGCACCCGCAAGGGTCTGGACTGGAGCGACCGCTTCCCGGCCATCGCCGCCGACGCCGCGAACTGGCCCGACGCCGTGATCGACGGCGAGCTGTGCGCCCTGGACTCCGACCACATGCCGAACTTCTCCGCCCTGCAGGCGGCGATCTCGGACGGCCGCACCGACGACCTGGTCTATTTCGCCTTCGACCTGCTGTTCGAGGGCGACGAGGACCTGCGCAAACTGCCGCTCTCGCACCGCAAGGCGCGTCTGCAGGCGTATGTCGACCGGATCGGCGAGGCCCACGCCAAACGCCTTCGCTACGTCGAGCATTTCGCCTCGTCCGGCCAGGCGGTGCTGGAAAGCGCCTGCCGCATGGACCTGGAGGGGGTCATCTCCAAGAAGCTGGACGCCCCGTATCGCGCCGGCCGCTCGGCCAGTTGGGTCAAGTCGAAATGCCGGGGCCGCGACGAGGTCGTCATCGGCGGCTGGTCGTCCGAGGGCGGAACGCGGTTCCGCTCCCTGCTGGTCGGCGTCCGCGACAAGGGCGGCCTTCGCTATCTGGGCCGCGTCGGCACGGGCTATGGCGAGGCGGTGACGAAGACCCTGACGCCCGCGCTCAAGGCCGCCGCCGCGGACAAAAGCCCCTTCTCCGGCGCCGGCGCGCCAAAGGGGGCGAAGGATATCCACTGGGTCAAACCCGGTCTCGTCGCCGAGATCGAACACGGCGGCTACACCGAAGGCGGATCCCTGCGCCACGCGGCCTTCCGCGGCCTGCGCGAGGACAAGACCGCCGCCGAGGTCACCGAGGCGCCGCAGGCTCCCTCCGTCATGGAGCCCGCTGCTCCGACCCGGCCCGCCGGGAAGACGGGCAAGGTCGTGGTCGCCGGCGTCGCCCTCTCCAGCCCCGACAAGGTCCTGTGGCCCGCCCGCGACGGCCATCCGCCTATCACCAAGGCCGACCTCGCCCGCTATTATGAGGCGGCGTCGGAGCGGATCCTCGCCCATGTCGCCGACCGGCCGGTCTCGATCATCCGCGCCCCCGACGGCATCGCCGGCGAAACCTTCTTCCAGCGCCACGCCATGGCCGGCTCCAGCCCGCGGCTGAAGCTGATCGATGTGAAGGAGCGCAAGCCCTACGTCGGCGTCGTCGACGTCGGCGGCCTGGTCGCCATCGGCCAGTCGGGCGGACTGGAGCTGCACCCCTGGGGCTGCAAACCGGGCGATCCCGAGACGCCCGAACAGATCACCTTCGACCTCGACCCCGACGAGGGGCTGGACTTCGCCGACGTCATTGCTGCGGCCAAAGTCGTGAAGGTGAAGCTGGAGGGCCTCGGCTTGACGCCCTTCGTCAAGACGACCGGCGGCAAGGGGCTGCACGTCGTGGTGCCGATCAAGGCCGACGCCCGCAGCCGCGTCGAATGGGATCAGGCCAAGGCGTTTGCGAAAGCCGTGTCAGAGCTGGTCCGCGCCGACGCCCCCGACCGGTTCACCACGACCCTGGCCAAGAAGGCCCGCGGCGGAAAGATCTTCCTCGACTATCTGCGCAACGGCCGGATGGCGACGGCCGTGGCCCCGTGGTCGCCGCGGGCCCGGCCCGGCGCCGGCATCGCCTTCCCGCTGTCCTGGGGGCAGGTGAAGGCCGGGCTCGATCCTTCGGCTTTCAATCTCTGGAACTATCCCGCGATGCTGAAGAAGCCCGACCCATGGAAGGATTTCCGCAAGGCCGAAACCAGCCTCAAGCCGGTGCTGAAGAAGGTCGGCCTTTAGAATCCTTCTCCCCTTGAGGGAGAAGGTGCCCCCGACAGGGGGCGGATGAGGGGTGAAACACCATAACTAGCCGGCGACAGGCGCGACTCGTTCAGGGACAGCGCGTTGGGCATGCCGACCGTCGACAGCAAGCTTGGCGGGGCCTCGCCAACGACGGGTGTCTCACCCCTCATCCGGCCCTCCGGGCTACCTTCTCCCTCAAGGGGAGAAGGATCAGGCTGCGGCCTTCTTCCTGGCAGCCGGCTTTTTCGCCGCCGCCTTCTTCGCGGCCGGCGTCTTCTCCGACCCGGCCGACCCCTTCAGGCTGCTCCGCAACGCCGCCATCAGGTCGATGACATTGGTGTCGTCGGGTTCGGGCACGTCCACCGTGCCCTTGCCGCCCTTCGTCTTGGCCTTGATCATCTCGCGCAGGGCGTCGTCATAGCGGTCCTTGAAGTCGGACGGGTCGAAATCGCCCTCCTTCTGGCCGATGATCCGGGCGGCGATCTCGACCATGTCCTCGTCCGCGTTCACCGCCTTGATGTCATCGAAATAGTCGCCGGCGTCGCGGACCTCGTCCTGCGCCCGCAGGGTATAGGCCACCAGTCCCTTGCCCCGCACCTCCAGGGCGAGCTGCCGCTCCTTGCCGCGCAGCACCAGACAGCCCAGCGCGACCTTGCCCTGCTTCTTCATGGCGTCGCGAATGACGGCGAAGGCCTCCAGCCCCGCGCCCTTCTCGGGCACGACGTAGAAGGGCGAGTCCCAGTACAGCCGGTCGATCTCGCTCTCGTCGACGAATTTGTCGATCGAGATGGTCCGCGTGCTCTCCAGCTTCACCTTGTCGAAATCGGCGTCGTCGAACAGGACGTATTCGTCCTTCGACACCTCATAGCCGCGCACCAGGTCGCTCCGCTCCACCGGCCCGGCGTCCGGATCGGTCGGCACCATGCGGATGCGGTTGTTGGTCTCCGGATTGATCAGGTGGAAGCGCACGTCATTGGTGCTGGTCGTCGCCGTGTAGAGCGCCACCGGACAGGTGACGAGCGACAGCTTCAGATGTCCTTGCCAGGTGGGTCGCGCAGCCATGATCAGTCTCCTTGCCGGGGGAGAATGCGTCAGCGGGGGATATGTTCGGGCGGCCGGATGGAAAGGGCAGGGGGCGATCCCGCGCGGCTAGCGCAGGGCGCAGACCTCGCGGAGACATCCCCTCAGCCATCGATGGGCCGGATCCGAGTCCATCCGCGGGTGCCAGAGCATCGACACGGCGAAGTTCCGCGTGGGCCCCGGCAGGTCGAAACTGTGCAGTCCCGTCCGGAGGTTCGCCGTGTGCCGCTCCGGGACCGTCGCCACCAGGTCGGACAGGCGCGCCAGGGACAGGGCCGCCGAAAAGCCGCCGACGATGGTCGCGCCCCTGCGCTTCAGTTCGGCCGGCAGGAAAGGCTGGTCCACGGCGCCGTCCTCGGCGCCGCTTCGCGACACCACCACATGCTGCGCCGCCCGATATCGCGCCGCGGTGAGCTCGCCCCCGGTCAGCGGATGCCCTTGCCGGACCACCCCGACCAGCCGATCGTGGAACAGCGCCTGGGTGCGAACCTCGGGCCCCAGGGCCGCCTCGACGACCCCGGTTTCGAGATCGACCCGCCCGTCGCGAAGAGGCGCGCTGTCCTTGTCGGGCTTCTGCAGGAAGTGAAGCCGCACGCCGGGGGCCTCGCGGTCGACCCGGGCCATCAGCGCGGGCCCGAAATTCTCCACGAAGCCGTCGCTGGTCCGCAGGGTGAACGTCCGCTCGAGCCGGGCCAGGTCGAGGGACTCGTCCGGCCGCAGCAGGGCCTCGACCTCCTGCAGGAGCTGGTGGGCGGGCTCGCGCAGCGCGACGGCGCGCGGGGTCGGCACGAGACCTCGTCCGGCGCGCACCAGCAGGGGATCGCCGACGGTGTCCCGCAGACGCGAAAGCGCGCGGCTCATGGCCGAGGGGCTCAGCTGCAACCGTTTCGCCGCCCGCGCGACGCTGCCCTCGGAGAGCAGGGCGTCGAGCGTGACAAGCTGGTTCAGATCGGGCCGCGACATGCGGCGATCCTACCATCGCACCGGCCCGGGACCTAGCGTTAGACGCAACAATATCCTGCAAATGCTGCGCGTTCCGCCACATGTCGTCGCGGCATAGCCTTGGTTTCCATCGAACCGAAAGGAGCAGGATCATGGAAAGCAACGCGCTCACGGCCTTCATCACGTCTGTCAGGGCGGCCTGGGGGCCGCTCACCAGCGAGCTGGTGGCGGAATGCCGCCATCAGGCCGCCGCCCTCGCCGGGGCGTCGGACAAGGAGCCCTGGCTGGCGGCGCTGCGCCGCGACCGGGCGGCCAATGTCGAACTGTACCGCGACCCTGCCCACGGCTTCGTGCTTCTGGCCCATGCCGAGTCGGCGGGCCTTTACCGCCCGCCGCATGACCACGGCCGGAACTGGGTCCTGTACGCCATCCAGGAGGGCGAGGTCGAAATGGGCTCCTGGGCCCGGATCACGTCGCCCGATGGACAGGTCCGGCTGGTCGAGCGGGACAAGACGATCCTGCGGGCCGGGGATGTCCGGGCCTATCTGCCCGGCGACATCCACGACACCCGCTGTCTGTCCGAAACGGCGCTCCTCTTCCGCTTCACCGAGCGGGATCTGAGGGCCGAGGATCCGCAGCGACATCCGATCACCCGCTATGTGCAGGTCGACGGGGTCTGGACCCCGGGTGCGCCGCGATGACCGCCGCCGCGGCCGGTGAGAGCGCGGCCCCGGACGCCGCCGCCTCCGGCCTTCAACCGCGCCGCCGCGCCGTCGCCGTGGTCGCGGTCCTGTCCTCCATGGCGCTGGTGGTTCTCGACGCGGGCGTCGTGAACCTGGCCCTGCCGACGATCGCGGGCGCGTTGCAGATCTCCGCGGGCGCGGTCGTCCTCGTCGTCACGGCCTACCAGGCCGCGGTGTTGATGGCCCTTCTGCCGTGCGGGGCGCTCGGCGAGCGACTGGGCTACCGACGAGTGTTCGCGTCCGGCGTGGCCCTGTTCACCGCGGCCTCGCTTCTGTGCGCCCTGGCGCCGTCCCTGACCTGGCTGGTCGCCGCGCGGTTCCTGCAGGGGCTGGGCGGCGCGGCCATCATGTCGGTCGGCGTGGCCCTGCTGCGCTTCTCTGTTCCGGCTGACCGGCTGGGCTCCGCCATCGGCTGGAACGCCATGACCATCGCCCTGTGCTCGGCGGCCGGTCCCGCCGTCGGGGCCCTGGTGCTGACCCTCGGCGACTGGCCATGGCTGTTCGCCCTCAACCTGCCCCTCGGACTGGGGGTCCTGCTCGCGACGCGGGCGCTGCCGCCTGCCCGGGGCGGGAGCCAGGCGATCGACGGGGTCAGCGTTCTGCTCAACGCGGCCCTGTTCGCCCTGCTCATCGCCGGCGCCGAAAGCCTTCCGGTCCTGCCGGGACTGGCGGTCGGTCTCTGGCTGGCGGCGATCCTCGCTCTCGTGGCGCTGGTGCGCCGTGAACGATCCAGGACCGCGCCGCTCCTGCCCTTCGATCTGCTGGGGCGGCGGAGCTTCGCGACCGCGGTGGTCGCCTCGGTCTGCTGTTTCGCCGGCCAGACCGCCGCCCTGGTCGCCCTGCCGTTCCTTCTGCATGACGCCGGCCTGTCGGCGCTGGAGACGGGCCTCCAGATGACCGTCTGGCCGCTGGCGGTCGCGGTCGCCGCGGGCGTCGTCGGTCGTTTCACGGACAGGACGCCTTCGGCCTGGCTTTGCGCCGCAGGCGGCGCCTGCCTGGCCGCGGGCCTTGCCGGCGTCGCGCTCCAGGCCCCGGACGCGGACTCCCGATCCCTCGCGCCCCTGCTGGCTCTCTGCGGCCTCGGCTTCGGCCTGTTTCAGACGCCCAACAACCGCACCCTCTTTATGGCCGCCTCCCCGGAGCGGAGCGGGGCGGCGGGCGGGATGCAGGGCACGGCGCGCCTCACCGGCCAGACGACCGGCGCGGTCCTGGTGACCCTGCTCTTCGCCGCCACATCGGTCGAGGCCACGCCGCGGATCGCCCTCGTCGCCGGCGCGGCCCTGGCCCTGACGGCGGCCCTCGTCAGCGCCTCAAGAGGCCGGTCCGGCTGAAGCGGCGGCCTCTCGCCCCTGTCGGCGTCGCCTGCTAATCGGGGATATGCGTCGCTTCCTCGACTTCATCCTCAACATGGAAGGCCGCCGCTGGCGGGCGCTGCTGGCGACGGCCTTGCTGCTCGGCGCGACCGTGGGCCTGCTGGCCGTCGGCAAGAGCCAGCTTGGCCTGGCGGCCGAGGAGAATCTCGAGGCCTGGCTGCAGGGCTATTCCGGCAGCCCCTGGGCCTTCTTCGCGACGGTCGTCCTGTTCGTCGCGGCCGCCTTCATCGGGGCGCCGCAGTTCATCCTCATCGCCGCCTGCGTGGTCGCCTTCGGACCCTCGCTGGGCTTCGTCTACAGCTGGGCCGCGACCGTGGTCTCGGCGGGCGTCACCTACTGGCTGGGACGGGGGCCGACCGCGCGGCTGGTCGACCGCTTCAGCGGGCGCACCATGGGCCGGTTGAAGGGCTTCGTCGGCAAGAACGCCTTCTACGCCAGCTTCATGATCCGCAACGTGCCCTCGGCGCCCTTCATCGTCGTCAACATGGCCTTCGGCGCCGCCCGGGCCTCGTTCTGGCGCTTCCTCGCCGGCTGCGCCCTCGGCGTCCTGCCAAAGACCGCCCTGGTGGCCTTCTTCGGCGGGGCGGTGGTGGCGGCGGCCAGCGGCGACGGCGTCTGGACCTCCCTGATTCTCGCGGGGGTGGCCGCGGTCTGGCTGGCGGCCATGCTGGGGGTGCGCGAACTGGTCAGGCGACGCGAGCGGGCCTCCGGCGCGGACTAGGCCCATTCGACGGTCCATCTTCAGGGCATCTTAAGGACCCGGGTCTTTGCTCTACCTCTCGGGGGAGTATCAGTATGAACATTTCGGCGCTCAGGCTGGAGCACAGCGCGATCATGGCCCAGGCCAGCCGTCTCGTGGGCGTCGCCGGCGCCGTCAAGACCCGCGGCGACGCCCATGACGCCGTCGCACTGATCCAGTCCCTCGACGTCCTGCTGCGCAATCATCTCGCCGAGGAAGACGACCACCTCTATCCTGCGCTGATGGCCGCCGGCGATGAGGACACCCGCCGGCTGGGAGCGGACGCCTTCGAGGCCATGGGCGGGATCGTCGGCGCCTGGGCCAATTATCGCGATCACTGGACGCTCGAGGCGATCCTCGGCGAGGCCGGCCGTTTCGGCGCCGCGACGGAAGGCGTCATCGGCGCCCTGGCCCTGCGGATCGAGATGGAGAACGGGATCCTCTATCCCGCGATGGAGCGCCTGACGGGCGGTTCCGAACGCGCGGCGGCGTAAGAGGGCGTCGCCCGGCGTCACGTTCCGGTGAGGGCGCGGGCTGACGGACTTTTCGAGGTCGCTCGCAGGGCGACAGGGCTTGTATTCGCCCTCGCACACGGGCAAACGGGCCCTAAGGTCGGTCAGGCGATAACGATCAGGAGGCGGCGCGTGGGGATGCGTGGCGCCGGGGCGTCGCCGAAGCGGATCGAGACTGACGCACGCCCCCTTTAAGGCCCGAACGAACGGTATCCCGGACCCATGTTCTCCAGCATTTTCGGCGCGATCTCCAACGACATCGCCATCGACCTCGGCACCGCCAACACCCTGATCTACATGAAGGGCAAGGGCATCGTCCTGAACGA
>SCVB01000026.1 GCA_004296955.1 Brevundimonas sp.
AGATCGCCTGTGGGTTCAAGCCTGACGGTTTCCGTTCGCATCTGCGCCTCGGCGGAACCTGACAGCGTCGAACATGATGAGAGAACGAGAGCGGCAACGGCCAAAGGCAAAGATCGCATTGCTATGTCCTCCCTGTTGGCAGTTGTGCATGTAGACGACCGCACATCAATGTCCGCTTTGGGTCGAAAGCTGACATCGCCAGCCCACCTGAAACCCGCCCCCTCCCGCCCCTCGCCTTGTCCCCGCCCCGCGCATAGGGCAAAGCGCGCGGATGCGCCTCGCCTTCATGGGTACCCCCGAATTCGCCGTGCCGTCGCTGGCCGAGCTCATCGCCTCGGGCCATGAGATCGTCGCCGTCTACTCCCAGCCGCCGAAGCCGCGCGGGCGGGGCCAGAAGCTGACGCCGTCGCCGGTCCAGGCCTTCGCCGAGACCATGGGCCTGCCGGTCTTCACCCCCGCCTCGATGAAGTCGCCCGAGGCGATCGAAACGTTCAGAAGCCTCGAGGTCGACGCCGCCTGCGTCGTCGCCTACGGCCAGATCCTCAAGGCCGAGGTGCTCGACGCGCCGCGCCTCGGCTGTTTCAACCTGCATGGCTCCCTGCTGCCGCGCTGGCGCGGCGCCGCGCCGATCCAGCGCGCCATCATGGCCGGCGACCGCCAGACCGGCGTCCAGATCATGCGCATGTCCGAGGGCCTCGACGAAGGTCCGATCCTGCTGTCCGAGGTGCTCGACATCCGCGAGGACGACACCGCCGCCAGCCTTGGCGAGCGGATGTCGCACATCGGCGCCGCCCTCTGGCCCCGGGCCCTGGCCGCCATCGATCGCGGCGGCGTCGAGGGCACGGAACAGGTCGGCGAGCCGACCTATGCGAAGAAGATCACCCCGGCCGAGGCGCGGATCGACTGGTCCCGCCCGGCGGTGGCGGTCGACGCCCATATCCGCGGCCTGTCGCCCTTCCCCGGGGCCTGGTTCGAGGTCCCCGGCGAGGACGGCCCGGTGCGGATCAAGGTGCTGATGTCGCGCATCGCGAGCGAGGGTTCGGGCGCCCCCGGTCAGGTGCTGGACGGGAGCCTGCGCATCGCCTGCGGCGAGGGCGCGGTCCAGCTGCTGCGCGTCCAGCGCGCGGGCAAGGCGGCCCAGTCGGCCGAGGAGATGCTGCGCGGCTTTCCGCTGCAGGCCGGAACGGAGCTGGGCTGATGCCGCGCTACCGGCTCACGCTGGAGTACGACGGCTCGGGCTACAACGGCTTCCAGGCCCAGACCGACCAGCCGACGGTGCAGGGCGCGGTCGAGTCGGCCATCACCGCCTTCTGCGGCGAGACGGTGCGCCTCGCCGCCGCGGGCCGCACCGACACCGGGGTCCACGCCACCGGCCAGGTGATCAGTCTCGATCTCGAAAAGGACTGGCCGGCGAAGACGGTGATGAACGCCCTCAACGCCCATCTGGTCGGCGAGCGGATCTCGGTGCTGGACTGCGTCGGCGTCGACGGCGACTGGCACGCCCGCTTCTCGGCCACAGGCCGCCGCTACCTGTACCGCATTCTCAACCGCCCCGGCCCGCCGGCGCTCGACCACGGCCGGGTCTGGCACATGCGCAAGCCGCTGGACGCCGGGGCCATGCATTCGGCGGCGCAGAGCCTCGTCGGCCTGCACGACTTCACCACCTTCCGCGATGTGAACTGCCAGTCGAAATCGCCCGAAAAGACGCTCGATGTCGCCCGGGTCTCACGCGTCGGCGACGAGGTGCATCTGGTGTTCGAGGCGCGCAGCTTCCTGCACCGTCAGGTCCGGTCGATGACCGGCACCCTCGTCGAGGTCGGGCTGGGCCGATGGGCGGTCGGGGATGTCGCCGCGGCCCTCGCCGCCCGCGACCGCGCCGCCTGCGGGCCGGTGGCGCCGTCGCACGGCCTGTATCTGACCGGCGTAACCTACTGATCTCACAGAAAAGGCCCGCCGCGGAACGACGGGCCTTCGCTGACGACGGGGTTGAAAGCTAGTTCTTGGCTTCTTCAGCGCCGGCGGCGACGGCGTCGCCCGCGGCGGAGACGTCGCGGCCGACGCCCGAGATGGTGTTGCAGGCCGACACGGCCAGGGCGGCGGCGACGAGCGTGAGGGTGATGATCTTCTTCATGGGGTGTTCCGTTCCAAGCGTTGAACCTTGGCCATAAACGCAAGCGTGGCGGCGGGGTTGCATGGCCAAGCCGGGGTCTGATCTGCTAACCGCTCCCGCATGAGCCAGCCCGCAAACACCGCCGCCCGACGCATCGTCGACACCCTCGTCATGAACGGCATCGACCGCGTCTTCTGCGTGCCGGGCGAAAGCTATCTGGCCGTCCTCGACGCCCTCGCCGACGTCCGCGACAGGATCCAGGTCATCGCCTGCCGCCACGAGGCCGGCGCCGCCAACATGGCCGAGGCCTACGGCAAGCTGACCGGCAAGCCCGGCGTCTGCATGGTCACCCGCGGCCCGGGCGCGACCCACGCCTCCATCGGCGTGCACACGGCGCACCAGGATTCCACGCCGATGATCCTGTTCGTCGGCCAGATCGCCCTGACCGACCGCGGCCGCGGCGCCTTCCAGGAGGTCGACTACCGCGAGGTCTTCGGCGGCCTGGCCAAATGGGCCACCGAGATCGAGAGCCCGGAACGCACCGTCGAAGTGGTCGAGCGCGCCTTCGCCACAGCCCTGCAGGGCCGGATGGGTCCCGTGGTCATCGCCCTGCCCGAGGACATCCTCCACGCCGACGGCGGCCCGGCCCCGATCCGGCCGGTGACGCCCGCGAAGGCGGGGCTGGACCCGGCCTTTGTCGAACAGGTCCGCGCCCGTCTGGCCAGGGCCGAACGTCCCCTGCTGGTGCTGGGCGGCTCGGGCTGGACCGAGGACGCCGCCGCCGCCATCGGCGACTGGGCCGAGAAGATCGGCCTGCCGGTCAGCCTGTCCTTCCGGCGCAAGGACATCCTGTCCAACGACCGCCCCAACTACGCCGGCGACCTCGGCCTCGGCTGCAATCCGAAGCTGACCGCCCGGGCCAAGGCCGCCGACCTCATCCTCGCCATCGGCGCCCGCCTCGGCGAGAACCCGACCCAGGGCTACACCCTGTTCGACCGCGCCCGCACCGCCGAGACCCTGATCCATATCCATCCGGGCGCCGAGGAGCTGGGCCGCGTCTGGACGCCGCTGCTCAGCGCCACGGCTGACAATTCCCTCGCCGCCCACGCCCTGTCCGCGATCGATCCGGGCCGCACCTGGCATGATGAGGCCGCCACGGCCCACGCCGACTACCAGGCCTTCTCGACGCCCGTGCCCGTAACCGGCGCGGTGAACATGAGCGAATGCATGGCCCACCTTGGCGACAGCCTGCCGCCGACGGCCATCATCACCAACGGCGCCGGCAATTTCGCCGCCTGGCTGCACCGCTTCTACCGCCATCGCGCCTGCCGCACCCAGCTGGCCCCGACCTCCGGCGCCATGGGCTACGGCTATCCCGCCGCCCTCGCCGCCAAGAGCGTCCATCCCGACCGCGACGTCATCTGCATCGCCGGCGACGGCGACTACCTGATGACCGGCCAGGAGATCGCCACCGCGGTCCAGTACGGCATCAATGTCGTCGTCGTGGTCGTCGACAACGGGACCTACGGCACCATCCGCATGCACCAGGAGACCCACTATCCCGGCGCCGCGCGGACCATCGCCACCGACCTGGTCAATCCGGATTTCGTCAAATACGCCGAGGCCTTCGGGGCCTTCGGGATCCGCTGCGAGACCACCGCCGACTTCCCCGCCGCGCTCGCCGCCGCGCGGAACGCCGGCCGCCCCGCCCTCGTTCACCTGATCACCTCGGCCGAGGATATCGCCCCCAACCGCACCATCACCGGCCTGCGCTCGCAATAAGGAGCCGTCATGCGCGTCCTGCCCGCCCTGCTCGCCTCGACCGCCCTGCTCGGCGCCTGCGCTACGCCGATGGAGCCCGGCCCCGGGGGCCCGCCGATGGCTGACGGCAATGACTGCGCCGTCATCGCCGCGATCGCGAAGGAGCACTATCGCTTCAACGACACCGACAACCGGCCCCTGCCGATCCGCTTCGAGGGCGACTACGCCCCGCGCTGCGACTGGAGCCGCTACGGCCTCGCCTTCCAGCCGTACGACCCGGACGCCCCCGGCGATCCGCGCGAGCGGGTGCGCTGGGTCAGCTTCGCCCGCCCCGTCTATGACGGCGGCGGGGCCGTGGTCGCCACCGGCATCATGCACGGCCCCCTCGCCGGCATGGGCTATGAGTGCCGGGTGATCTCGGGCTTCGCCGGCTGGACCGTCCCCGAAGGCTCGTGCCGCAACACCTGGGTCTCCTGAGGGGGTCTCCTGACCGTCAGCCGGTGACGGCGGCGGCGGGTCCCCCTATGTTCGCCGCATGACCGACGCCGCGCCCGAACAGACCGACCGCCCCCTCACCCAGGACGGCCCCGCCGTGCGGCTGTGGATGATCGACGCCTCGGCCTACATCTTCCGCGCCTACCACGCCCTGCCGCCCCTGACGCGCAAGTCCGACGGCCTGCCCGTCGGCGCCGTCCAGGGCTACTGCAACATGCTGTGGAAGCTGATCCGCGACATGAAGGGCGACGACGGCCCGACCCATCTCGTCGCCGTCTTCGACCATTCGGAGAAGACCTTCCGCAATGAGATGTACGACCTCTACAAGGCCAACCGCAGCGCCCCGCCCGAGGACCTGATCCCCCAGTTCCCGCTGGTGCGCGAGGCCACCGCCGCCTTCGGCGTCCATTGCGTCGAACTGCCCGGCTATGAGGCCGACGACCTGATCGCCACCTATGCCTGCAAGGCCCGCGACGCCGGCGGCGAGGCGGTCATCGTCTCCTCCGACAAGGACCTGATGCAGCTGATCGGCCCCTCGGTGGTCATGTGGGACCCGATGAAGGAGCGCCGCCTCGCCGAGGAGGCCGTGTTCGAAAAGTTCGGCGTCACGCCCGACAAGGTGGTCGAGGTCCAGGCCCTGATCGGCGACAGCGTCGACAACGTCCCCGGCGCCCCCGGCATCGGCCCCAAGACCGCCGCCCAGCTGATCGGCGAATACGGCGACCTCGACACCCTGCTGGCCCGGGCCCACGAGATCAAACAGCCCAAGCGCCGCGAGACCCTGATCGAGTTCGCCGACCAGATCCGTCTCTCCCGCCAGCTGGTCACCCTCGACTGCAGCGCCCCCGCCCCCGAGCCGATCGACGACTTCAAGGTTCGCGACCCCGACCCCGAAGCCCTCGCCGCCTTCCTCGACAAGATGGAGTTCCGCGGCCTGCGCGCCCGCGTCGGCGACGGCAAGGCTCCGGCCACCAACGGCACCGCCTTCGTCGCCCGCCCGAAAGCCCCCAGCGCCCCCGTCGCCACACCCCGCTACGGCCAAGTTGCACCCGGTCCCGCCATCGCACACACGGTCGACCACGACGCCTACCGCTGCATCCAGACCCTCGAAGAGCTCGACCAGTGGATCGCCCGCGCGACCGAGGCCGGCGTCATCGGCTTCGACACCGAGACCGACGCGCTGAGCGCCACCCACGCCGGCCTGTGCGGCGTCTCCCTGGCCATCGGCCCCAACGACGCCTGCTACATCCCCCTGACCCACGAGCACCCGCCCGCGCCCAACGCCGGCGGCCTCGACTTCGGCGGCGAGACCGAGCAGCGCGAAGCCCTGACCCAGATCGACAAGCCCACGGCCCTCGCCCGGCTCAAACCCCTGCTCGAGAACCCCGCCGTCCTCAAGGTGATGCAGAACGGCAAATACGACATCGCCGTCATGGCCCGGCGCGGCGTCCGCGTCGCCCCCTTCGACGACACCATGCTGATCTCCTATGTGCTCGAGGGCGGCCTGCACGGCCACGGCATGGACGAGCTGGCGCGGCTCCACCTCGGCCACGACCCCATCCCGTTCAAACAGGTCGCCGGGACCGGCAAGGCCCAGAAATCCTTCAAACACGTCGAGCTGAAACCGGCCACCTGCTACGCCGCCGAGGACGCCGACGTCACCCTGCGTCTCTGGCGCATCCTCAAGCCGCGCCTGGCCGAGGAACACCTCGTCACCGTCTATGAGACGCTGGAGCGCGGCATGCCCGCCGTCCTGGCCGAGATGGAACAGGCCGGCATCCGCGTCGACCCCGACCGCCTCAAGCGGCTGTCCTCCGAGTTCGGCCTGCGCATGGCCGAACTGGAGCAGCAGGCGCACGAGCTCGCCGGCCGCCCGTTCAACGTCGGCTCCCCGCGCCAGATCGGCGACATCCTGTTCGGCGAGATGGCCCTGACCGGCGGCAAGAAGACCGCCAGCGGCCAGTGGGAGACCGGCGCCGCCACCCTCGAGGCCCTCGCCCTCACCCACGACCTGCCGCGCGTCCTGCTGGACTGGCGCCAGCTGGCCAAGCTCAAGGGCACCTATACCGACGCCCTGATCGAGGCCGCCGACAAGACCACCGACCGCGTGCATACCAGTTACCAATTAGCGGCCGCCACCACCGGCCGCCTCGCCTCCTCCGACCCAAATCTGCAGAACATCCCGATCCGCACCGAGACCGGCCGCCAGATCCGCCAGGCCTTCATCGCCGCCCCCGGCCATG